>JANOYW010000094.1:0-35175 GCA_031429075.1 Bdellovibrionales bacterium | reverse complement strand
TGCTGCAATGGTTCCTGCCGCTGTGTTATCGATTTGTACGGCATCGTAATCACTAGTTGCGGCAACTACTGCACCGGTTCTTCCAAACACCGATGATACCGGTGCCGAAGGAATAGCAATCCAACTTAAAACACCTGAACCATTCGTGGAAAGCACTTGGCCATTGGTGCCAGCCGTATCTGGTAACGTAAGAACATAGTTTACACCAATGGTGGTTGGTGCCTGAATCGCTGCGTACTCGCCGCCTGCGCTGTCGGCAAAACGAGCTTGGGCTTGAGTGTTAAGGGTGATGCTTGTCGCCGTGCTTGCACCGCGACCTGTCACTGTCGCAAAAGTGTCTGCTTCAGTCGTTAGATAACCGTTGTTCGATACCATCGCATCCACTTCCGTCTCGCTGAGCACGAAGTTTGTGCGGGTCATTTTACGAAGAACTGTCGCACTTGTATCGTAAATTAAGATCTCGTCGTTGCCAGCCACCGCTATTTCTGCTGTAGCGCCACTAATATCAACACTTAAACTGCGGTCTGCAGAAAGATCTCCGCCACCCGAAAGGCCACTTCCGGCCGCAGTATTAATGGCTCGCGTGCTTGCCACTTTTTCACTATCAAGCTCGTTAATTGCTGCCTGAACATTGGTCGCGGCAATCGTACCCGCTGCGGTATTAGGAATGGCCGCCGAATTAAAATTGGCTTCGTTAACATTAATATCTACTTCTTTGTTTCCAGCGTCGAGAGCGACACTGACTTTGTTACTTGCCGCATTGATGTTTCTAAATTGTAAATCCACTCCCGACTTGGCGTCGTAAAGTCCAACACCACCAACACCTTGGTTACTTGCTGTGTTGGTTTCGCCGACTGCAGCAAGCGACGTCCAACTTAAGATACCCGAACCATCAGTTGTTAATACCTGACTTGCGCTGCCTGCATCTGCAGGAAGTGTAAGAGTGTAATTGGCGCCTAACGTTGCAAGAGCTTTGATAGCAACATAATTTGCGCCGCTGCCATCAGCTTCGGAGAGTCGTAATTCTTGCTCGTTATCGATATTGAGTGCGCCAGTCATGGAGTCACCGGCTTTCGCAACCTTTTCCGAATCAAGTTCGTTGATCGCAGACTGCACTTCCGTAGCGGAAATGGCACCTGCAGGCGTGTTGTCGATTTGATTGGCATCGTAATCACTCGCTGCCGCTACAACGGCACCGGTTCTACCAAACACACTGTCCACAGGAGACACTGCGAATTCTGCAGTGCCATCCCAAAACATTAATTTGTTGGTGGTGGTGTTGTACCACACCGTTCCTTCATGGCCTGCCACCAGTGGCGTAGCAACGAGTGTGGCTTGCTGAACTGTGGTGTAAACTCCAAAACGAAATGTTCTTTGCGGTGCTTGCGTCATATGGCCAATGTCAGTGATGTCGTTTGCGGCCATATCAATGGCGCCAGCCATTGTTCCACCAGCTAACGGAAGTTTTGTGGGATCCGCACTGCCCGAACTTAACGTTTGCACAACCGAGCCGTCAAAATAGCGAAGTACAAAGTCGTCGCTATCGTACCAGATTTGTCCCGCTGCCGGCGCACCAGGATTTGTGGCACGGTTTGGAATCACCGTTCCATTTGTGGTATTTTGCAAATACAGCGAGCTGCTTCCTGCTAGCAATCCCGTTAAACCTGCGTAGCTTGCGCCAAACAGCGTATTTATTTTGGCTTGAGTGACATCGGTGTTCGTTTGCACAAAATTAGCGGGTGTCATGCCTTGTAACGTTTCTGCAACTAACGATTGCGGAACAGAATCAATTTGCATGTCCGGTGAAAGCATACTCGTTACACCCGTGGTGCTTGGTGTAACTACAAAACGAAAGTATCTGGTATCACCAGCGGCTGGCGTGTAACCACAGCCCGCGCCGCCCGCAGTTTTACCCGCAATCGACGCGTTTTGATTTTGGAAAATCTGCATCATGGAATTTCCAACGTCGATGGTGGCCGTCGTGCGCTTTAAAGACTCCGCGCCTGACGTTGGCGAGCCCACACGAACGTTAAAATATCCGTTCGAGGATAAAGTACTTACGGTTTGTTCTTCCTCGTACAAAATACAAGTTTTTGCGGGATTGAGAATCTGAATTTTCATAAACACGGAATTATCTAAGAGAGGATCTTCGGGAGTGGTGGAATCGTAAAGGCGTCCATCCACAGTCATAAACTGCGGAGGCTCGGTTTGCGCCATTACCACCGATGGAAAAACCAACGACCCAACAACAACCGTTAACACTATGAATTTTAAGAACATTAAAAGATGCAGCACCACGATAACTTATCGGTCGTAGTTGCGGAAAATTAAGGATTTAGACAAAAGTTGGGCATTTTATAAGTATATATCTTCTCATTTTGAGAATGTTGATTCAGAAACACCCCAAACTGGACCAAATTATCGAAAAAATTGAACATTGCCGGTGAAAAAAGCGTATGGCACCATTTGCTAGATGACCTACTTCAGTCTGATGAAAGCCGAGCCTCGACCCCTTCTGTTTGCCATGTGTAACTCTTTTTTTTCGTGCTTTGGTCAATCGCACTTTTTAGCTCTCTTTAGTTTAACAATTTTGCAGCAGTACCACCTTTCAAATACAAATTTTGGTACCCTCTATGCTGGAGCCACTTTTTTAAGCGCATTCTTTTTACCTGTGGTGGGCCCGTGGATCGATCGCGTGGACGTGCGAAAATACTGCTTGTTGATTTTATTTTCGTTGATC
This sequence comes from Bdellovibrionales bacterium, assembly GCA_031429075.1. Lineage (GTDB taxonomy): Bacteria > Bdellovibrionota > Bdellovibrionia > Bdellovibrionales > JAGQZY01 > JANPLN01. Next base: position 32,435 of record JANOYW010000094.1, on the reverse strand, counting down.
ACCGGTTACTATTTTTTGCTCTCAACGAGTTCCTTGGTAGTCCTTTTTGTAAGCCTTTTTTTACTGCGTATGGGTGGTCAGGGTTTATGCACCCATATCAACGGCGTGTGCACAGCCCGCTACTTCGGGAACAATCGCGGAAAGGCCCTTAGTCTCACAAACACGGGCTTTCCCGTGGCCGAGGGAATTTTCACACCGATCATGGCGGGACTGATTGTTGTTTATTCACCGCAATTTATAATTTATATTTTACTCGCTTTGCTAGTGCTCATTTATTTTCCGGTGACATTTTTTATAACAAAAAATAATTCCCATTTTAATAAACCTCTCCTTTCCGAAGAGATGCCCGATCAACACACCAGCCGAAAAAATTGGACTCCACACGATGTTCTTCGCCACAAGATTTTTTATCTTCTCATCTCCCACAGTATTTTTCCGGCGTTTTCACTTTCTGGTTTTTTAATTTATCAAATGTCCTATGCGCAAAGTAAAAACTGGCCACTTAACACGGTGGCTTTAGCCATGAGTCTTTTTGCCTGTGGTCGACTTCTTTCGGCTTTTGTCACCGGGCCGCTGGTGGATCGGCTGGGAGCTTTGCGACTTTTTCCGTTTTATCAATTGCCACTGGCTTTGGCTTTTTCGCTGCTGTGGTATTTTGAAACCCCGTGGATTGCCAGTGCGGGATTATTTTTGTGCGGCGTTACTGTGGGTGCTGCGGCTCCTATCAAATCTTCGTTGTGGGCAGAGCTGTATGGGGTGGCGCACTTGGGGGCCATTAAAAGTCTTTTTGCAACGATCATCGTTATTGTGACGTCTGTGAGCCCGTTGTTTTTTGGCTGGATGATTGATCAAAACCAGCACATTTTTCTGCTGCTACTGCTCACGCTTATATCTCTTATTACCACCGCTTTGGGAGCGCTTGCCGTCTATCTTTATAAGAAAGAGAGCGTTTCGGAACGTATATTGTCACTGGAAAAGTAAACTTTTCCTTCGACCCCTCCTCATCGCCACCCTCAATCCTTAAGGAAGTGGTACAGAATCTGTAATAGGTAGCTTTGGGGAGAGAGGTGCGTATGAAAGTATTCAACATCAAATTATGGATAATCTTGTTTCCGTTACTTTTGGCAACAAACTCTGCGGTAGCTCTAGATTCCTACATTTACTTTGGAAACGCTTTTCAAAAAAATCTCTCCTGCCAACGACTCGCTGTTCAATTTTCTCCGTATTTCATTCTCAATGCCGATCTCAGTAATACCAACAACTATCTCCGGCGTGGTAGTTTTGTGGACTTTAAAAAAGATAAAATCATTCGCTCGTGGAATTTAGTCACCGAAAGTAAATTGAGTGTCGCCATTACTGACAATTTTTTAGACACCGCGGAAAAATGGAAGATCAAAGTTCTTTCCACTCAAATAGACATTCCCGAAGTTTCTTTAATCAATAAAACTCTTGAAACACAAAAAACCGCTGACGGCAGATTCACCGTACATCGCTGTTGCAGCGGCAACTCCTGCGAAATCCTTCCCGTCTATAAAGTGCTGGATGGGCAAAAACAAATCGCCGAAATCTCATTCCATCCAAAAAAATCCAATTTTTTAAAAAGCTACTCTCTCGCAAAGGGAACGACAAACAACATTCAATCTCTTGTCGAACCGCGAATGATGGTACCCCCTGCCACTCCAGCCCATGCAACGCTACTCATTCCCGACTCTGTAAGTGTGGCTCCTGCTGCTGTGGGCGACGAGGGTTCTGAACAATCCACCACTTCGCAAATTGCACAAAATATTGTTTGCACCCGATCAGATCCACTCCGAATTTACGACGACTCCATGCAAACGGTGATTTACAACATCCAAAGATTTCAAGCGATTCGAATTTTTCAAACCTGGGATGGCGACCGCGAAGAACGACAATCTGGAAGAACCACATACATTAAAGTGCTAGCTCACAATGCCCGCGGCCAGGAATTCGTGGGTTGGGCCGCCGCAACCTACATCAAGCGCCCCGAGGATTGCCCAGCCTTCGGTTTAGTGGGAAGCCCAAGTGGTGAAACCCTCATCGAAGGCTCCACCATCGTTGTCGATAACACGACGGGGAACTTCCGCTTTCCCACAGAACAGAAACCATCCTCTGATTACACTCACGGTGCCGGAGGCCGCTACTTCGGAGCCAGCCGTTCAGGCCGCAAACATGCCGCCTGCGATCTCTTACGGCCCAATGGTGAAAAAGTATTTGCCGTCTCTGGGGGAACAGTTCTCCAGCGCTATCGATTTTACGAAGGAACTGATGCCATCGAAGTGAAACACGACAGCGGCCACGTGATGCGCTACGGAGAGGTTTCCACAAGAACTGTGGGCCATTCCGGAAACGGTGCTCGCGTTGTTAAAGGACAGCACATTGGCTACATTTCTAACTTAGCAATGCTGCATTTCGAAATGTATTCGGGCTCGGGCACAGGCCCTCTCACCGTCCGTGGACGCGATGAGTACTCTCGTCGCTCTGACCTTATAGATCCAACGAACTTTTTAAAACAATGGGAAGATTTAACTTTTTAACGACAAATACAACGGAGAAACATTATGTTACATAAGCGCTGGCCGCTACTTTTTGTGATCTTAGGACTGGTCTTTTTTGTTTACTGGTTAAAACAGAAAGAACAAAAAATTTCCGAAAAACATTTTATCACAAAACCCTACGATCAGCCACAACTGCAAACCCAAAGTTATGCCCGATACGCTTTAAATTCGAAACCGCAAAAGCAAAAAACAATTCCACTCAATATTAAAAACATTCAACTCATGACTCAAACTTTAAAGTCAGCGGCGCTGCAGCCCTCGCTGCAAGTCACCTTAGAGCAATTGCAAAAACTCAGACTTCAGCCGAACCTTTATCAAGACTCCAACCCAGAAACAGGAACACTCTCCGTGGTACGAACAGAAAAACCCTTCCCTGGCACTCGCTATTTTCACGCTCAGTATTTTTCGAGCGAAAAACAAAAACCTTTTCTCCAACATATGTCGTTTGAAATTCCCCCAAACAAAGACTCCTTGCGCGTGGCTGCTCAGGCGATCAAAGACACCTTTGGCTCCCTCCCTCAAGCCCATACTCAAACGGCAAACATGATCGCTTGGACGTGGAAAGGAAAATACACCGTGTGGGCCCTCAAGTTGGACAAAGACTCTCTTGTGAGCGATGCCTTTAATGCTTACACAGCTCAAGATGAGGGAACTGTGCGCATCGCCATTGAACTCGAGGCTCATAACCATGTTCACCATGAATAGGTCAGGTTGTGGATAAGTTCATCCTGAACGAAAAGGGCCGCTGCCCTTTTAAACCCGTTTCGTCTGATCTTCCTGATCAGCCGAGCTTTTTTTCGAGTCATTAGTTTTCGAGATTCAAATCATTAGTTTTCAAAATTTAAATCATTATTACTGGGGATACCATTTTCAATGGTGGGTATTTATTTTTTGACATTCTCCATCACAACTTGACGAGGATTTTGCGTTTTTAATTCATCCCTAATAAAGATTTCCAAGAGTCCACACCATGGGGTCTCGATAGATGTGACTTCGCATCGGGGCGAAGCTGTATGGAGCTTTAAATCAGCTTTTACGGAACCTGCTCTAAAGAGAATAAAATTTTAATTTTGTGGAAATTTGAATTTTAAAAGATGGTGTATATTCTTTTTTAGGAGCAAATATGGCAAGACAAATAAGTTTTTTTAAACCAGCGGTTAAAGAATTTGGTGGATCTCTTGCTGTAAAGGGAAAACGTAAAACAGCGCGAGTTTTGGACAGTCGTAAACCATTGCATTTTGTTTTGAAATCTAAAAAATATACAAACCTTTATTCCCATCGAATACTTCTTCGTAAACTTCTTCATTTTTATGCAAAAAGGTTTGGAGTTAAAGTTTATAAGGAAAGTGTTCAGAAAGATCATTTCCATTTTTGCATAAAAATCACTAATCGCGCGCTTTATCGAGGGTTTATTCGTGCGCTGACTGGAGTTATTTCGCAAAAGCTTGGAAAAGGAATTTGGGCATTGATTCCTTACTCTCGGGTGGTGTCTTGGGGGCGAGAGTTTTTTGCGGTTTTGGATTATGTTTTGTTAAACGACTGCGAGGTTAGCGGCATCGTGCCTTATGCCATTCGAAGCTCCAGGAAAGGGCCATCTGACTGATGTTTTGCTCTCCATTGTCAGAAAGAGACACAGGAGTGATCACTTTTTAGTCAGTCGCTGCTTACCTTACGCAGACTCAACTCGTCTCATTTTGAAACAACTATTTTGCTTTGTTATTTCGATAGTTTACAGAATAATCTTGAAGCATTTTTGGCACTCTCTTTGCTGTAGTACTAGGTAAGGGGTGATTTATGAAAACATTATTAGTTCTATTAACGATGTCGGTAACGTTCTCGGCTTTAGCTGTTCCGCAGCACGAAGAGAGAACTGTAAGTTCTGCTGAAACACCAACTTGTGTCTTCGAGTCAGCTGACGTGGGCAAGATGAAGTTTCGCGGCACATCACGCGAAGAGGCTTTCGAAAGAACAGCCAGAGCCTGTTTACAAGCCAGAGTCCAAGGATACATAAAGATCCGAGGAGACATTCCATCCACAGAACGAAAAATTCTCTTCGCTGAAGACTGCGTCAACAAAACTTATTGTAAACACTAACGCTTGCCAAATGAGGCCACAACCTAGTAAAAAATAACTATGTTGAAACCTGTACTTGATTTTCTTTTTGGTAAAGACGCAAAAATTTTTAATAAAAAAGGCGTCGTTGAGCACGATTTGGGAGCAAAAAAGTGGTCTGGCTGGACGGATCGCTTTACAAAAAATCCCGACTACGACTTTACTCAGCACCAAGGACGCGCTGAAAAAAAGAACGACACGGTTCCTTCCGACAACCACTAAATCGGACAACCACAAGCTCGATAGTCACTAATTAACAGCTAAATTTTACTAATAATTTCATCTCGGGTGAAACTAGGATTCTGCAACTGAAGCAAATAGGCTTTCTGAAGCTTTTGTCCCAATTCCGGCCCCGACTTCACTCCTGCATCTAACAGGTCTTTTCCCGCAACCACAGCCACGGGCAAACCAGCAGGCGCGTATTTGTTTGTTAAAGCGTCCCAGAGGGCAAACACTTGAGTCTGCCCTGCTTCACCCTCGGCTGCAGCAAGAGACCGTCTTAAAAAGCTCACAACGTCTTGAATTTGCGCCTTCTGCATCAATGATACAAACGGAGCCAACACCAAAGCTTCTGTTTTTGCAGCCGCTGCTTTTAAAAAGATATTCATCTCTAAACACAACTGTATAAAACTGAGGGTGTCTTTGGAAAGTTTAAAGGTGGCGACCACTCGTGTGGCTTCTGCATAATTTTTGCTTATCTCCAAATAAACCAATGCGGCCCAGCCCCAATGGGGAGGACATGGATTTTTGAAAAATCTTTGTAGATACTCTTCATTCCAATCCAAAGTGCTAAAGAGCACAGTTTGTAAATTCATTTGTCGAAGGAATTTAAAAAACAAAAACGGTTTTTCGATGGCAAAGGCTTTGTTGATTTCGTCCTGCCGCCGCTCCGAAGAAACGCGCGTGAGTTGACCTGCCGACTTTTGCACCGCCAGGAGAGTTTGCTCTTCTACTTTAAATTCCAACTGCGCTGCAAAACGAGCCGCGCGAAGCAGTCGTAGAGAGTCCTCAGCAAAACGTTCCTCCGGAACACCCACCGTGCGCAGAACTTTGTTTTGCAGATCCGTCTGACCACCCACATAGTCCAGCACATGCTTTTGACTGAGATCATAAAACATGGCGTTGACCGTAAAGTCCCGGCGCGCGGAATCTTTTTTCATATCCGAATATGCAACATGCTCAGGATGGCGACCGTCTTTGTAATCCGATTCCTCGCGAAACGTTGCGAGCTCGATGGGGTCTTGGTCGTCGGCCATCACAACCCTGCAGACTCCGAAGCTTTTTCCCACCATGATGACTCTTTTAAAGATCTTTTCAATTTGCTCGGGGGTGGCACTGGTGGCAATGTCGATGTCTTTTGCAAGCTTTCCCAAGAGAGCGTCGCGCACACATCCACCCGCCAATACAGCCTCGTACCCTTGGTTGTGCAATTGCTGGCAAATCTGCACGACGTATTTCCACTGCGGGTGTTGGGCAAGTAAAGTTTCCATGGATTTCATGATAACAGAACTTTGCGTTCTGTGTTAATGGATTTGTCAGATGGAAGCCCACGGTTTTTTAAAATCAGTTTTCGAAAATCACGATCTTACGCATTGGAATTGGACTCCTTTGCAGACGCCGCTTTCCATGGATATCTATAAATCCTGGATCGAAAAATCTTACCACGGCGATATGGCATATCTTAAAAATCATATTCCACAAAAAGAAGAGCCACAAAATCTTTTGCCGCAAGCCAAGAGCGCGTTTGTTTTCACTGTTGAGTACGGACTGAAGCCCAACACCTTACCGACAAAAAACCTACGTGTCGCTGCCTACGCCAAAGACGACGACTACCATGTCTGGTTTAAACAAAAAACCCTGCAACTTTGCAAAGATCTCAAAGCTCTTTTTCCAAAAAACGAATTTGTGGGCTTTACAGATTCCTCGCCAGTGATGGAAAGAGACTTGGCTTACCAAGCCGGACTGGGCTGGTTTGGAAAAAACACGTGTTTGATTGATCGAAAGCGCGGGAGTCTTTTTTTTATTGGCGAGATCTACTCCACCTTAGCTTATCCACAGGCAAAAGCTCCAACACCGAGCCTGGATCACTGTGGCACTTGCAATCGCTGTATCGTTGCCTGCCCTACAAATGCCATCGAGCCCGAGCGCACACTCAACGCCACCAAATGTATTTCGTACTGGACCATTGAGTCTAAAAAAGTACCGCCGCCAGAACTTCGGGAAAAATTTTCCGATTGGTTTTTTGGCTGTGATATCTGCCAGACTGTGTGTCCGTGGAACATCAAAGTTCGCGACCTCGCGGAGCCCGCGCCAAGCGACCCCACCGACGACTTGCGATTGATTCTCGAAAGCTCTAACAAGACTTTAATGCGTCTGTTTGCAAATACACCATTAAGTCGCGCTGGGGGGAGAGGTCTCAAACGCAATGCTTTAATCGTCATTGCCAATAAAAAACTAACGGCACTTGCCCCTTCAGTAAAACCTTATCTGGCCGATCCTGTGCTTAGCGAACTCGCCCATTGGACCATGGACAAACTTGCGGATTCGTGTAAACTTGGCCTATAAAAACCAGGAGCTAAAAACCAGGAGCCTCGATGTCCAAAGCATGGAAATTACTTGCAACAAAAACCGGCGAAAAAGTAAAAGTAGACGCCGAAGATTACGAAGAATTACTCAACCGCAGCTGGCGGGTTATCTATCGTGGAAAAGAAAAAAAGCCCTTGGTTGTAACGAGCATCCGCACGGGTGATTCCTCACGGACCATGTCTCTGGGGCAATACCTCATGAAACCTAAAAAAGGAAAAATGGCGTATCCCCGCCGCTGGCAAGCCGGGCTGGACTATCGAAAAGAAAATATCGTCGTATGCACTATGAAGGAGCGTCAGCGCATGCTTCCCAAGCGCGCCGAAAAAACGTCTTCTAAGTTTAGAGGAGTTTCCTACATTCGCGGTAAAAAAATCTGGCGAGCTCGCATCGAGAAAAACAGCAAAGCCTTCTTTTTGGGAGATTACGCCACTGAAGAAGCCGCAGCCAGAGCTTATAATAAAGCCGCTCGCGATCTGTTTGGCGACTTGGCCTATCAAAATATCGTCGATCGTATTAAAGACCGACGCAATTAACTGAATGCCGACACGAAGTCGGCATCTGTTAACCTATTACCAAATAATTAAATACTACTGAGGCTGTTGGTCGGAAGAAGTACCTGTAGAAGCTTCGCCACCACAGTTAAAACCAGCACCTTCAAGATTTGTTTTCATCTTGCTAGATACTGAATCGCAATAGCTCATTGATTTTGCAACGGCCACAGTTTTGTCTGCACCCATTTTGTTATAAACAACGCCACAGCCACCCTCAGACACAGTTAAAACAGAAATTTTTCTTGTGTCTGATTTGTTTGTGCAAGTAACAGCTGATTTTTCAGTTCCACTGATTGTTGGAAATGCGCTTGTGTCCGATGACGTTGTCGTTTTTTTCGTGGTCGCGTCAGCGCTTGTCGACGTTGCAGGAGTTGCTGCTGTTGTCGTCTCCGTTTTTTCCGTTGTCGTTGCTGTCGTTGTTTTTGGAGTTGATGAGCAAGCCACCAAGCTCACCATTGCGATTGTGACCATTATAAATTTCATAGGTACCTCTTTGTTGAGACGTTAGTATTATGACTAAAAGTCATATTTTTAGTCTAAATAGAGAGTTAGAATGAATCCATCAAAATAAATAATACGCCGCGCAATAGACGGAGGTCTAGAGATTTTTTAAATACCCGTAGAGCATCCGATCGTTACGCCTTGTTGTTTACTCACATATTTTACGTGTGTATAAACACAATGATAAAAATAACTGTACTGTTTTGTTTTATGTTTAGCTCACTTTCCGTATTTGCAATGGGAAAACAGCTACCACCACAGACGCCTGAGGCTGTCACAGACTTTGCAAAAGCTTGCAGCAAGACCACACAAAAGGCCTTCAAAAAAAAGTATCCTAAGTACAATATCGAAAGCGTGACTTATTCTGTGGATGCTAAAGACAAAAAAATAACCACTGTCACAGTGAGCGGCTCTGATCCTAAAGCCTGTGACTACAATACACCTGCGGTTGTGGCCTGTTATGATTTTGGAAACTCAATCAAAGGCAAATGCGTTTCAGGCAAGCTGGTTGACGTTATTGATTAAACAGATATGTGAGCATCTCTTCCTCAAACGACAGAGGCCATGTGAGATGATTCAGTGTCGCGGAAGTTAGGCTGCATATTTGTGCACAGGCGCCAGCAACATTCCCATCTTTATCCAGCAACGTGTGGACCACGTTGTTGTTGCTGATGTCATTTTTTAAAATGTCTTTCCAAGACTGCATATCAATCACGTCAGCAAAACTTCCTTTACTCCACAAATCCGTCTCCTGTTGCTTATTACAAGTAACAACGTCGCAGGTGCGACTGTAGGAGGATATTGGCAATTGCGACTGGAATTTTAAATCAGGAGTGCACTCCGTATTATTTTCGTACTTGCGATGGAAGGGCGACGAACCTGAGTACACGACCACCGCTGCCACTTTGTGTCCATACACAGAAGCAGTGTGATGCCTTATCAGTCCGTAAAGCTGGGCTAACATTCCACCCTCCGACCAACCCATCAGGTAAATACGACTTGTGTCCACGTCGCCTTGCTGAACGAGAAGATCAATCAGCTGATCGAGCGCCTGGATATCCCCGTTTTTCGTATCGGCTGCAAAGTCCCATTGCCAGGTATCAAAGTGGTGTCCATCGCTCAAGCGAGCGATGTTGAGTTTAAGGTTTCTGGATTGCAGAGCCACGATGTGAAACTGATCACGCTCCGCCTTGGCCCGCAATTGTGTGGCCTTGTAAAGATTTTCGGCCGAGCCTGAACCGCCATGGAGCCATATGATTAAAGGCTTTTTAGAGCCACCCACTATGGGTTTGTACCTGCAGTAGTACCTCAACTCGCTTGACGCGTCTCTAAAGTTGAACGCCGCTCCATCTTGAAAGCAGCTTGGTAAATCTGAGGAAACGGTCCATTGTTGAGTTCCATTCTGACAAGAATTTGTCAACGAACAGACCTCTAAAGGAGAGGATAGGCACTGCTTGGACACGACGGAGCTGTCCTGTGCATCGTTTGGTTCCTCCTCAACGTATGAACTCGAAGGACCCGAACAGTTATTGAACAAAATAAAGAAAGCTCCGATACAGCTAACAAGTGTGATTATTTTGAAATACGTTTTCACAGAATTCCTCCGCTTAATTTGCAAAACAACTATTGATGTGTGAGATCATGTTGTTCTTTTGGGCAAGTTGAGCTTGTTTGATTCTTAACGTATAGCTGATGCCTAGCTCGCTCAATGATTTACGTCCGTACTTATTTTTTACGCTTAAAGGCGACCCCTCGGCCAAGTATTTTCCAAACTCCGCAGCATGTATATTTACAGTGCCGTAGTCTAACACATAGGAGAGCATCACTTTAATACTCACATCGTCCTCATTCAGGTGTTTGATGGCGGAGGCCTCACTCATACTGGCACCATAAGTCTGCTCTGCAAGCACAGGTTCTGCAGTATATTGCTCAGGTGTAAAACCAAACATCGTGGATATCCCGTGTCCGATTTCGTAGTTGGGTCCCAAGAAAGATTGAATTTCACTCACGTTGATTGTGGTCTGCGTATCACGGACAGCCACACAATTGACCTTTGTAGAAAATTTCTCTCGAGCTTCTACACTTGCAGAATTTTTAAGATCATCGTGAAACGCAAGCCACAACGATAAACCACCGCCCGCGGAAACTCCCGTCAAAGCCACTTTTGCGGAATTATAATTGTAGTGCTCGGCGCGCATACGAAGATCCTGCACTGCCCAAGCGGCATCCTGGAATTGTAACGGAAATTCCATCTCTCCTACAACAAAGGGGTTTTCATCCACCAAACGATAATTCACTGTTGCTACGGCATAACCCAAGTTTAATAACTCTGGCATTGCCGAGTAGGCATCATAGGTTTTAACGTCTTGCGGGACTGCAGGCTTTAAGTACGCATCCACTTTGTCACCAGCGTAGTATCCACCACCATGAAAATAAATTACAAGTGGACGATCTCCACTGGCATGTGGGCCGTTTGGTAACCAAAGTTCGTAATTTTGCAAGGAGTGTTGGCCGTAGGATATCGTTACACACTGATAATTCACCCCATTCATTGAGCAAGTAGTTGTGGGAATTTTTTCTACGTTATTTTCATCTGTCGCACCACCCGTGCCATTCGCTGAGTCTGCTGCGACGCTGTTGCTCGAAGGAGCCGAACAGTTTTGAAAACTTATGATTAACACTAAAACAAATCCAAACATCGCTAAACTTAAGATTCTATTTTTCATATTTCCCCCAATTGCTCTTTATAGAAGACGCCGGTCACCGAAAAAAGTTGCGAATATTTATATTATCTCAATATGAGACTCTAAATACGTTTTACAGGCAACCCCTTACTGAACGATTTTAAAAATCGCCGTTCCGACGGCACCGTTTTCATCGCGCGCAACAATTGTATAATCGCCCACGGGAATAGATTTGTTAGGCCAAATCATGTTTGGAAAATCGGCGCTAGCCGCCTGATGAATAATTTCCCCGTTTGGTGCGTAAATCGTAAACGTGCAAATACCTTTTGCGCCGGTGACCTCGAAAAGTTGGTTGCCCGGGCCCTGCGAAAAATACGCCACCGCTGGAGTCATTTTCAGCGTTGGCTTAAATGTACGCCAATTCTTTTTGCATTCATTGTAGCCGAGTAAAAAACCATCAAGCAGATCTTTGTTGTTTCCTAGTTCTTGCGAATTTGGGACCGTATCATTCCACGTGTAAGGGAATAAAGCGACTGCGCCTTGATCGCAGTACGAGATCACTTGCGTTTGCAGATCTGTTTTTAACGGAGTGACGTAGGTGACACCAATGCTCGGCATCTCCCAGCCAAAGGCGGAGGGCATTCCGATCACTGGTTGTATATCCTGATCCCATCCTTGCTCCTTCAGATAGCCATACAACCGAGGCAAAAGCTCCGACATCGTCCAATCATACATGGATCTGTCTCTTCCGCTCTCGATGGCATAGGAATAGTTATAAAAGGCCACAAAGTCACAGCCAAGCGGAGTGAAATTCTTGCTCGCAGCTTTGATGTAATTATCCCATCCCGCATAATTTTGTTTCATAGTTTCACTGAGTGTTGTGCCGGGAGCAGGATCCAAAATTGAGCCGAAACCACAAATCGTTGGACGCGGAATGGCCGCGCCGTTGGCATTGGACTGCATCACAGCATTGCGCATCCGCACCAAAATATCTTTGAGATCTCCTCCTGGATTGTCATCCAAAATCCAATAGGCAATCAACTGCGGATCGGCCGCCGTATTTGCCAGGTGTTTTTGAAAGTCGCTGATGATTTTATCTTTACGCTGTTCCGACAAATTACAATAGCCCGGCACTTGATCGGCTTCGTGGCAAGCGGAGAACACTAACTGCGAGGGAGAAAGATCGATATAGGCCATCTGCGTGTCGGCGATGGCCTTGCGATAGGGATCTAGGATGTCGGGATAAGGCGAGTTGATACCCACCATATTTAGGTCAGCCGCCTTAACGTCCAATATCTCGTCAGCTGAGCCCATCACCGCATAGGGACCGGCTCGACCGCAAAGTTGCGGCCATCGCTTACAGCCCAAAGGCGCTTTGTCGTCGTTTTTTAAAGAGACAACAGAAGCGTTATCGCCACCGCTGCCGGAATTTGAATTGGGATCTGTATTATCTGTTATTGGCAGGGTCGAATGAATTTCTCCCGACTGGAGAGATTTGAAATTACAGTTCTGAAACCCCGCGAGGGTCATCGCCACGAAAACAAGTAGTACTCCTACGTATCCTTTATTTTTCATTGCTCCCCCATTTGCTCTTTGGAATAAGACGGTTGAATTTGAAAAAAGTTGCAAAGCTTTTAATTATCTCAAAACGAGGCACTCAATTCGACCGAAAGGGCACTCCCCGTTTAACTATGGCCAAGTTTTCGTAATTTATGCTTTTTACACAAAAACCATAAATATTTTATACTTTGCGTTAAATTCAAACAAATTCACCACTTGCTCAGGTATGTATCTCCTTATTCAAATTAAACACTGCCAGTTTTTTAAAAATGAATGATTGGTGGAAAGGACTTTATACATGTCAAAAAGCCTCCTCATAGCTCTCTCTTTTGCAGCCCTCGCTCTGGCGAGCTGTTCCCAATCACAAACAGGTGAATCTCCCACCATCGAGACTTCGCACGCGTTTCGCCTTATGCCAACCCCCTCCGACCAAACCCTCTGGGCCTCTCAACTCAGCCGCTACGCTGGTCAAACTGAGTTTCTTACGCTCAATCCTTGGAATAATGGGGGAATGGCAGAGGCAGTACCTGTTTCAGCTGAAGCGGGTAACGAGCGTGAAGAACAAGAAGCCGATGTTTTTAAAATTGGCAAACCGGGTTCCAAAGAAGTGTATCTTCTTAATAACTACCGCGGACTGCAAATTGTCTCCTTCGCGAAAGGTGCGGCCAACCCAGAAATTTTAGGACGCGTGAATCCCACAGGAAATTATCCGCAAAGAATGTATTCGGATCTAAATAACAATCGCCTGATTGTGATCGAAAACACTTACAACAACAGTAAAATGACATCGCGCCTTGTGGTCTATGATGTTAGCAACTCTTCTGCTCCTCTTATTTCAAGCATTATTGATATCGCTGGCTACAGTGTAGACTCACGTATTGTCGGCTCTGTGCTTTACCTTGCAACTTACGAGAGCCAAACCAGCGGATCCATTTGGTTTAATGATGAAGCCAGCAACGGAAAAGTTCTCTCTTTTGATATTCAAGGCAAAGACATCTCTGCCATCGCTGAATTTAAAATGAAATTACCCATCGCAAGTCCAGAAATGATGAACATCCAAGTGACCGGCACGGGCGCAGACACTACTTATTATTTGGTCGCTATTCAGACAGAAATGAATCGTGACTGGTGGAGTTGGTGGAGTGGTCCAGCGGCTGTAGAAGTTATCGATATTACAGATCCAAAAGGCGAAATTAAACCCTTGATGACTGCCAACGTAAAAGGTTTCATCAGCGAACGCAGCAGCACGCTGATTCGCAACGGCTACTTAATCGTTACCAGCAACTACATCATTAATGCAGAGGCAGAGGAGCAAGTGCTCCGCATCGCTGTGGAAGCTTTCCAACTTCCAAAAGCAAATTCAGAGGTTATCTCTTCGCAAGAAGCCCAATATCGTCAGCTTCACATCGATCGCCAAGTGAGTGTGGCTAAAGACTCCGACAAACAAAAACTGCAAGAGCAACTTCTAGCAGACTCAGTACTTGGACTTAAAGGCCGTTTTGTTCAAGAAGACAACGGCTCTCTCAAGAAAATCGTTGCTGACTCTGATGTCACCGTTGGTGACACCAACGGACAAAGTGCCTCCCTCCAAGACGTACGTTATGACGGAAATTATTTGTACGCCTTTTGGGTTCCTGCAGATCAAGTAGATCCTCTTGATGTTTTTGATATCGGAAATTTAGATCAAGGCGTAAAACATTTGGGACGTCTTGAGTTTGACGGTTGGATCGAAAAATCTTTCCCCATTACTTTTCAAAATCGCAAATTCATCGTTGGTCTCGGCTGGGTTGTTCCCGCTGTAGACACAGAAGACACGCAAAGAAAAATGCAAGCCAAGCTGTTTGAAGTTAAAACAGAAAAAATTTCTGAACGCGATCCAATCACAGGCAATATAATCACTAAGGATAAAGTGCTTGCAACGGTTGTTCCTGGTGCCGAACTTGTAATTACGATGGATGGCGGCAGCATGTACGCCGACCTCAACAGCCCTGATCGCTACATACAATTGCTCATGGACCCCGCCTCTCCCGGCAAAGGACAAATTCTTTTCGAGGCCGCATCCTACGAAGCAGGTTCCTATCGTCAAGGTGGACAAATCATTCAGATCGACATGAACGAGGCTGTTTTAGGATTAGGCTCAACGGCTGTCACTAAAGGTCCTTTCCTCGAAGCCAACGAAGGCTGGCTACGTCGCATGTTTGCAAACCCAGAACTCGCAAATATGTACAACGCATTTTCCGACTCAAGCCTTTCGACTTTTGAAACAATTAATTCTGGTCAGGGACTCGCAAAAACACTTAGCGTTCTCGAACTGGCGCGAAATATAACGGCTTATTATGTGCTCAAAGGCGCTCAATCTGAAGTTGGTGTGCAAGTGATCTCCAATTATAACTACAATGACACAAGCACCGTTGAGTTGCGTACTGTCAAAATAAACCAAGCAGATGCTGAAGTAAACAAAGTCACTGGTGTTGTAAAAATTGAAGGTCGCCTACAAAGTAGCATTATGTATAAAGACAGCAAAAGTGTTCTTCTTTTAACTTCACAAAACGTGAGTTCTCAACAAGACGCTGAAGCCTCCACAAGTACTATTAAATACGCCCTCACTAAAGTCACTCTTAACGCCAATCAAGAGATGCAAACAAGCGTACAAACTTGGACTGAAAAACAAAGCTATCTATGGAATTCTTCAGCTACCGCGACGACGAGTCTTGAGGGCAACGAAAGCCTTACGCTTTTGAGCGATGGAACTGTCTTAGTTAAAACAGAGCAAGCACAGATTTTAAAAGCCAATCAAACTCTAAGCTTGGTGGCAATTAACGATTCAACGTGCCCCAAAGCCTCTGACGTGAAAGCCGTTACAGTGAAGGAAATCGACGGACAACTTATGTACTTTGCGCAGCAAACAGTTGATGTTGAAAGTGTTAAAGGGGCCGCTACAAAAAATACGATCTCTTTAGCCACACTCAAAGCTGACACCTTGGTTTGTTCCGCTGAAATCAATATTCCTGGAACACCTGTAATGATCAATGGGTCGCAAGTTGTAACCGACGACTTGTTTGCTTCCGACACAAAAATTGTTGAAGAAGAGTATACCAACGAAGATGGCACAAAAATTTATGCCCTCAAAAGTAAAAATGTAAACGCTCTAACTCTTGTTGAGTTACAAACAACGAATAAAGCGTCTCTTTTTGATTCAACAACTGACATCTCAACAAATTACGGCATGGAGCAGACATCTCGCATCCGCGGCGATCAGAACTTCTATGTGATCCGCAATGCAAACACAGACTCATGGATGTATTCTTCGCAAGAGCCAGAACTCGTTACCGTATCGATCGAAAATAAGCGTTTTGTCACAACCTCTGCCTATCTTGATGGAGCTAAAGGCTACACTCAAATAATTGGCTTGGTACTTGGCTCGCAAAAAATCGCCGTGATTGAATCTGAGGCTGGAGTGCAAGTTTTTGCTCTCAGCAAAGATCAGCGTCCCGAAGTTATCAACATCCGTATGACAAAAGAGGATGGTTCCACCAGCGGCGCCCAAAGCGCTCTTGAAATTGGTGGACTGAGCTATTCTCCAATGATTCATTATACTGAAGCACAAAACAGCATCGAATTGGCCTCCGGCCTTCGCGGCGTCGTTCAGCTGTATCTTAGCAAGTAATAACGACAAGGGGCCCTCGCCCCTTTTTGCGTCTCGCATGATTGGCGCTCGCGAATGACGCGGCGCTTTTTGTGCTCTAAAAACAAACTGATATCGGATATCAGATATCGTGAAATCCGATATCTGTGAGCTCGCGAAGCGAGCGAAATTGGTAGCGGGAGAGGGACTTGAACCCCCGACAAGCGGATTATGATTCCGCTGCTCTAACCACCTGAGCTACCCCGCCGCTATAACTAAACTAGCGAAAGTTTTAATTCTCAACAGCAAGGGAGTCAAGCCTTAAGGACTTCAGATATTTACAGCCGTATGCTACAAGGAAGTATGTCGACTCTTCTTGCAATTCTGTTGTTTTTTTTCGTTCATGGGGACCTTCTCCCTGCGCAAAAATTTTTGCAAACTGCCACCTCTATTAAGATCGCCCACCCGTTCCAGCCACTGCTTTACAATCACTACTACATGGTGAATCCCGGTCAGCCGGTGGCCGTTGTTTTTCTGCCGGGCATGGGCGAAGCCAGCCTCAAGTACTACGATCTTTTTGAAAACCTACGGCTGCAGAGTTCTACGTACTATGGATGGGACCATATTGGTCAGGGTTTTTCGTCACACCTTTTGCCCGAAGAATTGATTAAAGTGCATATCGATAATTTCGATACGCAAATAACCGCCATTGAAGCGTTTTTCAAAAAACTTAAAACGCAACATCGTAAAATTATTGTTTTGGGGCACTCCATGGGAGCGCATCTGGCAGTGCGAGTGGCTGCACAAAATCCAGCACTGATCGATGCGTTGATTCTTTCTGCACCGCTATTTGATATCAATCCCACTTTACGAACGGGCGCTGTGCTCACATGGCTACTGTCGCTTTTTCCCGACAGCTCCTACCCTCCGCTTTATAGTTTTTTTGTGAAAAAAAATATCAAGAACGGTTGGGTTACAAACAGTGTTGAGAAACAGGAAGAGTTTCAAAAAACTTTAACTCTTTATCCAGAACTCAAACGACAGGGGGCCACCATAGGCTGGTTGCGCGCCGCTCGTGAATCCGTCGGCAAACTCAAACAGGTGAATTTAAAATCCATTCAGCTGCCCGTCTTGCTTTTACAAGCAGACACGGATTACCTTGTCGACAACTCCGCGCAGGATTTGGCGTGTTCTCAGTTGCCACAATGTCAAAAAGAAGTGATGAAAAATAGCAAACACGAAATTTTATTTGAGGTGGATGCTGTTCGCAATTTGGCGTTTGAAAAAATGCGCCTTTTTATAACTTCGCTAAATGAAACGAATACGGTAGTAGGTCCTTAAAGATAACTTCTTTTTGTAAACCCGCAAGATTGGCCAAAAAAATTGGCGTGTCCGGCGCTAGGAATTCGCTCATGGTTTGCAAGCACATGCCGCAAGGCGTGGCTACGGGATTCAACGTGTCCGTCACTAAGACTAAAAATTCGATGTTTTTTGAATCTCTTTCGCTTTCTTTTTCGCAGTGGCTTACCCAGTTCCAAAGGGCTACGCGCTCCGCGCAGACAGTGGCCCCAAAGCTTGCATTCTCCACATTGCAGCCGGAAATATACAAATCCTGATTGCGGATTTTTAAGCACGCCCCCACAAGAAATTTTGAGTAGGGAGCGTAAGCTCGTTCGCGGGCTTTCATAGCTTCTTGGTAGGCTTTTGCGACTTGTTCCATGGGCCAAGGATAACAAATTTCTTCCCCTTTGCCAGCGTTTTATGTTAACGCGTTAGTTGTATGGGGGCTCCGAATGAAATTTCTATTTCAGGTTTTATTTGTTCTCCTTGTCGTATCCTGTGGCTTTGGAACCAAGGCTCCGAAAACAGAGACCGAGCCTGCGGACCCTTCTTTATTACTACCTAGGCCTTTGCAAACATTTTCAGCATCTTCGCCCTCGGTCACCATCATGACTTGGAATGTGGAAAATCTTTACGATGCCGAGGATGATCCACAAAAACTGGACGATACTTACTTGCCGCTGCAAATTAAAAAACAAATTCCAAATCACTTTAAAGACTGTAAAAAACTCGACGCAAAATCCTGGCAGGAGCAATGTGCAGAATGGGACTGGAACGAAAGTGTTGTCAGTGAAAAATTACGCAGACTTGGACAAGTGATACGAGCGGTTAACTCTGGTGCAGGGCCTGATTTTTTAGCCTTGCAAGAGGTGGAAAACATCCAGCTCCTGCAGCGGCTGATCGCTGAGCAATTGCCAAACATGAATTACAAAGCGTATCTCATCGAAAACAACGATGCCCGAGGGATCGACGTGGGAGTGATCACGCGCTTGCCGATCACCCAAGCCCCTCGACTGATTCCTTTGGGTAAATCGCGCCCAGCTCTCAAACTCTCTGTAGAACTTCCCGACAAAAATAAACTATCAGTAACCGTGGTGCATTTTCCGATTGCGAGCTCGCCCCTTAAAAAACGTCTCGGCATGCTGTCGCAGGTTACAAGCGAGTCGAGCGAGAGCCTGCAAATTATTCTCGGCGATTTTAATTTTCCGCGTGATGAAATGGAGGAAAGTGAAATTGCTAAAACACATCTACTGCCAAAATGGGTTCCAATGCATCTTTACTGCACATCCTGCCAAGGGAGCACTTACGAAGCCTTTACTGGAGACTGGTCATTTTTAGATATGATTCTTGTGAACGAATCTTTTTTTTCCGCGCTGACACCGTGGTCTGTTGATGTAGATTCGTTCCGCCTGCACGCACCTCTTCCGTTTCAGACCAATAAATATGGATCACCTGCGGACTTTACTTTGCCTTCAATGCGCGGCGTATCGGACCACTGGCCTCTGGTAATTCGGCTTTTAAAAATCCCTTAACATCTTTTTCGCTTGCTAATAACTCAGATTTTTTGTTCTTATGTCCGAACAACAAACAACCTTCGGGTTCGACAAAGGAGACTAAATGAAATTATTTATCGTAGCAGCTTTGATGCTGATTGGCCTAAGCGCTTCGGCACAAACGTCTAAAGTTTTAATGTTCTGTGATTACTACACACCCAACCAAACTGGCGACATTTACGTTGATGTTTATCTTGATTACGATGCGGCTGCTGGCACTTATACAAATATCGAATCCGGTATCGTCGAAACTAAAAATGCAAAATACCCAGATTATCTTTGGGCTTTGAATCTCGTGTACACTGCCGGTGATTCAGTTGCAAAAGTAACTATCGAAAGAGACCTTGATATTCTCTCTTTTGATTTTCCAACGCTTACAACAGCTTCCTCTCCAACATTTGCAATTCCTAAAAACGCCGAAGGCGTGATTCAAGATTTCAAAGTGATGATGACTGGCTTTTACACAGGCCTCACTATCAACCAAGAATTCCTTTGCTACGACCCAGCAACAAAAGAAACCGCTCCAGCCACTCGCTAAGGTTTTTGATTTTTTAATGTGGCGTGCGAATCGCACGCCATTTTTTTTGTGACGCAAGTCTCAACTAAAAGGTACGGCGTACCTTTTACGTACCTAGAGTTTTACGTCGAAAGGCCAGCGGGCCCAGAAGATTTCTTGCTTGGGGTCGTGGATGAAAATTTTCTGCAGCCATGTTGGTACTATGGAGGCTCCGCTGAGAGAATCCATCACTTTATCTATCCAGCGTTTTTCATCAGGATACAAAATCACATCGTAGCTTTTAAGGCCAGCCAGCGATGCCGCTTTCACGATGGCCGCATCAAGGGAACCCATTCCATCGACGAGCCCGATCTCCATGGCTCTCGCTCCCAGCCATACACGACCTTCAGCCACTTCGCGCACGGCCTCTTTGTCTTCAAACTTTTTGCGCCCCTGTTGCACAACTCCAAGAAAGGTTCCGTAAATGTCGGTGACTTCTTCTTGAATGCGATTTTTTTCGAACTCTGTGAGGGTTCTGGAATTCGACATAATATCCGCTGACGAGTGAGTTTTAACTCCGTCAAAGGTGATGCCGAGTTTGTTGTCGAAAAACTTTTCAGCGTTAAATAACATACCAAACACACCGATGGATCCGGTGATCGTGGTGGGCTCGGCGTAGATGTAATCAGCACCCGCGGCGATGTAGTAACCGCCCGAAGCTGCCACATCCGAAAACGATGCCACAACTTTTTTGTGCTTTTTTAGATACTCTAGGCTTCGCCAAATCACATCCGAGGCGAGAGCACTTCCGCCAGGACTATCAATGCGCAGAACAACCGCTTTCACTTCTTTATCTTTGTCGAGTTCGCGAATCAGCGACGATAACTCGTCCGAGTAAATGGTGCCGTTGTTAGAACCACTGCCCATTTGAATTTCGCCTTCAGCAAGGATCACTGCCACTTTGTCTTTGTTGCTTAAAAACGAACGCGAGGAAACCGCCGTGTCGGCGTATGAGTTCCACGCTACTAAGCGCACTTCGTCGTCGCCTTTTAAACCGCTCATTTTCAATAGCTTTTTCTCGACTTCTTCCACCGGAACAAGTTGACTGACAAGTTTGGCGTTGTATGCAGTTTTGGCCGAAAACACTTCGAGTTTTTCGGCCCATTGATTAAGCTGCTCCACCGTTAGTTGCTTTTGCTCTTCGACAATTTGTGCAAGCACTGTATTCCACAGGCCTTGAGTCAACTCGGTCACTTGCAAGCGATTTTCGTGGGACATTTTTTCCTGGGTGATCATCTCCCCTGCAGATTTAAACTTTCCGGCGCGAATCAATGTGGGCTCCACTTCGAGCTTGGCCAGGGTTTTTTTAAAAAACATGGACTGTGAAAATATCCCGTTAAACTCGAACTCGCCCAAGGGGTACATCAATATTTCATTGGCCACCGTGGCCAGGTAGTACAGCTTTTCGTCGTAAGCTTCGCTGTAGGCAATAATAAATTTTCCGCTTTTTTTAAATTTTTTCAAAAGATTGCGCAGAGTCTCGATCTTTGCCCAACCACTCTCCGCATAGCGCAAGCGCAGGTAAATCCCTTTGATTTTTTTATCCTTAGCAGCCTCTGCTAAGGCCTCGCGCATCTCATAAAGACCGATGGTTTTTGGTTTTTCGTCATACAAAACTTCCTGCACCACATCCACAGCGCCTCGGCGCTCGGCAACTTCACCCTCGACGTTAATAAATAAGACAGATTTGTCTTCGACAACCACAGAGCTTTCACCGCCACCGCCGTAGGAGGCCGCAAAAACTCCGATGATTCCAAAAACGATAAAGATTGTGAGTAAGCTAAAAAGACCAAAAGCCACAAAAGTTCCGATGGCGCTGGCTAGAATCTGTTTTAAAAAGTTCACGTAAGGCCTCCTGATGCCGTTTGGTCTGAAGTTGCAATTATGCTGCGTTGAATGAGCTTCGTCAATTGTGCCATCCACTCCTCGTCGTCATTCAAGCAGCGAATGGCGTGAAATGATTCCCCACCGGCTTTTAAAAATTGCTCGCGAGCCCGATCATTGATCTCTTCGAGGGTTTCCAGGCAGTCCACGGTGAATGCCGGCATGACCACCGCCAGGTTTTTAATTCCTTTTTTTGGCAGTTCTTCGAGAACTTGATCAGTAAAAGGTTGAATCCAGGGGTCCCGTCCGAGGCGCGATTGAAAACTGACTTGGTAGTTTTTAAGATTCAACCGCCGAGCCAATTCGCGCGAGACGTAATAGCAGTGGGCGCGATAGCAGAGCTGATTGTTTTTGTTGATCTCGTCGCAGCAATTCGCTTTTTGCAAACAATGGGTTTTGCTTGGGTCGAGCTTTTTAACATGTCTTTCTGGCAAACCGTGGTAGCTCATCAGCAACATATCGATGTCTTTGCCTTGAATTTCTCTTTGTACCAGCGAAGCCAGCGAAGATAAATATTCTTCTGCTTGGTAAAACGACGACACTGCGCTGACCTGCGCTGTTATATTTTGTTTTTTAATTTCTATATACGCGTCGTCGAGCCACGTTTGCGTGGAGGATTCGGCGTACTGAGGATACTGCGGAAATAAAAGAATTTTTTCGCAGTCACGCACTTCTTCCAAAGCCTGCCCAATGGTAGGAGTTCCGTAGCGCATGCCAAGAACAACTTTAAAATCGCTGCCCAATCGAGCTTGAATCTTTTTGACCACTTTTTGCGAGAAGACTAACAACGGCGAGCCGTCCTTTGTCCAAACGGTAGAATAGGCGTGGGCCGACTTCTTAGAGCGCAAGGGCGCAATAATCCCATACACCAGCAGCGCCCGAAACCAGTAAGGTTTATCGATCACATAAGGATCCATCAGAAATTGTTTGAGATATGTTTTAACGTCTGCGACTGAGGGACTTTGCGGAGTCCCCAGATTACCGATGATTATACCCGTTTTGACCATGACCTCTTTTTAATGGATCTTCCAATGTCTGTCAGGCTAATAAATGCTTTAAACGTCTTCCAGAGAGAGGTGACCTGTTTATTTTGCAAGCAACCGATCATTTTTTTTCGGGCACCATCGTCAATTTGAAAGGCATTCTCTAAAACCAGCAAACACTGCGCCAGGGCCCGCGAATTGGGTCTGGAGTCGTACTGCAGAATCTCAAACACTTCCCCGGCTTTTTCCTCTTCGATCATCACGCCGGTCCTCGCCCCATCAAAACGATTCCATTCCACCACTTGGCCAAAGACATTCACATGAATTTTCACTAAGTCGTGATTTGATTTTTCAAAGTAATACAGATCGATGGAGTCGTGTTTATACCAATGGCTGCGCATCTCCTTGTCCTGGAATTGCACCACATCAAACGACACAAAGCGAATTTTTTGCGCCATGGACTTTAAGGCTCCAAGGCTCTGGCCAAACTGACTCATAAAACCCTATCGGAATGAGACGTTTTTTACATAAATCCAGGGGGTGTTCCTTACGAACACCCCCAGCCTACAGACGTTTGACCTGGTGCAAAAAGACGTGCTAAACCTTTAGTCATGGAATCTTGGGATATATCACCGCGCGGAGAGAAGCGATTTAACGAAGGGCACCCTTGGGTGTTCTCCAACGAAATCACCTCGCCCATCAAAAAAATCCAGCCTGGCGACTTGGTCAAGCTCACCAACTCCAAGGGGCGCACCCTTGCCGTGGGCTACGGCAACCCCCACTCCCTCATCGCTTTCCGCTGCCTGCAAAGATCGGAATCTGCCACCATCGACAGCGCCTGGTTTGCGGCCCAACTGGTAAAAGCCGCCCGCGTGCGCGATCAACTGCAGCTCACCAAGTACTCCCACCGCTTGGTGTTTTCCGAAGCCGACCAGCTGCCAGGCTTGGTGATCGATTGTTTTAAAACACCACAAAGCCAGCAAATTTTTGTCATCGAAATTCTCACCGCCGGCATGGATCGCTGGTTAGAGAATCTTCCGCAAATCTTCGAGATTTTTCTCAAATCCTGCACCGAGCACTCTTTTAATTACTACGCGTGGGCAAAAACAACTCTCGTGGTCAAACGCGATAACTCTTTTCGCAAGATGGAAAATATCGACGTTCGCGAAGCCGAAGTGTTTGGTGAGTTAACGGCCGAACAATTAAAATCCATTTCCATCATCACCGCGCAATCGCTGCACCCCAGAGACTATGTGATTTTTCACACGGATTTATTTGAAGGCCAAAAAACGGGATTTTTTCTCGACCAACGCAGCAACGTTGAACTCCTGCTTAAAAATCTCCCTAAAATAAGCCCGGCGCCCATTCGAGTTTTGGATCTATTTTGCTACGTGGGCCAGTGGAGCACGCAAATCGCCAAACACCTTAAAGATCAAGGCGCCACGGTGGAAGTGACAGCGGTGGATAGCTCGCAAAAAGCCTTGGACTTCTGCGCCAAAAACGTAGCTCCCTACGCCGATCGAGTGACTCCCCTCAAAATGGACATTGTTGATAAATGTTTAGAACTCATCCCACCGCAAACTTACGACATAGTGGTTTGCGATCCTCCCGCTTTGATCAAAGCAAAAAAAGATTTCGACGCAGGAAAGTTTGCTTACACCAAGGTCAACTCCGCAGCCATGCGTGCCTTAAAACCCGGCGGCATGATGATCTCCTGCTCATGCTCGCAGCATCTGAGCGATGTGGATTTAACCGAAGTGCTCACCGCCAGTGCTTTGAAGTCCCACAAAAAAATGCTGTGGCTGGCGAAAGGTCAACAGGCGGCTGACCACCCGATGCTGATGGAATTTCCGCAAGGGACCTATCTGAATAGTTGGTTGGGGCTTGCCAAAGCCGATCTCGAATAGGATAAATGACAAATGGTTTTTTCGTGGGCTCGCTGTAAAAAGTCATTACAAAGTATTCCAGAACTTCTCAGTCATTTTGCGCTACCGCTCATCGGAATGCATCTTATCAACATGGGCTTTAATCAAGCCATGATTATCTTGCAAGAAATTCGCATGGAAGCAAAATCCGATAGTTTTATTCCGCAAATGTTTGCGGTGGCCATCATTGGCTTTTTAATTCAGTCCCTGTTTAAAGTCTTAGCTGTTTTATTGATTAGTTATCATTTTTATCACCAAAGCCCGTTGTTTACTTTTTTAAAAAAACATACGGAATTGGGATTGATCGAGTCCTTGCGCGCGTTTGCAAAAGCTGTTCTCTGGGGCTTTTTATTTATTATTCCAGGAATCGTAAAAATGATTCGCTATCAGTTTGTCGTTTATATCGTCGCTTCGAGCAAAAAATACCAAGCTGGCGAATTGGACGCACTTGAGGCCTCCGAAAAACTTACCCATGGCCGGTTTTGGAGCTTAACATCTCTTATTTTAATTCTCGCCACAGCGGCTTTTGCCCTCAGCACGAGCCAGTCGGTTTTACAAGCGCCCGCAGAAGTTCTTATTCTCGAAATTGTGGGATTCTTTTTTCTCTGTTGGCAGGGGCTTTATCTGCTGTTTTTATTTCAAGATCTTTTGCAAAAACAGGAGCAACGATGATTGGGCTTTTTGATTCCGGCATTGGCGGCCTTACTGTTTTGTCCTGTCTTAAAAAAGCGCTGCCCAACGATTCTTTTATTTATTTGGGCGATACGGCTCGCTTGCCCTACGGCACAAAGTCGCCCGAAACTATTCAGCGTTATACAAAACAAAATATTCGATTTTTAAAAAACCAAGGCGTGGATGTGGTTGTATCCGCCTGTCACTCGGCTTCCAGCAGTATTTTGCAATACAATATTCAGGATGATATTCCCCTCTACAATGTGATTGCGCCCTCGTGCGAAGAGGCAAAATTAAAAACCAAATCGCGAAAAATCGGTCTGCTTGCAACTCAAGCCACAGTGGACGGCGGTCAATATCACAAACTTATCGCCGCGCCCTACGAGCTTTATGCTCAAGCCAGCCCGCTACTAGTACCATTGGTGGAGAGTGGATGGATTGACGATGTGATCACCGAGGCTGTTATTGCACGTTATGTGCAGCCATTGCTCGATCAAAACGTGGACGTGATTATTTTGGGCTGTACGCACTTTCCTCTTTTAAAAAAAATTATTCAAAAAATTGTTGGCCCCGGCATTACACTTGTTGATCCCGGTGATTCCCTGGCTGAACTTTTAAAAAAGTCTTCAATGCCGGTAACCACGGCAGAGCCTTTAAAAATATTTCTCACCGATCAATCTCCGCACTTTGTGCGTCTCGCAAAAAACTTGCTCAGCGATGCCACCTTAAAAATAACGCAGGTAGATTTAACGCCTCTCAGCTGACAATAGGAGCCTCAACTGCTAGGTTCCAAAGCATGAGATCATTTATTTTTGGCCACACCCGACTCAACGTTCCCATTCCTGCCTATCACTTTGGTCACAGCGGAACAAAAATCCTCATCCTCGGCGGCGTGCATGGCGACGAGATCGAAGGCGTGCAGGCCACCCACGGACTGCTCGGTGTTTTTTTAAAAAACTTTCCTTATTCGTATCAAGCAACACTTGTGCCGTGCCTCAACATTGATGGCATGCATTTGAAGCAGCGAAAAAATGCTGCGGGTGTAGACCTCAACCGAAATCTACCAACTTCCGATTGGTCTGCACAGTTTACTAAAGAGTCTTACTACCCTGGTACGCATTCTAACAGTGAGCCCGAAAATCAATGTTTAGTAGAATACATAAAATCCTACAAGCCGCATTTTATTTTAAGCATGCACTCGTGGAATCCCATGCTCAATACCAACGGCGACTGCAAACGTTTTGCGAAAGCTGTGTCGGCATTAACAGGATATATCATCACCGACGACATCGGTTACCCAACGCCTGGATCCCTGGGAACCTATGCCGGCATCGAACGAAACATTCCCACTCTCACTTACGAAGTGGAGCGCGGACTTGATGGTCGAAAAATTAGTGCCATTCATGTTCCCGCCATTTTAGAAGGATTAAAAGTTTATGAACTCAACTAATCTTGATCAGCAAAAAACGGACCGACAAAAAAATATCGAAGCACTGTACGCTCAAACTGAGCCTTTATCTGACGCACAAAAAAATATCGTCGAAACGTGCATCGAAGATTTAGACCAAGGCCGCCTCTGTGTTGTCGAAAAGGGTTCCGAAGCCTGGACGGTGAACGAGTGGGTCAAAAAAGCCATTTTGTTGTACTTTCGAATTCGTAAAATTGAAAAAATTGAAAACGGACCTTTTGACTACATCGATAAAATTCCGGTGAAGCGCTGGACTGGCACTGAAGGCGTGCGCGTTGTTCCCCATGCCATCGTTCGCCGGGGAGCCTATGTGGAAAGTGGCGCTGTACTCATGCCAAGTTACGTAAACATCGGCGCTCGCGTGGGCGCAGGCTCCATGATCGACACCTGGGCCACCGTGGGCTCCTGTGGTTACGTTGGCAAACACGTGCATGTGTCGGGCGGCGTGGGCATTGGTGGAGTGCTTGAGCCTCTGCAAGCCAAACCTGTCATCGTCGAAGACAACGCCTTTTTGGGCAGTCGCTGTATTTTGGTGGAAGGCGTGCATGTGTCTAAGGGCGCAGTGCTCGGTGCTGGTGTCACCATCACTGGCAGCACAAAAATTATCGACGTATCCGCCAGCCAAACACAAACGTATTCTGGATTTGTGCCTGAAAACTCCGTGGTGATTCCTGGCACCATCGACAAAACATTTCCCGGCGGAACCTATGGAGTTCCCTGCGCGTTGATCATCGGCAAGAGAAAACCCAGTACGGATCTTAAAACGTCGTTGAACGATGCGCTTCGCACCTTCGACGTATCGGTGTAGCTATGCCGTATGCGTTGTTTTTAAAAAAACAGAATTTTAAATTTTCCTCTTCACACTTTACTATTTTTAGCGAGTCCCACGCAGAGCTCCTGCACGGTCACAATTATCAGGTGGCAGTGAAAGTTAATCTGGAGGATGTGGACAAAAAAACTGAAATGGCCGTGGACTTTAACGTGGTTAAAAAAGCCGTGCGCGCTGTATGTGACGAGATGGATGAAAAAATTCTGCTGCCAAAAAAATCAACGTTTCTAAAAATCAGCGAAAGTCCCCACTACAAAAAACATACCGAGGTTCGTTTTCAAGATCGTATTTATTGTTTTCCAAGCAATGAGATTTTTTACGTGGATGCTAACAACATCACGTCCGAGTCCCTCGCCCGCTACATTCATCAACAGCTCGCAAAGTCTCTCGTCTTCAAAAGCTTCTCAGTCACGGTTTACGAAACCGCCGGCCAGGCCGCTAGCTACCAAAGACGTGTATGATGGAGAAAGAGTCCAACGAGACCCTAGGTCCATGGGCCGATCACAGAGGGGCTTTAGTAAAACAGCTATCCAAAAATAAGATTACGGCGGATGTCGCCTGTGGAAGTGGTAATTTTTCAATTTTATCAGCTCGATTTGGTGCGATTAAATGTATTTCCCTAGATGCGCGCCCATTGCACGATACCTTCTTAACGAAAGCTCGCGAATACCAAGTAGAAGATAAAGTGCATTATCATCAAGCCGACCTCCGCCATCCGGAACAATACAAACATCTTTTATCTGATGTCGAAGTCATCTTTTATTTTGGACACCTCTACCATTCGATGAATCATTTTGAAACAATCCATACCTTTTCTGAAACTGCTTGCAAAGATCTCGTTATAGACTCTATGTTTCAAGCAAATCTTGGAATTGAAAAACTTAAGTATCCTATGATTTATTGCGATGTCGAGAGAACAACTGATTGGTGGATGACCTACGATGCAAGGCTGCCTCAACTTTTTATTGGCATGCCTAATTTGCACTGGACTCTTCGTGCGCTCACTGCACTCGGTTGGACATCTGATGTCGTTGCCTACGGTGACCATACTGTCGCAAGAACGGGTGGTAAAAAGGTAAGATACACAGTGCACGCAACTCGCTGATTCTTTGTTTTTGAAGAATGCACTAACGGCGAGATCCAATGAGGATCTCGCTCGCTTAAAACCCTATTTATTAAGGAAGTGTCACTTGAGCCGCAGGATCTAAAGGCTTTTGCAGTTCGACGCTCTCTTGACCCCAAAGGCGACCAAATAATTCTTTACGAATTAAAAGTTCAACGCGGCTGGCGCGTGTGCAAAGAGCTGAATCTTGGCGCATTTTTTCAGCCACCGCTCGCGAGGACTCGTAGGCGCCGCTAACATCATTCCAAGCCTGGTCTGTGTCGCCAGAAAGAGCCAAGAAGAGGTACTGAACGGTATCGATCACCAGTGCTCCGGCTCCACCAAGAGCCCCTTGAGCGGCATCACCCATCGGAGTATTATTGGACAAGCTTTGGTAGTCTTCGTCCACGGTGTTGGCGAGAATTTCAGAAAGTAAATTTCCAACCGGCACGGTGTCGGCAGCCACGGCGGCAATTACTGTCGCTTCAGAAACGCCACAGATCACAACAGCTGACGTCAAATGCTGCGCCCAATAGAGGGTGAGAAGTCCCGAATTCATTTCCGGCGCGTCTTTTGTCCAAGTGGCAAGTTCCACTTCCCAAGCTTCAAGCTCTTGAGCGTTTGAACTCGAAACAAAACCAAACATCGCCAAACTAACAAGCATGTACTTTATCATCTGAAAATCCCTTCGTTATTGTTGAAAGGCCACTATTTGTTTTAGACTTAGCAAAGACACTTAAAAAAGACTGAACTATAAATTATTCATCGCAAAAAGAATTATGCTGCGGCGATCTCGACACTGCATAATTTATCTTTCAAGAAAATATTTCATAAGTACCGCCATGGGGATTTTTCGACAATAGCGTGTTGACATGCTTTTTGGCAGTCGACTCTTGACGACTAAAATAAAAAAGTAATACCTAAGAATTTCCAAAAAATGGTGTTTCCGGCATTCCATATGGGGAGCATCTATGGGCGAACGTAACAGTGGCGCTTGAGTCGAATTCCTTTTCCTTTGGAAAAAACTCAAGACGCGCACGAGTCTGATGTTTTTAATTCGTATATCCACCAAACTCATTCGCACGACACTGACTAAAATCAGATGCTGGATCATTGATTGATCTTCGCACTTTTGGATGGCAGTCAATCCAGTTTTTCTTGGCCTTATTAAATAGATCGACCGCAGCTTGCCCCTTGATCACTGTAAAACAAGATGGAATTGTTCCAACGTCTGATGGTATTGTGCGATCTGACATCCACAGGAAAAGATTATTTCCGCAAGCAGACATATCTTTCCATGTATTGAGCCAATTTGTACTCGAGAGAGAAGCACCAGAACCCGGATCAACAGCAAGAACCGTGTTGTGAACGCTACTCTTTGGAGCCCCTGAACTTGTTGTCTTAAAAAGAGCTCCAAATTCTAGATTTCCTGAGTAATTATGACTTCTAATCCGAATCACAGAGCCAGATACTTTAATCACCTTTGATGAAGCATCGGGAACACTTGAACTGCTTGACGGACGAATACTTATCCCTTGAAAAGATCCATCGACCAGGTTGTCGATAAAATTTAAATTTGAACGGTAATCATTCTCAACAAAGTCATCTCGCACGCCAGAGAGCCAAGAATTCTTCACGGTTAAGTTGTCTGACCCCTCACCTTGTCTAATGGCATCCCAAGAACTTGTTATACGAACACCGTCCACAGTTCCATTGATCGCGCTTTCTCTAAACGTGATCGCCGCACTATTGCAATAGGTCGGACGCCATTCTGTTTCTTGCGGAACTAGTCCAGTCATAAATACGCCGGCGAGCCCTACATAATCCGCACCGCCTCTAATTTGAATTGGATAGAGATTGGTCGGTAGTGACCCGTTATTACAATCATTAGTGAGAGTTGGAAAAGAGTTTTTACTATTTGCGACAATGAAAGTAGCTTCGCGCATATCTATGGCAAGAGCTTTCCCGTCGGCCGAAACCGAGTGACTTACTGGACTGTAATTGTAGTTTCCACTCAATTTGAGAACAGTAACACCGTTTAACAAAATTGATTGAGTGTCGTCATTATATGTTGTTGGCGCAGTAGGTGTGGTAGGTTCAGTCGGCGTAATGGGTGTAACAGGCTCAGTTGGTGTCGTTGTCTCCGAACTCGTTACGATGATTAATGATGGGCGTTTTGTAGCATAACTAGAATCTCGTGAACCACTATCCATTCCATCGCTAGAATCTGGTCTTAGAATAAAGCTAAACACACCGTTTTCTTTAACAGCACTTGAAACATCAATATCCACATACTTGCTTGAGCTCACCGCTGAAACATCAAACAGAACCTGACTCAGGATTGCAGGACGAGTCGAATATGTAACGGTTGTTTCTATCCAGTTCGCATCTGTTAGATAAACTTTTGGTCCATCTTTAGAACCATTAGTTACATAGAGACGTACTTTCGCAGAAATAATACTTCCCGAAATTTCTGATACAGAAAATTTTAATAAGGCTTCTATATTACTATCTACTTCGATTTCTGAAGATCTTCCATAATTAGATGATGCCGAACTCGATTTTATTGTTGCATCATGTGTTGACGGAAATACTTTCGTAACTTGGCCAAACGCACCAAATGGCATATTGAGCAGACTCAATATGAAACATTTTGTGAGACATTTTTTATACTTGATTGAATACATAATTACCCCCCACGTACCTGTGTAAGTAAATTAACATGCAAAAAAATGACCATCAGGAAACCGTCTTTATTTACTTCAATTCGCAATCAACACACTTTCAGATTGCTTGATATGACAAAATATTTTTCACTGAAGTAAAATTTGACGTCTGTTTTTGAGATTAAACTATTGGAGTTGCCGAGAAATTTTGAATTTACATCTGTGACAACTTGAGACTACTGTCTCATGCGAAGGCTATGACACCATTCGATGTTTGTGGACTAAAATAAAAAAGTAATTCCTAAGAATTTCCAAAAAATGGTGTTTCCGGTATTCCATATGGGGAGCATCCATGGGCGAACGTAAGAGTGGAGCCTGAGTCGTATCCCTTTTTCCTCGCGAAAAAACTCAAGGCGCACAGGTCTGATCAGGCGAAAACTCAACACATAGGAGCCGTAAAAGTACTGCAGATCGCGATAATCTTTTTGAACTTTGCCGATGACCCCGTGAACACTGAGTCCGGGTCCATGATGAATGTTGAGCTCGCCTTCTTGGAAGGGCCCTTCCTGTTTGGGAGAATCAAATTCCACTCGGTAGGGAAACACTTGGCCTTTGACAAAACTTTCGCGCAAGTTAAGGCCTTGCCAGAGAGCATCGATTTTTTCTGCGCGAACAGGGAAAAACTTTTCAAAGGTATGTTCCTTCATAAAGGCTGGACATTTGGATTGGTGTTTAAACATAATATCCTCTCACGAAAGCCAAAGCGTTAAGCTTACACCACTCCCAAATAGTTAGTGAACGAAACTTGATTTAAAAAAACACCTGCAAGCTGTGTTTGTGTCATGCCACAGTTTTTTTCTAGAATTTCTGCCAGAACGAATCGATAGTCATGGGATACAGAAAGGGCCGTGCTCACGTCGACGGTGGCTGGTATCGTCCAAGCGCGCAAACCTTTGTACAATGGGTCACTAAAAGGACGGATCCTGCCACCCATCAAAATCATTGAACCACCGCGACCGTGATCAGTTCCGCGACTGCCGTTTTCTTTCACTGTACGACCAAATTCGGAAATCACAACCACTGCCGTTGTGGCCCATTTGCCACGAGCGGTGAGGTCTTTTTTTAAGGCGAGGAGATTTTTTCCTAGGGCATCTACTTTGGTAGCAAAACTTTTAAATTGCGCAATATCATTCGTGTATTGCCCTGCGTGTGTATCCCAGGCCATATCTGCATCCACGGTAACAAAAGCAGGATTAGCCGC
>JANOYW010000093.1:0-2142 GCA_031429075.1 Bdellovibrionales bacterium | reverse complement strand
CGCCGAAAAAGTGGCAGAACATGCGGGCATGCGCTTGGGTCAGTCCACAATCTCCCGGTTCGCCGATGGCGAAATTCAGGTGGAAATTCAAGAAAGCGTTCGCGGGGCCAGTGTTTATCTGATTCAGAGCACCTGCCCTCCTGTGAATGAAAACTACATGGAACTCTTCGTGACTTTGGATGCGCTAAAGCGCGCTTCGGCAAAGAATATTGTCGCTGTGATTCCTTACTATGGCTACGCTCGCCAAGATCGCAAAGTAGCTCCCAGAGCCCCAATTACGGCAAAATGCATGGCCGATCTCCTAACGACGGCTGGAGCTTCGCGCGTTCTTTGTGTGGATCTCCATGCGGCGCAAATCCAGGGATTTTTTAACTGTCCTGTGGATCACTTGTTTGCCATCCCCACTCTCGCTCAGTACTGGAAAGATAACTATGGAATGGGCAAAGACTACGTGGTGGTAAGCCCCGACGCCGGTGGGGTTGAAAGAGCCCGCGCCTTTGCCAAACGAATCGACTGTTCCATGGCCATTATCGACAAACGCCGCTCTGGGCCTAACGTTGCGAAAGCACTTCATTTAATTGGTGATGTTCGGGACAAAGAGGCCATTATTGTGGACGATATGATCGACACGGCAGGCACCCTCACACAAGGTGTTGACAGCCTGCTTAACAATGGTGCAAAAAGGGTGTTCGCTGTTGCGACCCATGCTCTATTTTCCGGGCCCGCGATTCAAAGAATTACGGAATCTGGTCTCGAAAAAGTGATTGTGACCGACACAATTCCTTTGAGCGAAAAAAGTCGTGCGTGCGGAAAAGTTGTCGTAACGTCAATGGCTCCGGTTGTTGCAGAAGCGATTCAGAGAATTTATGGAAATGCCTCCGTCAGTTCTCTTTTTGATTGAAGAATTTTAAATTTAAAAAGGTGGACCTATGAGTACAGAATTAGTTTTAAATGCAGAACCTCGCACAGTGGGAAAACACTTTTCTCGCTCCGCTCGTAAATCAAATAAAGTTCCGACTGTGATTTACGGTCCAAAATTTAAAAATCAAACGATCTTTGTTGAAGAGAACGTTATTAAAAAATACTTAAGCGCACGCTTTGAATCTGCGATTTTCTCTTTGAAAAGCAAAGAGAGCGCATTGAACGACGTAAAAGTTCTTATTAAGAATATTCAAATGCACCCGGTTTCAGATCGCCCCGTGCATCTCGACCTTTACGCTCTCGATATGACTCGCAAAGTGCGCGTAAAAGTGGTTTTGGAATACGTAGGAACAGCCGCTGGTGTTAAAGAAGAAGGCGGGATTTTTCAAGTTATTATGCATGATATGGAAATCGAGTGCTTGCCTGCAGCGATTCCTGCAACTTTGAAAGTTGATATTACAGAAATTCGTTTGAACAACTCTCTCCACGTGTCCGATCTTAAACTTCCAGATGGCGTACGCGCCGTAACACCTGGAGAGCGCACACTTGCAACAGTGACTGCTTACGTCGAAGAAAAAGCGGCTGCTGTTGAGACTGTGGCTGCTGCTGCTCCTGCTGCGGGCGCTGCCCCTGCCGCTGGCGCCGCTCCGGCCGCTGCCGCTGCTGCTCCAGCGAAAAAGAAGTAAATATTTTGTCTTTTCATTGGTTTGAAAAGACTTTGCTCACTGAACATAAGCCCGCTCACCCGGGCTTTTTTCGTTATGGATAGAACACATGTGGCTTATCGTCGGTCTTGGCAATCCTGGTCCTAAATACGCGCTCAATCGCCACAATGTCGGCTTTATGGCTGTGGACACGTTCCTTAAGTCCGTCAGCGCCCCCCCTGAAAAAAAAGAACTGAAAGCTTTTACTACGCACCTCACTCTGCATTCCGAGGACAATAAGCACGCACAAAAAGTTGTGTTTTGCAAACCGCAAGAGTTTATGAACCTTTCGGGCGATCCCGTGCGCAGTCTTTGCGACTTTTATAAAATCGACCACAGTCAGATCATTGTTTTGCACGACGAGATCGACTTTCCCTTTGCCCAGCTTAAAATTCAAAAGGACCGAGGACACGGCGGCCATAACGGAATCCGTGATATCCACGAAAAATTGGGCCACAACAAATATTTCCGCATCAAACTTGGCGTCGGTCGCCCCGCCAATCCAAATATCGACGTG
>JANOYW010000092.1:0-23996 GCA_031429075.1 Bdellovibrionales bacterium | reverse complement strand
CCAATGGTCGCGTTTTCTAAAAACAAATTCAGCGACTGACTTTGATCAATAAAAGCGCCGCGCTCGGCAGCCATGTCGATCAAGCCCTTCATCGGAAGTTCCCAAACCGTGCGATAGATGGACTTTAAGTTTTCAGGAACTTCGGGAATTTCTTGAATAGAGCCCTCTGCCGCTTTGATCTTGGTGCGAACTTCTTCGGTCCACAGACCCACTTTTTTAAGATCGCGAACCAGGTACTTGTTAATTTGCAAAAATTCGCCAGAAAGGGTTTCGCGCTTAAACAAATTCGAAACCTGTGGCTCAATGGCCTCATAGCAACCAGCGATGCTGGCAATGGTGGCCGTTGGTGCAATGGCGATCACTAAAGAGTTTCTAAGACCAAATTTTTTGATGCGTTCTTTTAGTTGGATCCAGCGCTCCTGATTCACAGGTTCTACTTTCCACAGATCAAACTGCAACAAACCCTGAGCGGCGCGAGTGTCGGCAAAGTTTGAGTGCGGGCCGTACTTTTCGGCGAGTTCGCACGACATATCGATGGCTGCAAAGTAAATTTCTTCTTGAATCCGACGAGAAATCACACGGGCATCTTCGCTGTCAAACGCCAGGCCAAGCTTAAAGAATACATCCTGTAAACCCATGGCACCCATTCCGATGGGACGCCATTTGTTGTTGGAATCCAACGCTTGGTTGATTGGGTAAAAGTTAATGTCGATCACGCGATCCAAAAACTTCACTGCCGTTTTCACTGTGCGACGAATTTTATGATAATCAACGCCATCTTCAGTCACGTGCTGACCTAAATTGATGGAGCCGAGATTGCAAACCGCAGTTTCCGCGTTGTTTGTAACTTCGAGGATCTCAGTGCAAAGGTTCGAAAGGTGAATCACGTTTTCTTTTTTAGCGGTCTGATTGCTCTTGATGTTGGAGGCGTCTTTAAAGGTCATCCAACCATTGCCGGTTTCGGCAAGGGTTTTCATCATTTTGCTGTAAAGATCGCGGGCTTTTACCTGACGAGAAAATTTTCCTTCGCTCTCGGCTTGGATATACGCGCGCTCAAATTCGGCGCCGTAAAGATCTGGAAACTCTGGAACAACTTTTGGATCAAACAACGACCACATCTCGTCGGTTTTTACACGCTTCATAAAAATATCTGGCACCCAGTTGGCAAGATTCAAATTGTGCGTGCGAGTGCTTTCGTCGCCCGTGTTGTCGCGCAGTTCGAGAAAGTCTTCGAGATCCGCGTGCCACGTTTCGAGATAAACGCAGCAAGCGCCTTTGCGTTTTCCGCCTTGATTTACAGCTGCTACAGAGGAGTCCAAAGTTTTTAACCAAGGAACTACGCCGTTAGAGTGGCCGTTTGTGCCTTTGATTAACGAGCCGCGAGCGCGGACGCGATGGAAGGCCACGCCAATGCCACCGGCAAATTTTGAAAGCAAAGCGATGTCTTTGTATTTGTCGTAGATCGAATTGAGATCATCTTTTGGCGAATCCAAAAGATAGCACGACGACATCTGCGGGTGAAGCGTGGCGGAGTTAAAAAGTGTGGGGGTGCTAGGCAAATAGTCCAGAGTGCAAACCAATTTATAAAGCTCCACAGCCTCTTCGGCGTTGTGAGCAAGGCCGCAGGCCACGCGCATAAAGAAGTACTGGGGAGTTTCGAGCACATCGCGTTTTTGTGGATCTTTTAAAAGATAACGATCGTAAACCGTGCGCAAGCCAAAATATTCAAAGGCATTATTTTTATGCGGTTGAATCGAAGCTTCTAAAACTGCGCGATTTTCCTCGACAAACACTTTTGTTTTTTCGGAAATCAAACCGCTTTTAAAGCCATGGGCAATGCTTTCGTAAAAAGACGTGATTCCTAAATTTTGCACTTCTTCGTCGATGTACAAGCTCAATAGGCGGGCGGCAAGCCGCGAGTACTGTGGCTCTTCGCCGATGAGCATGGCCGCTGTTTGAATGGAAAGATTATCAAGTTCCTTGGTGGAGGCGCCATCGTAAAGACCGCTGATGGATTTAATGGCCACACGATAGGGGTCCACGAAGCGAAGGTCTTCGGAGTTTTGAGTCACGCGGCGAACGATCTTCGTGACGTCGACAGGTTGTAAAGTGCCGTCGCGTTTTTTTACGCGCATTAATACGGGCTCTTGCGATTCGTTTTGTAAATTCTCTGTCGTAAAATTTTCTGTAGTATCCATTGTTGTTTCTAATGTCTCCATGTTGTGCCTTCCCCCGATGGCGTCTTTGTTAATGACACATTTGTGTGTCATTTTAGAGTAAGCAATTCCCGAGCTTTGAAAATATTTTCGTAAAAACATATTCTCAAAAGCGTAGAAGGCCTTAAGCCGTCGAAGCTTTTTCTCGTTTGGAATTTAACGATTACCCAAGGGCAGTCTTCCTTTGTTGTGAAAAGAAGTGTCCCTTATTAAAAACGGTAGTTGTGTGGACAGGGAGAGTCAAACCTGATTTCGACGCACTAAAATGTTTTTTTTTAGGCAGTAGCGACATGAAACTGTCGGGCAGCGTTAGTGCGTTGATATTTCTGGTGAATAGCCAATTGATGAGCTCTGAGGCACGTCAAAGTTTTTTGCTTAACGTTGTTTGTTTACAAAATAATTTTGCTTTGGTTCTATGCAGCAGGACTTAGGTATAGCTTAAAAACACTACACCCGCTGGTCTGGAATCGAAGCATACCCCACATATAGTGTTACAGCCTCTCGAGTAAAATTCCGATAACATTGTATGAGATTCCTCGAAGCGCTGAATAAAATGCTCGTCGCCATGTTACTTTCCCTCGTCATTTTGCAAGCGGGTCTTTTATTTTTTATGAAAAATATGGAAGATCAAGCGCAGTATCGATTGGTGCAAAACACGTCGAAGGTGGACGCCCAATGCACCGAGGATTTCTTTTCCGAAGAAAAATATTGGGACGTTTCTGCCAATTCAGTTTCGCAGTCAAAATGCGAAGGCAGTGATTGCGTGTTTTCACACATGACCTGGCAGCGCGCTGAACAATTAAAAGATTTACATTTGATTGCAGTGCAGACGGCGCCACCCTTTCGTTTAGCACAAATGGATGAGGGCGGATTGATTCGCGTGCGCGTGAAAGCCTCGCCAAAACCCCAGGTGCTTGCACTGGTGAGTCGACAGCGTTTGGAATGGAGCTTTCAGGTGGATCAAGGGGCCAAGATCGACAAAGTGATTGTTGCCACTCCCCAAATTGTTTGGTTGCAAGGGTTGCCGCCAAACACGCCCATCGAATATTTGCCAAAAGAAAAAATGTGCAGCTATCCCTACGCGTGGGAAGAGGCATTTAACCCCGACAATGAATTTCGAATCTTAAGTTCGGTGCTTAAAAAAATCACTGGTCTCGAAATCACAAATTTTCAAGGCGCTATCGTTGGCAAAGAGTTTCGAATTCCGATGTTTGATAAGGTGCGCGGCCTAGCGAGTGTGGAAGCGAGTCCCGCTGCCGCGGAGCCAGCCTGGACGGAGCCTCCACCAACAACTCCGCGCGTGCCGGCATCGCCCGTGGTTTGGCAACGCCTCGATGGAAGCATCCAACCGCAAAAAGTTTTTTTCGCCGAGCAGGAAATGACCCTGCCAACAAAAACCCAGCAGGTTATGGTGGTGGATAAGTATTTGTTTATTTTAAAAAATTATTTGCTCTGGCAGTGGGATGTGGAGAAAAAAGATTTTGTTCGCATGTACATGCCTAAAAACATGCCTTACGCCCAATATATAAAAACAGCTACAGTCAGCCCCATGCAAAAAGCTCTCTACGTTTACAACGATGAGCGCGGCGGCGAGATGTATCGCTACGACGTCACCACCGGAGAGTGGATGGCGCTGCACGCCGGGTACGCATTTAACTTAGAGGCTTTGTACTTCGACGACGAGATGCACGCGTTACGGGCGGTCTCATCCCGCGGATTGCACCTGACTCAGTTTTTAAAAATGGACCACAAAGGCAAGTTGCTGCAAGCGTTGCCAATTAAGAGCAAAATTTCGTTTGATAAAAAGCACTGGAAGTGGGAGCTACACAAACAGCAAGACGCCTACGCCATGCGCTTTTATCAAACCGTCAAACCAAACGGGCAAGATGTTCTGTTAGAATTTTAGTTCATCGCAACCCTGTCAAAAGGAACTTTCACAACTTCCCTTTTTGAGACACCTTTCTGATAATTATCGATTCGCGGTCTCAATACGGTTCGTGCCAAGTTTCGGTAAGTCTATTTCACTCCAAGTCCTTGATTCGGCAAATGAAAATACCGATGAATAACATATTCTTTGTTCAGTAAAATTTTTTTGGGGGCCAAATGTATATTCTGGGTATTTTAGTTTCGATCTTTTCCCTACAGGTTTTAGCGGATCCACCGGGAGCTCCAAATAATGGAAGTCTCAACGGCGGTTACAACAATGGCGGATCTGGTAGCGGTGGATCGTCAGGTGGTTCTACTGGAGGAAATTCGACCGGATATGGTGGTGGATCCTCGAGCGGCACTACAGCAGGAGGCGGCGCAACGACAAGCGGTAACTCAACAGGGTACGGTGGCGGTAACGGCGGCAATGGAAGCAATGGTGGCGGTGGCGGTCTCAGCTTCGGCCCAGGCATTGGCTCTGCTCCATCTCCTTGTAATGGTTGCGGCCAATCTAATTTGGGTTTCGGTCCCAATATTGGCAATGGCTCTCCGGCGACAGGATCAAATTTAGGCTACAGCATGGGAACGTCTGTTTCTGTTGGTGGATCAACCACAACGTCTGGTGGATCCACGAGCGGTGGAGGCTCTGGTGGCAACGGTGGCACGGGTGGTCTGTCCATGGGAACTCCTGTCAATACAACTTCGTCTGTGGGAACGGTTGTGAACAGTATGTTGATGGGACTTGGTGCGGCCACAGGGACAACGGCTATCGCTCAAAATTTTGCAGCTGGTCTACAAAGAGTCGCGACCAATATTGGTTTGCCAGTTGCCCGAGTGGTGCAGCAGGTTTCAAGGGTGATTTCAGTGCAAGTCGCTGCATCGACTGCTGGAGTAGTGAATATGAACAATAGCATTCGCGGCACTATTGGTGCTGGCGGTTTAGGGTACCAAGAGGCCGTTCAAGCCGCTTACAATCGTGGCGTCCAAGCATACTATGATGCCAATAGCATTCCGCAAAGTGCGAGAATGGTTCCTACGGGGCCCATGGCGCGCACTTATGGAATGGCCGCTGTGGCGCGAGATCCTGCAATGGCCTCCATTGATGCCGCTTTTAATCAAGGTTCAGTGTCGGTGGTGAATGTGGAAACAGGAACATCCTTGCAGCATTTGCGTGAGTTTTTGGGACCGAACCTTTATGACAGTTTGACGGATCAGCAACGGGTTGGGGCGCAAAGAAGTGTTCTTGTTGGAGGAACGCTGTCTACGGGTCCAACGGCAACGTCTTCATTGGGCGGGCTTGGAGTGAATCTGGGAGAGTACACACCCAATAGATCGGCTTTGACGGGAGCGACCACGTATTCAGCCCCGGGTTATGTCGTGGTTGATACCAATCGAACAGACTATGCTACGACGATGCGACATGAGCTACAGCATGCGGGAGACTACGAAAACTACGAGGCAGCAAGACAAGTTGCTAGCGATACAACATCTTCGAGTGTTGAGCGTGCACGAGCCCAAGAGGTTGTGGATCGGCTGGAGCCTGTTGTATCACAGATGGTGTACAGAAATCTTACACGAACGGGTCTCGCGATAGCAGCCGGAATGTCAGCGGCGCAAGTTGCAGATCTCGAGAGAAGACGAAACTACTTAGCGCAAGCGGCAGAAGTACGCGCCTTCGCAGTGGATCCAACAAATCGTCGAGGCTGGGTCGACAGATATTCAGTGGTCAGTCGCGTTTCAGTAGAAGAAGCGGAAGCCATTTTTGATTCCATCGTGGATCAAGCGGGAATTCTAGATCCAAACTCTCCAGAGGCAGAGTTTGCAAATGATCTTCTTGGTGGGGGCAACTAATATGAAATTCATTAAAAAATACATCATCATTGTTTTAGCGCCGGTACTACTTGTGGCTTTTCTTTATACAAATACAACGACGGTGGATCAAACACGCATGAGTGTGATACAAAACATTCAGAGGATTAATGGGCATCTTGCTAATCCGAGTTTTTCAGAAAATGCGAAGAACACATTTCGCGGGCATAAAATCTATCTTGTAAATCGTTTAGCCAAGCACCTAGGTCTGTCGAACTGCAATATGCTGAAGCAAACCATTCCATCTCTGGATTCTGGATTGTACATGACTTACGATACAGCCGGTGCGCCGACATTTGACATGCGTTATTGCGATATGACCACTCTTCAAGATATTGAGATGGAGTCCAACGTCAGGATTTCTAGTCTGGAAATTCAAAACTCGGCTGCCTACTACGAAACTTTCTCACTCAGAGCCAACAATAATGCGACTCCTGTGCGCCATGAAATCCCAGGCGTGGTGCAGGTGATCAGAGTGACTCCGTTGAGTCCGCAAACACCATGTCCTGCAGCCAATTATGGTTTTGATGCCACTGGATTTTGGGTGAAAAACAATTGTCATGCGCAGTTTATGGTTCTTACCGCACAAGGAACACGTTACCTTGACGCGCTTGAACCGCAAGCCGTTCAACCATTTAAAAGTGGAATCACAAATGTTCGTTTGCTAGCCGATAAAAAACTTCAAGTGCAAGGTTGGGCTTGCCAGGTTCGCAACAACAATCCCATCGAAGTGCAATTGTATTTTGGTGACGCCAGTCTTCAGGGTGTTTATATGGCAACTCAAACCACAGACGGTGTCCATGGGCCTGTGGTGCGTAGCCAATGTGAAACGTCTGCAGAGGCGAAACACAGCTTTACTTTTTCTGTGGATTTAGCCGAAAACTCCACGTTATCACTTGCGCAAAAAAACTCGTTGAAGCTTTGGAATCAGTATGCAGATAACAAACATATCTTTCTCTATGCAGTAGCTCATAAAGAGAACGGTTTTTCTATGCATACTGTGGCTGGTTCGGGCACTGTATTAATTCCTAAAGCGACTGATTTTAATCAAGTGATTGGCGCTTTCGATACAGCCGTTGTTACAAATGGTGAGCTTATCGTCAGAGGTTGGGCTTGCCATGTGGGGGATCCTCGTCCGATTGGTATTCACATTTATCAAAAATACCCAGCGGGCCAAGGTGGAATCTATATTGGTGGTGGAGCGGGAAACATTTCTCACGAAGTCGGAGTGTCTCGCCGCTGTTTAGGTGGTGGGACGGCTCATCGTTATGCCATCAAAATTCCTACAGCATCCAAACCTCTTCCATCCAATGCGCCTTTATATGTGTATGGAATTTCTCTAATACCCGGAAAAACAAATGCAATGCTTGGCAATTCAGGAAATGTGAAAATTCCGGTCTATGTTGGAAGTC
This sequence comes from Bdellovibrionales bacterium, assembly GCA_031429075.1. Lineage (GTDB taxonomy): Bacteria > Bdellovibrionota > Bdellovibrionia > Bdellovibrionales > JAGQZY01 > JANPLN01. Next base: position 16,573 of record JANOYW010000092.1, on the reverse strand, counting down.
CTCTGTTATGCACTCCATCAACAGTAAGGTGCAACTATGATCAGCGACTTTGGATTACGAGAGATGCTCTTGGTTGTGAAGTTCGCACATGTATGCAAGTTCGCAGCGGAAGTGATCGGTAATTCTTAAAGCTCTAAACGATTTTTTGGAGCTTTGTAGGATTCGCAAAAATCATAACACTCTTGCGGTTCACTAACGATTGAGCCCTGCTCGGCGCCTTCAATCGTGCTCTGGTAATCCAAAGTTTCGAACAACGTTTTTCGATTGCAGTCGGAAAGATCCTCGGACTCTTTCAGCCAGCCCACATAGGTGCTCACTTCGAGAGATGTGTCTTGAGCGATACGGCAACCAATATAACAGTGTTTGCGTTTGTCGTTTTTCAAAGTGTTCGCTGTTTCGAGCTCTTGTTTGTAAGTTTGATGGGCCCAAAACAAACTCAACAAACTGGGTTCTTCGGGCTGTCGCTCATCCCAGGCCTGCGTATGCTCCTGCCATTCAGCTTCGGTGTAGGTGGCTTTGCTGTAAGGGTTGCGTTCTTGCTCCCAACACATATCGGCCGCAGAGGCCATTAAAACCAAGGAATTCAATACAAAAAACATCATGACTCGTTATCCTTGTTACGAGCTAATAATGCAACGCTTCTACTTGCAATCTGTAAAAATATCACCATATTGGGTCTACAAGACTGGTTTAATTCGAGTCTTATTTTAAAGGAGAACAAAATATGCGTTTCTTTTTAGCCCTGATTCTAGGTTTATCGCTCACGGCCTGCGGAGTGCAGTCCATTCCGAAATCTAAAAACCGTGTGGATGAGACCTTTGCCAACATCACGAACCAGTACAAGCGCCGTGCGGATTTAATTCCCAACCTTGTGCAAACAGTCAAGGGCTACGCCGGGCACGAAAAGGAAACACTGGAAGGTGTTGTGAATGCCCGCGCCAAGGCCACTAGCATGACGATTGACCCGAGCAAGTCGTCGCCAGAGCAGTTACAAAAATTTCAAGAAGCTCAAGGACAGTTGTCCCAGGCCTTAGGAAAACTCATGGTGATTTCGGAAAACTATCCTCAGCTCAAAGCGGACCAAAACTTTCGCGATTTGCAAGCGCAGTTGGAAGGCACAGAAAATCGCATCACAAATACACGACGCGAGCACATCGAAGCGATTCGTCAGTTTAACGATTTAGTGACGGTGTTTCCCACAAATTTAACCAACACGTTGTTTTTTCATCACGATAAAATGGCACAATGGTCGGTTGCTGAGGGCGAAAAAGAGCAGATCGAAAAAGCACCACAAGTCACTTTTTAAGGGTGACTTGCTTAAGGATAAATATGCATCGCATGAGTCATCGTACGTCTGTCAGTTTATTTTTTGCGTTGATAACTTTCGCTGGCTTGAGTTTTTCTGGGGCCTTCGAGGTTCCGCAGTTAACAGACAGCGTAGTTGATCAGGCGGGGTTACTAGAGTCTTCGACGCAGCAAAAACTCGCCAATGCTTTGAAAGTGATCCATGCCAAGGGAGGACCGCAGCTGGCGGTGCTCACGGTGGAGACTTTAGACTCCCTCACCATCGAAGAAGCCTCCATTCAGGTGGCCCAAGCTTGGAAGCTGGGCACCGAGCAAAAAGACAATGGCATTCTGCTTTTGGTCTCCAAGAGCGAAAGAAAAATTCGCATCGAAGTGGGTCAAGGTGTGGAGGGCGACCTTACGGATGCCTACAGTCGACGGATTATCGACGATACCATGGTTCCGCTTTTCAGAAAAGGCTACACCGGCGACGGAATTTTATTGGGTGTGAGCGAAATCCTCAAACGTATGGACCCACCCTATGATCTCGCAGAGTTTTTGGAGATTCCTACGCGTGTATCAGCGCGCTCTGGCGGAAAAGACTGGGGAAAGCTAATTTTAATGTTGGCGATTTTTTTATTTATGATGTTCGCTAACGGTGGTGGACGCGGAAGTGGTGTGGGTCGCGGTCTTCTTTACGGAGCTCTTCTTGGCGGCGGCGGTTTCGGCGGTCGATCCGGTGGTGGTGGTGGCGGTTGGAGTGGCGGCGGCGGCGGTTTTAGTGGTGGAGGAGCGTCAGGATCATGGTAATTCCAAAATGGCTTTCAAACTCTCTAAAGCAAGACGAAATCCAATCTATCGAAAAACAAATCGAAGGGATTGAACTTAAAACGCAAGCCGAAATTGTTCCGGTGATTGTGCGATCGTCGTCGGCCTATGCACAGGCGCAGGTGACCTTGATCCTCCTCTTTTCAATTCTGTTTTTAATTCTTTGGGAAATTTTGGTTCCCCATCTGTATTGGGATTACATGTTGCGGGCGGCGGGTCTGTTGCTCGGTGGTCTTTTTATTATCTTTTGGGGAGCCGCTTTTTTAGTTCGCGATGGCAGAGTCCGTCGTTTACTAACATTGCGTGCAGAAGAGCTCGAGCAGTGCTGGAAGCGGGCGCGAATCGAGTTTTACGAGAATCGTTTGCATCATACCGACGATAGCATGGGTGTGTTGATCTATATTTCTTTGTTGGAACATGTGGTGATTGTGCTCGCCGATAAAAAAATTGCCGAAAAACTTCCCGCTGAAACCTGGCAATCGGCTGTGGATGAGATTGTTTTAGGAATAAAAAGTAAAAACATGGCTTTGGGAATTCAAAAGGGCCTTGATGCGTGCTCGCACTTATTGATTGAAAAGTTTCCGGCAACTGTGAATAATATCAATGAACTCTCTAACAAAGTGGTCATTAAAGAATGAAAAAGGTTTTACTCAGCGGTAGCACAACGACAGGGACTCTTACTTTAGGTAATTATATCGGAGCGGTCCGCAACTGGGCTAAAATGCAAGATGAGTACGATTGCTTTTATATGGTGGCCGATCTTCATGCTCTCACTGTAAAGCAAGATCCCGCCGAATTTCGCGAAAGATGTTTGAGTTTTTTAGCACAGTATTTGGCTTGCGGTTTGGATCCCATAAAGAATGTGATTTTTATGCAGTCACAAGTTCCAGCCCACGCCGAACTCACCTGGATCTTAACCTGCCACACGCCCATGGGCGCACTGAATCGCATGACGCAGTTTAAAGATAAATCGCAACAGACGCGCGAAATAAATGCCGGCCTGTACGTCTATCCTGTGCTGATGGCGGCGGATATCTTGTTGTATCAAACAGATCTTGTGCCTGTGGGAGAAGATCAAAAGCAGCATCTTGAGCTCACACGGGATCTGGCGGAAAGTTTTAATAAAAAGTTTGGCCTTACGTTTAAGGTGCCAGAGCCTTTTATAGCAAAACTTGGCGCGCGAATTATGAGCCTGCAGGAGCCTACAAAAAAAATGTCGAAGTCCGACGAGGACGCCAACAACTACGTTTCGCTTTTAGATGCTCCCAAAAAAATCGAAAAGAAAATAAAATCAGCGGTGACCGACTCTGAAACTCCACCGCGAGTGTATTTTGATCTTGAAAAAAAGCCTGGCATTTCAAATCTGATGACCATGTACTCTGCCTTGACTGGAAAGTCCTATGAAGAGATCGAAAAGGCCTTTGATGGCAAAATGTATGGTCACTTTAAAACTGACCTGGCGGAGATTGTTGTGCAGACGCTTTCGCCAGTACAAGAGAAGTACAATCAGTTGATGGCGGACCCCGCACAGCTTTTGCAAATTCTTAAAAACAATCAAGCCCGGGCCAGTGAGAAAGCGCAAGTCACGCTTCGCTCTGTGTATAAAAACATCGGCCTCGTTACGGTTTATTGACGAAGTTTTGGATGTGCGTGAGTTCTGTGGGGCTATAGCGGTAGGCCAACCCGGAGTGCGTCGTATAGGAAGCTGAAGCCCGGTGCCCCGAGGCTTTAAAGTATAAACTTTGTGGCGACGACACGGTGAGGTTCCATTTTCTAGTGGAATCTGCTGGGTCTGTGATGTTTCTGATGGCGTTGTAGTTGAGATTGGGATCGTTGCTTACAAGTACAAAAAACAATCGAGCGCGCGATTGGGCGCTGGGCACAGTGTTATTAGTGTGACAGTGAATGCAACTTCCGCCGTAGGTGTTACCGCTAGCACGCCGTCCGCGAATCAGTAAATCGTCCACCGAAGCTCCCCCGAGGCCAACTTTGGCTCGATAGAACTCTTGGTTGGTCATTTGGGCTGTGGTTTTTGTTGCAACCAGCACGGAGCAGGTACTAAAGCTCCCGCCACCATTCACGCGAGCGGAATAAGTTGTTTGGCTGATGGGCTTTACGACAACCGAAGGGAAAACGCCTCCCCCTGGGATAGGCACGGCGACGCTGTTAATGGAAGCACTCGTGGCAATGCCCGTAATACTCAGCTCGAGAGTGACGGAGTCGCCGGGCACAGCCGAGTTGGTGCTTGCCAAAAGTGCGCAGCGGGGAACTAAACTTCCCGGATCCACAGGAGTTGTGGTGACTTGAACCGAAGCACTTTGACAGAGCGTAGTTCCAGCCGCATTGCTCACTTGAGCTTTGATGGTACCTGTTGCTGTAGGTGAAACCATTCGCGCGGCGCCCTGAGGATTCACCGGTAAACCATGAATGTGAGCGGAGATTGCTTTACCGGTAATTTGCAATGTAGCGGTGACGGTTTCCCCAAGCAGGATGGCCGTTTTATTCACAGCCAGTGTACATGTTGGAGGTTGGGTGACATCCGGAGGAGAGAAGCGATCGTTCAGGCTAACAACCCAATCGCGCAAAATGGCCATGCTCTGTTCAGAGAGGGCGTGTTCAGTGATAGAGCTGCTTTCGAGGGCGTTTATGAGAGGCGATGAGTCTGAATCGCCCGGGAGAATGATGCCATCTTCCACCATGAGGTTTGTGTCGTCCAAATGGGAAACACCGCCCGCACTTTGCGCGTCGGTGTGGCAGGCGTAACAGTTTTGACTTAGGATGGTCTGTGCTTTTGAGTCCAAGGAAAAGCCCGCAATGCTCTCTCCAGAGCGCTGCCCAACGGAGTAATAGGAGTCGCAGTTTTGAAATAGCAGAGCTCCAGATGCACAACCCAGAACAAAGAGTGTTCGCGAAACTGTTTTAAAATGAGACCCCAAAAACACCCCTCGGCTGCTCTTTTCATTCTAGAGGGGATGGGAAATGGCGGAAAGTTTTTTCCCAAAAATGTCTTAAATCAGGACGCCCACGGTTTCTCTACGATAGGCAAAGATCTTTTCCACGTCAGAGTCCACCCACGCCTGGGCGACCAGACGTCCTACAAGTCCAGCCGGGAGTTTATAACGAACTGTATCCGTCATCAGTGTGCCCGAGCCCAGTTGCTCAAACGAGTGAGTGTGATGCCAGAGCGAGTAGGGGCCTTTGAGTTGAATGTCAGAAAAAGACGTCGAGGGATTCCATGTTTCGATGAGCGTTCGCCAACGGGCAGGAACAGAATGGATTTTTAATTTGTAATCAATCAAAGTGTTTTTTTGCAGTCGTTCGGTGGACATTTGCGTAATTTTAAAGTGCAGCGTTTTTGGTGTGATCTGCTCTAGATTTTTAGCGTCGGCGAAAAAAGCAAAAACTTTTTCTTTGGGAAGAGAAAAATACTGCTGGTAGGTTTTTATGGCAACACCGTTTTTCCAACTGGAAAGTAAGTCTTCCAAGGCTGAATCCACATTCGAAAAATGAAATTTGTAACCGGCGTTCACTAATTTTTGCGAACTCACGTTTAAAGAATTAATAGCCAGCGCTGCCTGTTCGCCGAGAATTAGCTTTAGCATAAACTGCGGCACAGGGGGGCCGTAAAAACAGTTGAGTTGCTTGGCGATTTCTTGCGCAATCTTTTTTTGCCGAGCCGTTTCTGGAGCCACAAGATTGTAAACGCCATTCATCAATGCTGTTTCGATGGCAAAAACCATAGCGCCGACCACATCCTGAATGTGCACCCAACTCATCCACTGTTGGCCACTGCCGAGGGGACTTGAAGCAAAAATTTGTGCAGGAAATACCATTTTAGGAAGTGCGCCACCTTCGGTGGAAAGCACAACGCCGATGCGGAAAAGCACAGTGCGGGCGTTGCAGTTTAAACTTTCCTGCTCCCAGGCACGCGTAACTTCAGCCAAAAAATGCGACGCTGGTGGGCTGTCTTCGGTGCGCATCGAATCGTCGGTACTCCAGTCGTAGATTCCCACGGCCGAGGCGCCAACAAAAAACTGGATGTTTTTAGAATTCACAGCCGCCAGTAGATTTTTGGTTCCTTGCTTTCGCGATTGCAGAATTTTTTCTTTCTGTTCGGGGGACCAATTTTTTTCGCCCACGTTTTCGCCAGCCAAATGCACAACACCATCAATGTCGTGATCTTTCAGGTCGGGCACAGTCGTGTTGAGATCGCATTCGATCCAGGTGGCGGGATAGGGTGCATTGATTTTTGCCTGTTCGGCGCTGCGGGTAATGCCGACGAGCGTGTGGCCTTTTTTAACCAGCGCAATGCCAAGTTTTTTACCAATAAGACCAGTACCGCCGGTCATGAGAATTTTCATTATGAGCTCCAAATAAATAATTGTTTACAACTTCGTAAACTTATTATACCCTATTATCTGATGTTAGTTAAACTCCTTTTTATTTTTAATGCCTGGGCCTCGGAGTGTCCTCATACAACACTTCAAAAAGAGGCTCAGGCCGCCTTTAAGGTTTGGGGTTTTCATATCTACGATATTTCCTACAGTTATAACGAGCATTACCCATTGCCGCCCTACCAGCTAAAGTTGGAATACAAGCGAGAAATTGCCGGCGCGCAAATAGTGGAGAGCACGCAAAAAGAAATTAAGAAGCTTGGTGGGCCGGCTCAAAAGCTAGTAAACTGGATTGAACAGCTTAAAAAAATAATTCCCGATGTAAAGTCGGGCGACGCATTGATTGGTTTTGTTGATAAAGATAAAAATAGTTTGTTCTGTTTAGGAAACAAATTTTTAGGCAAAGTGGACGACCCAGAATTTGCAGACTATTTTTTTGGAATCTGGTTGAGTGAAAAAACCTCAGAACCACGCTTGCGAAAGGCCTTGTTTAAATGAACCGCCAAATGAACCGCCAAATGATGCATTTTATTAAGTTTCTACTGGGAGTATTTATGTTGAGTGCTTGTTCTACATCACTGGAGTCGTACAAAGACAAAGGACCTCGTCTGGAGTTGGATCGTTTTTTCAACGGAGAGATGAAAGCCTGGGGAGTGGTGATGAGTCGCTCGCACGTGGTCACGCGACGTTTTACCGCCACATTGAAGGGCGAGTGGAAGGACAACGTAGGCTCACTCAAAGAAGAATTTCTTTTTGATAACAAGGAAATTCAAAAACGCGAATGGAAGATTAAAAAAACCGCCGATAACAAATACGAAGGCACCGCTAGCGATGTTGAGGGCACAGGCTTTGGCGAGACCAGCGGTTTCGCCATGAACTGGAAGTACACTCTAAAAATTCCTGTGGATGGAACGGTTTACAACGTGCCGTTTGATGACTCGATGTTCTTAGTGGACGAAAAAAACTTGATCAATCGTGCAGTGATGACCAAGTTTGGAATTCGTATTGGCGAAATTATCATCTTTATTCAAAAGATATAAAACTCATCAGCGAAAAAAATCTTAAATTTTACCGGCTATTTTTACACTGGCCCCGGTTTTTTGCAAAAATCGCTCCTTCAGCTCATTGCGATGGCTTGCGGTCCAGTAAGTTGCAAAGTGTTCAATGCCTCGAGTGAGTTCTTGCGAGTTGTTCACTACCTGCACGGCAGCCATCTGAGTGTTTTCTGAGGAGAATTCAGGCGAGAATTCAGACGAGAATTCAGACGAAAATTCGATAGCCTCGCGATTGTTTTTATAAAACGGTCCCACAAAAGTTAAACAGCCACAGGCCAGGGACTCCATCACCGAGTGCACCTGCTTGCGAAACGAACCTCCCACAAAACTCATATCAGCAAAACGATACAGCTCGGCCAACAGCCCCACCTGATCAACGATCAACACTTGTGTTCCGTCCCAGACGGTGATGTGGCTCGATCGCACAAAATCAATTTGCTGCGCTTTTAGTCTTTGCTCAAGCTGCGACAGGTGAGTCGATGTTGTTTCGTGTGGAACAACAATCCAGCGCAGTAGCGCGGTGTTGGCGATTGTCGGCGCAAGAACTGCTTCGTCCTCCGGCCAGGTTGAGCCTGCAACGATAAGTTTGCGAGTGCTCTCTTGAATCGTAAAGGGAAGTGTTTTGTTTTGCGACAGTCGGTAAAGGCACTGATCGTAGCGACTGTCGCCAGCCACTTCAATGTGGGCCTTTGGCAGCAGACTTTTTAATTGCGTAGCATCTCTCTCGGACACCACCCAAAAATTGTCCACAAACTGCCAGCGCCAGCGCAAAAAAATCTGTAACATAAGATTTATTTTTTTTTGAAAGGTCATCGAAAATACAATCACCGGAATTTTATGCAAAGAGCACTGCCGACTCATTTCAAACCAAACATCCGTGCGCGCAAACAACAGCGCCGCGGGCTGATGGTGATCGATAAACTCTTTAATCACTCCGGATTCATCCCAAGGGGCTGGAACAACAAAGTCTACAAGAGGCTCTGCCATCATTCGTTCCACATAGGTGGGTGTAAAATAACTCACTAAGATTTTTTGCAAAGGATTGTTTTTTTTAATTTCGCGAATCACCGGTAGAGCATATTCAAACTCGCCCGAGGCACAATGAATCCAGAGGGGCCGCAGACTTTTTGGGGGAACGAGCCACGGGAGCTTGCCATTTTGCGGTTGGCGCAGTTGGTAACCGCGCGCCACTTTGTCGTTTACGCCGTTTAGCAGTGGCAAAAGAATACGCACGACGAAAAAATAAACGATTCGATAGGCAAGGGTCATTGCGGCCCCAACAAAAGTTTTGCCGCGTGCGCCACTTTTTCGGGAGTGATTTCGATCATGCATTTTTGAAAGACAGCATTTTTACACGGATCGCGGCCATCTTTGCTACATGGTTTGCAAGGGAGCTGGGTTTCTAAAACCACGGAGAGGTTTTGACTGGTGTAACCAAAGGCGGTGGGGCCGATCAGGCCAATATTGAGTCGGCGCATTTGATCTGCAGCGTGCAATATTCCGGTGTCGCCAGAGATAGTCAACTGCGCATCGCGAACAGCGGCACAGCTTTCAAGCAGCGAAAACTTGCCGGCAGAGTTAAACACGCGGTGAGGGGCTGTGCGGGCGATTTCCTCACAGAAAGTGTCGTCGGGTCCGCCCAGTACAACAAACGATTCGTTGGGTAAAAGTTCAATGAGTTTTTTCCAAAAGCTCACGGGCCAGCGTTTGGTTTTCCACGCAGCAGATGGAGCGATGGCAATAAAGCGCGGATTCAGAGTGACCGGAACTTTGGTGGTGGTCTTCCAATGAGCCCGTTGCTGAAACTCCGTGGAGATACCCCATTTTGCTAAGGGAGTTAAAAAGGAACAACTCCCGCGAAAAGGCATTTGAAAGACGGGCTGTCGAAGTTTAAAAAATAAAAACCGCCGCCAACGATTTTTGCTGCGAACCAAAACGCGGGGGAGCAAACCATGGCGAAAAAAAACAAACAGCGGCAGAAGCAGGCGCACCCAAAAGGAGCGCAAATTATTGTGGGCATCGTAGATGTGTGTGTAGGGTGTATCACTCATTTGCCGAATCATCTTGAGCAAAGCAATGAATCCACCTTTGCGGTCGAGGGCGAAAACGTGATGCAGTGGCTGGTCGCGAAGAAGATCTTTAAAGTCCGAGCGCACGAGCCAGTCTATTTTTGGGGTGACTGTTGGGGCGACCGTTGAGTCGCTGGGGGCAGTGGCATTGTGGTTGTAAATGTTTTGTAAACAGGCTTGCGCCTGGAGAATATCTCCAAAACTAGAGAGGCGAACAATCAGTATCTTCACGAAGCTGAATCCTTAAAAAGCGCTTAAAACATCATAAAAGAGGCTAAGATCCAAAGCGACGACGCTAGAATTCCAGCCGCCAATGATTCAGTTGATACAATAAAAACCAAGGAAAACACTGCCGATAAAACTAACATCATCTAAAATACTCCCCAAAACTTATTAATACCTACCATAAGCAGTAGCAAGCACCAAGCCAACGAAAATCGCTCAACCCCCTGTAGATTCGAGCTAATAACAAAATCTTACAGAAACTATCATTTTTACAAGAAGTGTCACCGCCCTGACACAATATTGACTAACTGCTCACAAAACAGTTTAACTTCTGCGTGATTCTACAATGATTTCAGGGGGAAAATTTAATGTCTAGCAAATCAATAATTCTGTTTTTTGCGTTGGTGAGCGTCGTGCCGAGTTTCGTCGCTTGCTCAAAATCGCCGAAAGCGTACGAAACCAAAGCGCCCACGCCAGCTCCGGTCGTGCTTGAGAAGGCTGTTCCTACCGATCAGCAATACGAAAAAGCCTTAGTGATCGAAGTGAATGGTGAGCAAGTATCGGCAAAAAAACTTTTGGAAATGCCGATCTCAACTGAAGATGCCGAAGGCGGATTTGCCTACGATGCAAAAATCAAAGCCACATCGTCGCTGCCGATTCTTTACGGCAAAGGTGCCGGTGGAATTACTTTTGATACAACCCTGGACGAAGTCGAAGAGAAGAAATTGCTATCGCGCGCCAGCTACGGTCCCGATGTAAACGGGAATGCCCTTTACTACGAGGGACTTTGGATTGTGTGGCGCGAAGAAACTCCACGCACGCCCATTTTTATTCAAACTCAGCAAGATTATCTGGGCGAAATTCCAATGCCAACGCCATTGCAGCCGATCAAAATGGGTTTTGATTTTGGCCGACTTGGTTACAAGGTGGATACTCTCGAGGGCGCACAAGCGATCGCCGTCGATTATTACAGAATCATGGAAAAAACATCGGAGACTTATAATTGTCTTTCCGAGAACACGTGCCAAGTTATCTGGGGTAATAAATCGCAAAAGGATTTTGTATTTTCGATTTCTGGAAAAATGTCTTGGCTGATCAGTAAAGATCGCTTTGTCATTTATGTTTCAAGACTGTTAGATCCTAAACCCACTCTCGCTTTCGATTTAAATCTTTTGACCGGCAGTTTGCTCATACCCAATGAAACAGCAACTCCGACGCCGGTTGCCGCGACCATCGAGCTAGGTCAGACCTATGCCGATATCGAGCAAAAGATTACGGATATTATTGCAGATCCTCTGGTGCTCCAGAGAGTTAAAACCAGCGTGTCCTATGATTCTTTCAGTCGCAGTTACAACGGTACAGCATTGGCTTATCAAAAAACTGTTTTTGATCGCAGCGCTTTACAACCCTTAGCCAGCGATAAGATGAATGTGATTCAGGTTTGGAGTGGCTACCCCAATGCCATCACGTTAGGAAACCGCCAGGTCGTGGTGACAGAGACCGCCAGCGGTGTGGAGCTCCGAGCGTCAGCGGTGGGCGAGATCACGTCGTTTCAAGAAACTGTGGATCGCCGAGAACAACCTTTAAAAATCAGCCTTGGTCTGAACCCCAAAAACGTTCGTTCATTTGTTGAAAAACTCAAAGACTTGATCGCTGCAGAGATGAAGACAACCTATCCCAGCGCCGTTGTGGTGACGCGTTTTATAGGGGCCTTTCAACGACCAGAAATCAAAGAATACACGGCAAATATCATTGTCTACGACAAAACGGCCAATGATGGTTTATTTATTCAGTTTGGTGCCGAAGAAGAGCAAGGAAATCTAACCAGTTTTATTATGATCAAACTGGGTGGTGAGTTCAATGCTCTCGATCCATTGATTTTTGGCGAGATTGCATCGCCCATCGAAAAGATCACAGGCGTGGTCCCTGCAATTTCAGCTGTAACCGGTAAAGAATTAAAGAACCCTGACGGGTCTCCAGTGATGGTGCCTGGCAAGCTATCCACATTTACAGAACTTTCTGGAGTGGCTATCGGTGACCAAGTGAATGTGACGGATTGGGACTTGGGACGCAGCGAAGCTAGCATCGAAGTGCAAAGCGGCATGAAAAGAGATGAGGACCTGCTGTTATTTTATCCTAAGGTGCGCGCGGGTTACAGTGATCGTGCAACTATTGATGTGTCTTTCAGCCCCGAGAAAGAAATGCCTCAAGATGTGGCCTATGCAAATTTTGGCAGTCTCAATATCGGTGTGGGAATGAAGCTTGTGAAAGAAGAAGCCTTTCCTCCGACTCGAATTTATAAAGTTGTCAGTGTGACGACTCAATTAAATAGCACAAAAATTCTTGACCTTTGTGGGCAAAAATTTGCCCCCGAGTTTGGGATGAACAGTTCTAAATTTATTGCAGAGTTAGCAAAAATTCCAGGTTGTGTTTACTTGAGCAAAAAAGACACCGGCGGAAATGGTCGATTGGTGAATGTATACTTCCCCAATGACCGCTTACGCATTGGGTTTGATCAAGAAGAGATGGTTTCTGCCACAATCTATGCACCGAACAACGAGGTTCAATAATGAAAAACTTAGGTCTTCTATTACTCATTGGTTTATCTTTTATTGCCTGCTCGCGAAATCGTGGAGTGGATGGTCTACGTCCCGAAATTAAAAAGGACTGGGTTTCGAAAAACTCTCTTTTGGGAACCACTTCCGACACACGCGATGCTTACTATTCAAAAATCACAGTTGTGCAAAATTCTTTGGATGGCGGTTTTATTTTTGCCGGTTACCAATCGGATTTGCGCGTGGGATATTTTGATTTTACCGAAAAGAACCTTCTCTTTAAAAGCATCCAAGGCGCTTATCGGGGTCGGGAAACTTCGCTCACTGGAAGTCCCATTGTGTATTCGTGGCCCATCACGCATCACCAAGCGGCTCTTCAACAAGTGGATGGAAAGACCATCAACAAGGAAATCGAAGACGATATTAAAAAATGGGATCAAAAAAACTTTATTAAAATCGATTTTGCTGTGGCAGACGTTACCGAAGAGGGAGCTTTGATTGGTGACCTTGGACGATGCTGGGAAGAGCAAACCCGCCGCCGTGTTGACAACACTTTTACCATGGAGCCGGGCTACATTAGTTTTGTGGTTGAGGTGCTTTACAACCGTTGGTGTCCGTCTGTAGACAATTCTATCAATGGGCAGATCAACTATTCGGTTCAATACAGATACTCTTTCCGCAAAGTCGAAAAAACGGATTACGAGCCCATGGTTTACGCGGGGGAGCAAGATCCACGGATGCGCAAGTACGGATATTTTCAGTCCACCAAGGAAGAACTTGTCAATGGCGAGAAAAGAAACCTATTTTTGGTGAATCGTTGGCATCCAGAAAAAGCCCACTATTTTTACTACACCAAAGATTTCCCCGAGAAATATAAATATATTTTTGACGACATTTTTAAGAAAACAAATCAGGTCTTTATTAACAAAGGTTTACCTATACGTTTCTATGTCAAAGAGAACGATTTTGATCCCAAAACCGGAGCTCGCACAGGTGTGGCGAAGGAATTTGGTGATCTTCGTTACTCATTTGTAAACTTGGTGGAAGAGCTGGATCCAAGTGCCCCATTGGGCTACGGCCCATCAGATGCAGATCCATTCACTGGGGAAATCATTTCGGCAAATCTCAACGTTTGGTCGGGAATGATCACGAATTATCTGCGCCGTTTAGAACTCAGCTATTTCCGCGATGCTTCGGAAGCTGATCTACAATCGCAATTGAAATGGAATACGTCCACTCTCTACAAGGACATGAAAGAGCTTTTAGAACAACCAGATCCTTCACAGTGGGCCACATCTGAGTGGGGCAGCGCCACTTTGGATAAAGTTTACGACAAAATGATGACTCACACTGTGTATACTTATCCAGGTTGGAATATGTTCACTCAGGGCACAGTGGGCCCGGTAGAAGTGATCGTTGATACTCCTAGTGAGGACGGTTTTGTTGAGCAAAAATTAACACCGCAGGGTCTTATGGGTGTTAAGGGGATCGAAAAGCATCTTCTTCCCCACAAACTCAACGAAATGATGAAGACGGAACTCGAGCAGTCTATGACTCTCCAGCCACCATCGGGAATTATCAGCTACACAGCCATCGAAGATTCTGTGTTGAACAAAAATCTCCCAGCTCATTTAAAAAGTTTGGATGTGAATGCTCTAAAACAGCTCACTTACGAGATGGGTGAGTACGAAAAGCACGAGCTAGAATCTGTGCGCCAAAACTATCGCGGCCATTGCAAGCTTTCCATGGAAGGCTCCTTTGCTGGCGTTGAGCAGTATTTTATTCATGGTTTTTCAACGGATAAAATTGCGGAAAATATTATTTACCGCACATCGATTCATGAGTTGGGTCACAACCTGAATCTTCGCCATAATTTTTACGGATCTGTAGATAAGAAAAACTTTTTGCAGCCTTCTGTACCTAAATTTGAAGCGGTGTTTGCGAAAAAGGCAGACGGTAGTTTGAAACTGGAAGATGGTCGCCCGATTATCGAAAAAACGGTTGCCGTTGTTGATGGCAGCGGAAATCCTGTTTACTGGCCCACAGTTTCTTCGTCGGTGATGGACTATCTTCGTTTGCAAGATGAGTTCTTCACAACGCAAGATTGGGAGCCCTACGACGTGGCAGCTCTCGCCTTCGCCTACAGCTCTGGCAAAATCGATGATTTTGATAAAAAGCATTACTTGTATTGCTCGGATGAGCACACGATTACCAGTGCCGTTTGCAATCGCTTCGATATCGGATCAACGCCAACAGAAATTATGATGTCGTTGATCGACACCTACGAAGACGGATACTACACTCGTAACTACCGTTTTGATCGTCAGTATTGGTACACCTCGGGCTACATGCGCGGTATCTTAACACTGATGAAAGAGATGAAAGAGTTCCTACCCATGTGGCGTGGAGCTTTTTATGATACCAACGTAAAAGATGTTCTGAAAGAAATGAACATTAACAACAAATTTGAGCAAGACGACATCTTGATCTCTTTTGATCGCGAGCTTAAACAAGCGAATAAGTTGGCCATCGCGTTTTTCCAATCAGTACTCACACAAAAAAACACCGACAAACCTTATCGCAGTGTTTATGAGTTGGGCTCTGGCGCTTTACAAAGAATGGGTATTGCTAATGATAAATTGGCAGCCATGTACTTTTTGGCCGGTGATGATCAGATTTACTACAACCCCAATCGCGTGCAGCTGTATGCTTCGTACATGACGTATATCAATCATCCTGAGTTTGAATCGTTGATGCATAAAGTGTTGGAGAACATTGTGACTCAGCGGGTGGATATGGAGCCATGGTTTATTTCCTACGGACGTCAATTGTACGCGCAGTCGGCGATGAATTTTTCGAACCGAGCTATGGAAAGCTTTATCGAGAAGATCAAAATCAAACGTTATACAATTTTAGAACTTGAGGATTACTTTAATTACAAGTTCGAAAATGAAAACGATAAGGTGGCCAATCTTGTTACTTTGCAAGCTTCGAAAGATTTTGATTTTAAAGCCGGTGAAGAAGTGGCCGTGGTTGGTGTGAACTCCAACTATTACATGTTCTCCAAACAGGGCAGCCCTTACGCGTTTGATATTTATAAGGGAATCAAACAAGATGAAGATGCCCAAAATCCGACGGTTGAAGGTAAGCTGGATCTACAAGAGCTGTATTACATCTACTCTATCATGAGCGGGGGACTGCTTTGATAAGAAGTTTTTGCGTTTTATTTTTGTTGGGATCCATCGCTCAAGCTGCGAACGTGGCGACGAGTGATGTGACCAATCAGGCGCAGGCGAAAAAATGGCATATCCTTTTTGATGTGAACCATCAGCCTGCTGCCAGGGATGATCAATTTGCGGCAACAGATCTTACGATGTTTTTCGATTACCAATTAAGCCCAAAGCACTCTCTTCGGGTGCTTCAGGCTCCGACGAAGAACTATGACCTGGGTGGAACACGGGGTGAAAACGAATGGATGCCATCAGACACTATTATCTCGCATTTTTGGAACTTGCCGTGGACCGTTGAACAAACAGGGACGCGTTTTCGTTTGGTGAACGTACTCAATATGCCAACTTCCATCGAGTCTCAGGACAATCAAAAATATCTGACTATGGGGCAGACGGTACAGCTGAACACGATGATTCGTGGCAAAATGCTAGTGAGCGTGCGACCCTTCTATCGGTACAATTGGTACCGCTACAATGTGACGGGTGGTGGAGATGTGGGTGGAAGACCTCTGGCGCTGTTTTTGTACGGTGTAACAATGGTGAACTCTTACAACGTCACAGACAATCTTTCCCTCAACGCTACGTTTTCGTATTCCGTCGTGAACGAATCAGCCAGTGAGTACGACACCAGTACCAACCTTAACGGTTGGGCTGAAGAAAACCCCGGTGGCCGCTACAGCGTTGACCTGTCGGCCAATTACTCGTTCACCGACAAATTTGGTATGTATTTGGGCTACTCGCAAGGCGACAACTATCTAATCGATGGCCGCTACGAGATGTTCACCTATGACTCGCAAACCACTCGCTATTCTATCGGCTCCACGTTTTACTTCTAATCGGTGCCAGGTCCTGTTTCTGGACACAAAGCATAAAAGCCTTATTCAAAAGTAATCTATTACTTTTGAATAAGGCTTTTATGCTTTGTGTCCAGAA
>JANOYW010000091.1:0-98840 GCA_031429075.1 Bdellovibrionales bacterium | reverse complement strand
CAGAAACAGGACCTGGCACCCTTACTACTTCTGGTAGTAGTAAGGGCCGTAGTTGCCGCTCACGCAGTAGGGAACTGACGTGTGCATGTGGTGTTGGTGGTTACCATCTTCTTTGCCGATGGAGCCGGTCAAACTTGCTGTGCCTTTGTAATACGGACAGCTATTAAAATCGCGTACGACTTTTCCCCAGCAGCTGCGGAAGGCACCGAAGAACGGATTACTGGAGCTGCCTGAAAAAACAAAGTTTTTTACGGCACCAGAAGTTAACTGCACTTCGATGGATTTAATATCGATGGCGCGATTCTCAGCATGCATACTCTTTGGAGAATGATTTGGATCGCCTTTAATCCCAGCGTGCACGATATGGTAGTCGTCCACAGTGCCACCACCCTGCGCTGCGAGGCCCGCATTGACACATTTGTACATGTGTTGATCCATAAAGCTTTTTAACATCACCGAAATCCCACGCGAGGTTGCGCACTTGTAACCGTAGTAGTTGCCTGTCACTACATCCACGCACTCTTTCCAGCTCGTTTGTGAAAATTTATATGTGAAAGCTTTTGCCGAACCAGGAAAATACGTCTTCTCGTACTCCACTTCTTCTTCGGGTGTCATTACACCCTGATCAGTTTCTAGCTCTTCACTGCTTGGAATGTTTTCGAAACCTTTGACTGATTGTAAAGATTCTCCTGAATTTTGCGCACAGGAAACTGAGAATAAGGCTAGACATAGGGCGAGACGAAGTTTCATAGATGCTCCTTTGTTGAGACAAAGGGCTTATCGACTATCTTTTAAGAACGTTGAGATTTTGACGCCATTTTTTTTAAAAAAAACTGATCAGAGCAAATATCTGCGTTTTGAAAAAAAACTGATCACGATTTCGTCAGGATAAATTAAAAGCGGCAGCGAAAGATTGGCTCAAGTCCTGCGCCGCGCAGGTCCAGTTGCCACCCTGCCTCAACCTTTTGTTCGGTCCAAAGGTCTAGGGTTAAGCCTGGCACGGAATCCGCTCCCAGCTTGTCTGTGCAGCCTTCCACATTTTTTGTTTCCACCATGATTTCTTGTCCGTCTAAACAATTAAAATGAATTTGCTCACCATCATTTTCAAAATGCACTGTCTGCCCAGTTTGCGCCACGGTGATCGTAAAGTTTTTTCGCGTTCCTTGTAAACGAAAGCACTCATCTTTGCTGTTAGAGAGAACGCGAAAGTCCACGGGGTTGCTTAAAACGTCGTAGGGGCGTTCGAACATGGCGATGGGATTGGCAAAGTCGACAAGCATCTGTTGCTGGTTGGTGCAGAATTTTTTATCAAAGCTAAAGGTACCCTGGCGATCGCTGGTTAAACACGACGTGATCTTTTGCATGGTCTCTACCCAGCAGGTTTTTGCAAAGTCCACTGTGCAAGCGGTGCTTTTTTGCGGAAGTGGCTGAGTTTTATCCATCTTGTAAGACGTGTCTAGGCTGTCACAGCCCAAATGCAAAAAACATCCGGCAACTAAACTAAGCACTTTTAAACTAAGCTTCATCATCC
The DNA here is from genome assembly GCA_031429075.1 of Bdellovibrionales bacterium. GTDB lineage: Bacteria > Bdellovibrionota > Bdellovibrionia > Bdellovibrionales > JAGQZY01 > JANPLN01. The sequence continues at coordinate 97,309 of JANOYW010000091.1, read as the reverse complement.
AACTCATCCTCTGAAATAGAACCTAAATTATATTTCTCCACTCGATAGCGCATGGACCGAAAAGTAATGCTTAACAATTTGGCTGCGCGCTTTTTGACTCCATCAGCCGTATGAATGGCTTTGATGATCAGTTCTTTTTCGATCTGTCCTATAATTTTATCCAGATCCACACCCTCTGTTGTTATCTCGATACCATCGCTGGAAACCATTTGTTTTGCACCCGAAGATGTTTTTACAAACGGCGGTAAACTTTCGGGAAGAATCGACGCTCCTGCTTCAAGAGCCACAGTGCGCTCAATAATATTTTCCAGTTCGCGAACGTTCCCCGGAAAGTCGTAGGTTTTTAGCACCGCCAAGGCGTCCTGACTAATACCGGAAATATTTTTGTTAAGTCGCTCGTTATATTTTTTTAAAAAATGTTTCGCTAAAATTGGAATATCATCGCGGCGCTGGCGCAACGACGGTGCTTCAATCTGAATCACATTTAAACGATAGTAAAGATCTTGTCGGAACGTGCCAGCTTTGACCATTTGCTCTAAATCTCGGTTGGTGGCCGCGATGATTCGCACACTGACTTGAGTGTCTTCGGTGGAGCCCACACGACGGATGATTCGCTCTTGAATCGCCCGAAGAAGCTTTACTTGAATGGTCAATGGCAGCTCACCAATTTCATCTAAAAAGAGAGTGCCACCGTCGGCTGCTTCAAAAATACCTGTTTTATCCACATGGGCGCCGGTAAATGATCCTTTTTTGTGACCGAACATTTCCGATTCCATGAGCGTCTCGGGAATGGCACCGCAGTTCACCGACATAAAGGCTCGGTCTTTTAAGAGGCCGTTATAATGAATCGCTTTAGCGATCATTTCTTTTCCCGTTCCGCTTTCGCCGGTGATCAACACATTTGTGGGCGTATCAGAAACACGTTTGATTAAATCGTAGATGGCGTGCATTACCGGCGAGTTACCGACGAGATTTTGAAAGCTGTATTCTTTAGTAAGTTCTTTTTTAAGACTTCGATTTTCGGTTTCAAGAGTTTTACTGCGAAGTGCATTTGCAATGTTGATTCTGACTTCGTCTAACTTAAAAGGTTTTGTAATATAATCATATGCACCGGCCTTCATGGCTTCAACGGCAGTTTCCGTGGTGCCAAACGCGGTGATGAGCATAAAGAGAAGATCGGGATAGTTTTCTTTTACAAATTTCAGCAACTCAAGCCCCGTCACGTGCGGCATCTGTAAGTCGGAAATGATCATCTCAAAGGATTTTTTCTTTAAAATATCGATGGCCTTCTGGCCGTCTTCGACGCAGGTCACATCGTAACCTTCCTTGCGCAGCATGATGTTTAAAAATTCTCTTATGGATTCTTCATCATCCACCACTAAAACTCGGGCCTTCATAAAATACCTCTAAACTGTTGAATTCTTGCGACTGAATTCCTGCGTCTGCATTCCTGGGACTGATTTATAGGGACTCTATGATTGTCTCCAGCCTCGACTTTATCTGCAAGCATTTCTCAAGAAGGCAGGACCCGTTCGAAGGTCAAACTAAAGGTCGTGCCCTCGCTGACTACACTTTTCACATCGATTTGAGCGGAGTGGGCCTCTAAAATGGAGTGCACGATGGCTAAGCCAAGCCCTGTTCCCTTGACTTTAGTTGTGTGGAACGGCTCAAAAATCTTTTTTATATTTTTCTCAGAAATCCCAACGCCGGTATCCTGAATCACCAAGGTCACTGAGCTGTCGTGCTGAAACAGTCGAACGGTGAGTGTTTTTTTGGTCGTCGACTCCATAGATTGGATGGCATTGACCAAAATATTGAGCAAGGCTTGTTTTAACTTGTCGCCGTGGCCCAGAATATGAAGGCCTGGATCAAGATTTTTTTCAATGGCAATGTGCTTGGCAATGGGATCATTGCGTAGAGAATCTAAGGTTTCTTCTAGCAAAATTGAAAAATTAATTTTCGTGAGCTCGGCACCAACCGGTCGCGCGTAGTCCAAAAATTCAGTGATAAGGTGATTGAGGCGATCAATTTCTTTGATCGCAATGGACATTAACTTTTTTTGATCCTGGTTCATCGACGCTTCTGACTGCAAAAGCTGAACACTCCCACTGATGCCCGCCAAGGGGTTACGTATTTCGTGGGCAATACCGGCGGCGAGCTGCCCCACTGCGGCGAGCTTTTCACTCTGCATCACGCGAGTTTCGAGTTTTTTAAAACTGGTAATATCATCAATCAGTAGAATAGATCCCAAGCGCACGCCCTGATCATCACTCAAAGGCGAAAAGGACAGTCGCAAAATACGATCGTCCTGCGTATGGATCTCGGCCGAGGGGCCCGAGGTGATTCGAGAAATAAAATCCTGAAAGGGCGGGATGAGTGTTTGAATATTTTGATTGAGTATTGTTGCTGCAGTTTTGCCAAAGATTTTTTGTGCCTGCTCGTTAGCCTGCAAAATAATTCCTTTACTATCAATCGTCATTTGCCCGGAGGGCATGCCTTCGATAATCAGAGAATTAAGATTTTTTAACGCGCGAATGTCACGCCCTCTTTCCAAGAGTTCCAGCCCCATCACATTCAATTGCTCGCTCAAGTAACCCGAAAGATAAGCCACCGCAAAAAAGGCAAGATTGTTGATTCCCGTAGCCATATACAAGGTGTTTCCTTGCCATTGGGGATCGGACGCCAGCAAAAAACTAAAACAAATGGAGGTCACGAGTGCGAGGTAAACACCACCCCGTCTTTTAAAAACGATGCCGCACAAAATGATATTGATGAGGTACAGGAAAATGAGCAGCGATTGGTTCACGCCGATAAAATAGATAAGGAGAGTTACAAAAAATACTTCCCAAACAAATAGCAGAGCTGTGAAAAAGCCAATCCAGGAGTTTTTTTCCTGAAATAGTAGAATATAAATAAAGTTTAATAAAAACGAAAACGTAAGCAGGCCGTAAACCGAAAAGAACACACCCTGTGCGATAAAGTGTGTGTTTACCAATTGGTAGGCTAAAAAAGCCAGAAAGACCACAGTCAGAAAAAAGATGCGCACACTCTGCACGGTCAATATCTGACTGCGACTTTGCGAAAAATCAAAACTCTTTTCTTGAGTGCTCATGAAAATGTGTCCTTACTACTGAACGCCGCCCGCCATTTGGAAAATAGGCATATACATCGCCAAAACAAGACACGCCACGATCCCCCCAAGAACCACGATCATAATGGGCTCAATGAGGGTTGTAATACTTGATACGATGGTTTCTACTTCGTCCTCAAAAAAATCGGCGATCTTCGACAACATTTGATCCAAAGCACCGGTTGCTTCGCCCACCGCCATCATTTGCACCACCAAAGGAGGAAACATTTTATCCTGCGAAAACGGTGTGGCAATGGACTTTCCCGAAGCAATCGCGTCCTTAGCTTTCACAATGGCCACTTCAATCACATAATTTCCCGACACCTGAGCGCCGATATCCATGGCGTCCATGATGGAGACCCCCGCGTTGAGCAGAGTTGAAAGTGTTCGCGTGAACTTTGCAAGGCCACCTTTAATGATCAAATTTCCAAAGAGAGGTGCACGAATCAAAAGTGCATCGATCACCTGTCGTCCCGAGGAGGTGGCATAGTAAGCTTTAGTTCCCTGTACCAGCACAAAAATACCTACGCCGAACATCCACCATGTTCTCTGCATAAACGCACTCATATCCATCATCAACTGGGTTAAAAATGGCAACTTCATCCCCGAGCCCATAAAAAGTTCGGCAAATTTGGGAACCACAAAAATTAATAACCCGGTAATGATGAGCAACGAAATAACTAAAACTGCAATCGGGTAAACCAACGCACCTTTGATTTTTCCTTGAATTTTAACCGCTTTTTCAATGTAATCCGCAAGTCTTTTGAGAACGATTTCTAAAACCCCGCCCTCTTCTCCGGCCACAATCATATTAATATAGAATTTATCAAACACGTGCCCTTGCCGAGCAAAAGCTTGTCCCATTTTTTTTCCTGTGGAAATATCTTGGCAGACCTCGGTGATGGCTTTTCTAAATACCGGGCTTTTTTGTCCTGTTGCCAGCGCCTCTAGTGAGGGAATGATGGCCACGCCGGCTCCGACAAGCACAGCGAGCTGGCGTGTGAAGTTTTGCAGGTCCTTGGGTTTTACTTTCCCAGGCCCCATTGAAAAGTTGATCCCCCCAGTTTTTTTACTCGAAGGTGCCGAAGAGCTCGCTGCAGACGGTCCGCCACTTGTCATCTCTAGCTTGAGCGGAATCAATCGGTTCGCGCGGATTTTAACGCGCGCTTCGTTTTCGCTGGCTGCCTCGACCTGCCCTTGAACTGCAGATCCGTTGAGGGCTCTCGCCTGATAGTTAAATACAGCCATTAGGCTCCTCGTTGTAGTAACTTGAATAGATCATCTGGGTTATTGGTACAGGCATAGGCTTCTTTCTCTGTGATGCGACTGGCGCGAATTAAATCACAAAGAGTTTGATTTAAAGTTATCATTCCTGATCGTTCTTGACCAACTTCCATCATATTCTGAACTTGATGCAGTTTTCCTTCTCTTATCAAATTACGAATCCCAGCATTGAGCAACAAGAATTCACAGGCAAGAATGCGCTTACCCGTCGTGCTCACAATCAGCCTTTGGCTGACGACGGCTTGCAAAGTAAAACTCAAAACAACGCGAATTCGCTCCTGTTGATCGGAAGGAAAAATACTCACAACACGATTGATCGTTTGCACTGCCGAATTGGTGTGCAATGTTGCAAAAACTAAATGGCCCGTTTCGGCGAGTTTTAACGCCGTCTCCACCGTATCTTCATCGCGAATCTCGCCAATCAAGCAATAATCAGGATCCTGACGCATCAAACGTCTTAAACCTTCAGAATAAGATAAGGAGTCCACACCCACTTCTCGCTGATTCACAATACAGTTTTTATGCGGATGCATAAATTCGATGGGATCTTCGAGAGTTACGATGTGACCCTCTTTTTCTTGGTTAATTTTGTCGATCAGCGAGGCAATCGTTGTGGTTTTTCCAGAGCCCGTTGGCCCGGTGACCAGTACCAATCCGTTAGCAAGTCCGGTCAACTTAGGAATAGCAGGCGGCAGGCCTAAGTCTAAATAATTGGGAATATGATTGGGCACGCGACGAAAAACTCCTGACAGTGAGTTTTTCTGAAAAAACAAATTACCACGAAAGCGACACAAGCCTTTCACTTCGAAACTGAAATCCAATTCCTTTTCTTGCTCAAACCGACTCTTTTGCGCATCATTGAGCACAGAATAACAGAGGCGACGCGTGTCCTCGGCATTCAAGCTACTACTTTTAACTCGAATCACTCGCCCTTCAACGCGCAAACACGGGGGGCTACCCGCCACAATGTGCAAATCAGATGCACCCTGCTCAGAAGTCAACTTGAGTAATTGAATCAACGTAATCATAATTTAGGATCCTGCATGGTGCTGTTGAGAACTTCCATCAATGAAATCAAACCTAGTTTCGCTTTTTCCACGGCCGACATTCTCAACGACTTCATTCCGCCGCGGATGGCCGCCCGCTTGAGTTCAAGAGGTGTTGCATTTGCCATGACGGCCTCTTTGATCTCATCAGAAATTGGCAAAAATTCGTAAATTGCGACTCGCCCTTTAATTCCCGTACCGGAGCAGGTTTCACAACCTTGCCCTTTGTAAAACTTAATATCCTTGAGATCCTTCGCTTGCAAATTGAGCTTTAGCAGTAAGCCCGTATCTACGCGATCTTCCGTTTTGCAAGCGGGACATATTTTTCCAACCAAGCGTTGCGCCAATATAATTTCCACCGTGGAGGTAATCATATATCCTGGAATACCCATTTCAATCAGACGAGAGACTGTCCCCGGTGCATCGTTTGTATGAAGAGTGCTCAGCACCAAGTGACCAGTTGAGGCCGCTTTAAAAGAAATCTCTGCAGTTTCTGTATCGCGGATCTCTCCCACCAAAATCACATCGGGATCTTGACGTAAAAACGCCCTTAGAGCTTCGGCAAAAGTATATCCGATGTCTGGCTGCACCTGCGTTTGATTGATTCCGGTCAATTTAAATTCAACCGGGTCCTCAGCCGTGCTGATATTGATTGTCGTATCATGGATTTCTTGCAGAGAGGCATAGAGCGTTGTTGTTTTACCGCTACCTGTCGGCCCAGTAACCAATACAAGACCTTGCGGTTTTTGAAGAACAGCTTGCAGTACTAAGTACTGATCATTTGTAAAGCCAAGCTCTGTCAGCTTAATATTGGTGATTTTGGATTTATCCATAATCCGCATAACCACTTTTTCACCATCGACCACAGGCAATACGTTCACTCGAAAATCCACATCGCCTTTGTCTTTAAACTTCAGCTTAATACGGCCATCCTGTGGTTTTCTTCTTTCAGCCAAATCCATTTTGGCCATGACTTTGAGACGTGACGAAATCGCCGAGGCAATATTGTTTGGTGGTCTGTATTTTTCGAATAACTGGCCATCTTTGCGAAAACGAATGCGAATGCTTTTTTCGTAGGGTTCAACATGGATATCAGAAGCGTTTTCTTTCACAGCTTCAGTCAGCATCATATTTACGAACTTGACGACAGGCGCTTCATCAGCAGGATTTGATCCGATGTGCGTGCTTTTGGTCTCCTCTTGGATATCTTCATCTCCAAAGTCATTTAGGTAATCTTCTTGCACCTCTGCTTTTGCATAGTATTTCGCAATCGCTTTTTGGATGCCACTTTCTGTGGCCACAACCGGCTCAATTTTGCATTTCGTAATGTACGAAATATCATCTCGCATGAACAAATTGGTGGGATCGGAGAAGGCAACCACTAGAGTATTTCCCGCCCGAGATAAAGGCATGACGGAATATTTTCTACATTGCTCTACGCTTAAAGCAGCGATGGCTGCTTGATCGATTTCAAAATCAGAAAGATCGATGAATGGCATTTGATAAAACTCACCAAGTTCTTCACCCAATTGTTGCTGGGTCACGCCCAAGCGTTCGGCGGCGGCTGTGAGTGACTCATTGGTTCGGCGATTGGCCTGAACGTGAGCCAACTTACCACTTGGTTTTTTAACTTCTGCAAGATTATTTTTAGACACGAGGTCTCCTTGAGTATTTTCTCAACACCTCTTCATAATTTAACGGTTTTAGACCACTGGCGACTATAGATTTTTTCGAGCTCTATCTTTGATCTAGGTTCCGCTCGACTCAGGGTCAACTCGACTCGACAAAGGTTAGAGGGAACGAGCCTGCTCGACATCCTTGGCAATTTGTTCCTGGAGTTCAGCAACACTGGCAAAACGTTTTTCAGCCCTTAGCATCTTAATGAGCTCGAATCGAAGCACGCGACCGTAAAGGTCTCCTTGATAATCAAGAATATGGAATTCGACTTTGATATCTAAAGAATTCTGCGTCGTTGGGTTTACACCGATGTTACCGACGCCCTTGTAAGCCACTCCGTCGATAAGGGTTTGGCAAAAATATACGCCCCGAGAAGGATACAGCTCATTCTCGCAGCGCAAATTGACGGTGGGAAATCCGATTTTTCGCCCGAGTTGCTTACCTTGTGAGACAACACCTTCGATGTAGTATTTACGACCTAAAAGTTCCGCCGCTAAATCCACTCTTCCAGAAGTGACCAACTCCCTAATTTTCGAGCTGGAAACCACAACTCCATCAACTTCATAGGGAGGAATGCGCATCACCTTCACACCGCGAGGACTTAGCACTCTTTGCAGGAGCTCAAAGTCACCTTGTTTGCCTTTACCGAAGCTAAAATCATAGCCAATGACCAACAATTTTGGATTAAAAATTTGCATCAGTATCGTTTCGATAAAAGTCTCGGCAGAACAGTTAGCGATTTCTCTCGTGAAAGGGATATAAAAGAGCACATCTATGCCTTTTTTGGAAAATACTTCAATTTGATCCTTCTCCGAAAAAATCAAAACTGGCGGATGAGAGGAGAGAACCTTGGCGGGATGGGGAGAAAAAGTGATAATCACTTTTTTCTCGACTGAATTTTTTTCAAACATTGCGTTGATGAGTTGCTGATGGCCACGATGAACACCATCAAAACTCCCAATACTCACCACTGTTGGTCCATTGAGAGCGAGGGATTGTGCTTCAGAAATTGATCTTACGACTTTCATGATATATTATCACACCTCAAGAATGGTAAAAATGCAACTTCAGACCGGCCTTTTCAATCGTATATTTATTTGTTTAGCCTCGGGCTATCTTCTCTTATTTCTCATCAACATCCAAAACTTCGACTTGCATTTTACACTTCGAGGAGCGCAAAACGTTAATTCCGATATAATCATAGCGCACATCCCTCCTGAAGCCGCCGATTTGCGAACTGCTATTTACGAAATTAAGAAGCACAGTCCACGCTTGCTAGTGGCTCCCGTAAATCGTAAAACTCTCGTCTGGCTTAACGAATACAGCGGTGTTGTCCTCATTCCACGAAAAAGTCTGAAAGCTGATGCCGATGGTATTCTGCGAAGCCTCAGCATTCCTCAGTCCTTGCTACGAAAACTAACGCCTGATCATTCTCTTGAAAAGATTCAGACTCCCTCGTTTATCAATTTTCGTGGACCGCAAAACAGCTTTACCACAATTTATTTTTACGAATTAAAGAATCAAAAGATTTTACCAACTAACATTCGTGACAAAATTGTGATTCTAGATATTCAAGACCCTGAGGAAGACTCAATCATTACACCAGTAGGTGAGCTAAGCACTTCCGAACTTATTGCCAATATGATCGATAACGTTCTACGTGAGCGTTGGATTACGCCTTTGCGCACCTGGATCTCTATGCTTATCATCCTGATCATCACAACATTGGTGTCATTGTTGATTTTAAGCCTTTCAAGTAATTTAGCTTTTCTCGGTATTTTTATTCTCATCATAGTCATCAGCTCAATCAGCTTTATGATGTTTGATCAATTCAATGTTTGGCTTCCCCTCACCGCCTATATTTTACAGATCTTTACGTCTTACTTCGTGTTTTTAAATTACAAACTAGATAAAAAAGAACAATTTGCATGGAGACTTGAAAAAGAAAAAGCCTATAAAGACGAAATGGATGAGATGAAAAAAAACTTTTTAAATCTTTTCAGTCACGACTTAAAAACTCCGATCGCGAAAATTCTTGGGCAAATCGAAATTTTGGATGGCGAACCGCCGCTGAATGAGCGCATCACTGATGGGTTGCAAAAGATTAGAAAATACAGCAACGAATTAAATCAGTACGTTAAGAATATTCTCAAAATTTCACAAATCGAATCCAATCGGTTTTTATTAAAAATCGAACCCTGTGACATCAATTCTCTTATCAAAAATGGCGTTTCTATGATTCGCCCACTGGCTGACGAAAAAGATATCGTAATCCAAGAAAGTCTTGAGCCTCTGTTTTCGATCAATTGCGATAAAGACCTGGTTCAGCAAATTATTTTAAATATTTTAGAAAACGCAATCAAGTTCTCTCCAGACTCAACAACCATCAATGTCTCATCCAGTGAGGAAGAAAATTTTGTGGTTGTTTCAATTGAAGACCACGGCTGCGGCATTAAAATGGAAGATCAGGATAAGATCTGGAGAAAGTTTTACCGTACCGATGAAAATACCGACGGGACTGGGCTTGGTCTGTACCTTGTGAAATATTTTGTAGAAGCGCATGATGGAACTGTATTTGTTGAGAGTGATGGACTCAGTGGCTCGATCGTCGGATTTAAATTACCGCTAGTGTAAGGAAGGCATAGTTTATGGAAAAGAAAAATCGTGTTTTAATTGTCGATGACGAGGCTGACTTAAGATCCTCCGTCATTTCCATGTTTCAGCAAGAACTACCCGATGTAATTTGCGAACAGGCAATGAATGGACTTGAGGCCGTAGAAAAGGTTGAGAATCATTTTTATGATCTGATCATTATGGATGTGAAAATGCCACAGATGGATGGTCTCTCTGCTCTCCACAGGATTAAGTCGATCGATCCGAGAACGTTTGTTGTTATACTTACCGCTCATACGAACGTTCGTGATGCCATAGATGCCATCAAAGAAGGTGCCTTTGACTACCTCGAAAAACCGATTCAGCGAGCAAAGTTAATCGAAATTTACAAAAAGTCGCAAGAGGCCAAAGAGCTCGTCGAAGATGTTGTTGCTTCGTTGCCAATCTTTGACGATGACGTCAATACAGACTTCGTTGGCGAATCGCAAAAGATGCGCGAGGTTTTTAATCTTGTTTATAAAGTTTGTAAGGTCGACACCACCGTGTTAATTCGCGGAGAAAATGGCACCGGAAAAGAGCTTGTGGCTCGTGCCGTGCACTACAATTCTCATCGTAAACTTTCGCCTTTTATCGCCATCAATTGCGCTGCTCTTGCAGAAAGTCTTATAGAGAGCGAACTCTTTGGCCACGAAAAAGGGGCCTTTACCGGTGCCGACGAACGAAAAATTGGAAAATTCCAGTTGGCCAACGATGGAACTTTGTTTCTTGATGAAATTGCCGAGTTAAAGCCCGAAACGCAGGTCAAACTCTTACGTGTTCTTCAGGAGAAAAAGTTCAATCCGGTGGGTTCGAATCGGGAGCTTGTGACGTCTGCTCGAATTGTAACTGCGACAAACCAGAATTTGGAAAAAATGATCCTTGAGGGTCGTTTTCGCGAAGATCTTTATTACCGGCTCAATGTAATGCCCATCTTTTTACCTCCATTGAGAGAACGGCTTGAGGATATAGAAAATCTGACTCTTTATTTCCTGAAAAAATTCAGTGAAAAGTATGAAAAGCCAATCCCAACTGTGGATCCTGCCGTTTTGCAGGTATTTAAAAAGCACTTGTGGCCAGGAAATATTCGCGAGCTCGAAAATTTGATCGAACGGTTTACCATCATGAATACCGATGGCAAACTCTCGCTATCACAGTTGCCGGAGAACTTTCAGAATTTGCTAAATCAGGACCCGAATGCAGGAACAGCCTTAAATTTCGAAAAATTTAAAGAAGACGCCGAACGCGATTTTATTATTAATGCTTTGAAAGTAAATAGCGGAAAGATTAACCAGACTGTTGCCAATGCGAATATTCCAAAAAATACTTTGCTGCGTAAAATTAAAAAATTTAATATCAATCCAAAAGATTACAGCAAAAAATAAATTTTTGCTGTTAGACCATTAACGGCTCCACATCGTGCACGGAGATCGAAGTCATACACTCGTGGGTTCCTATGGGGCAGATCTTGCCCCCATGGGATGAGCACGGACGACAGGCAAGCACTTTGTTCTCCACAATAACTGCTTTTTCATTCCAAGGTTGATAGCCAAATTGGAGCACTGTCGGTCCAAAGATGCTCACTGATGGAGTGCCCGTCATGGCTGCGATGTGCATGGCGCCACTGTCGTTGCTGACCAAATAATCACTTGCCGCAATGACTTCTGCGAGTTCTATAAGATTTGTTTTACCAGCGAGATTTAGGGCTTCTGGAACTTGAGTTTGGATTTTTTGGCAAAGCTCCGACTCCGAGGGGCTTCCCACAAGTATCACTTGCCGACCACTTTTAAAAATATCACTGGCCAATTGGGAAAACTTCTCTTCTCCCCACTGTTTTGTGGGCCATACACTTCCCGGTGCTAGGCAAATTGTTTTCCTGCACTCATCGAGACCGTACTTTTTTTTCCAATCATATCTTTTTGAGGTCTCCTGATAGCGTGGCAAAGTCATGGAGCTCCAACCTGGGATCTTCCTGAATGGGGCGACAGACTCTGTGAGACTCGCAATGCGCGACTCTGTTTGCACATCTAACGGACGCAACAACGACAACTGACGTAGAACCTCTGGAAGATTCATGGGGCGTTTTACACAGTCAGAGAATACCAAAGAGTTGACCCAATTTTTATAGCCAATTTTACGTTGAGCATGGATAAGAGCGCTAATGACTGTGGAGCGAAACGATTCGTGGGGGCAAATCACAACATCGAAGTTGAGTTTCGAAAAGACTTTTTTGATTTCATAAAGGGTCGGCTTGGTGCCTGAGAACTGATCGTGCACCACATCCACCAAGCCGTTTTCTTTGATGATAGATCCAAAGTTTTTCCGACAGAGAAGGTGTACTTCTTTCCCTGGATAGATTTCGCGCAGCCGCTTGAGTGTTGGGATACTGAGTAAGAGATCTCCTAAAAAAGCCGTTTGGATGTATAAAATCATGGAGAAATTTTTTGTAGATTAACAACAACTTTGCCAATCTTTATTTTAGATTCGATTCGCGCAATGCGGTGGTGAGAGTCGTTCGTGATCCACATAAATACATCGCCCACCGGTTTAAAGACGCCATCGATTTCGAATTCTGGCTTTATAACAAAGGTATCAAGCGTTCCCACCGCTGTGCTCAACTTTTCTTCACGGAGAATTTTGGCCTTCATAATAATGTTTTTTCCCTCGTGACCGACGCGCATCGAAATTTCTTTACCCACAGAGTACTGAAAAGTTCGCATGTAATACACAGCAGAAAACACGTTTTGGGAGTATGGCAAGATTTGCCACTCATAAATTTTTTCTTCGGGACCTTTTCCTTTTTTAATTTTTTTATCCCAGGTTTTGGCTTGCAAAGTTTTCCAATTGTAAAAACTCTTCACGTCTCTCACCTGTTTGGACTCTTTGGCTTTAATCGTATAGCTGTAGGGTACGAGGTCCTCATAATCCATGAAAAACTCAGCCATATCATCCACAGCATAAAAAAGCGAAAAAGTGGAGCTTGAACGGGCATGAAAGGTAAAGCGGTAGGACTTGCGACCGTTCACTTCAACAAAAGGATGCGATCTCATCGTAAAACGTCCGCCTTCAACAGCAAAGTACGAAACAGCATAAATCAGCTCTTCATTTTCTACAAAAGGATCCACCTTAGGTCGGCGTCCATTGAAACCCTCCCCATCCTCGATGTCTGGCTGATGCTGGAGAAGTTTAGCGGCTTTTTCGGGCGGAACCAAGGGCGCGGCTTTAACTGGAGTTTTAGCGGCACTGGATTTCCCCGATTTCGCTTTTGCAACTTTTTTGATCTCTTCAGGATTCGACTCAGGAGTCGCTTTAACTTCGTCCGCTTTTGCAGTTTCTGGCGGAGGAATCTCTTCAACTTTTAAACTGTCACTAAATTCTTTATTTTCTAAAAGCTTTTCATCGTAGTCGTTAAAAAGTGTGGCACAGCTGCTTGCCAAAAGTGGAAACAAAATAAGGACTATTTTCTTTTTATTCACGAAACACCTTCCAGCGTCGATGAATCCACATCCACTGTTCTGGATACTTGCGAACAATGGCTTCAACCCGATCAGTATACTTCTGCGTCATATATTGTACATTCTTATTTTTATCGCCGATCTCTTCAAAGGGCACCTCGGGCTCAAAACATACAATATACCGACCATCCGCCGTACGTCTCGAATAGCAAGGAACCACCGGTGCCCCTGTTTTTTGTGCAAAAAGAGCTAGGCCCATGGCCGTACCTGTCTCCCTGCCAAAAAACACAGTGCGAACTCCCAGAGGTGGTCCCATAAATTGGTCCAAAACAAAAATCACACAGGCGTTTTTCTTAAGGGCTTTCAATATTTCGTAGGGGCTATTTCGGGGAGCAATAAATTGCGTTCCAAATCGCCCACGAACCGAAAACCAAATCTCATCCAACCACAAATGACTAAACCTTTTCGAAATCAAATGCATGGGGTACCCAAAGTTCGAAAGGGCCAAGATTCCAAAATCCCCATTGGCAATATGACAGCCCAATACAATGACGCCTTTATTCTGTTTGAGTGCCCTATCAATATGCTCCAAACCTTCAAACTGCACATGCTCTCGAAGCTGCTCAGGAGAAATCCAGGTCAGCGTATTAAAGTCGACGATGGTCCGCCCCATCTGAATCACCGAGTCTCGAGCGATTTGAGTGGCTTTTTGTAAAGAAATCTCTGGAAATGAATTTTGAATGTTGCTCATGGCCACCGCGCGGCGAATTCGCAAAATATCAAACCATAAAACGCCAATCCCAAAGGCCAAAAATTCCTTAAACCATAGTGGCGATTTAAAAATTAAATAGGCAAAAAAATAAAATACGTTTTTAAATAAGGTTTTCATATTTTAATTCTGGCTCGATGTTGAGTTCCAGCTTAACTGTATGCACTTGCAAGTAACGAAAGATCAGGTTTTCCATTTTAACTGCATCTTTTTCTGTAATCAGTAAGGCTTTTACACCCGCATCGACAGCTTCAATCTCCATGGCATCCACGTCTTTTTGTTGCCACACGTAATGGTCCTTAAAAGCCAAGTGTTTAACAACTCGGCAGCGCTTATCGACGAGTTTAAAAAAGCTTTCCGGCCTCGCAATGGCGGATGCTAAAAAAACACGTTCGCCTTCGGTGAAAGTTTCAGTACCGCGAAAGATACTTATTTCGTGGATGGCGTAGGCGGATTCATAAAGGTTTCCACTGTTTTTCGAAAAACCTTTTTTTCGCAAACGCTCCAACCACGTGGACTTCTGCTCGACACTGATGAGGTTGGTTTTAGTTAAAATCACTATTTGCGCGCGCCGAAGTGAAGAAAGAGGTTCTCGGTATCTCCCCATGGGCATCATCCAGCAGTTTTGATCTGTGCCATCGATCAAAACGATATCGAGAGAGCGGCCCAGCCAGCGATGCTGAAAGCTGTCATCGGAAACAATGATTTCTGGGTTTGCTTGCTGAATACTTAATTCCACCGCTGTGGATCGATCGTGAGCCACAAACGTGGAGGCCATTAAGTTTTTTGCAAAAAAGACTGGCTCGTCGCCGTAAAGACTAGCCGCATTTTCATTATCCGGTAAAACTCGGGTGGCGTAGCCGCCATAATTTCCACCGTATCCCCGACTTACGATGCTCACACGCTTTTTTTGCTGTTGTAAAATTTCGACAATTTTTTTGACGTGCGGAGTTTTCCCCGTACCGCCTACGCTGATATTTCCTACCGAAATAATCGGCACGGCAAATCTTCGAACTTTTAAAAAACCTTTATCAAAACAGAAATTTCGCGCAGCCGTGATCAAGTAAAAAAGGACCATCAGAGGCCATAGGATCGGTCCCAGTAAAAATCTCATAAGCCTGAAAATTCAAGCAGAGCTTGCGAAAGATTTTGCAAGCCGTTGCCATCGCCTAATTTAAATTTCAATTGCTTGAGTTCAACAATCATCTGTTTTCGGTAAGTTTGATCAGAAATAATTTTCGATAAACACCGACTCAGTTCGTCCGCAGTTGCGCGCTCTTGGAAGCGTTCTGGAACAATTTCGCGCTCGGCAATGAGATTGACCATCCCAAAATACGCAATCTTGTTCACCAACCACTTTGCTAAGTAGCTGGAAATGGTATTCATTCGATACATGATCACCATGGGTTTTTCGCAAAGGCCCACCATTAAGGTGGCGGTGCCAGAGGCACAAAGAATTTCGTCTGCGGTGTGAATCATTAAAAAAGGATCTTCTTTTAAAAATAATCCTGTATAGCCAAACTGAAGTGCCTGCTCTCGAACTACTTTCTCGTCGAGCGATGGCGCAATAAATAAGACCGGCTGAGCATCTGGATATTGCTCCACGACTTTTTGGGCTGTTTCGATTTGTGTCTTTAAGTTGTATTTCAACTCGCTTTTTCGGCTGCCTGGCATCAGACCCAGAATTCTTTTTTTGTCGGCTTTTATACCGTCACTCAGCAAACGAGATCGTAATTCCACAATTTTTTGTGGCGTTGCCTTTTTTTCAGCGAGCATTTCCAAAAGTGGATGCCCCACAAAACGCGTCGCCAATCCGTGATTTTTGTAAAAGGCTTCTTCAAAAGGAAAAATCACCAACATTAAATCCACAATCTTTTTGATGTTATGAACTCGGTAACTGCGCCACGCCCAGATTTGTGGAGAAATATAATAAACCACAGGAACACCCAGCGACTTCATCTTTTTTGCCAAACGCAGATTAAATTCTGGATAATCCATCAATAAAATAAAATCTGGCTTTTCGGTGGTGGCGTAATCAACCACAGCATGAAAGGCTTTTTTAATATCACCCCAATGAGCGATGATTTCCTGCAATCCCACAACAGCAAGTTCTTCCGAACGGCCCAAAATCTGAAATCCCATGGATTCCATGTCACGACTGCCAATGCCGGCAGCGGTCCACGAAACGTTTTTTTCATTCCAGATATGTAGGAGCTGCCGAGCATAGGCGGCACTGGAAGCTTCGGCGGCAACAATGAGGACTTTAAGAGATTCTTTTTTGGATATCGGCACGAATCAACTCCGCAACTTCGAGGGCACGAAGACCGTCTTCGCCAGTCACTAAACAGGGCTTCCTTTGCAAAACGGCATCGATGAAGGCTTGATCTTCAACCATCAAAGCATCGCCTTTTTCGAGATTCCAGTTTTCCATGGCTAATGGTGGGTCTTCGCCAAACTTCCAGTCACCCGTTTTAGTGGTGAGGTTGACTTCGCCACTGCCAAAATCGATGGAGAGGTATTGGGATCTCTGAAACACGCGAAATTTGCGCATGCTATTTAAGGAAACTCGCGAGGCCGTTAAATTGGCAATGGCCTTCGATTCAAATTCCAAGCGAACGTTGGCGATGTCTACGGTCTTGGTTAAAACCGGTGTGCCAATGGCCGATACAGATTTTACCGGGCTTTTGATCAACGACATTACCACATCCAGATCGTGAATCATTAAATCTAAAACCACATCCACATCGATGCTTCGCGGTTTAAAGGGAGCAAGTCGATGGCACTCGATAAAAAGAGGTACACCCAGTTTATCCTTTGCGGCCACAAGCGCCGGATTGAAGCGTTCCACATGGCCAACCTGCAAAACGAGTTTGTTTTCTTTGGCGAGCCCACACAGCTCTTTGGCTTCAACAACAGATTCTGTCAGTGGTTTTTCCACCTGAACATGTACGCCTTTTTGTAAAAAGAATTTCGCCACTTCGTAGTGGTTGGTGGTCGGCGTTGCAACCATGACGGCATCCACGCGGCCGATAAGATTTTTATAATCAGTTTCGGCATGACTTTGAACTTCGTCGGCAACAGATTTTGCTTTGCTGCCGTCCACATCACAGATTGCCACCAATTCGCAGTCTGAAATTTTTGA
Source organism: Bdellovibrionales bacterium (assembly GCA_031429075.1). GTDB lineage: Bacteria > Bdellovibrionota > Bdellovibrionia > Bdellovibrionales > JAGQZY01 > JANPLN01. The sequence goes on along the minus strand of JANOYW010000091.1, from coordinate 80,157 downwards.
AAACTTTTGTGAATGAAAGCGGCCCAAGTGACCAGCCCCAACAACTGCGATACGAATCTTTTTGTTTTTTTCTACCATTAGAACGCCAAGCCTCGTTTTCGTTCATCCGACTTAATGAACGCTAAAAAATCATTCAACGCTGGTACCATTTCGCACTCTTCAGCAATTCTTTGTAGAGAGCCCTCAAGGGTCAGCTTTGATTTAGTAATAATGCGAACTGCACGACGAATATTTTCGATCTCTGCTTTTGAAAAACCCGCGCGATCCATTCCGATTTCGTTGGCCGCGCGAACCACAGCGTATTTACCCTGAGCAATACAGAAGGGAGGAACGTCTTTGTTCACGGCGCTATCGCCCGTGATGTAGCAGTACTTTCCTAAAACAACGAACTGATTAAACAGACAGACACCACTGATTTTTGCGTGATCGTGAATTTCCACATGTCCCGCGAGCTGACAGGAGTTGGCCATGACAATGTGATTTCCCAACTGACAGTCATGAGCTATGTGCACGTAGGCCATCAAAAGGTTATCTGATCCAATACGTGTGACACCGCCACCTTTGGGAGTTCCAACGTTAATAGATACAAATTCGCGAATGCTGTTGTTGTCGCCGATAACGAGCTGGGTTTTTTCGCCCTTGTAAGTGAGATCTTGTGGGGGGCCGCCGACAACGGCACCAGAGAAAAAGCGATTGTTTTTACCGATAATCACATGGGTTTGGGGATCACCAATCACCACATGACTTGCCAACTGAGTGTTATCACCGATAGTCACATCACCGGTCACAACACAAAAAGGGCCAATTTTTATATTCTCTCCGAGTTTAACCTCGGGTCCAATAATACTTGTGGGATGAATACTCATACCCAGGCCTCCTTTGTGGGGAATATCTTAGCCGTGATATCTGTTTCGGCCACGAGCTCTCCATCACAATAAATTGCGCCCTTCAGGCACACAATACCCGATTTTTCTTTGGTGATTTCCGCATGGATTTCTAACACATCTCCGGGAACCACTGGACGACGAAAACGGGTGTTATCAATTTTGGCAATCAGCACATCCAGGTGCTCACCCTCGAAAGGTAAACAGGCCAGAGCTCCAGCTTGGGCCATGGCCTCAACCTGTAAAACTCCAGGCATTACTGGTTTATGGGGAAAATGACCGTTAAAATAGGGTTCATTCACAGTGACATTTTTTCGCGCAATCACTTTGCGACCCACACGAACCTTGTCACCACCTGGACTGGGCGTGTACGAATCAATTCGATCGATAAACAAAAACGGAAACCTGTGAGGAATCCGCTTTCTAATATCGAGCACATCCATGAAAACTTTTTTTTCAGACATCTATTATTTATCCGCTCGTTTGATAACTTCGTCGGTAATGTCGAGCTCGGTCTTTGCAAACATCACACTTTGCTCAGCTTTCTCGAGAACCATGGAGAAGTCTTTTTCTTTAGCGATTTCTAAAATTACTTTTTGTAGTTTTTCTAGAATCGGCTTTGTCAGTTCGCGCTCGCGCTGCTGAATTGTGACCTGACTCTTGCTCACTTCTTCGCGAAACTGCATCATATCTTTTTGCAAATCAGTTTGCTGTTCTTGACGAACTTTGTCCGAAAGTACCGCCTGTTTTTTTTCAAACTCTTCCACACGCTTCTTTAGATCGTCTTCTTTTTTCTTAAGATCTTTCTTTTTCTTCTCAAAATCACCTTCAACTTCTTTTTTGGCTTTTTTGCCTGCCGAAGATGTTTGAATGGCTTTTTGCATATCCACCACACCGACTTTGAATTCGGCAGCAGAAGCTGCACTGGTAATTAGGCCGGCAAATAAAGCGACTACGATAACAATTTTATTTTTCATTAGTATCCTCCCTTGAAAAATTACTTACATAACTCAAACTCTAAAATGGACTTCCCACGGCAAACTGGAAGTTATTACTGCGCTCACCCAACTCGGCCCGTCGATCCAACGGGAAACCAAACTCAAAGCGCAAAGGTCCCATGGGCGAAAACCAGCGAATTCCGAAGCCAATATCTGCACGAAAGTTGCTGGAGTCGATGTTGTTTTCTGCCTGACCTATATCATAAAAAATCACAGCCCGCATACCTGCTTCTTTAGCCAGCGGAAACTCAAGCTCTGCCATGTAGAATAGTTGCTGCGAGCCACCCATGACCGTGAAGGCTCGTTGACAGTTACTGTCAAAATTGGCCGCGCAGGCCGCAACCGGATCCACGCTGCCAGGAGCTGCGGGATTTAACAGATAGTTGTATAGTTTTTTCGAAAACTTTCGCGTCCCCACGTTGCGGAAGGCATAACCGCGAAGATTGTTAGGTCCGCCGAGACGAAACAACTCGGTAAACGGCAGAGGCTTATCGTCCACAGAGCCCATAATGCCGTAGGAAAGGTTGTTTCTAAAAACCACATCCCAGAAAAGGTTTTTGTAATAGCGAGCGTTGAGTTGCGATTTCATAAATTTAACATCGCCCCCAAGTCCTGCAAATTCGTAGGACGCGCTGGCGTAGACCCCGTCTGATGGCATCATACGATCGTTTCTCTTATCAAACTCCAAGGACCCCTGAACTGAACTTGTCACACCGTTCACTGTAGCTGGATTTAACACATCGGAAACGTCTTGATCGGAGGCAAAACTTACGTAGGTTTCGTCAATTTTATAGCGGAGGAAGGCGTAAAAGTTATTGTTTTGAAAGTAATCAAAAAACAGCGGATGTCCACCGCGAAGCGAGACCCCTTTGTTCTGCTGCACAAACTGCAACACTCGGGAATCCGTGTAGTACATATCCGTACCTAAACTCCAAAAGCTGTCGTTAAAGTAAGGATCGGTGAAGCTCACAGTATAGTTTTGATAACGAGCCCCATTGTATTCCACTCGCACACCGGCACGATAACCGTAACCCATAAAGTTGCTTTCATCGAGTTGCACATTTAACTGAGCGCCAAGGGCCGTCGCGTACCCCGCACCCAATTGAAACTGTCCGGTGTTGCGCTCTTTCACTACGATATCAATATCCATTTGATCATCGCGTCCAGGAGGAGTCTTTGTCATAAATTGCGCGTCTTCAAAGTATCCCAGTCGCTTGATGTTCGCCAATGAATTGCGCTTGTGGGTTTCGTTGTAAAGTTCGCCTTCGACAAAACGCAGTTCACGGCGGATGACTTTATCCCGTGTACTTGTATTGCCAATGACATTGATCCGTCGGAAGTAGACCTTCTGACCTTTTTCGATTTCGTAGGTGATGTTGACCTTGCGCTCTTTTTCTAGCGTTTGAATGCGCGGAATGGGGTTGGCGTAGGCGTACCCCAAATCGCCATATTTTGCTTCGAGGGCGCGCAGATCGTTTTGCACGGTTTCGTAGGAAAAGTCTTCGGAGTCATCAATTTTTGTCTCTGCTCTGAGGTCCGCTTTGTCAAACAAAAGGTCGCCAGAAAAATCAACTTCACCAACTTGGAATAGCTCACCCTCTTCGATTTTAATCGAAATATAAATACCCTTTTTGTCGGGCGTCACCGTCACTTCGGGGCGGCTCACTTTTGCCTGCACGTAGCCTTTGTTGAGATAAATCATCGACAGTCGTTTTACATCATCGTCGAACATATCCTGTTTGTAGGTGCCACTGCCACTGAGGAAACTAAAAAAGCCTCCCTCTTGCGTGGCCATAAACGCTTTCAAATCCTGATCGCGAACATTTTTGTTGCCGACAAACGACACGCGCTTTACTTGCACTTTTTGGTTTTCATTCACGTTAAAGATCAACCGCGAGGACTGGGGCGTTTTTTCCTCTGGCTTGAGAGAGTAGTCGACCTTGGCAAGAAGATATCCCTTTTCTTCGTAGGCCTTTTGAATTTCGGAAATGGCTTTTTGAATCTTGCTGTAGTTCACCATCTCGAAAGTTTTAAGACCTGATTTTTCTGTAAGCTCCTCATCGTCCAGTTCGTCGTTGCCTTCGAATTCGATGGCCGAGATAGAAGGCTTTTCAGAAACCGTAACGATCAGCTGTGTTCCTTGCCGCGCAAATTGGATATCTTCAAAATATCCCATGTCGTAGAGGGCTTGGATGTCCTCGCGAACTTTGCTGCTATCAAACGTGGAGCCCGCTTTGATGGTCATTTTTTCGGTGATGGCTGTGGTCTCGATTTTTTTATTGCCGTCCACGCGAATTTCGGAAATCGTGGAGGACTGTTTGGTCGCGAGCTTTTTAGCGGCCGAATTTTGGTCAGCTGTTTTTTGGGCGACCGCGCAAGGGTTCCATAAAATCCAAAATGCCAAAATCAAAGCTGATTTCACGAAGACTCCTAAAGCCCGTCTCAAACCCATCTCATACCTAAAGTGCTGCCTTTTAAGAACAAATTGCAAGTTAGCTATAAACGTTAGGCATGTCAAAACTGTTGTGGCCGCTAGAAGCGGTAACTCACCCACATGCCGTCTTTTAGCTCTAGACGGCGCGGAAATCGATTCGCGAAATTCTGATCATGGGTCACGACAACAAGCGTTAACTTCTGTTCCTGCTTCAATTGAAAAAAGAGATCCTGAATAATTTTTGCATTGGAACTATCGAGATTTCCAGTGGGTTCATCAGCAAAGAGGATACGTGGACTTCTGATGAGCGCTCGGGCAATGGCCACTCGCTGCTGTTCGCCGCCGCTGAGTTGCGACGGATAGTGATCCTTGCGATCTTTCATCCCCATACGGCCCAATAATTCTTCTGCTTTTTGTAAACTTTCGCGGCGAGAGTCACCGGCAATTCGACAGGGCAACAAAACATTTTCCAGTGCCGTAAATTCGGGCAACAAATGATGGAATTGAAAAACAAAGCCCATGGTTTGGCTGCGAAAACGGGCAAGTTCTGCCGAAGACTTCCGCGTTAAATCCACGCCCTCAAAAAAAATCTTTCCCAGCGTGGGCTGATCGAGAGTGCCCAAAATATGCAGGAGGGTACTTTTGCCAGCGCCCGAGGAGCCCATGATGCACAAAGCCTCGCCTTCGCGAATATCCAAGTCGATGCCTTTAAGCACATCCAGCGCTTCGCCCTTGCGAGAAAACGACTTGGTCACGCACTTTACATCCATCAATAGCTTATTCATATTTGAGTCCTTCCACGGGGGACAAACGAGCTCCACGCAGCGCCGGAATGAGAGTTGATAAAAAACAAATCGTCATTGTGGCACTACAGATCCAAACAATGTCCTGAGCGCGAAATTCAGTGGCCACAAAGGACAAACGATAAATGTCTGCCGGCAAGAGGGGAAACACCTTTTGTCCCATTTCGAACAAGTAACATAAAAGCCCACCAATGGTGAGCCCCAAAAGAGTGCCGATGGCTCCAAGCAAAAGGCCGTGCAGGCAAAATAAAAAGCCAATGTCTCTGGGGCGGGCGCCCAGGGTTTTAAATAAGCTGATGTCCCGATAGCGTTTTAAGATAGTCACAAACAGTGACGTGATTACATTAAAGCCAGAGGCGATGACGATGACCAGAACAACAAAAAAGATCACCCGTTTTTCGTAATCGATGGCCGAAAAATAATTTTTATTGGTTTGCCGCCAGTCCATCACTGAATAACTCCAGCCTAATTTTTCTTGCACAACCTGCGCCCACTTTTCGGCGCGATCAGAATCTTTCAGTTTGAGGCGAATGCCAGAAATCATGCGTGTGTCGAGCAGATCTTGCACAATAGATAAATCCACAAATAAAAAACGCGAATTAAAATCGTATCGCCCTAAATCCAAGGCGGCCGTGACATAAAATGTTTTGATAATGGGGTTGAGATCGGACGAGCTGGTTTTGCTTGTGCGAGGAAGAATAATCTTGAAGGTGTCGCCAACTTGCAATCCCATTTTTTTTAACAGATCTTTGCCCACATAGGCGGGAGGAACGTCATCGCGATGCTCCCAGGAATCCTGACCGCGGATGATGCGATTTTTTAAATTGAGAACGCTGGCGGCTTTTTCTTTTTCCACACCTTGTAAAAAGACGGCGGCGATCTTTCCTTTCGAGGCCACCAAGGACTCTTGGCCTAAAAAATAAAGTTTATCTTGCACGCTGCCCATGTAGGGATTGAGCTGTTTTTCCAGCACTTCGATTTTGTCGATCTTGCCATTGCGTTTGTAAATCGCCACATCGCCCACGGCTTCAATGATGGCTCGCTTCAGCGTTGTCTCAAAACCACTAAAGCTCGACATGGCTACTAGCAATACGGCCACGCCCATGGTGATTCCCGCCACTGTGAGCAGAATCGTCACATCAAAAAACTGGCGCCACGCCTTCATGTATTTTCCTAAAATCCAAAAATGAAAAAACATAAGGGCTATCCTTTGCAATTAGGTTTTTACTGGTTAATTTTTTAGCGACCTGAGGTACGTGTTAATAAATGGCTGTAAATCTCCATCCAACACGTCTTGTGACTGGCTGGTTTCGTGATCCGTTCTGTGGTCTTTGACAAGCTGATAGGGGTGCAAAACGTAGGAGCGAATTTGACTTCCCCATTCATTCGCACTTTTTGTGGAATTCAATTTATCCTTGGCTTTTTGTTTCTCTTCGAGTTCTCGTTCGTACAATGCCGCCTTTAACATTTTCATGGCGCGATCTTTGTTGGAGTGCTGACTGCGCTCGTTCTGACACTGCACCACGATGCCTGTGGGCATGTGAGTGATTCGCACCGCAGAGTCCGTTTTGTTCACGTGCTGCCCTCCCGAGCCACCCGCTCGGTAGGTGTCGATTTTAAGATCTTCGGTTTTGATATCGATGACCACAGAGTCGTCCACTTCGGGCCACGCAAAGACCGAGGCAAAACTGGTATGTCGTCGAGCGTTTGAATCAAATGGACTGATGCGCACCAAGCGATGCACTCCTGTTTCCGCTTTTAAATAGCCATAGGCAAAGGGGCCTTGGATATTTAAGGTTACAGATTTAATTCCTGCACCATCACCTTCGGTCATTTCTAACACTTCCACGCGATAGCCATTTTTTTCGGCGTAACGAACATACATTCTCAGTAACATGTTGGCCCAATCGCAGGCCTCGGTCCCACCGGCCCCAGAGTTAATAGATAAAAACGAACTGTTCATATCCGTTTCTCCATCCAATAGCCGTTTGAGCTCAAGCTCATCAATTTCTTTATTGAGCAGCAGGATTTCGCGACTGACTTCCTGAAACGTGTCCTCGTCGTCGGCGTCCTGGGCCATCTCGAGCATAAGGAGCGCGTCATCAGTGCGGGTTTTGAGTGCCTGCCATTGGCTGCAGGTTTTATCAAGAATCGATATATCTTGATTGATTTTCTGCATGAGGGTGGGATTTTGCCAAACCTCGGGATTTTCGGATTTGTGTTTTAATTCGTCGAGCTGTTTAAACTTGCTATCGAGGTCAAAGCGACCTCCGGAGATCCTCCACCTTAACAACCATGGAGGCAATCTGACTTTTGCTATCGTTGTAATGTGTGACTAAACTGCGTTTTTTTTCCATTAGCTGCCTGCCTGTACGTCGTGTGATTGGCCGTCTGTCAGACGACTTTACTACCTTTTGCGAAAGGCCTTTAAGATATCGCGATCTTGTAAATCTGCAAAGAGTTTATCTTGGATACGGAACATTTTCTTGGCCTGGGCTTCGTTTTCCTCGTGGTCGTACCCGAGCAGGTGCAGCAATCCGTGAAGCACGAGATACGAGAGTTCTTCACTGACATGCAAATCGTGCTCTTCCGCCTGCTTTTTAACTTGCTCTACACACAGCACGATATCGCCCAAAAATGCGTCGTCATCCATCACTTCACCGCCGCCCGCAAAACTCAACACATCCGTCACTTTGTCTTTTTGACGATACTGCTTGTTCAACTTGCGCATGGCTTTTTTATCAATAAAGACAATGCCCACTTGTTTTTTCAGAGCCTTGCGATGCTTTGCCGTTTTTGCGAGGTCTTTGGAAACATGTTTGAGAAGCCACTTTAAAAAAACTTCTGACACTCGCCATTTTGTGTTATTTACTACGTAAAATTGCATCACAAAAACATAACATCAAAGGTTTCCACATGAAACGACAAACTCTCGACGATCTTAAAAAAATCATGGCTTCTCTGCGCGCCGGCTGCCCCTGGGATCAAAAACAAACTCCCGAAAGCCTCACTCCCTATGCCGTCGAAGAGGCGTTAGAACTGGAAGACGCTATTCTCCACAAAACGCCGGAGGATGTAAAAGAAGAGCTCGGAGATTTGCTTTTCCAGGTGGTGTTTCAAAGCCAAATGGCGCAAGAGGCGGGGCATTTTTCTTTGGATGATGTGATCCATTCGCTGAGCGAAAAAATGATTGAAAGACATCCGCATGTATTTGCGTTGGACAAAAAGCAAATATCTGCCGACAGCGTAAAGCAGACCTGGGAAAGAACCAAATCTGCAAAAATCAACTCCACCGAAATTTTTAAAATGCCACGCAATTTCCCTTCACTATTGAGCGCAGTGAAAATTGGCAAAAAAACCCGCACCATCGACTTTGATTGGTACAAAGTGAGCGATGTGTTTAAACAATTTATGTCCGAAGTGAGCGAACTCAAGGCCACCTTGCGCGGCAAAGACAAAGCCCATCAGATGGAAGAGCTCGGCGATACACTTTTCACCTTGGCGCAAGTCGCACGCCTGCTGGATCTCGATCCCGAAAAATCCCTGCGCCTGGCAAATACAAAAGTGGTCAAGCGCATCGAAACAGCTTTTAAGATTTCGAGCTTAAGCTGGAAAGAGTACTGCGCCCTTTCCGTGAAGAAAAAGGAAGTGCTGTGGGACAAGGCGAAGAAACAGTTGAAGGCAGTAAAGCAGTTGAAAAAGGTGAAGGCAAAATCTTCGCGCAAGAAAACAAACTAAGTTCATCACTGCCGCAGCGGCAATAGAAAAGAAGGCAAGGGTTCTCTAACCTAAAAAAACTTCCGGCAAAAAAAATAAAGATACAAAGCTGATAGCACCCATCAGCAATGAATAGCATCCTCCCCTTGTGTATTTTAGCTTTGTGTATGCACCAGCCTCTACTCATTTATATGTAACAAACTGAGCTCCTTACTGCCGTAGCGGCAGTTAAAGTCGGCCCAAGATTTTTGCCCGATGCCTCACAGACTACGAATATCCAATGAACTTTCCTGGCTATTCAATTTGAAATTTAAGTCGGTTGTGAACTCCACACAAAACCTGCAAATTTTCGCGATTGTTTGTTCCCCCTCGACTCCAACTGTGAATATGATCGATTTGTAAAAATCGTTGGCTCCCGCATATTTTACCATTTGCATCTTTGTAAGCACAAACCGCATCCCCATACAGCAGCGCCTTGCGAACCGCCGCCGGCAGCGCCCGGCGTTTATTGGTAGAAGTAAATTGGTTATTTGGTTTTACTATCGCAGAGGTAGATGAATAAGCTTTACCATTGCCTTTCGAGCTAGTAGCCAAGGGGGTAACTTCAACACTCCCAATTGTTTTCACTGCCGCTACGGCAGCAACTTTCGTGGCTCCAAAGCTACGCGCAGAGTTAATCTCGCGCACGCTCGTTCGGCGTTTTAATTCTCTCCTAGCCAAATGGGTCAGCGCCTCCGCCCAGTCCTCGCTCACCACCGTGTGCGAAATCATATTCTGCGCCTGCTGCAAAATTTGCATTTGCTCGTGGGTAAAAGTGATCGTCAAAGTTACCGATTGATCACGATGCAGTGTCTGTTTTTGCTGAGGCACAACCGGTAAATCCAAAGTCGTTGCAATAAGCTGCTCGGTTTGTTTTTGCGTGGAATTTTCAATCTGCAAAATCAACTCGCGCTTATTCTCTGTACTGAGATTCTTATTTTTAATCTTCTTCAACTCGCGACTTGCACGCTGAACTTGGGTGGCCTGGGATAAAGTAAGAGTCCCCTCCTGAAATTTCTGCGCTGTTTCCGGCAACTCACAAAGCAATCGCGCAGCATCAATACGGCGCATGGCAGATCCAGGACTATACCCAAAGTCGTTCACTAAAAAATCAAAAAGACTGGTATAAGTTTTGCGTAGATAAAGTTTCCGTCGGTCTATTTCACCAATCAACGCTAACACGTGATGGGTAATTTTTCGCTCACTGCGAACTGCGTTTGCAAAACAAGTTAAGAGATGTTCGTCTGATACAGAACTTACCTGCATGATTTCTCCTTTTCAGCTGCTCATTCATTTGAGTTTTAGCTTTCAAAAAAACAATAACACGGGTTTTTATATTTCATTTTTGAGAAATATATGAGCCGGACAATTTAAAAAAATAAATCTTTAAAATGTCATTAAACCTACAAAAACTGATCTATAGCGCGAGTTTTCGCAACGCCAATAATGCTCCACAGGCAACAACCTAATAGCTTCTTAGACACAATCCAAACACGCAGAAACACTGGTCAAACTTTTTTGAAAAAAAAGTTTCCGGATTGACGCCACACGTGCTGCCGCAGCGGCATCAACATAGATGCTTGCATCGGAGGAATTCACGGAAAGAATGGCACTTCTTTAATAGACGGGCGAGGTGTTGGAGTGAGGGATTATTTGGTATTGGGTAGGTTTTATTGATCTTGTAGTGACCAGGGTGCTCCAAGTCCATTACTTTTGTTGACACTTAAGCTGGTCCATTAAACACTATTTAACAATTCAGAATTTTTACAGGGGACTTCGATGAAGAAATCATTATTTTTAATTGGCATGTTAATAAGTTTTGGCTCGGTTAATGGCTCAGAAGCAGCACTACCAAGATGTGATGCCTATCGCAAAAGTGTTCAATGCTTAACGGAATCAATAAATCGCTTTACCGACAAATCGTTTTCAATCATGAACTTGTTGGCTGTTCGGCAGTCAGCCGACCTGATGTCTGCCGTAAGCAAAAATGGATATATCAAGCTCAATTTTAAAAATCCTGTACAGATCCCATCAGGACTCTTTCAGGGAATTCAGGATGAAATCTCGTTTGTTGCAGAGAAAAACAATCAAAGTTTTTTTGAGTACACATCACTGACTTGGTATTCTCCAGATTATAAGGAGTATTATGAAAATTATTATTATTTAGTTAAGTACGCAGGAAAATCTTTTGGCTTTACTGTAAAGAATAACATCGGTGCTGTGACCTGTGATGATGGAAGCGTTCATACGATTGAGAATCTCAATACGGCAAATACAGATTGTAGTCAGTATACGGTTAATCCCTACCTTTATGATCTTCCTCGATTCCATGTGGATTCCAGTTCATGTGGGATGGATTTTTGGATCAAAGAGAACATAAATATCGAATTTAGAAGTAACTCATTTTTAGCTGTCCAAAAACCAATTGGCGAGAAGTGTATTTGAGTATTCAACCTTTTCTAGTTGTCAGTCCGTGTATGAGCATGGACTTCTTATCCTAGACATTGCCGGAAATAACTCCGATAACCCAGCTAAAACTCTCTATGAAAGAATAATCCATTCTTTTCAGACACCAACCCCATCATTCACCGCACATCCAACACTTCTGAAACACCCCCACCGATGCCGCAACGGCAGTGAAAGATTAAGGCTATCCGAAGCCACCACTCTCCTCAAAAAATCCAGCTGTTCAACAAATACTGAAACACCCGATAGATCTCGGGGGAGAGATTGTTGTAAAAGAAGATCTCTGACGTTGCTTTCAACAACTTCTGCCGCTTGTAGGCCGAGTTGAAATACTCCGAACGGGAATTCTCGTGAAACAGATGATACACCGGCGTCGGCTCGAGATGAAACGAACACCCTCTTTGCGCCAAGCGCCAGCCGAGATCAGTGTCTTCCAATCCGTAAAAACAAAAGGTTTTGCGAAACCAACCGACGTCTTTAAACAACGATTTTTTAAGCGAAAATCCATAGGTGCAAGCGTACTTCCAATGATCCGCCACTTGCATCCAACCTTTTTCGCCAGCCTGCTCGTAAAAACGATGCCAGTAGCCGCCTTCAGGCACGTAGCAGTGCTGAGTCTCCACAACATCTTCGTAGCGCATCCGAATGCTGGGGACTTTTTTATGAAAGTAATCCCGACGCCACTGAACAACCTCATACTGCTCGTGCAAAGCCAAAGTTTTTTCTAAAAAATCGGCAGGCGTTAAAATATCCGAGTCGAGAAAAACTAAAAGTTCTCCTCTCGCAAACTTCACACCATAGTTTCTAGCAAGACCTGCACGAAATTGACCATCTCCCATCTTTCGCAGCTGCATGCGTGGATAGTAGAGAAGACGGATGGGCATTTGAAAGTCTTTGATTAAATTCATTAAATTTTCGCTTATTTTGTCGCAACTTCCATCGTCCACAACAACCACTTCATAGCAGTTTTTCGAAAGAGTCTGCCGCTCAAGATGGCGTAAAGTATTTAGCAAATACAATCCATTGTTATAAGTGGGAATCACCACCGATACCTGCGGCAGCAAGGAAGGATCCGAGCAAAATAGCGGAGGATGGCAAGGTTCCAACTCCATTTCCTCTCCGATTCGTGGTTCAAACACATCTACGCCGCTAACCCCCTTAACATTGAGCTGTGGATGGTTTTTCTGAACGTGTTTCTGCCAAGCAACCACCTCTCGAGGACGAAGCTTTTGCTTTTTATCGAGATGGTAGGGAAAATAAAACTCCATGTCGCTATAAAAATCTTTGGGAATTTGATCAAGATTATAAAGACACTTGTTCGAACGAGTACCGAGCATTTTTAAACTGACTGTGTTGGTTTTTTTTAAAGACCGTAAGACCTGCCAGTTTGGCCACTGGTCAACAATCCATCGCTCCACCCCAATTTGATTTTGCGCAACGAACGCGGCAAAGTGAGTTAAGCTTTCTTCACTGCTCACTTGCAGAACCGGAGTCAGTCCTGCCATTTTTATCTCCTGAAACATCGACTCCCATTGCGGGAGTGCAAACACGAGCTCAGACATCACAAAGCTGGAGTAACCAGACCTTTGAGCTTTTTCCAAAGAACGCAAAAATTTATCGTAATTCCAGAAACCTTTTCGCCACGTGCCATTGAGCTTCCATAAATCATTGCAGACGTCATCAGCGGCCGGCACAGCGTAAACATAACTCCGCCCGCGAGAATGTAATCCATGGAATGGCTTTTGCTCGAACCGCGTTGACACAGTCAGACCTTATCAGTAGTTTTGTTCAATGCTTTCAGTGGTGATTCCTACAACGAATCGACCCGACAGCCTTATCAGGCTTGTTGAGTCCCTTCAACTACAAAACATGGTTCGCGCTTCCTTCGAAGTGCTCGTTGTTTACAATTCCGAACTGCAAAAAAAATCGTCTCCGCTGAAAGACTCTTCGCTAGTCCAACTTTTATGCGCGCCACACCCAGGGGTTAACCATGCGCGAAATCATGGAGCTCTCCACGCACGGGGTTCGGTGATTCTGTTTTTAGACGACGACTGCGAAGTCACGGATCCCGCATTTTTGCAAAAACACTTCGCTTACCACCACAGCTTTTCCCACTTGGCGGCGGTGGGCGGGCCTTACTTGCTCACACAAAATTCTTCACTCTGTGACCAAATTTATCATGCAAACAACGCCAATTGGATCCATGCCAATTTCATCGAAACCTCGCGATCAACAGCACTTCTCGGCGGTAATGCCTCTTACAAAGCTTTTATTTTTGCAAACGGTTTTCGTTTTACCGAAGAGATCATCTACGGCGGCAGTGAAACACCACTCAACACCATCTTGGCCCTTAAATACGGTGCCCATGGGTATTTTTTAGATCTGGCGGTTTATCACAACACCCAACTCAATTTGCATAGCCTTTTGCGCAAGGCCTTTTTGCAAGGAATCGGCGCCGCCGTACAAACAAAAATGTATGGTCATCAACTCAAGCAAATGTCGTCAAGCACCGACCAAGCCCCGATGTGGTTGCGTGCTGGATTAGAGCTTTACGCGCTGTTTTTTATTTTGGGCTATCAATCGCAATTCACCGATGGAAATCGATTTTTGCTGTTTTTAAAAACCCTGTTTGATCGGTTTATTGGCAAACAAATGGTCCAACTGTATTGGTGGCTATACTCCCTTTGCTCGAAAACCTTTTGGCGACTGCATTCAATCACTCTCGCATCCTATGGCTTCTTCCAATCCATGTTCGAACCATTGCCGCTGGCGCCGCGAACCCTGATAGCAGTTCGTTTTTCCTACCGATGTATTTTTATTTGCAAAAAATTGGGCTGGTTGGCTTTTAAGACAGTTGGGCTAAAATGAGCATGATTTCTATCATCGTAGCCTCAAGATTCAATATTGCGTTTTTAAAAAGACTCTTTACCTCTCTGCAAAGCCAAAGCTACAAAAACTTTGAAGTGCTTATTTGCGCAACAAACCCAGAACAACGGCACCAGCAAACCATAAGATCATTCGCCGGCGAATTGAACTACCGTATCGTGGCAACTCCTAAACACAGCATTGCAAGCGCGCGCAACCAAGGCATCAAAGTTGCGAAAGGGGAAATTGTCTTTTTTCTGGATGAAGATTGTTATTTGCCTCGCCGCAATTATTTGCAACAGATGACACAGTTTCATCAAAAGAGGCCAACCCATGCCGCCGGGGGATTTTATCTCAGCGAAACAACATCGACGATGAGCGATCAGTTTTACAACTATATGTGTAATGCCTGGGCCAAAAGTTATCAAAAACTAAAGACAACTTCACCGGTTCTCCTTGGAGGGTGCTGTTTCTACCCACGGCAGCTCCTTCAACAGAACAAAATTTCGTTTGACGAGAGAAACTCGCGAGCTGGTGAGGAATATTTATTAAATTCATCCTGGGCCGATGTTGGGCTACAGATTCAATTATCCTCTCGCTGGAGCGTGTTTCACCAGCCAAAGACTTCGCTGTATGGGGTTTTTCGAAAGTCTTGGACCCAAGGTGCCCAGCTGCAGCCTGAAAAAGTCGTTTTCCAGCTAGAGCAACTGAAGCGCGGGCTGGGCTTTCTTTACCAAGACAAAGAAACTAAGTTGATTTTTCTTCCCATGCTGGGCCTCTATGGCGCCATTGGGCGAGCCTCTTTTTTAACGAAGCTTGCAACGAAATTTTACAGCCATAATAAATGCCGAACCCGTAAAAAGTATGAGTTGCCAGCATCCATAGAAAAATTTGCAAGCAGAGGCGTAGCTTTCTCCAGTTTAGCGAACAAAAAAAGCAAGACAGTAAGTAAAAAGCAAGAACACCTAAAAATAAATGTGTTGAAAAATACCCAGCTAATAAAAAAATCGGTAAAAATAAAAGCGGAACCATCGATTTATAAGAATTGATTTTTTTATACCTCGAAAGCACTTCACCGCGAGCTGTTCCATACAAAAACATTTTGGCACACCACGCTCGCAAAGACGTTGGTAACTGATGCTGAATTTTTAACTTAGGATTAAACTCAATCTTAAGGCCGTGCCGTCGAAGCCGGTAGCTTAAGTCTAAATCTTCTCCCACATGGGGATGGGGCGACGAAAATCCTCCCACCAGCAAAACGTGTTCCAGAGAGTAAAAAACATTAGCGGTTGGCAAATGGTCAACATAGCTTTTTTGAAATTGATTCCGTAAGTAGCAGTTTCCAAAGTGTCCAAGAAACGAGCTAAACAACCCCTGGTAAAGTGCAGATCGCTCCCCCGTTATTTGCCATGGACCACCAAACGCCGCAACTGGACCTGCAACCTCTAAAATGCGTTGGCCCATATTAGAAACCCAATCCTCATCAATTCGACAATCGGCATCAATAAACCCAACCCACTTCGTTAAACTTAATTGCAGAGCCTGTTGACGAGCTTGCGGCAAGTGATTTTGCGCTCTTTGAATATGGCGAATCCCGTACTTTGCACTGAGCACCCGCAGAGCTAAAGGTGACTGATCCGTTGACGCATTATCAATAAGCAGAAATCGCACTGAAGGAGCTGTTTCCCAGAGTAAACGAATGTTGTGCTCGATTGTGGAAAGATTTCTTTCTTCGTTGTAAACAACGGTACAGATCGTTAGACTCATAGTTAACTATATATGCGCATTGCCTTACCGAAAATTCAAACATTTTATTTACTTCTGTGCCTCGCCTTCAGCGGCTTATTCATCCACCTCGCCACAATCTGTTATTTTTCTGATTCAGAAATCTGGCTTCTCGCCTTAAGTAAAAAAGCCCTCTCTGTTGGTGCTGTTCAATCTGTTTATTATAAATGGTTTTTCCACATGGTAGTTTTTATTACGGCTTTTTGGAGCAACAATAACTTGTTAATTTACGAAGTCTCGCGCATCGTTTTTGCTTTGATCGCTCTCACTTCCGTCGTTTTGGTCGCCGCAACTTTTACGAAGATTTACCAAAAAAAAAACCTGTTCCTTCCCATTATTCTCGTTTGTCTCACCTCGAGCCTGTTCTTCAATCAAGGCTTCCGCATCCGTGCGGATATTCTAGCTCTACTTCTTCATACTTGTTTTTTGTTTCTTGTTTTTCAAGATTTCAAACCCCGCAGAAAATACCTTCTGTGGTTTATGCTACTGAACACGGCTCTTTTGCTCACCACACCAAAAGCTCTCATTTTTATTGCTATGCAATTTCTAATAGGTTGCCATTTCTTGTCCCAGCAAAGTTCGGACAAGCAATCTATTGGAAAAACCACCCTTATATCTCTACTGATTCCGTTAACATTTGCATTATTTATTTTATCGTATTTGGGGTTTACCCAACCAGAACATACTTTACTTTCCGCCATCCAATCAGCTGGCGACTTTTATCTAAAAAGTTTCGATCCCGACCTGGGAGGTGCTCTATTTTTTAAATCCATGGACTTTATGTACGTACTTCGTTTTCTACGACTAAGTATGGTACACACACTTTTACTCGTTGGGTGGTTGGTTTTATTTTTTGTCCATATATTTTCTAAACAAAAAGATCCCATTCATTCTTTCTTCCATTTGTACGGTGCTTGTTTGCTGAGCTTAGTTCTTCTTTACAATCAAAAACTGCCTTTTTTTCTGGGGCCGTTTTTAACTCCTTTAATTGCAATCCAGTTTTGCTCGTTGGATCATTTCTGCAGCTCCCGACCCCTTTTAAAGTGGCTTTCCCCTCTGTTGATAGCCGCCGCTTGTTGGCTCTGCTGGAAACAATTTACGGTCAATCAACAGTTCAACGGCAATATCTTGCAAAAAGAATTTATTTCCCAATTACAGACTTATGAAAAAGAGAATCCAGCCGTTTCAGTATACGACATCATCGGACTGCTCCCTCAAGATAATACCTACTACTTGTTTATTGGTCCTGGGGAAGTCACTCGAAGCCGTGAAATCTTAGCGGCTCTGCAAGCCAAGCCTCCAGATATTTACCTCTATACTTATAAAAATATTTTATTTACCCATGATCTGCAAATGTTTCTAAAAAACAATTATTTGGAATATTCCCCTGGCGTGTTTTTAAGAGCTCAGCACATGCGTGCGGATGAGAAAACTTCACATAATACGAACATTATTCAATTTAAAAATAAGAGTTATTGGCTGTTTCCTTACAATAAACCTAGCTTTATTTTCTCGCAAACGACAAAAAAGGATATACTCAGCGAGTGCCTATTGCTTGATTCGGAACTGAAGCCGACTCAAAATGCAACACAATGGCTGGCAATTCCACTGGAACACGTTCATTTTTCTATTGTTACTGTTCCCCCCCCAAAAATTTCCCAGAATCCGTTCATGTTGTTTCGCTTTGATACAGCTTTTTAGCTAGACCATCTTGAGTTTTTTGTAAACAAACCCGATACTTACATATGCTTTTTATCAGGTCCCAAAAAGGATTCTCTCTCATCGAAGCCGTTGTGGGCATGGTTTTACTTGCCATTCTTGTGGGTGCCATTCTTTCCGTCACATTGGGAGATAAAACCTCCGCGCGAAAAAACCTCACCTTCAATGCAAGTTGCAAAGCCGAAGCGCAACGCTTGATGAGCGAATTTAAAGGCAAGGGATTGGTGCGAGATCATTACAGATTTGCTCCAGCTCCAGGAGGCCCCGGAGGAGGATCCTTACCTGTGCCGGAAAGTCACGTCACGGTTCCAGATGTGCCGTCAGCTTCAGAAGAGGGACTGGACTATGCAGACCGTTGGGCAAATACCGGAGCCGCAGACGTCATCAACACGCCTTTCACCACAGGTGATCCCGTAACAGGAAATCCACTTACGCTTCTTCGTCCTTACACGTTCATCATGGGTACTATTTCGACTCTTGAAACACTACACAATAACTTTCCCGCAGTTTGCACCCCGCCCGGTCTGCAAGCATCCTCAGCTTCGCCTCCACTGAGCACCATTTTTCCGAATCCCGTGGGCGTTGAGGACTCTGCCACTTCCAATACCGGGCTTTTTGATCCAGAGGCTTTTCTACAAATTCGACTTTTTAATACAGCCACCGGCGCCGTCATCGGCGGAACCTGCGGAGGTGCTTACGACCATGCCGCCATGCCAAATAGCAGCGCTACGGGAATGCTCAATGTATTTCCTCCAGGCTTGAACAGCGGCGTAAACTTTCCAGCAGGCGCACCAGCGGCTGCGATGCGAATTGGCCAAATTCCCCCGTCTGTTCGGTTCAATGCGGGTTACGAAGTGACGATCACCGTTCAGTACGATGGCAGAGATGGTAACACCGCAAATCCACCGTCTTGTTCCGTCACAGAAAAATTCCAATACCCGTTAAACATGGCCGACCCAGCACGACCGCTGCGTATTAGCGACGTGGACGCTGCGGAAACTCCCCTAGCTGACGACGGCGACACCTCCGAAGCCATCAACACTTTTGTTCCAACATCTGATCCACCAGCGTCCTCTCCATCGACACCTGCAAATATTGACTATGCAGCCAATGGTGGCACAAGACCCTTCCGCGCCTGCGACGATCCAAACCCGGGCACCCTTAACTTTCGCGTTTCCAATGCGCGACCAGGAAGTGTTTTTATGTGTCGAAATCTCACGCGCCAGCGAATGCTCAACGACACCGCTGGACTTAATACTTACAATATAGCAACCATTTCGGCCACTCGACATCTCTTGAATGTTTTTCGCGCCGGAGGACTGAGACAATCGTTTTTCTCCACAGAGCTTGCACAAAATGGCACAAGTTTCGACAACGATGATACTTCCGTCGCAAACGCCGATCGACCCGCCGCAGTTGCCAACGCGACCACTGGATTTCATCAGTTTAATAGTTTGTACTATCCCTTTGGCTCTTATTTTTGCGACTCGGTGGCAGATGGCTGTCCAAATCTTCCGCGTTTTGATACCACCGGACTCTCGTCGAACCTCCCTGCTGGCCCTTTGGACCCGGAAGACTACACTGTATTTACACCGTCCACGCACCTTTCAAACACACCCACGGGTTGGAACATTATTTTTAAAACCGGTCGATGGGTCCCTTGCGAGTATGCTGAGATCTCCTGCGCGACAAATGAGTACTCGGCAACCGATATGGCGACGGCTGCGGGACAAACTCTGCGCACGCCGATCACAGAATTCGTATCTGGTTCTGGAACTGTGTCCGATGGATATCATATACAGTACACCGGCGTACCCACGGGCTGCGAAGTCCATATGCAAGTTGCCGAAGTAGACTCCGCTTACAATGTGCGAACCATCGAATTTTACGAATACACTCAAGAAGCTGCTCCCGGAAATCGCCTCGTGCACCTCACCGGGCGCCCGCCCGAGGAATGGAATTTTCATTGCTCATCCGCCGGGGGCCCGTTAGCGGCGGTGGTTACACCTTGCCCCATTTTCTCGGCTCGAACAGCAGTTTTTCCAGAAGCAGCTGCCACCTATGACGTGAGTGGCGCGTCGTGCTTTATTAACTACCCAGGATCTCCCGTGGGAACTGACGGAGTGTGGAAGGCCAACCCTGCAACCACCGAAGCGGGTCCTTAAACATTTAATTGGGCTTTTACGAAGTCCAATGACTTTAACTTACTTCTTTAAACGAATTTGCAAACGCTTAAACAACCACTGCGCCTCTTCCACTCGTAACATGCGAGCCGCCACAAAAAACAAAACGCCACTTAAAAAAACCACCGACAGCAGAACCATCACTTTTTGCAAAAAAGCTGTGGGCGTAAAGTACACGCTTTGCAGCCAACAAACGCCAACAATGGCAGTGCTAGCCACCAGTATTTTTGCACAAAACCAAAACAGCTCAGCAAAGTACAAACTCCCATGCCGGGTGTAAAACCAAATCACCAAAGCAAAACAATTAAGAAATGTGCTAAACGCCGTAGAGATAACCAGGCCCTCCACGCCCCAACGCTGCATTAAAAATGGCGCCATAAAAAGATGGACCACAAAGCCCACCGCCGATGCCAGGGCCGGCACCGTGGTGCTTTTTTCGGCGTAAAACGCTTGGCCAAGAATCCGCGTCAACGACGCGCCCACAAGGGTAAAGGCGTAGACTTTCACAATGGCCGCAACAACCGCGACTTCGTCGGCGCTGAACGCGCCTCGCTCAAAAAGCACGGAAACGAGGAGCGACGAGGTCATCCACATTCCTACAGAGGCAGGAATACAAAGTAGCAGGAGAAGTTTAATGTTTTTGAAGAGCTCAAACTTAAATCCTGTTTCGTCATTCTGGCTGATGGCCTCGGACAGTGTTGGCAAAAGCGCCGTTCCCAAACTCACCGCCACTAACGATAGCGGCAACTCTAGCAAACGATCCGCCAAGTAAATGTACGTCACCGATCCCTCTTGCAGTTGGCTGGCAAACGAAATATTTACCAATCCCATAAACTGGATAATTCCCAACCCAACAATGCTGGGCAAAAAAGCCTTCAACACTCTTTTTACCGGAACAGATGTTAGACTGCTGAGGCGCCAGTCGAAGGAGGTTTTTAACTTTAAAAACGACGGCACAAGCGCTAAAAACTGCACAACCCCACCGGCAATCACCGACCACGAAAGGAAAATGGCAGAGATAAAATCGGCGTAATAGCAATACAGGCTGGCAGCCACGATGATGGCATTAAAAAACAAAGGGGCAATGGACGACAGCAGGAATTTTTTATGCGCATTCAGCACCGCCATCAGATAGGCGTACAATGTCATCAGCAACAAAAATGGAAACATGATTTTTGTCATGCTCACAGTGAGTTCCACTTTACCCGGAATATCGGTAAACCCTTTGCCATGCACCCACGAGCGAATCACCGAGTCCATGCCCAGCACAAAGAGCACGGTGAGAGGCACCAAAACCGCAAGCAATAGGCCCAGTACTCCCGCCGTCAATTGCCCCAAGGACTTTTCGTCTTTGCGATCTTTGTACTCTACGTATAACGGTATAAAGCAGGCCGAAAGCGCCCCTTCGCCAAAAATCCGACGAAACAAATTGGGAAATCGAAAAGCCGCCAGCCATGCATCCGACACGGTTTTCCCGAATATCGCCACAAGCAGAGCGTCTCGCACCAACCCCATCACGCGACTCATGAGCGTGCCGGAGGCAAAATAAATAGCTGATTTTGCTACGGAATTTTTTATTTTCTGTTCGCTTTTAGGAGGTAAGTGAGTCGGTTTATTGGTCGGTTTATTTTTAGACAAGTAGTTAACCCTCGAAGGCAAAAAGGCTTGTATCCCCGCGTCTTTTATAATAGAAACTTTCATTCAGACTACTGTGGAGGAATTACCTTGGCAAATATTAAGTCAGCCGAAAAGCAAGCACGTCAGGCTCTTGTAAGAAAAGATCGCAACCAAAAAACAAAAAGTGCCGTTCGCACTGCTGAAAAAAAGCTACGCACTGCCATCGCCACTGGTGATAAGGCCGCAAAAGCAGCAGCTCTTAGTGCTTTTTCAAGCGCCATCGATAAAGCCGCTCAAAAAGGCGTTTACAAGAGACAAACTGCTTCTCGTAAAATCGGCCGCATGAGCATCCAGGTCAGCAAGTAAAAAGGTACGGGACCGGAACAAGCGCCGCAGGCGCTAAAGTCCCCTTGCAAGTCCCTTTTCCGTGAGCCTATTGCAGCTCGCGGAAGGCCGGAGTGGAATAGCAACTTCCTTCCTTTTGATTTGTCAGATCTAAGACCCGCCTTCTATATTCTTTACAAGCGCAGTTTCAAATAATACCGACTCCAGTTAAATTGCTCCCAACCTTCATAAGTTCTTAACGTCCCTTATGTCTGCAGGAGCCATCAATGCGTACATTCAATTTTTTAGTCGCCCTTCTTTTTTCCACCTCGGTCTTTGCGGGAGAACTTTCATTCTCAACCGTTTTTCCAGAGTTCGCAGATTTGAATATCGCTGCCAACGTCGAAAAGAAAAACTCCAAAAAGTTTGCCGAACTCAGTTACGAGCAGGATCGCTACTATCTTTCGGTTCAGCTCGGAAAGGTGTCGCAGGCTCAATTCGACTCCCTCAACGCCTTTTATGGCTCGCCCTCTCAAGTCGCTTACGAAACTTCGCGCAAGTATGATTTGAGTGATTTTCTACCTCCGAGTATTCAAGCTGTGATCAACCAGAGCTTCTCCCCCATTTTTCACATCACGGATGGCTTGTATTCGCAAAAATACGAATATCTTCTAGATACCGATAGCGGCATGGATCTTTGGGCTCTTCGAAAAAATGGCTTAAGCACTGTGACCAACTGCTGGAATACAACATTCGAAAATTTAAATGCTATTTTGTTTAAAAAACAAACCTACAGGCTCACAGTGCCTTCTCGCTGGACCGCCAACGACGAAGTGGACATAGTTTCCACCGTGATTGCCGACGATGACGTGCAGTTGTGGGACATGCTGGTGATTCGCGAAAAATCCCTGGTGGCCGAAGACACCTCGATGCTTATGCACACGGCTATTTTTCTGAATAAAAATGTGGTCTTCGAAAAAACTGACTCTTCCGAAAACGATCCGTACCGAATGTCGCTGGTGAAAGATGTTCTCGCCAAATACAAAGAAATTTTTGGTGACCAACTGGTTGTTGAGTACCGTCGAGTCGTTCAGCCGTTTCTCGAAAAGGAATACTACGTGCAAGACCCTATTATTCTTGAATTGATCAAACAACAAGACGCCACAGTAAACACAGACTTTATTGCCGCTGGCTGTGAAACGGGTCTTGGAGGCGGCTGTGATATGTTTCTCACAGCGGTTGTTCCCGCTAGTATTATTATTCATAAAAAGACCGGGCGTGGAATTCTTAAAGCTCCGAAAAATGTTTTGGACCGGTTTTTACCGCTATAACGGATTTTCCTAGCGGCAGGTCTGCAGAACAAAATTTTCTAACCAAATATGCGACGACATGGGCGACGATTTCAGAGCTCTGTCGGTATCGACCAAGGCTTTAAACGCATTTTCGATTTTCTTTTCACTCCAACCACGGGCCTGGCTTTCGTACTCTTGCAAAAAGTACGGCGACACTCCCACCTTGGCTGCCATTTGTGGACCTCGCAAACCTTCGCGCTGCGCTTTGCGCACGGCCCTTAAAATTCGCACGTGGCGCGAAACCAAAGCAAGGATTCCCACTTCATTCTGTCCATGCGACAACAACTGAGAGAGGCAAAGCAGTGCTCGCGCCTTGTCGCCTTCACCGATGGCACGGGCCAGATCGAAAACCGATTGCACTTTGATTTTCGAAACAACTTCGATCACGTCTTTTACAAGAATTTGATTTCGCTCGCCGATATACTGCGACAGCTTGATCACTTCGCCTTCAAGATCCTTCAGCTGACTGCCAACAAACTGATGCAACAACTGAATCGCGTCGGGTTCAATGGTCACTCCGCATTTTTGTGCCATATACTGAATCCAACTGGGAACTTGGTTGTCGTAGGGCTTTTTAAACTCGAGAGCTTCGGTTTTTTCGAGGAGAAGCTTGTGGGCTTTTTTTCGCTTATCCAGAGTGCGCGCTGTTAGCACAACCACGGAGGACTCTGAGGGGTTGCCGATGTAGCTGGTTAAAACTTCCCAGTCGGCCTCGGTCCACTTTTCGATGCCCTTCACGATCACCAATCGGCGCGTGGACATCATGGGCAGAGTTTCGGCCACATCAAAAATTTGCGACGTCGGTGTCTCCTTGGCGTAGTAAGAATCATAGTTGAAGTCTCGGGTTCCACCGTCGAGGACTACATTTTCGAGGACCCGGAGGGCCTCTTGTACAAAAAATTCTTCTTCGCCAAAAAATAAATAAATCGGACGAATCTGGGTTTTTATTGTTTTTTCAAACGACGAAAGTTGAAACTCCATTTAAAAATTCTCCGTCATGTCAGACATCACTTCGGTCGCCATATCCTTAGCGATCATTTTCATCACTTGTCGACGCGCGCTTTGATTGTAAATGGGGTTGGCGGTGCTGAGGCCCAGCACTCTTAATTGCGGTGCTTTGTAGTTTCGTTCCCCGAGGATCTGCCCCTGCCATAATTCTTTATTTTGTTTATCCAGCAATCTAAAAACCACGTTCACGTGGGTTTGATATTCCGAAATCAAACTTCGCTCTTGTCCTGGCACGGTCTGAAAACTCACGGCCGATTTACCGAGATAGGAAACCGCGTGAATCACCGCTTCTAAAACCACTTCGGCGTTACCCTCGGTGGTCACCGTGGCCACACCTGTGCGCGCCAGCTCCTGAATACACGCATTGGTGAAGTCGGATTCAATTCCCACTTCGTGCGTTCGGTTTTCGAAAATTTTTACATGGATTTTTTGATGTCCACCGGGAAGCTGCCTTTGGTGGGGGCCAAAGCGATAGGCGCAGGAGCTGAGGCTCATACAGAATAAAAGTAACATCGCTTTTTTCATGCTCAAATAAGCTACCTTTTGACTTTTGCGCTTTCAAGGCAGAAATTAAAAAAATGAATGATTCCAAGCTCATGTATAAGCTTATGACGCCGGGCCCGGTGCCGCTCTCCGAGGAAGTGCTCAAAGAATTAGCTCTTCCTGTTATCCACCATCGAACCGACGAGTTCGAAGCCATTTTGGCGCAAATTTTAAAACGCCTGAAAATTGTGTTTATGACTGGGCAGCCGTGCTTTGTGCTCACGGCCACTGGCACAGGCGGCATGGAAGCCTCCATGGTGAATACTCTCCAGCGCGGCGACACTGTGATCTCCATAGATAGTGGAAAGTTTGGAGCGCGTTGGCACGAATTGGCGTTGGCCCTTGGATACAAATCCATTCTGCTTAAGTTTCCTTGGGGTTCTGCCATCGACGTGCAAAAAATCGCAGATGCCCTCAAGCAGTATCCCGAAGCTCGGGCCATTTTATGCCAAGCCTGCGAAACCAGTACCGGGGCGCTTTTGCCGGTGGAACAGATTTCGAAACTCACAAAAAATACAACCTGCCTGCTGATTGTGGACGCCGTCACCGGTCTCGGCGCATTTCCAATTAAAATGGATGAGTGGGGCGTGGACGTACTGATCAGTGGGTCACAAAAGGCGTTAAGCCTTCCCACGGGCCTCACTGTGCTGAGCCTTTCTCAGCGCGCCCTGGAAGCCGCCAAAAAAATAGCGCCCACTCAAACCTTTTACTGGAATCTCATCGAAGAATTAAAAGCCAACGAAAAATCACAAACTCGCTTTAGCTCTGCCGTCAGTTTGCTGCGCGCTCTCAATGTGGCACTCGCGCACGTTGAACGTGTGGGCTTAGAAAATATTTTTAACGAGCATGTACAGCGCGCAGAAGTATTTCGTCGTCACGTTTTAAAAAACGGCGTCACACTTTTTCCACAGATCCCAAGCCCCAGTCTAACGTGTTTGTCAGTGCCCGTGGACAGTCAAAAGTTGCAAAAACACTTGCAAGACAAATATAAAATTGTGGTCATGGGCGGACAGGACGAGCTCAAGGGAAAAGTTTTACGCATCGGCCACATGGGCTCCATGACTCTGCAGGATCTGGAAGAAACCAGTGTCGCCATTCACCAATCTCTGTTAGAAATCCCAGATAGAAATCTCTAATGTTTAAACTTATTGTCGCCAATCGCTTTTCGCAGTCTTCGCTCATCCAACTCAAAAAAAGTGGACTGGCTGATGTATCCACCTGCGAAAACATCAGCGAGCTCAAAGATCAGTGGTCCACCTGCCAAGGGCTTTTGATCCGCAGTGGCGTGCAAGTCACGCAGGAACTTCTCACGCAAATGCCACAGCTGCGGGTGATCGTGAGCGCGACGAGCGGTTTTGATCATATCGATTTAAAAACCTGTGGCCAAAAAAATATCACCGTCATGCACACACCCGAGGCCAATGCGCAAAGCGCCGCTGAGCACACGCTGGGCTTGATTTTGGCCACTCAGCGCAATTACGACCGCGCAAGCTCTCAGGTTAAATCGGGACGCTGGGAGCGTGGCGCTTTGATCGGCGAAGAGCTCATGGGCAAAACCTTGGGTCTCATTGGCCTGGGTCGCATCGGTAGCAAAGTAAAAAAAATGGCCGAAGCTTTTGGTTTAGAAATTCTCGTTCACGATCCTTATGTGGAGCAAAGTTTGCACCCCAACACGGTGTTTTTGGGCTTCGAAGAAGTGGTACGCAAAGCCGATATTGTGAGCTTTCATGTTCCCCTCACCTCCGAAACCTTTCATATGATCAAAGCGTCCACTTTGGAGTGGTTTCATGAGTCCGCGACTCTCATCAACGCCAGCCGTGGCGATGTGATCTGTTTTAGTTCGCTGCTCAATCATCTCATCGAAAACCCGCAATTTCGCCTGGGACTTGACGTTTACGCGGCCGAACCGCTGGATAAATCCTCGGCACTTCTTGACCATGCGCAGATTTTTTTTACTCCGCATATCGGGGCCACCACCCACCAAGCCATCGCCAGAGCCTCGCAGGAGGCTGTAGAAAAAATTCTGCACTATATTCAGTCAGAAAAAACCTCTGACACACTCCCTCCCTCTGCACTCTGGGCGAGTAAAATCATTCGCTAAGCCATCAATTTTTGACATCCTTCGGAGCCTTCGTTAGATTGGTGCCGCTTTAAAAAGGGAGGGGCTATGCCCGCAGTTATTATTGTCGGTGCGCAGTGGGGCGACGAAGGCAAAGGCAAATTTGTAGATTATTTTTCGCAAGACTCCGATGGCGTTGTGCGCTTTCAGGGTGGAGCCAATGCCGGCCACACGCTCATCGTCGGCGGTAAAAAAACGGTCCTTCATCTTGTTCCCTCGGGAATTCTTCACGCTCATACACAGTGCTTTATTGGCAGCGGCGTAGTGCTGGATTTATTTGGCCTCAAAGACGAAATGGAAAAAGTAAAAACCGCAGGCTACAACATTGGCCCCGAGCGCTTTCGCATTGCCGGCCAGGCCACGCTGGTTTTGCCGTTTCATAAAGATCTCGACGCCGCTCGCGAAAATCGCAGCAAAATTGGCACAACCAAACGCGGGATTGGCCCCGCCTACGAGGATCGCTCCTCGCGCCGTGCGATTTTATTTCGCGATCTTTTTTCTCCACAGTTGATGAGTAAATTAGAATTATTGATCGAAGAAAAAAACTGTCTTTTTCAACATCTTTATAAAATTCCGCCCATCAGTGCCACGCAAATTTACGATCAACTCCAGTCGGTGGCAGAATATTTTAAGCCTTACCTGATTGATAACCTCAGCGAAACTCTCAACACCTGGCTGGATAAAGACAAAAAACTTTTATTCGAAGGTGCCCAGGGCGCGCTTCTCGATATTTTTCACGGGTCTTATCCATTTGTAACAAGTTCATCCACTGTGAGCTCATCCGCTTGTTTGAGTTCGGGCATTGGCCCGCAACGAATTTCTAAAGTGGTGGGCGTAACCAAGGCCTACTGCACCCGCGTTGGCGAAGGCCCCTTCCCCACGGAGCTCATCGACGCTGTCGGCGAAAAGCTGCGTGCCGAGGGCTCCGAGTTTGGCGCCACCACGGGCCGACCCCGCCGCTGTGGCTGGTTGGATTTAGTGGCGCTCAAATATTCCGTGCAGATCAACGGAATCAACAGCATTGTCCTCACTAAACTTGATGTTTTAAACACATTCGACACAATTAAAGTGTGTCACAGCTATCAAACGGATGGTCATGCTTCGAACGACTTTTTATTTGCCCAAAATGGCAAAGCCACACCGGTTTATAAAGAGTTTAAAGGCTGGATGAGCGACATCAGTGGCTGCCGCAGCCGAGAGGCGCTACCGGCCGCTGCGAAGGCCTACGTGGACTATATACAAGACCAAGTGGGCGTTGCTGTGGATGTAGTGTCTGTGGGTGCCGATCGCAGCCAAACCATTGGCCTCGCGTCTATATTTTGAGCACTTAAAAGTCATTGACAAGAGAGCGATAAAATAAGAAAAGTTCGGTTCCGCAATTTATGACCCGTTAGCTCAGCGGTAGAGCATCTCCCTTTTAAGGAGAGGGTCCATGGTTCAAATCCATGACGGGTCACCATTTTTTTAAAAGAGCCAACAAACGTTGGTTTTTTTTTGAGAGAATGCAGCGGTTTTTAAAAAGTTAAAACTTTTTAAAATTTCCGAGTTCGAGGCGGCAAGGAGCGAGCGACTGAGGTGTACTTCCTGTACATCGAAAGGAGTGAGCGACGCGGCCAACGAAGAAATCGGATATTTTAAAAAGTTTTTATGTCCCCTTCGTCTAGAGGCCTAGGACAACTCCCTTTCACGGAGTAGACACCGATTCGAATTCGGTAGGGGACGCCAATTTCTCCGATGTAGAACCATCGGAAACTAAACCTTGAAATTTTTAAAACACTCCTTCAAAGTCGATCGACCTAATTCAAACCTTTAGCCAGCCTCTACGTTTTTATTGTAGGACTCGATCGTGCGCTGCCATGCCGGGCGGTCTAAACATCTGTCACGATAACTTCTAACATTGCTGAACGGTTTAAGCAGACTCTCGTCTTTGATTACAGCAAGTACGTGCACCATCAAAATGTCAGCGACAGTAAAACTATCTGAAGTAATGTACTGACGTTGTTCAAGCCAGCGTTCAAGGTTGGAAAGATGTCGGTGAGCCCAGCCGACCAAAAAATCTCTGTACTTACGACTTCCCTCATCTTTGGATGAGTCAATCATCGCAATATTTATCAGCGGGATTTCAAGCGAGTTTGTAGCGGCAAAACACCATCGTACGACTTGAGATTCGCCAGCTAAGTCACTTGGAATCATTTTTTGCGATTTCTTAGCTAGATAAATCAATATGGCACCTGATTCAGACAAAACCACACCATCGTCATTTATAACTGGAATTTGCTCGAAAGGATTCATCTTGTGGTAAGTATCGGTATTTAAGTCATGCGCGGGATGATCCATTCCAACGAGTTCAAAGGGCATTTGCATTTCCTCAAGAGCCCATAAAATTCGAAGATCACGAGTATTACCACGGGCCATCGCATTTACTTTTTTGAAACCGTAGAGCTTTAGCATTGTAACACCTCATCGTTTGCAGTAGCTCGTGAACTACTGCCGCTTGTAAACTTGCTCCATCCCCTTGATTTCTTTGCCGGTCTCCATGTCGGGCATGTACATCGTAAAAGTAGCATTGTTCTTATCGATGATCTTGAATTCTGAACGCATCTTCTGAGTAATCCTTTTGACTGGGCATTGAAATTCGCCAGTTTCTGAAATCACTTTCGTCGATGAATCGAACGTGCCTTCGAGTCGCATTGATGCCGTCGACATAGAATCATGCCAGGTTGATTCGAATTTTTTAGTCATGTTGTTGTAGCCCATCATACCCGTGCCTTCGTAAGGCTGACCCATCATCTTGCCTTTGAACTCCTGCTGAACAAAGCGACCACCGAGTATTGATTTGAATGTGGAACTCCCAACGGTTTCTTCAGGGGCTGATCCTTCGCTCTGCCATGACTTCGTGGCAACTTCCCAATCCCCAACGAGACCTTTCAACATGGTATGCTCGGCGCCAGGAGCAGAAGCTTCCTGCCAGACTTTCATGATTTCAGCTTGCTTGGTGTCCATCACGGCTTTCTCGTTAGAGGCGAATCCTTTTGTGTTTAAATTTGAAGTTGATGTGGTTTGGTTCATTGTCATATCCTTTTTGTTGAAATTTCTTTCTGTACGTATCGTATCAGCTGCAATAAACGAGCCTCTGGGTGAACATGATCCCGTGGATTTGAGCAAGCCGACGAGGCAATTCTCCTCACAAAAAGTACGAAATGAACGATTGTGATGTTGTTCAAAACGAAGAAATAAGAAAACTTCACTTGCCTACTCATTAGCTCCAGCTTAATAAATTAAAAGCGTTCTGTAGAAAGAGGTTCTACAAAAACGCCGTTGGGAACGCCAATTTCTCCGGTGTAGAACCATCGGGAATCAAATCTTGAAAATTTTAAAGTAAGCCATCCAAAGTTAACCATGGGAAGTGCGACTTACGATACTCTATTTGACTAGAGACTTTGTGGGTTAAAGCGGAAGCGTTGCCTCAGATAAAATTTGCGTCCATGTTAATCCAGCATCCGCCGAGCGATAAACTCGTGCTTTATCTGCACCGATATAGATTATATTTGAGCTTTGAAAACTCCAGCGAATGACTGTGAACCTTTCACCTGAGGGCAAGGTGGGAAGTGTTCCATAGGGACCCCAGCCAACTCCGCCATTGGCAGATCTGATCAGCAAGCCATTATTAATTCCCAATAAAATATTTCCGGTGGCATCGTTGGGATTAAATTCGGCATAGTCGATACTGCTCAGACCAGAGGCTGTAAAAGTGGCCGATGCGTCGTGGCTGTAATAATTTCGAACCGCGTTTGTAGAATCCGCAGTAACAGCAAAAACTCTTAAGCCGCTTGAAGAAACTGAAACATCAGTGATGGCTTGTTGAAGCGGAGAGGCGCTGGCCATTCCAGAGTTCGTGACTGTAAAGGTAGAGCCTGCATTGACCGAAGCAATCATTCCTACCTGGCTTGCACTGTAGCGTCCACCATCCACACCTGTTCCTTGCGGTACTAAGTACATCATTGATGCAAAAATATTATTAGAGTTTGAGGGATCTACTTCAATACGATTTACACTTTGTCCGCTGGTATAACTCGTGTTCAGTTCAGTCCAAACGCTGCCGAGATCGGTGGACTTATAAATAACGCCAGTGCCTGAAGTGGGATTACTAATGTCGTCACCAACGCCGTAGTAAACGGTATTCGCAGTGTTGGGATCAATTTTTATTGAATAACCACCAACATTTCTTAAGCCCGTAACTCCTCTGGCCCATGTCAAACCGGCGTCACTGCTGCAGTACGGCCCAGAAACAGTTCCAAAGGGTGAGCTCGATGGACTGTTGGGCCCCGAGGATTGAGAAACGCAAATTTTATTCGAATCACTTGCGGCAATAGATATATCGCGGAATTCATTAAAGCAGGGAGATCCTTCGAACGTCGATGCGCCTTGGATTCCGTTAACAATTTTTGTCCAAGTTGAACCAGCATCTGTAGATTTGTAAACTCCGCGACCTTCTACACCAACATACAAGATAGAATCATTTGTTGGATCCACAGCGAGCGAACGCAACACTCTGGATAGAGTTCGGCTTTCGCAAGAAGTGCCGCCGCCACCTCCGCCAGCTTGAGTGGAGTCACTGCTACTCGAACAAGATAAAAACAATGCACCAAACATCAGTGCAACATAGAATAAAAAATAATTTTTAAAATGGATCGTCATTAACTAATTTTATGTGATTGGTGCAGAAAAGAAAATGATTTTTTAAATGAATGAGACCTCACTCAAACGCAAGCTATCGGTCTCGACTTAAGTCCCCTAAAAGTGAGCAAAGAAACAACTGCGAAGAGCATTATCGAAAATGAGTTCGAATCAATGCGCAGTTTGATCATCTTAACAAGCACTCCTCACTGAGTTACAGAACTGATGTTCGAAGGTTTTTTGCCGTCGAAGATTCTGTGAAGTTAAGTGTGGAAAACTTGAAGAAGTTCTTGCTCCGAGCATTCATTGACCATCTTAAAGAAAATGTATAGGATTCTAACTATTAGGGGGATTCAATGGTCGATATTCTTTTTGCTCGCACCTTTATGATTGTTGGAGCGATGCTTATCCTGACAGCGATCACTGCAAAGAAAAATCGTGTCTTTGAAACTTCATCTGAGATGTGGATAACAATCATAGCCTCCTTCGCGCTCCTCTTTGCGGTGATGGGATTTGCCAATCAATTTCCGCTCAACCTTATTTTAGTTGGCGCTTTTTCATTGGTTATTGGATGGAGTATCGGCCCCACCATCGAACACTTTGGAACTCGCTTTAAACTGCGTAAGTTTTTAAAGGATAAAGGCACTCCACTCAAAAAAGCGGGAACCGCCACGCCAGAACAATTGGCAGAATTTAATAACTCTTTTGATAAATTGGATTATCACAACGAGTGGCAAAATATTGTAACCCAGGCTTTTTTGGGAACGGCCCTTGCGGTGATTGCAACTGCGTGCGTGGTGTTTACAACCGACATGAATTTTGATTTCTTAGGCGGCTTTTTATTTATCGCTCTCCTCATGCTGGTCGTTATGGGATTGATAAACGCCTTTTTTATAAAGTCAAAAATGGTCTCTCTGGTAAAGGCCTATGTGGGGGCTATTATATTCACCCTTTATCTTCTCTATGATTTTAACCAACTTGAAAAAAAGGCCGGAGATGAAAGTTGGGCCACTGCTGTTAACATTTCTGTGAATATCTACCTGGATATTGTGAACCTATTTTTAGACCTGCTGGAAATTCTCTCTGAAAATAACTAAACTGATCTGTCAAAACACAGACTCTTTTAAAGCATAGGATCTCAGTGTTTCTATAGTTACATATTTTAAGGCGTTCTCATGAGTGGAATCGAGCAATACAGGCGGTGCGACGCCTGCTTCTTGAGCTTCCTTCCATCGATGTGCACACAAACACCAACGGTCACCAGGTTTGAGCCCTGGAAAATTGGACGATGGCATCGGTGTCATTAAATCGTTACCTCGCGATTTGCTAAATTCGAGAAACTCCTTAGTCACTGCAGCTGCTATAACATGGCTGCCAGCGTCTTCTTTACCCGTGCGACAGTAACCGTCTCGGTAATATCCAGTCATTGGTTTTGTACAACAAATTTTGAGTGGCTCACCGAGCACATTTTTTGCGGTTTCATTTGCCATTGCGCCTCCGATGATCATCATTAAAAATAAATATATATTTTGCATAATTTAATAATCTACTTTCATATAAGGATATGAAATACCCAATATCAGAACCATTGGATAGCAGTGTTTGGCTTGCAGATCAATGGATAGAACTCCATGCGTCTCCCCGTGAAATTTGGCCATGGCTCGCTCAAATGGGAAATGGACGAGCCGGTTGGTACAGTTATGATTGGATAGACAATTTGGGTAAAAAAAGTTTAACAGTCATAGATCCTCAGCTTGTTGTTTTACATAAAGGTCAAAAAATTCCTTTGGCCGAGATATCTGATTTTGTAGAAGACAAATTTATTACGTTTAAATTTGGTTCAAAGGCCACGTTTACGTATTATTTAGAGCCCTTCGAAAATAAAACGCGGCTATGGACTCGCCTGAGGGTCACAGCCCCCAGTTGGTTGGTAAAATACACTTTAGGCCCGGCACACAAAATAATGCAAAATAAGCAATTTCTGGAAATTAAAAAAAGAGTAGAGCATAATTTATAAAGAACGTTTTTTATGAGTAAGGATTAGTTATTGGCTGGCTCGATTCAGCTATTTAACCTAAAAGCCGTAATTCTTTTCTTACTTTTTTGTCAATGATTTGAAAGTTTTTTTGCTCAACACTTTGGCCGGCGTTCCGCGAATGCCCTTTTACCCAATTTATCTGAGGCTTTATTAAATCATAAAGAGCATAAAACTCTTTGTACAAATCGGCATTTGCTAATTCGGCTTTCTTTTTACTGCTGATAAAGTTGTTAGCTTGCAGCTTATCGCGCCGTCTCAATAAATCAGTCAGCGTTTGGCAATCCGAGTATAAATTGATTTCTAAGCTTTTAAGGTCAATATCTTTCAGATTTATTTCATCGTTTAATTCTTTTAAAATAATATTCGCGCCCATAATCTCGGCACGAATATTATTTTTTACTTTAAATGAACGGGTTTGGATGTTCGCTTCTACAACTTCACTCGTCGCATGAGAAGTTTCGCTATCAAAAAATAAATACCCCGACACAGCTAAACCAAGTGAGGAGCTAAAACTTGCGTCCGTGTATATAAATATTTTTTGCAAAGACGTCTGTTTTTGTAAAAACAAACTAGTCTTTAGTTTTTAACCGGCTGTCGTTTTCAGAAATAAATTTTTTCAGCTCGTCAGAGATTCCTAACAACTTCAACCACTGCTCTTTGTACAATGTTACTGGAAATCGACCCATGCCGTAAACAGACAATGCGCCCTTTTCGCTGACTTTCATTGAAAGTGTGCCAGCCGTTGGTTTTTTGCTTTTTAAGGCTTCGTTTTCGGCTCTCAATCTTTCTAATTCTACTTTCATATCCTCAGACATTTTCACCACCTGTTTTGTTCATTGTAATGCAAATTTTTGCAGAGAACACTATTTACCACAACGGGCAAATTCTCCAAGGATTTTATGAAAAACAAAAAAGTTAGTCTTTGGCGG
Source organism: Bdellovibrionales bacterium (assembly GCA_031429075.1). Lineage (GTDB taxonomy): Bacteria > Bdellovibrionota > Bdellovibrionia > Bdellovibrionales > JAGQZY01 > JANPLN01. The sequence goes on along the minus strand of JANOYW010000091.1, from coordinate 45,657 downwards.
GAAAACGTTCGAACTCCGGAAGAGTTTGAATCCCTGTCATCCACGAGAGCCTTTCGGCGGTTTGGATTTGACACTGTGCTGGAAGTTGCTCTGGATTGTCCAGTGTACCTGATTGAACATCAATAATCCCAGGAAGGACGTGGGAGTTTCGATAAAATAGTCCACTTCCGCAGTTGGCGCAGAATTCTCGGTGAACATGCTGGGACGACTCGTAGATTTTGGTTGCTCCAGAAGTCACCTTTACGTTCTCTTCAGGAAACATGGCCCAAGCCACCATAGGGGCGCCTGCGTGCCGACGACAATCAGCGCAGTGACATAGCGCATGGGTGATGGGCTTACCTGTGACTTCGTACTGAACCGCACCGCAATGACATTGACCCTTCATCGCCTCTCCTCTTTTAAAATAAATTCAGCCGCCATTCGCCCTGAGCGCAAGGCGCCGTTGATGGAAGGCGATGCCCAGCGGTCCCCGCAGTGCACGACGCCATCCATAACTTTAAACCCTTGGGGTTCGTCTATTATCTCAGGCAAGGCTCTTTGCACGAAAACACGTTCGACGAGTTCCAGCTTGAGATCTTGCTTCGCAATTTGATTCATCTCTTGCTGAACCTGCGAAAGTGTTAACTTTTTATCACCGATGATCGAAACACTGAGCAAAGGCTTTCCTTGCCCGTAGGTTTCGGCCACCGCAGTGAGCAAGCAAAAATGATTAATTCCCAAGCCTAACTTCTGCGGAACTAGAACCAGCCATTTTCCCCATGGCATCTGCTCTAAGATTGGACTGGTAAAATAAATGGTTTCCACAGAATGATAAGCGGTGTTTTGCAGCTTTCCTGTCGCCGAGGCCGAGGTGGAGGCATCAAAGGCACAGACAACTTTTTTAGCTTTTAGCTTTTGGCCATCGGCGAGGGTGACTTCCTTTGCAGTCCAAGACGTGGCGGATTGTCCGAGCAAAATAGATTCTTTTGGTAAGTCGGCCGCCATCAGGCGTGGCAATTCCATCATCCCGTGAGCTGGAATCGTTACATTGCCCGAGGCAAAGCAGCGTAGCAAAAATTTAAAAAAATTCTGCCCCATGCTGAGTTCAGAATCCAAATACACGCCGGCTAAGAACGGCCGCCAAAAAAGTTCGATGAAGTTTTCACTAAAGCCAAATTCTTGCAGGAATGTTAATGTCGTCTTGTTTCCAAGCGGAAAATCGCTTGTTTGAGATTGAACGATGACCAGCAATTTAAGCACCAATAGTTTGTCTTTTGCCGTAATATATTTTTGAAAAGCTGTCGAAACCAAGTGTTCAGGATGGACCACTGGGTTGGCCAAAAGATCCAAGCTTTCACCGTTGTAAATCAGTGCTCCGGAATTAAACTTTTTTAAATCGAGCTTCGCCAAATCCACAAAATTTTTAAGTTCGGGATACGAGTTTAAAAGGACTTGAAAACCTTTATCGATGATAAAACAGGATTCAGTGGTGCGGCTTTGCACACGCCCCCCCACTGCACTTTCAGGCTCAATGAGCAACGAATGGATCCCGCTTTTTTGCAGCGTGCGCGCGCAAGCGAGGCCCGAAAGACCAGCCCCTAAAATGATAATATCATAATTTTTCATGGCGGCACTTTACATTTTTTTTCCGAATTCAAGTCGGAAAAAAATATAAGCACCCGTCATAAAAATAACGAAAACGATGAGTCCGGCGAATAAGATAAACTCTTTACTCATTGTAACCTACAAGCATCAACGATCCCGCAGACAAAATGGATGGCACCCATATTCCTACAAATATGCCATTTTGCGTGTCGCCGGAATGAAAAAGGAAAATAGAAAAGACCATCGAAAGAAAAGCCGCCAAAAAGATAAGACTTTTCGCCAACCTGACCTGCTTAATTTTTTCGCTAGTAGTTTGTTTATTGCTGTTTTGTTTCACGGTTACTCCTTCAAATTATGCGCACCATAGCACTCGTCTGCAGACCTGATTTTAGTTCTATTGTACAGCTGTGTCTAACTTATTCTTTTCGAGATATCGTTTAAAATGTACGTACGACAAAACCATTTGCTATCTGCGGGGACCACGGTCCATGGGCTGAACGAGGTGGAAGTTCTTTTGGTCATTTCTTTAAACGCCTTTTGGTAGATATCCCACTTCTTGCGATTTCGGTAATCTTCATCAGTCATTTTCCAAGATTTTAATGGATCTTGCTCCCGCTCTTTAAATCGTACGCCTTGTACTTGATAAGAAAGATCGAGCAGATATTTTAAAACAAGCACGCCATCATCAGACAACATTTTTTCAAAATTATTAATTTCAGTGTAAGCCCGCTTCCATTGTTTCTCTTGTGCGAGCCCCTCAACCCTCTCCACCAAAACACGTCCATACCAACTGCGATCGAACACACAAATTTCCCCGGCGTTTGGCAAGCGCGCAAAAAAACGCTGCAAGTAGTGCTGAGCCAGTTCGTCGCTCGTCGGTTTGCCAATGCCGTAAACATGCAATGTCCGTGGATCCAAATACTGCGACATCCTGCGAACCAAGCCACCTTTGCCCGCCGTATCGCATCCTTCGAGAATGACAATTAATTTTCTTTTTTTTCGAAAAATGTCTTGTTGGACCTTTAACAAAACAGTCTGTACTTTTAAAAGTTCGCTTTCGTATTCTGCTTTGTCGGTAAAAAATTGCGTAGCTCGTTTTTGTGCTGTCGTTGAAGATTGACATTTAATTTTAGCCATTGAAACATCCTTACTATCATAAAAAGCCGAATGTACCGCAGGCGTGATTTTTTGACAACACGACAAATTATGATTTGGCTCTCCTCACTGCTTCTGATAGCGTTATTTTTAAATTTAACAAAGGCGTCACCATGAATCATCTTTTATCTCCCGTTACTCTTGGCACTCTCCAACTTGCAAATCGAGTTATAATGGCTCCACTCACTCGCAGTCGTACGGAGCAAAACCATGTTCCAAATTCCATGATGGCTGAGTATTATTCCCAGCGCGCCTCTGCAGGCCTTATCATTGCCGAAGCCACCATGGTCATGAAGGGCAATTCCGCCTTCATCGCCGAGCCCGGTATTTACTCCAGCGAGCAAGTGGCCGGTTGGAAAAAAGTAACGGACGCAGTTCATGCAAAAGGTGGCAAAATGTTTTTGCAACTTTGGCATGGCGGACGCGCCTGTCATCCCAATTTAAATCAAGGACAGGAAACAGTGGCGCCCTCAGCTATTGCAGTGGAGGGCGACATCCACACTCCACAAGGAAAAGTGCCCCATGTCACACCTCGGGCTCTGACAGACGAAGAAATCCCAGGAATCATCGAGGGCTTTCGTAAAGCCGCACAAAACGCCAAAGACGCAGGCTTTGACGGCGTTGAAGTACATGGCGCCAATGGTTACTTGCTCGATCAGTTTCTGCGCGATTCTTCCAACAAACGACAAGGTCCTTACGGTGGCTCATTGCAAAATCGTGCGCAATTATTACTGCAAGTCACCGATGCTGCCATCGGAGTTTGGGGTGCGGACCGTGTGGGCGTGCGCATTTCGCCGCTCAATAGCTACAACAGCATGAAAGATTCTGATCCCATTGGACTTACTCTTTATGTTGCGCAACAACTCAATCGCAAAAAAATTGCCTATTTGCATCTGATGCGCGCCGATTTCCTCGGCCTCCAACAAGGCGATGTGGTCACACCGGCCCGTGAGGGATTTCGAGGAGTGCTCATCGGAAATATGGGTTACACCCCTGCCGAAGCCCACGAGGCCATTGGTAAAAAAATTCTCGACGCTGTGGCCTTTGGACATCACTATGTCAGCAATCCCGATTTGGTGGCGTGCATCGAAAAAAATAGACCGTTTGTGGAGCCCGACGCCTCCACATTTTATACTCCAGGTGCAAAGGGTTACACCGACTACCCAGGGCAAACATAAAAGTCTAAAAAACTGCAGACATCCCTTCTCTAAAAAGCTAAGGTCGCTGCATGAATCTCCTGCAGCTCAACAACGGCTATAAACAGTACGGCACTAAAGTTCTTTTTGACGACGCCCGCTTCGCCATTAATGAGGGCGAGCATGTGGGTGTGATTGGTCCAAACGGCGCTGGCAAAACCACGCTGTTTAAAATCATCGTCAACCAGATTTCCCTGGATTCCGGGGATCTCATTAAATCGCAGCGATTGAACATTGGCTACTTGGAGCAAGAGGCCCACGAGCCGCTGGATATATCCGCAGAAGAGTATTTACAAACCACCTGCACAAAACCTCTCTGGGAGCTCCAGCAACTTGGCACGGAGCTTGGCCTTCTGGAAAGTCACTTTGCCGTGCCCTTTCATAAACTGAGCGGTGGTTACCGGATGCGCATGAAGCTTTTGTCGCTCATCGGGCGCGAACCCAACTTGATGCTGCTGGATGAGCCCACAAACTTTTTGGATTTAGAAAGTATTTTGGCGCTGGAAAAATTTTTACAGAGGTACGAGGGCGCTTTTATGCTCATCTCCCACGATCGTGAGTTTCTTCGCCGCGTGACCGATCACACCTTGGAAGTGGAAGGCGGCGAGATCACAAAATTTCCCGGCCACATCGACGATTACTTTGAACAAAAAGCGCAACTCCGCACGATCCTCGAAGCCCAGGCCGCCAATCAAGAAGCCAAGCGCAAACACTTGCAAGATTTTGTCGATCGCTTTGGAGCCAAAGCTACAAAAGCGCGTCAAGCGCAAAGCCGAGTGAAGCAACTTGATAAAATGCAAAAAATTGAAATTAAAGATCTGCAAATACGTGCGCGCATCAAAATTCCTCCGCCACTTTCCACAGGCAAAGAAATTCTCAATGTGCGAGGAGCCGCTCTCGGCTACCCCGAAAAAACCATCATCGCCAATTGCGAACTCCGCTTGGAGCGAGGCGTGCACCTGGGTGTGGTGGGATTTAATGGCGCCGGAAAATCAACTTTTCTTAAGTCCTTGGCGCGACGCTTGCCCTTGCTCAGAGGTGAACTGCAGCTCGGCCACAATGTGAGCTTGTCGTACTACGCTCAGCACGTCAGTGAAGAGCTGGACCCTAAAGAGACAGTGCTGCAAAGTCTTCAGCGCGTGGCCAGTCACGACATCCCTACGCAGGAGATACTCAATATCGCGGGCTCCCTGCTGTTTTCGGGCGAGGCGGTCCAAAAGAAAGTGGCTGTTCTTTCTGGTGGCGAAAAATCCCGTGTGGCCCTGGGACAGATTCTTTTGCAGAGAAGTCCGCTGATTCTCCTCGATGAACCCACCAACCACTTGGATTTTGACACCGTAGAGGCGCTCACCGAAGCTCTCAAAAATTATCCAGGAACCGTTGTCGTTGTAAGCCACGATCGCAGCTTTATTGGTCGTGTGGCCACTAAGATTTTGGAAATTCGCGATGGGCGCGCCGAAATTTATCCCGGTACGTACGATGATTATTTGTGGAGCCTTGAAAAAGGATCACTGAAGGTTCGATTTGCCAAATCCGAACCGACTCCCACCACAACGGTGGAAAATATTCCACAGCGCAATCCCGAAAAAAACAGCACTTGGACAGATAATAAGAAATTAAAAGATGAGATCAAAGATCTACATCGGCAAATTAAAAAGGGCGAAGAGACTCTCCAGAAACAAACGCAAAAACTCAGCGAGCTCAGTGAAGAACTTTTATCCGCAAAAGGCCCGCGCGCTGCTGAGCTTGCAAAAGAGTTAAACGACTGCGCCCATCAAATTCAACAACTCGAAGAAACTTTGATGAACCAGATGGAACGCCTAGCGACCGTCGAGGCCGAGAATTAACCCGCCACACTGAATGTGATCAGTGCACTCATCACAAGCATTAATCCTGCGGGCATGGACTTCTTCAGCGGATCGCCCACTTTGAGGTGCATGGCCAAGGCCCCAAGCATCAACATTACAACCAGTGCAGCGGCCGGTAGGACCAACGATGGAACCCACACACCTGCGAGCAAGGCAACAGCCGAACCAATTTTAAGCGCCCCAATCACATAGACAAACCATTCTGGCAAACCGTAGGCTGCAAATTCTTCTTTTAGATTCTTGGCATTTTTCCCGCGGTATTCAGTGCTTTTATTAAAACGCAGAAGCCATACATTTAACAGACCTAGCGCGACGGTAATTTGAAAGACGATTTGTAAAACGGATGCAATTGAATTCATTAGTAACCTCATTCTAAAAATATTTATTGTATAGCCCTTGTCGCCATATCGTGGTCTAAACACCTATGGCCAACACTGCACTTTTGTTATCTTATATTGCCCAGTGGATCCTTATCATATCTTTTTTGATCTACGGAGCAAGCTGTTTAGTTTCGGAAAAAAATAAACAGGAATTCGCGCGCTATCAAATGTTGCGCTTTCGAAAAGTTGTTGGCCTTCTGCAGTTGGCGGCGTGCGTAGGGCTTTTGTTAGGATTTTATTTTCCATGGTTTGTTCCCCTCAGCGCGCTGGGCCTTTCGGCCATGATGTTTGGGGCTATCCTTGTTCGGCTACGCATCAAAGATAATGCGCTTCAGACCGCACCGGCTTTATTTTATTTTCTGTTGAGTTTGTTTTTGCTATCGGTCTCACTGTACAACTTGCAGCCGAACTCATAGCTCAAATTGCCGTCAGATTACAGCCACATTAAACAGCATTCCGATACCGGCTGTTGCTAACATTGCGAGAGCGCCCCAAAATCCAACGCGAAGAGCACCGATCCAAATATTGGCGCCACCCACTCGGGCTGCTAAAAAACCAAGACCCACCAAAAAACTCAGAGAGGCGACCGAAACATAAAGCACAAGATTTTGCTCCGGGCACAACAGCACCATGAGCAGTGGGAGAGTGGCACCCACGGCAAAGCTCGCAGCAGACATTATCGCGGCCTGTGCAGGGCGAGCTGCTGACGTATCCGTAATTCCCAGCTCATCGCGAGCATGGCTTCCCAGCGCGTCGTGCTCCATCAATTGAAATGCCACCTGGCGGGCCAATGTTGCCTCAAGCCCTCGCTCCATATAAATTTGTGCCAGCTCTTCACGCTCATGTTCCAAATTTGTTGCAAGCTCTTTGGCTTCGCGTCTCAGATCAGCGCGCTCCGTATCTGCTTGTGAGCTCACCGACACATACTCACCGGCGGCCATGGACATCGCACCTGCAACCAACCCCGCCACACCGCTTACGAGAATTTGCTGATGGGTGGAGTGGGCCGCAGCAACTCCAACAATCAGGCTGGCCGTGGACACAATCCCATCATTGGCGCCAAGTACCGCTGCGCGCATCCACCCAATTCTTTCGGATTTGTGGCCTTCTTTGTGTTTTCGGAGGGAGAGATTCATACAGATTCCTTATATTGGAAGCATGATAACAGTCGTTAAAATAAAATCAATGTGCTAAGAATTAATAATGTCCAAGTATACACCCGGTCAAAAAGTAGAACTCAAGATCCTTCGCGAAACACCTCTCGGATTTGTGGCACTGATCAATGGGGAAGATGAAGGTCTTCTTTATCACAATGAAATATTCGAAGCCTTGGAACCCGGCGATGAATTGCCTGGTTATTTTAAAACGGTTCGCTCCAACGGCGCCATCGACCTCTTATTGCAACCACTGGGGCACCATGGCGCTGAGGAATTAGGACAGCGTATTCTTGAGGCTCTGAAAAAGAACAAAGGTTTTTTGCCACTCACAAGCAAAACCCACGCCGAAGAAATCTACCATCTTTTTGGAGTGAGTAAAAAGAAGTTCAAAATGGCCATTGGTGGCCTCTATAAAAAACAACTTATTAAAATCGCCGACGATGGAATTTTTCTCGTCCTATGATTTCCCAGTCAGTTCCCATATTTTCAACACTCATCATTGTCATCGCTTTTGCGCGACTGATTGGATTTGTCTTTCGTAAAACCGGCCAACCTCCCGTTATGGGCGAAGTGCTCGGCGGGATTCTTCTTGGTCCTTCGGCCTTTGGCTATTTCTTTCCCGAATCATCGTCCTTCCTATTTCATAAAGACTCTCTTGTTTTCCTAAAGAATGTCGCTGATGTGGGAATTATGCTTTATCTTTTTGTAACGGGTCTGGAAATTGACCTTCCGCGACTGCAAAAGTCTGCACGTTCCGCCATACTGATATCCCAGCTCAGCATTTTATTACCTTTTGTTCTCGGACTTCTCCTCGCTCAGCAAATTTATTCCCAGTATGCTCCACCGGGGTTTGATCTCTTGGCATTTTCGCTTTTTATTGGAGTGTCGTTTTCCATCACTGCATTTCCAGTTCTCGCAAGAATTTTGGCAGACTCGCCCCTCCATAAAACCCGCCTGGGTGATTTAGCTTTAACCTGTGCCGCCGTCGATGATGTGACCGCGTGGGTCCTTATTGCAGTTGTCACTGGAGTGATGGGAACTGGTCTCTCCGGGGCGTGGGTAACCTTGGGACTCACCTTAGTTTACATTTTATTTATGTTATTCGTTGTGCGCCCCCTTATAACAAACATGATTCCCAGGTTTGAAAAAAAATTCGAGCGCTTGCCCGAAGCCCTGTTGGCGTTTGCAATCTTGGGAGCTTTAACTTCGGCAATGCTCACAGAGGTTATTGGCATCCACGCGCTCTTCGGGGCCTTTTTGTTTGGTGCCGTGATTCCCCACGATAGTTTGATAGCTCGAGATGTGACGGGACGCTTACAAGACTTCGTCCGGATTCTTTTTTTACCAGCTTTTTTCGCTTTGACCGGCATGAAGACGCAGATCAATCTGATTTCGGGAGGCCAGGAGTGGATTCTATGCCTCATCATTATCGGTCTCGCCACGGCAGGAAAGTTTTTCGGAGCCTTTACTGGAGCCATGCTATCTGGCCACAGTCGCCGCGAATCTACAATTTTAGGTATTCTTATGAATACGCGCGGCCTCGTGGAGCTGATCGTCCTCAACATCGGATTGTCTTTGGGAATCCTCACCCCCACACTGTTTACCATGCTGGTGCTTATGGCCTTAGTCACAACCTTTATGGCGGGCCCCCTCTTACGAGTTGTTGGCACTTATTCCGACGAGCGTAAACGACGATGAAGCTTCAAGAGCTCTCCGAAATTTTAGCCGTTTGCCGACTGGAGCCACAGTCGGAAATTCCTGCCTGGGTCAATAAAAGCCGTTTTTTTTCCATCACAAAAACTTCCGACGAACTGTCGATTGTTTGCGAGCAAGCGCTAGTTCCTGCAGATATGAAAGCCGAAACTGATTGGAAATGTTTTCGCGTTGTTGGCACCCTTGATTTTTCACTCACTGGTATACTAGCTGCCATTGCCAATCCGTTGGCTCAGGAAAAAATTAGCATCTTTGCGATTTCAACTTTCGACACAGACTTCGTACTCATTAAAAGTGCGACCTGGGAACCTGCCAAGCGTGTGCTGCACAAGGCAGGATTTAATTTTGAGTAGACCTAGTATAAAACAAGGCTATGCTGAAGGCCATTACGGGAGATTTTATGAGCTCAATTGCAAACATTCCGATTAAAACAATTAAAGGCCAAGATTCTAGTTTAGCTGCCTACAAAGGAAAAGTTTTACTCATTGTAAATGTGGCCTCCAAGTGTGGCCTCACTCCTCAGTATGAAGGACTCGAACGAATCTACAAAAAATACAAAGCGCAGGGCTTCGAAGTCCTCGGTTTCCCTGCAAATAATTTTATGGGCCAAGAGCCCGGCACAAATGCAGAAATTGTTGAGTTTTGTAAAAGCTCGTATGATGTTTCGTTTCCGTTATTTCAAAAAATTTCAGTTAAAGGCGACAACCAACATCCCCTCTATGCAGCACTCACGCACAGCTCTGTGGCGGTTCAAGGCTCTAGCGAAGCTTCTTTTGTAAAAAAAATGGCATTTCGAATTCTCGGCGGCATCAACAAAAAAGCCACGGACATCTCTTGGAACTTCGAAAAATTCCTCGTGGACCGCAGCGGAAAAGTGGTCGCCCGCTTTTCGCCCACCGTGAAACCCGAAGAAGCAGCTCTCACAGCTGCCATCGAGAAATTGTTAAAGTCGTAAGAAATTTGACTACTGCAAATAATCTGCGGTCTGACAATAATCTGGAACTACAGCACACCCTTCGATCTCTCTGGTGCGATAGGCATTTTGCGCGCAGTCGAGATAACGTTGATTGCCACTATCGCAAAAAGGTTGAGTGATTAAGCGCATCTGCGCTGGATAAAGCGTCGCCGTTGGCGCAGGCCTTTCGCGGTAGTAAAAAAACACCGGCGGTCGGGGCCGGCCGTCTTTTGTCACGCTAACGCCCGTGCGGCGCCGCGCGCTTTCCGAGGCCACCATTGCTGCATATTCTCGCCGCCCCACTAACAGTCTCTTCGAAGTGCCCCCGTCGGGACAAACCGCCGGAAGAGGATTCGTTAGCGTTGAAACTTCTGGCCCCGGCGTTCGAGATGTTTGCGTGCAGCGAAGAACTTCGTAAGTAAAATTTAGACCCGATTGATCGTGCATGATGGAGTCCGCGGGCTCGATGGAACGACAGCTAAAAATGTTGGCATCACCTCGCTCCGGGTGGGGGCGTTGCACCGTGAGCCATCTTTCGGTGTATCCGTCGCACAATCCTGTGAGGTGGAGTACTTCGTGCACAATTGTACTGCAGTCGATCGTGCGCGCCCAACTCGTAGAGCTGGATCTTCCTGCATCGGACTGAATTCGAATGGTGGATTCTGGTGGAGCATCAGGGTCTTGAAGATTTGGATAGTCCAGTCGAAGCTCCAATCGTTGTCCATTGGGTGTTCGCAACCGATCGCGCATGCTTTCAAAACACTGTCGAGTGCGTGCAATAAAAGCTGCGCGCATTTCGTCGGCGTAGGGTGCCAGTGCGTTTTTTTCAGTTTGATCGATGAACGCTAACTGACTTCCAAATCGCTCTTGGACGGCGTCACGCAAGGGTCCGAAACGAAGATTAAATTCTGCGACAAAAAGATTGGGGTCTGTGGCATCACGACGAATGCGGTAAGTTCTTGGAAGTCCCGTTGCCGATTGCCTTCTTAGGGGTTGGTCCACTCGCAGAGATTCTCCGGGGCGAAGTTCTCGACAAGAGTCCTGGGGCGGCCCTTGGGGCAGCAACGGCGATGAGCCGTCGAAGGATACCGCTGTGGAAGAGGTGACTTCGCCAAAAACAAAACCAGAAACTAAAAATGTGAAGTAAAAAATCGCCACTAACACCATGGGCTTTTATCGGTATTTTCGCGAGCTAACTTTAGAAACCAAGAATGAGGCTGATGCCAAAAAAGATAAACAGCACCGCTGCGATCCGACGCAAATGTTTCATAGACATCTTCTTTAACAGTCGCTCACCAAAAAACACCGCGAGCCCGTCGGCCACGATCATTCCCAAGGTTGTTCCAATAGTCACTAGCACCAAATGATTGTAACGTGCCGCTAAGGCCACCGTTGAAAGCTGCGTTTTGTCGCCCATCTCGGCAATAAAAAAAGCCACAAACGTGGTTAAAAAAGCACCCCATCGTCCACTGGCATTAGGCTCCTCTTCTTTGTCGGGAACTAACACCCAGGCGGCAAAAGCAAAAAAGACCAACGCAAGGACCCACTTTAAGACCATTGGCGACATTTGCTGCGAAAGCCACTGTCCCGCGTAGGCTGCAAGCAGATGATTTAAAATCGTCGCGGCGACGATGCCAGATAAAATCACCCACGGTTTTTTAAATCGCACGGTGAGTAAAAGCGCTAAAAGTTGTGTCTTATCGCCCATCTCTGTGGCAGCAACGAGGAGAAAAGAATTGATCAGTATTTCCATACATTGCTGTAACAAAAAAATTGTAAAATGAATACATATTTGACCTTTTCGGGCGTTTCTGAGATCACAGTTGTATGCTTTTACCCATTGGTCTTTTGACTATTTTTGGCTTCTCTGTTGGTTCCCTCACCTACGCCTATAAATTTCGTGGAAAATCACGCTGGGAAAATCTCACAGAGTACATGCGCAAGGGCTGGCCCATTTTCACGCCGTTCAATTGCCTACTTTATTTATTCACTCAGCAGCGTGCACAAAAATCTATTATGAATGTGGCCGACTTTCCCGAACTCAAACCTCTCCAACAAAATTGGCAAGTGATTCGCGACGAAGTGATCAATCTTTACAAAGGCCAGCACTTCGAAAAAACCAAGCAAGAAGGCGCACAAAGCTCCTACGATTTGGGCTTTCGCACTTTTTTTAAATACGGTTGGAGTAAATTCTATCTCACGTGGTACGGCCATACCCATGAGTCCGCGCAAAAACTTTGTCCAAAAACCGTCGCGCTCGTCAACAGCATCCCGTCGATCAATGGAGCCATGTTCTCGTTGCTTCCCGTTGGCTCACAGCTCACTCGTCACTTGGATCCCGTGGCTTGCTCTTTGCGTTTGCACCTGGGTTTAATGACTCCTAACGACGACAGCTGTTACATCAATGTCGACGGTCAAAAATATTCATGGCGCGACGGCGAGCTTTTTATTTTTGATGAAACATTTTTGCATTTTGCCAAGAATGATTCCGAACAGTACCGACTGATTTTAATGTGCGACATCGAACGCCCCATGTTTTTTATCGGCCATATTATTAACTTTTTCTACAAAGGTTTGATGCGAATGACGGTCGTTCCGAATATGGATGGCGATTCCCGTGGTCTGGTTAACAAAATTTTTTCGTTTCTTTCTCCGACTCTCAAAAAAACCAAGACTCTCAAACAAACCAATCCTGGTCTTTATAAAGTCGTCAAATACAGCGTCAATTTCACGCTGCTTGGAATTGTGGTTCTTTTGCTTTTTGGGATTCTAAAATTTATCCAGTGGATTTTTTTGTAAATAAATTGAGGCTCTGTGACTAAAAATCAAGAAAACCCCAATGCCTTTAAACACTTTATCAATGCGGATGTGGTCGAGCGGATTGCAGATTCCATTTCATCAGTTGCAAAAGAGTTTCCCAAAACCAAATTTAAAAATGTTGTCAAAGAATTGCCGCCGCTGGAACTTAAAGCCCGCGTGCTTCTTATCAGCCAACGGCTCCATCAACATCTTCCACCGCATTTTCCACAGGCAGTGGATGTACTATTGAAATCCTTAAAAAAGAATAGCCTTAAGGGTTTTGATCTTTGGCCGTACACGCACTATGTGCAAACTCAAGGTACAGACCATCTTAAAATATCCTTGGACGCCCTTCGCACGATGACTTTGCTCTTTACCAGCGAATTTGCCGTTCGCCCGTTTTTAAAAATTCAAACTGAAAAAAGTTTAGCTTATCTTATCAAATGCGCCAAAGACGAAAATGTTCATGTCCGTCGCTGGAGCTCCGAGGGCTCCCGGCCACGCCTGCCCTGGGGAGAGCGTTTAGATATCTTCATCAAACAACCGCAACTCACCTTGCCGATTTTGGAACTGCTGAAGTACGACGAAGAACTCTACGTCAGAAAAAGTGTTGCCAACCATCTCAACGATATCGCTAAAGACAATCCGCAGGTGGTTTTAAAATGCCTCGCTCGTTGGAATCAGGATTCTCCAAATTCACATCGTGATAAAATTACGTGGATCACGCGTCAGGCTCTGCGCACCCTTATAAAAAAGGGAGACACTGCAGCTTTAAAAATCATTGGCGTTTCTCACAAAGCACAAATTAAAGTGGCTCGCTTGAAGCTTGCTAAAAAATCCATCAAAGTTGGCGATCGACTGGAATTTGCTGTAGCTATTCAATCACAGAGCAAAAAGACGCAAAAACTTATTGTCGACTATGTGATTCACCATCAAAAATCAGGCGGCAAAACATCGCCAAAAGTTTTTAAACTCAAAACTTTTGATCTTCAGCCAGGACAATCTCTCTCCATCACCAAAAACCACTCTCTAAAACCAGTAACGACGCGAAAATATTATTTGGGAAAACACCGCGTCGAAATTCAAATCAACGGTAAAATATACGCAGGCGAAGACTGGATTCTGTTCTAACCACTGTATTCTTTTCATCACGAAACCTATAAATTGCAGTAAACCTTCGAATCTATTAGGTTTTACACGTGGCCTTAGGGGTTAAGGCCATTGTTACGTTGGGGATTTTAAATGGGGATTTTTTTACTGACGCTTTGTCTGTCAGTGTTTTCTTTTGCCGACACTTACACTTTGACCACAACGGGTGCCGTTGATACCGGTGATTTTACCCTTCTTAACGATCGCATTGCTAAAACTAACTACGCAGCTCTCGAAGACTTTCTTCGCGATTGGAAATCTCTGCGCCCCGAATACTTTTCGAACTACGTGATGGCTTACCGAAGTCGAAGCCTGCAACACGCCACGCCGCAATTTCCCCGCGTTATTTTATTTAATAGCAACGCCGACGTCGTCATGAGTTTTAATGGACACGAAGAGCATCGCGGTTATCAGAATATCGAGATGATGCGCTTTAATCATGACAAAGATAGCTTTGAATTTTATGAGATGAGTTTTAAAAACAATCGAGCGGAGCTGTCTGGAGCAAATCCAGTGAAGTGTTTGGAGTGTCACCAAGGATCCAACCGCGCCAATGTAGACCCTCGCCCTAACTGGGAGCCCTACAATGCATGGTTGGGCTTTTATGGAAGCATCGACGATTCCAGCAAGATTATGAAATCTGGATTTTTGAAAGATCGCGTTCGCGACGATGAAAGAGCCCTTATTGTTCAACAATTGGAGTCTGAAGATGAGTGGTACGCCGAATTCTGGCGCGATTTTCAACCGCACAACAAACGCTATGTCTTATTAGACCCTGTGGACAGAGTGCAACAGACCGAAGCCACCATTAACGGCGAACTCACCAACCGTTTGGCCGCCCTCAATTACCGACGGGCGGCTCGGCTGATGACTGAGCAGAAGGAAGTTTTTGAATTTGTAAAATGGACTTTATGGGCCAACAGTCGATGTGATGGTGAATTTTTCGTAGCTGATGATGTTTATCAGTGGTTAAAACAAAATACGCCAAACCCGGAGCCCACGGATGGCGAGATCAAGTACAACCCACCAAGCACACGCCCCATCCGCCTGCGAAATTCCCAAGCGATCAACTTGCTCTTTGAACCATTTTTTGTGACCACCGAAGACTGGTCCATGGATTTTAAAACCCGCGGGCGCTTTGCGGCCTTTGAACGTTTTGGCTTAACGGGCAATCCCGCTCCTGTGGTTCGAAAAGCCTTCGAACGTCACTTTTTTCGCGATCAGGATTTTCGAAATCTGAACTGCGAAGAGCTCAAGGCCAAGAGCTTAGAAAATTTTGGCTCCTTGGAAAAAGTAAAAGCCTTTATTGCGCAAAGACAACTTCAACCTGCAGTAAATACACTCAAGAAGCCGCTGATTCAACGCTGCATCTCCTGCCACGTCGATGATGCCAGATACAGCACAATTCCAGGAATTCCATTTGACGATCCGGCACGATTGCGAACGATGCTAAATCAAGGGTCCTACAAACGAGGTACGTTGATGTCTGAAATTCTTTACCGCACGGGTTCCCACGCCGAACAGGAAGATCAAATGCCACCTCGAGGAATCCCTTCCGTTGATCAGCGCGAAGAATTGATTCAGTATCTCAGAGCGCTTTAGAGCCGCCCTATATTTCCCGGAGATAGCCCCAATTATGGAGTTTGTCGCTGTCTTCTGCCCAACGATCGCCAATATCAGTGCGGTAGTACATATTGGGAATCAAAATATTTTTGATTTTTGAATACACCTGCGTCTGCGCCTGCTTCATCGTTTGTCCAAGCCCAACCACCACAAGGACAACGCCGGATGTTCCTGCGACGAGCCACTGCCCATCCTTCTGTTTTACATCCTCGATATGAATATTTTCGGTCACTGGCTTTGTAAAAACAATGGTGGCGTTTCGGGAGTAGGAATCAAACGTATGTTCATCTTCAAAAGGAAAAGGTGGCACAACGATACGCACACCAATTTGGAATCCGCTGCGCACGCGCAATTTAATACTTTTTCCAGCTGCTAACTCATAGAAAAACTCACCGATGGGGTTGAGAATTCCTTCTTGCTGAATACTGATCGTTGGATAGCCAAAGCGGGCGGTGAACTCCAAGGGATACACACCATTGTGATTCACAATACAATTCAGATCCATGTAGCCAACGTAGCCCTCTTCGCGCAGCTTCGTTTCCATTTTTTTAAGCGTAAGATTAAATAACTTATTGGGAACACTCCAAAACATGGAGGTTCCCATCTCCCCAGTGGGCGGGCCGAGATTGCCGGGAAATAATTTTTTGTGCTCAAAATTAATGTTAATTGGGTACACAAACTCTTTGCCGTTAAAAAATGCACCAACAGCCACTTCCACGCCTGTCACGCGTCTTTGCAGCTGAAACTGTTTAATTTCTTTGGAAAACGCTTTCTTGTAAGCTTCGAGCATTCGAATCACGTCGATGCCATCTTCTTCCTCGCCAACAAATAAAAGACGTTTAATATTCTGCGCCTCGCCGCTGGGTTTAATTACGTATTGCCCAGGGTTTTGTTTCACGTGCGCGATGGCTTCATCAAAACTAAAAAAATCTTTGTACGGGATAATATTCACGCCGGCTTTTTTAAGCTCTTCTTGTCCGAACGAGCGGTCGTCTTCAAGCATGTCGGTGTAGGCTGTTCCGCCTATGACAAGTTTTCCCTTGGCGCGCAGAGCTTGGGCCTTTTCGCCTTGACCCAGAACATCGTCAAAGACAATCACATCGGCCCAGTCCACTTCTTTTTCCCAATCACTGGTTTTTTTTACGAAACCATCGGCGATGTCTTGCTCCGTTTGGGCTTTGATATAATACAAAACCTCATGCCCCTCTTTGGCAACCTGCCAAGCGATATCACCGATCAATCCAGACAACGACACAAAAAGAAATTTCTTTTTTTCCATAACACTACGGTAGCAACTCAGAAAAATAAATGCAACGCCTGAGATCGCTCAAAAAAAGATTAGAAATTATTTCTTCTGAGCCCAGCGCAGCTTTGCCGCCTTCGAGCGCGGGTTGCGTGATTGCTCTTGCGGCGATGGGCGCGAGGGTTCTTCGGAAATCTGCGAGTAGATTTGTTCGCGATACATATGTTGAAAATATTTTTTCACGCGGCGGTCTTCTCCAGAATGAAAGGTAAGAATCGCCACACGCCCTCCGGGCTTTAAGTAGTTGGGAATCTCGGACAAAAACTTTTCCAAAACTTCAAACTCTTGGTTCACGTGAATGCGCAGAGCCTGAAATGCACGCCGAATAGGGGTGTCCCCCTCTTGCTCTTGCACCTTTCTACTGAGTTTGCTTAAAACTTTTCGTACGGAATCAGCCATCTGCAGAGTGGTTTGTGGACAATCCTTTAAAAGTTGCTCAGCGATTTGCCGGGCATGGGGCTCGTCTGAATAGTCACGCAATAGCTCCTCTAGCTCCAAAGGAGTAAATTCCGACCAGCACGCTGCGGCCGCTTTGCCTTTGTGTGGGTTCATTCGCAAATCCAGTGGTGCCTCGGTTTTAAAAGAAAATCCCCTCTCAGGAGTATCAATTTGCATCGACGAGAGCCCTAAGTCAGCCAGTATCCCATCCACTTTTCCAACTCCAGATTGGCGAATATAATTCCACGCTTCGGAAAAATTAATGCCGCCGATCGTAAGTTCTACGTCCCATTCCGAAATCTTTTCGCGCAGTCGAGCTTCCGTCTTGACTCGCTCGATGGGATCTTGGTCGAAGGCAATGAGCTTTCCCCCGGGCTGCAATTTTTCGATTAACGCCAGAGTGTGACCACCGTACCCCAGTGTGGCGTCCACAAAGGTCTGCCCCGCTTGAGGATTGAGGAGAGTTAATATTTCGTCCACACAGATTGGAATATGTGTTCCCACAGGAGTCATCCCCCGCGCTTTCACTTTGTCGATGTCGTCAGAATATTTATCGGGATTGAGTTCTTTATACTTTTCGTGAAACTTTTTAGGATGGGTTCCTTTGTAGCGAACACGTCGGGTTGGTTTATCGCTCATTTTAAACTTTTCTCGGTAAAAGATTGTAAGGATCAGAGTCCTTTAATAGCGAATAAACATGGTTCGACATCAATCCTACGATTCGACGATACTCTCCCAAAAGATCTAAATGGATGGACGAGGTATTGATGGACTCTTGATTGCCCTTCACCAAGCGCGAGATATGTGCCTCACGCATCTTTTGCTCCATCTTGCGCGCATCACGCTTCAGATAAATAACCTTGGCTGCAAGATCTTTATCTCGCGTTTGAAAGCAGGCAATGGACATGCTCGAAATGCGAATGGCCATGTCTGCCATTTCACACAGATCCTGCCAACCCTCCTCGGGAAAGACAACTTTCAGATGGTGAGTCTTGTTGGCGAGTTCGATGATTTGATTATCCACCACATCGGCCGCCGCTTCGAGATCCGCAGAGTAGTTCATCAAACGAATCATATCGAGCTGGATCGACGTGGGCGCTTGTTCTAGCTGTTGCGCAAGATATAAATTGAGCTCGCGCGAAAGCATGTCTGTCTGATCGTCACGCTTGCGAATACTGGCAACCAAATCTGGCTCGGACTTTTTTACTATTTTTAAGGAGTCCAAAATCATACTCGACACAATGTCGGACATGCGTAACATCTCACGCTCTGCAAGGGCCACAGACACCGATGGCGACTCCCAATCGGTTTTTTTTAAAAACTGAGCTGAAAATTCTTTTTCCTCTTCCGTCGGCGGAAAAAGCCTTTGAATGTAAGCGGCTCCTTGATTGATCCACGGATAAAACATGATGGCGGCGACACAATTATAAAACGTATTAATATTTGCCACGTCTCGCAAAGGTTCGCCCACAGCCAACCACTCTGCCATGGGTCGGGCCATCGGCAGAAAAACAAGTACACCGACGACTTTGTAAAAACAATGGGCCCACGCCACTTGTCGCCCAATCGTATTGGCTCCAGCTGATGCTAGCAGAGCCGTGGCAGTGGTCCCTATATTCGCACCAAAGATCCAATAAATACTATCTTCGATGGGAATCAGTCCTTGCGCTGTAAATGTCATCGCCAAACCAATGGTGACCGCGCTGGAATGAACAATGGCCGTGAATATACTGGTAACAAGGATAGCGAGGGCCGGCGTTTCCACGAGCGCGTCCAGGACTATTTTGAATCCCTGATTCATAGCTAAGTTTTGCGTGCTCTCGCGAATGAGGTCTAAACCCCAAAACAACATGCCCACGCCCATCAGCGCAGTCATTGCTTCTTTTAAGGCTCTTCGCTTAGTTAAAAACTGTACAAAAAAGCCAAGCACAAAAATAGCGAGGCCGTATTTACTAATGTTAAAACTCAAGATCTGTACGGTAAACGTGGAGCCGATGGCTGTTCCAAGAATCAAACTCATCACTTGCGCAAGATTAATAACTTTTGCAGCTCCCAAGCCTACAAGCATGGATGTCACTGCACCCGAACTCTGAAAGATCATGGTAAGTCCCATACCTAAGAACACACCCCAGTAGGGTTTTTTAGATAAAATTCGAATGGTGTCGCGAATTCTTTCCGCTGACAAATGCTGTAAGTTTTCACTTACAATATTTAAGCCAAAAATAAATATGGCGACCCCACCAAAAAAATACAATAAAGCGCTATGTTCCATCATTTCGGGCTCCTAACGCCGGGATCGAAAAATAAATCTTGGGGTCGACGTAAAAAATGTTTCGTCACGCTCCATACGAGCTTTCGTCCCTGGGAAAATTTTAGCTTACGAGATTGCATGGCCACCGTGAGCGAAAGCGAAAAACTCACTGTCAAATTCACCAGACCCATCACAAAAATACTTATGGCGATGACGGAGAAATCTCCCCAGGCCATTCTCTCTGGCTGATGGATCCAGCCAATTCCAAAGGCCGCCGACGCAAAAGTGACGTGACGAATATCCAAAGGCAAGCCAACAATCCGCCCCACTGAAGACATTCCTCCCAACATAAAACCGAGGACCACATTCCCAGTGATAATTCCAAAGTTGGCTTTCATCCACCGTGAGATTGCAGCTCCTCGACCGCCGCCGATGGAGTGGCGAAGTCGAAAAGCAATTCGTTGATAAGAAAACCAGTTGTCAGCCAATCCGGCAACCAACCCAGCCATAAACAAACACACACCTGCAATGGCGGCATACATAAACGACAAGCTCCAAAAGGGATGCAAGTCTTCCACTAAAATTTTTGCTTTGTCGAAACCAGCAAGGGGATGCTCGGCAACCAAAAAAGGAAACACCAATATAATTGCAATCGGAAATGCAAAAATATAATTCCCCAACAGCGCCGCAATCTGAGTTCGCAAGAGGCGTACAATTGTGCCTGTGACTCTAGCAAAGGACTCCTCAGTTTCATCCACGTTGCCAAGCTCCCCAGCGATGGTCGACGCCGTCATGGCAGGCTGTTTTGTTGCCAATACACCACCGACTAAATGAATTACCACAAATCCTGCCGCATAAATGGAGCCGAAAATAAAAAACTGAATCATGGGCGGGTAGGAAAGTTTGGAGGCAATCACTTTAAGAAAGGCGAGAACTGCAACCACCATGGCACCTTTGATCGCTTTCCACCACATATGCCCCAACTCTTTGCGATTCGAGCTGATGTAGGATTCACCCGTGCTGCTTGTAATCAGCGTCACCTGATAGGCTAAACGCTCAATGTTTAAAATAAAAAAGTCACGAATTTTGAAGGAGTCGCGATTTTGCTGCCAAATTGTTCGAATGGCCGATAAAAATAAATGCTTAAAACTCGGGCGATGAATTTCCGCAAGGAGCGTACACAGGGTATCAGCTCTCGTCAGCAGCTCCTCAATCACAATCAATTTGTAAGTGAGACTGATCGAAGTGCCCTGCTCCGCATGCAAACTCCGAATGTAATCCAAGATATCGCGAACTTTTTCTAACTCTTTACGAATCTCTTGGTCGCCCGGAGTGTAGAGTCCGAGTTTTAAAAAAACTTCCAAAAGGTCTTTTCGATCATTAAATTTTTCTGCGATCAGCGGATCTAAACCCAGCCCCGCCACTCGCAACATCAAAATGTGGCAGGCCTCAAAAAGCTGCGGCTCCAGAGCCTCCATATCTTCGTTTTGTAGGTCTGGGAAGGCAAAAATCTCTTCATCCTCGGGAGAGGGAAAATTTTCTTCTAAAAAACGGACCACATCTTGCCCACTGCGGAGTTTAGGCAGCCAACGCTCCTGCAGGCGACGACTGAGTTCGGCAAAGAAACTCGTTTCCTTGGTCAATCCCACTTGCGAAAAGAACCATACAAAATTTAAATCCTGAATGTTGCGCATGAAAAAAGTATAGGCGCACGCAAATCAAGTGTCACTTTTTACTGTTGAGTGAACTCATGCAAGGTGTCACTTGCTTTTACCCTTGCCCCAGTTCAGGTGTTTGGACAGGATCTGAGTTAAACCACAAGGTCCTAAAAGGAGATTCCAATGAAAACAATTTTAATGTTTCTAATTCTTACACCCAGCCTCGTCTTCGCACAAAAAGTGGATATGAAAGATATAGAAGCCGGCGACGAGGAAACCACCATTTCCATCAGCAAAGGCAAAAAATCTGCGACTGACAAATCCTGCGATCCGATCTGGGAAGTTGCTGACGGTACTGCCGATATTAGCGGCGACTCAACAATCATGGCCAAAGATGCCAATCAATCTTGGAAAAAGGCTTGCGAAAAGTGGGAAAAAGATTTTCGCAAAGACAACAAGGAAAACAAAATTCTCAGCGTGAGCTGCGGTAAAGCGGATTGCACGACGGATGCGGCCGGCAAAGTTTGCACGTCTCAAGCCAGCTACAAAATTAAAACAAAACTTAATTGATTTTTTTTATCAAATGGTAACCAAAGCGAGATCTCACCACCGGTGAAATCTCGCCGGTCGTAAGCGCACCTGCCGCCTCAGCGAAGGCTTCCTCCAAGCGGCCACTCTCCACCGGCCCGAGGTCACCGCCCTGAGCGGCAGAACCGCACTTCGAAAAACGTCGAGCCAAGTCTGAAAAATCCGCTCCCTCTTTGATCTTTTTGAGCAAATCCTCGGCTTCATACTGGTAAGTCACTAGAATATGCGATACATGTATTTTCATGGTTCACTTATCCAATATCAGTAAGCAATATGGCAATAAAGTTCTGTTTAAAAATGGACATTTTCAGATCAACCCCGGCGAAAAAATTGGTCTTGTGGGTCCCAATGGAGCTGGAAAATCCACTGTTTTTCGATTGATCATGGGCGAAGAATCGCCGGATGAGGGGCAAATAGCAAAGCCGCAAAAAACTGTGATTGGCTATTTTTCGCAAAATATCGAGGAGATGAGTGGCAAAACAGTGCTCGAAGAAGTGCTTTCCGCCAATGGCAACCTCCCTAAAATCGAAGCTCGGCTTAAAGTTCTCGAAGCAAAGCTTGCCGAACCCCTCGACGAAAACGAAATGACAAAAGTCCTCGAAGAGTACGGCGAATTACAAAGTCAGTTTGAGCAGCAAGGTGGGTACGAAGCAGAAGCCCGTGCCAAAGAGGTTCTTTCGGGCCTCGGCATCCCCGCCTCTGAGCAAGTCCGCGATACGTCCACATTCAGTGGTGGTTGGAAAATGCGAATTGCGCTTGCAAAAATACTGGTCCTTCAACCCGATGTTTTGCTAATGGATGAACCTACAAACCATTTGGATATGGAATCTATTCTATGGCTTGAACAATGGTTGGCGGCCTTTAAAGGCTCGATTCTTATGACAAGCCATGATCGTGAATTTATGAATCGTCTTGTTGCAAAAATTGTCGAAGTGGCTTTTCAATCCATCACTGTTTATTCCGGCAACTACGACTTTTACGAAAAAGAAAAGGTATTGCGGAAAGATCAGCTCTTAGCTGCGTCTCGCAGACAAGAAGAAATGTTGGCCAAAGAAAAAGACTTTATTGCACGTTTTGCAGCTCGCGCCTCCCATGCCGCGCAGGTGCAGTCGCGAGTGAAGAAAATCGATAAAATTGACATCATCGCCATTCCCGAAGAGGAAGATGTCATTCATTTTACCTGGCCCCAGTCCCCGCGCGGAGGAGATGAGGTTCTCAAATTTGAAAATCTAAAAAAGATATGGACCACTCACGACGACAAAGAAAAACTTGTGTTCGAAGGCGCCTCGGCCTTGGTAAAGCGGCAAGATCGAGTGGCTGTTGTCGGTGTCAATGGTGCTGGTAAATCCACACTAATGAAGGTTGTCACTGGCCAAGCCGAGCCCAGCGGCGGAACTTACCAAATTGGCGCGAGCATCGAAGTTGGTTATTTTAGCCAAAACTCTATCGACATTCTCAATCCCGAACTTACAATTTTTGACGAGCTCGCTAACCGAAACCCCGGCGCCACCGTGGGCCACATCCGCAACCTTTTAGGAGCGCTCAAGTTTTCTGGTGACGAAGTGGACAAACGAATTGGCATTCTCTCTGGAGGAGAAAAAAGCCGCGTGGTGCTCGCGATCATCCTCTCGCGCCCGGTGAATTTTTTAGTTCTCGATGAGCCAACAAACCACTTAGACATCGACTCTCGCGAAGTTCTGCTTGATGCCATCAAGCGCTTCACCGGAACTGTCATGATCGTAAGCCATGATCGGCACTTTTTAAAAGCTATCACCACGAAGGTTTTTGAACTCGATAAAAGCCAACTGACAGTTGTTGAGGGAACCTGGGATTACTACATCGAAAAACGCGGGCATCAGCTCTTTGCCCGCGAGCATTGATCCGCTTATGTCTAAAGAGAAAAACTATATCACTCCCCCAGGTTTTCAAAAACTCCGCGACGAGTACTCGGAACTCCTCACTGTAGAACGCCCAAAGCTTGTCGAAGTGATCGCTTGGGCCGCTAGCAACGGCGATCGCAGCGAAAACGCCGACTACATTTACGGCAAGCGCCGGCTCCGCCAAATCGACGGCCGATTGCACTTTCTGCAAGACAAGCTCGAACGCGCTGAGGTTATAGATCCGAAACAACTGAGCGGAACCAAAGTCATCTTCGGTGCCACTGTGACAATCTCCGACGAAGACGGCAACACCCTCGTCTACCAAATCGTCGGCCAAGACGAATTTGATATCAAACAAAACAAGGTCTCTTGGAAATCCCCAGTCGCAGCAGCACTTCTCGGCAAAAAAGTAGGCGACGAAGTCGTCATCAAGAAACCCGACAGCCAAATGATTGTTTCCATCGAAAAGATCGAATTTATCTGAATTTAATTAGTTTTTGGAACATGACAAGGTCTATGACCGCTGCCATACTTTTTGTATGGTAGCAAAAAAATTATTTCCACTGGAAAAATTCGTCGTTGAAGCGCAAAAGGTTATTGTTGGTAAAGAGGATGAACTTAAGTTGGCATTGTGCTGCCTTTTGGCTCGGGGGCATTTGTTGATTGAGGATTTGCCTGGCATGGGTAAAACCTCGTTTGTGCTCTTTCTGTCGCGCGTGCTTGATCTTCCGCACAAGCGGGTTCAGTTTACCAATGATTTATTGCCTGCTGATATTATTGGGACGCAGATTTTATCGGAGGATCGTAAATCGTTTCGCTTTCATCGTGGACCTTTATTTTCAGAACTTGTGCTTGCCGACGAGCTCAACCGTGGCACGCCAAAAACGCAAAGTGCTTTATTGCAAGCCATGGAGGAGAAATCGGTCACTGTGGACGGTGAAACCTTTGCTCTTCCCTCACCGTTTTTTCTCATCGCTACGCAAAATCCTACGGAGCATGCCGGGGCTTTTCCCCTACCAGAGTCTCAATTGGATCGTTTTATGATGCGAATTGAAATGGGCTACCCGCAGAAAAATGAAGAAGTTGAAATATTAAGACGCGGTGACATTCGCGGCCGGATCCACGAGCTTCCGTCCCTTATCAATCGCCTTGAACTTTTGGAATTTCAAAAAGATGTGGACGCGGTTCATAGCAGTGATGCGATTCTCAACTACGTGCAAGCGCTGTTGCAGACGACGCGTACCTCTGCACTTTTTAAAACGGGCCTTTCCCCGCGCTGCGGGCTTTTACTTCTGCAGGCTGCCAAAGCCTGGTCCATGCTCGAAGGACGTTCCATGGTGCTTCCTGAAGACGTCAAAGCTGTCGCAAAAAGCGTCATGCATCACCGCCTGCAAAACACTCAGTCTCGGCAAAACATGCAGGGCCTTATTGAGGAATTGATTAAAAATACCCCCGTACCCGTATGAGGAAATTTTCACTTCCCTATCGCAATAAACAAATTTTTATGATTCCGAATCGCTATGGCTTCGTAGCGGTTTTCTTGTTTATTGTGTTTTCGCTAGTGGCAGCCACTTACTCCAACAATTTACTGTTCTTGCTCGCCTTCGCCCACGTCAGCTTTATATTGATTGGTATTTTGCAAACGGCAAGAAACCTAAGGCATGTGGAAATCGGCACGGTACAAATCCCCTCAGGCTTTCCCGGCGAGCGCGTTTCGGTGAATATTCTGCTTTTACAAAAATCAAAGTCTCTTAAAACCGGTCTCGTTGTTCGTTGCGAAAAAAGTGAACTATTGATTCCAGAATTTGCAGCGCACGAGCAAAAAATCATAGCTTTAGACTTGCAGCTGCCACAAACGCGCGGCGAACATATTTTACGTCGCCTCCGATTGAGCACCGACTCTCCCTACGGACTTTTTTATGGATGGCTTTATTTTAAGGTGTCTGTTCCCCACTTCGTCTACCCACACCCCAATGGGCACTCACTCCCACAAACCCAGCAGAGCCAGGGGACCGATGAATTTAGCGGGCTGAAGCAATATCAAGCCGGAGATCCTCCGCAGAGAATTAGCTGGAAGCACTCATCAAAGTCCGATCAGCTTTTGGTAAAAGAATTTAAAGAAGCCAGCACTCCCACCTATCTGCTCAACTGGGAGGATTGCCCTCAATCCACCGATGAAGCAAAATTGCAGCAACTCGCAAAATGGATTGTCGACTGCGAATCCAGCCAGAACACTTACAAACTGCAAATTCCAAACGTGACTGAACAGAGCACCTTTGATCGGGGATTTACCCATTTCCATCAATCACTGTTAGCTCTGGCCAAATGGAGTCCAACGACGGGGGATTCAACGAAGCGGGATTCAACGCCATGATATACGCCATGCTCCTCTGTAGTCTTGCCCCATTACTTTACGAGTTACCGCTCTCGACCACAGGCATTTGCGTCGTCCTTCTTTTACTTTCTCTCAGGCAAACAACGATTTCTTTTTGGGTCCAGCAAGTGTTGGCTGCTGCAACTGCGGCAGCGATTTATCTTTTGCACGGCACTTTGCAAACTCCTGAAGCTGCCTGCTCCCTCATCGCGGTCGCTGTTTGCTTAAAAACTCTTAGCACTAAAACTCACAGGGATCAGATGATCCTTTTGATGATGAATCTCATCTTAGTTATGTGCTACGTGCTTTTCTCGCAAACTTTGCTATCAACACTTCTGCTTTTTACTAACTACCTTATTTTTATTTTACAACTGTTCAACTTACAAAAGCAAAAACTCGGACTGCCGTCGACATCATTAAACTTTAAACAACTCCTCAGTCCCGAAACAGTCATCGCGCTACCACTTTTGATTTCGCTTTTTATTTTTTTTCCACGCTTTACAACTCCCTGGGGAGGCCTCGGCTCTGCAGCCACCAATCAGGTGATGGGGTTTTCGCAAGACCTGAACCCAGGACAAATTCAAAGTCTGGCAGAATCCGAAGATATTGCGTTTCGAATTATTTTTAAGGACAACCTCCAGCTAAACCCCGAATCGCTTTACTTTCGTGGCGCTGTGCTCGTGCAAAACAAAGAGTGGAGCTGGAAAAACACCAATCGGAAACTAACGCTTGTACCGCGGGGACTATTCACTGCGGAGCCGAGTTATGAAATTCTTCTAGAACCCCGCTTCGACAAAATTCTTTTTACCCTGGATTCCACGCAGCAAATTTCCTTACAGCCGGAACACCTGACCTTTGCAAAGTCGGACGCTGGCGAATTTCATCTACGCTGGTCGGCTCAGAGTAAAATTAAAATCAATGGATTTGCTGGATCTCCTGAAGGTGGAGCTGAGGCGGCGCCATTGAAAAATGACAATGAAGACTTCTTACAAACCGCCGTTGCAATATCGCCGCAGATGCAGCAACTCGTTGAAGCTCTCAAAAATAAAACCGAAGATGCAAAATTAAAAAGTCTGCTGGATTTTTTTGGCACCAACGATTTTAAATACTCCACACAAACTCCCTCCTACTCATCGATCGACGATTTTTTATTCGGCGAACGCGTTGGTTTCTGCGAACATTTCGCCGCTTCCTTTGCCGTGCTTGCCAGGCTTGCCGGAATTCCCTCTCGCGTGGTGACGGGCTTTCAAGGTGCAGAATACAATAGCTTTGGTTCGTTTTTCGTCGTGCGCGACAAACAAGCCCACGCCTGGAACGAAGTGTATCTGTCCTCGAAGGGCTGGACCCGCGTAGACATCACCGACTTGGTGGCCCCGGCACGAATTCGCGGTGGTGCTCTTTACAACAAACAAAGTGATTCTTTGCTTTTTCCTAAAAAACTCGGGTTTATCGAAAGAGGTATCATGGCCTGGGATGCCATGAACAACCGCTTCAATTTAATGCTAATGAACTATAACTTGGAAAACCAAGTGGCACTTGTTGAGCAGTTTTCGCTTTCTAAAATCGGCTTAACCTCCGTGTCTCGCGTGTTCTTCGCAATCCTCGCTCTCTTCCTCATCATTTTTTGGCGACTGTCCCTGGGAAACAAGATCACCCACGACGACACGGCGAAGGGTTACTTGTTGCTCAATCAAAAACTCCAAAAACTTGGAGTGCAACGTGCGAGTTATGAGGGGCCTAACGACTTGCGTAAGAGTCTGCTTAAACTTTCACAACCACCCACAAAAGTTCTCGATCTTTTAGACCGTTACATCGTTCTACGGTTCGGTTCTAATGCATCACCCCGCGATGCCAAACGCTTTTATAAAGACGCCAAAGCGCTCAAAGTGTATAAATAATCCATGTCGACAATTACTATTTGGGTTTTACTGGGCACTGGTCTGCTTGTTACTGAAATGCTGACAGGTACTTTTTTTCTACTCTTTCTTTCACTTGGAGCCTTCGCGGCCTCACTGGCGGCGTTGTTTGGATTCGAATCCATGCCGCTGCAAATTATGATTTGTGGCGTGGTTGCTTGCCTGGGTTTTTTTCTTCTCAAAAAGCCATTACAAAAAAAGCTCCTTAAGACAGCCTCGGTGCAAATCGATCAAGGACAAATTGTGCGCATCGAACAACCTTTGTCGGCTGGCCAAACTACTCGCATCAGTTACCAGGGCACAACTTGGGAAGCTCGTAACACCGACACTGTGGCGTTAAACCCGGGTGATGATGGACTCATCGTGGGGACCGAAGGTCATATTTTGCTTTTAAAAAAATCAACACCACCATTAAACAGTTAAGAGGAGTTATGGAATCTATGGTTATTGCAGTCGCATTTTTTATCGCTGTCTTTGTTGTTCTCTCGTTACTCATTAAAATCGTACCTCAGCAAAATGCCTTTATTGTTGAACGACTGGGTAAGTACCACCGCACTCTGGAGGCGGGCCTTAATCTCATCATCCCCATGGTCGACCGCATTGCCTACCGCAATAATCTTAAAGAAATGGTACTCGATATTCCCCCGCAAGTTTGCATCACCAAAGACAACGTTCAGGTCACCGTCGATGGCGTTATTTTTTATCGCGTAATGGATGCCAAGACGGCATCTTACGGTGTTAATAATTTCGAATTCGCCATTATTCAGCTCGCACAAACAACACTGCGCTCGGAGATCGGAAAACTGGATTTGGATCGCTCTTTTGAAGAGCGCGAAAAAATTAACAATGCCGTAATTTTGGCTCTGGATGCCGCCACTCAGGCTTGGGGTGTAAAGGTTCTTCGTTATGAAATCAAAGCCATTGTTCCACCAAAAGATGTACTTGATGCCATGGAAAAGCAAATGCGCGCCGAGCGCGAAAAACGTGCGAATATCTTGACCTCGGAAGGCGCTCGCGACGGTAAAATTAATAATGCCGAGGGTATCAAGCAAGACATGATTAAGCAGTCTGAGGCTGTGAAACAAAAGCAAATCAACGAGGCCGAAGGACAAGCCTCCGCGATTTTGACCATCGCCAAAGCCAACGCCGACAGCATCCGTATGATTGCCGAGGCTTTGGGGCTTAAAGGTGGCCACGAAGCCGCCTCTTTAAAAGTGGCCGAAGAGTACGTCAAACAACTTGGTGCTGTGGCACAAAATTCAAATCTGATCGTGGTTCCCGCCAATCTTTCCGAACCCACATCGATGATCGCGTCAGCCTTTAGCGTGTTCGACAAGATGAAATCCCGCGAACAGCCTTAACCCGTCATCCTGAGCGCAGCGAAGGATCTTTCGCTTCGCTCAAGACGACGTAAAAATTCCAAAGCTCATTTCCCAGCTTCTGTCCTTTTTTCACAGCTTTTTTTAAAAGTGTGTTTTTGTAAAAGAAACCACCTAAAAGAGCTGAGTCGAGGGGGTTCCTATGAATTTTATGATAAGTCTTTGTTTAGTTTTTTTCGCGGTTTCCGTTTCCCATGCTGAAGTTCGCGGTGTTTTTCACACGGCGGGTGAAGTGTTCGCCAGCATCAGCCCAACGATAGAGGAAGAATTCGACTCCTACATTATCGCCAATACTCAGAAGAGCGGAGCTGCTTCAGACCCTATCCCGCACCAACACGCTCGTTATATTGTGAAAAAATCCCCAGAGCTCAAAGTTTTTAAACGCGACTCGCAGGGCAGAATCACTGGTTTTATCGAAAGCAACATTACGACGCTTGAAGGTCTTCCAACCTTCCTCCCCATCTCATCAGGGGTTTCTGGCGGCGGAAGCATTCGCAGTTTTTCAGGCGTTTTCCGAGTCAATCATTCCAAATCAAAGAGCGGTCTTAGCACTTCCAAGGAAGCCCCAATGTCTTATGCCATGTATGTGGACGCCGTCTACCCAGGCGGCCGCGCTTCAGGCGCCGCCATTCACGGAACACCTACTAAAAACCACCGTCTGCTCGGGAACTCGCGCGCCTCCCACGGATGCTTACGAACTTTTCCAAACTATTCTAAATTAATCTACGCCCACGTGATTCAAAACCAAGAGATGTACAGCGACGATCTCATAGAGATCAACCGCAAAACCAACCTCCCAGGAGACGAGGCACAAAACGGCCTCCTGGGAGCTCGCAATGGAACCCGCACACTGTTTGTTATCTTTAACGGATACTCACAGGAAACTAAGACGAAGTAAGACTTCTGGCGGTCTACCGACGGTTCACAAGGCTTACCTAGGGCAGGTCGAAAAACAAAAATTCACAGCTCGAAACTCCAGCGAGAACCAGCTGGGTTTCGTTGGAAATTGCCAGCCCATCGCCCTCTTTTAGGTCATACGTATTATTCACGTTCAAACGACCTTTCACGATTTGCAGCCAACCATGCCGCTGGGATCGAAGCGTAAACTCTTTCTTAAAGCCGGCTTCAAAATTCCCAACATACAGATCGACGTCCTGATGAATTTTTACCGAATCTTCACGTCCCGCTTTGGACGCCGTTAGCACCCAACTGTTGGGTGTGAATTTATCTAAAAATGATTTCTGTTCGTAACTGGGTTCTATGCCCTCGCGCTCTGGTAAAAGCCAAATCTGCAACAACCTAACATCATCTGTCGCCGAGCTGTTAAATTCAGAGTGACGTATTCCCGTTCCCGCGGACATCCGTTGCATATCTCCTGGACGAATCACAGCGCTATTTCCCAGCGTGTCTTTGTGCTCGAGCGCCCCGGAAGTCACGTAGGTCACAATTTCCATGTCGTTATGAGCATGGGGAGCAAACCCTTTGCCCGGAGCTACGCGATCTTGATTGATCACTCGGAGAGCACGGAAGCCCATGTGCTTCTCATCATAGTAGCTTGAAAACGAAAACGAATGTTTGGCCTCTAGCCAACCGTGATTAGCGGAACCCCGATCTTCAGAACGGCGCACAACAAACATTATAAAATCCTTTGTGTTTTTATTTTCAGATGGACTTTAGAGGCGGCCACATTTACCAGCAGCACCGAAATACCCGCCAAGAAATGCTTTAGGGTATGACCGCTCATGAAGAAATAGTCAAAAATAGTATGATCGAACATTTCGCAAACTTTGGCCAAGGCGTACATCAAAAAACTGAGTATCAATAGTTTGTTCGAAAGCCTTCCATCGCGAAAAAAGAAGATAAGGTACAAACACGCCAGCAGCGACCCAAACTGTAAAATAATATACGGGCGTAAATCTTTCGGACCCGCATCAATGCAAAGAACGGTCGCCACGGCCAATGCACCTAAAACAGGAAGCATCACGCGCACGTATCTATCTGTAACTCTGTCTGCAAAAATAAAGCTAAATAAAGAGGCAAACCCCACAGCTATTGGCAATCGATCCCAGAGCAATGTTTGCGGTGAGGGACTCAAATGAAAATAAGAAGAGCCCCAACAGGTCACAAAAATACTGATGTTTAGCAGTAAAAAGCTTTCCCAAAGTCCTAAATCGTAGGCGTGGTAGTTTTTTATAAAAAGAAAAAATCCGAATAGACTCACATACAAAAAAACGACATTAGAAAAAACATTCCAAAAATGCGGCAAACCCCACACTCGCTCCTGATCCGAAAACAAAAAGTAGTCACTCGGATCTACGGCGGGCAGGTGGTCCCAAAGTCCATAAGCAACAATACTTATCAGCGCAATTATTATGCTAAGTGTTTTAACGGTTAAAATGACGGAAGTGTGTGCTTTTGCCAAGGACCAATACTTAACTCTCGACGCTGTTTTAGGCAATAAAAAAGGGTGCAGTAGTTACGCCCCTTAAGATTATTACTTTCGTCTTAATTTGAGACACTCGTTTAAATAAAAATTTAAATTTTAAACTTTTCTTAAAGTGCCATTGAGCCATCCAGTATTTCCAGTCACCATTTTGAAACGCTCAGCTATTTTCACTCTAAATTTATGTCTAGTTTTGTTAGAATAAAAATAACCAAACTGTACGTAAATCAAGGAGGCTAAATGAAAGAACCAGTTAACTATGAGTTTCATGGCATGGATCCATCCGATTGGACGGAAAATTTTCTCGACGAGGAAATCAAACCACTTCTCGCGTGGGCCCCACGGCGAAGCACTCTTCGTCTTAAAGTTGAGCGGCGTCACTCCGGTGCCTTCGAGGGCAAGTTAATCATTTATTCGCAGGGCTCGGCTTTTGTCGTTGAAGCTCAGGATGAGGAAGATATTCTCACCCTCTGCATGTCGTTGAAGAAGCGCATGAAGGCGAAGCTGAGTAAATGGAAGAGCACCCATCACCATCACCCTATCAGCCGGGCTGGCTGAGGCTTAGAGGGCATTAACGCTATGTGTTAATATCGTTTTTCATCCCTGCAAGGGCGTATTTGGAGTATCAGAAAGAGAGCTTTTTAAGCTCTCTTTTTTAATTGAGGTAATCCATATGAGCGAAAAACTTTACGGCGAAGTCGCCATCGAAAACAACCAGTTAGAACGCTTCGAAAATCGCACCCTACATCGCGATTACGTCGTGGACTTTACATGTCCTGAGTTCACTTGCATCTGCCCGCGCAGCGGCTTTCCCGATTTCGCTACGATCTATATTTCGTACACACCAGATAAATTTTGCGTCGAGCTCAAGTCTCTCAAACTTTACATCAACAAATTTCGCAGTGAAAAAGTATTTCACGAAGACGTCACCAATCGCATTCTCGATGATCTCGTGGGACTTCTTCAGCCTAAAAAAATCGTAGTCAAAGCGGACTTCAGTGTCCGTGGAAACATTCACACTGTTGTAACTGCCACCCACGAAAAGGAACTTGGCCACTAATTCTATGGAAATGAAGTTTCGTTACCGTTTCGAAGCGGCCCATCGATTTGTAAACTCCTCGAGTCCCGCTTGCATGACTCCCCATGGCCACACGTGGCATGCAACGTTGCATTTACAAGGTCTTAAAAATCTTAACGCCGAAAATATGATCGTCGAGTTTTCAAAGGTGAAATCTTTTTGGAAAACCCTTTTAACCGACGTCTTTGATCACTCATATCTGTGCAATAGTATCGACCCTCTGATCGAAACGATTCTTCACACTAATCCCGAAGCACGCCTGATCAAATTTCCCGGCGACCCCACAACTGAAATGATATCACTTTTATTATTTCATAAGTGCGAACTCGCGCTGACCCAATCTCCGATTTCGGAACACGTAAAAGTCAGTGGCATCACCGTCGAAGAAACTCCCACCAATTCAATCGTCTGCTCTCGCGAGTTCTACACAGAAAACATGCAAAATTTAAAGACTCCCAACTGCTGGTGGACAACCACAGACGTGACAAGCCGCAGCTTCTCACCACCCCTAGATTAGCATGTCCAATTTCAACACTAGTTTTCCTCCGCAAACATCGCCATTACAAATCAACGATCTGTTTTGGACTCTCCAAGGTGAAGGCCGCTGGTCAGGACGTCGCGCGCTCTTTGTGCGACTCCCCTTTTGCAACTACGACTGCCCGTGGTGCGACACCGAATACAATAGTTTCAAAAAAATCTCAGAAGATGAGTTTTTGCAATTCACCAAGCAAGAGCCTGCACGTTTCGCAGTCATCACTGGCGGCGAACCCATGGCCCATAAGGACCTTGCACGAATTATTATGTTACTTAAAAAAGAGGGTTTCGAAATCGCCTGCGAAACCAACGGCAGTTTGCCCATTCCCGCAGCCATTGATTTCCCAACGGTTTCGCCAAAACGCTATACGCAAAAAAAATATCCAGAATTTTTTATTCACGAAGATGCCTTAGCTAAAGCCAAAGAGCTTAAATATGTCGTGGACGATCAGTTCGATTTCAAAATCCTCGACCGTCACAAATCATCGACAAATATTAATGCTTCGGTGGGTCGCTTAGAAACAGATAACAAGCTTTCATCAGAGGTCGTCGCTTCGGAGAGATTCGCAGCAACGGCTATTCGTTATTCCCTGACTCCCGAGTATTCGACGATGAAACAACAGCTGCCGCGTGTTCTCGCCTATATTAAGGACAACCCACAGTGGCAGCTGAATTTGCAAACCCACAAGTGGATAGACATCCCTTAAATACTAACCACGCGTGGAAATAAACGCGCCGATAAAGGTAACCACAGTTCCAACTATGCGAATCGTACCCACTTGTTGCCCGCCAACAAACACATCCCAAAGCAGACTGCAGATAATCTGGGCGGCGATACAAATCACAATGGCCTGAACAGCACCCACCTGCGAAAACGCAACCGCAAGCCCCATAACGAGCATAAAACCGCAGATACCCGGTACAACCCACCAGAGTTTAAAATTGCTCAAACTGCCTTGCAGTCTAAACTCCGCAGGAAAAATCCCCGGAAGAAAATAAACTGCCGAAAACAGCAAAAGATTAAACACCAAAAACACAGTGCCATTAAGGAGCAGCGCCGATGAAAATCCCCAATCGTCAGAAATAATTTTGTTGAGGCCCGACTGAACCACCGCAAACATTCCGGCCATTACTGAAAACAAAATCGCCATTTTCTCTCCCCTAAAAGATCCAAGTACCTTTTATAAAAACATAACGCAGATCTTAATCAAAAGGTACGGCGTACCTTTATTACTTTTGGCAAAAAAAAAGGCGTTCCGAAGAACGCCTTTCATAGATCCAATTTCCGAAGAAATTAGAAGCGATACATAAAGCCTAAGCCGTATGCCATCATAGCATCATCAGCAGCGCCTGCATCGTCGATGAAAACTTGCTTGTCAGCAGATGTAGAAGCGATTTCTAGTTTCAATACAGCGTTTTGATCAACATTGTACCAACCAGTTAATGTGATAGTGTCGTGAGCGTTGTCTACAACAGTAAACATGCCATCGCCATCATCAAACATTTCGTAACGAAGACCAGCGCCCCACATTTCCATTTTCGCACCAGCATAAAGAGCGATTGAAGTCGCTGTCATGTCAGTAAGAACAGAAGTTGTAGCAGCATCTTCAGTAGAAAGGCTGTTGTATGCAAGACCGAAGTCATACATCGTCCAAGTGTAAGTCGCAGAAGCGTTGATACGAGTTGTTTCAACGTAGTCTACGTTATCGTTAACACCGGCTTTACCAGCTAGGTAGTTCAACTTGATTGTTAAAGCTTCCATTGGCTTGATCGTAGCGTTAACACCCATGTGTTTGCTTTCGTTCTCATCGATATCAGAATTTGAATCTGAGTTTGCAACCACTGCACCAACGCTGATCATGTCGTTGATTGTGTAATCAGCAGCAAGACCAGTGAAGAAGAACGGGTTCAATAATTGGAAACCGTATGAACGCGTGTAGTTCATGTTGTTCATGTAGTTGTAAGATTCTGCACCTAGGTTAGCTGCAAATTTTCCAAGTTTGAAAGATAGACCTGTATCGCCAACTTTATGATGAAAGTATGCGTTTGTTAGGTTCAATGTAGCGCGTGGAGCTCCTGTTACTGGATCGATCGTGTTGTTAATACCATCGAAAAGACGTCCGTAACCGATTCCAACGACGAAGCCACTGTTGCCCACAGCTTTTTCGAGTTGAACTTCCATCATATCAACAGAGAAATCTCCGTTGTTTTCGCCAGCGCCGATTGCTCCACCAGTGCCTGGGAATGCGTTGTTGTCACCTTTTCCGCTTTCTGTGAATACAGAAGTGGCTAAGTCGCCTGTAATTTTAAATCCATCATCGCCCGCTGTAGCAACGCTTGCGAATGCAAGGGTAGCCAAAGTCATAACTATTTTGTTTTTCATATGAATGCCTCCTACGGTTGTTTCATTTGTTGCTTACCACCAAGCTTGCTCCTTCTTTTTGTAATTTCAACAAAAAAAATACGCCACTCAGTCAGTGTGATGTTGAAAGTCCTTGGAATTGCTTAAAAAACATCAAACACTGATGTCTTTTTGCATCTATATTGTGCATTTCGCCCTTTTTGCTACAAAATAGAGTGCTGTAGCGACAGTCTCGTGACCAAAAAACGACAGGTCCTAACTTGCCGCGTTACTGGTAAAAAGTCGCTATTTTTAGCAGTTTGAAGCGCGCACAATATTTCAATGAAGTTTATCATTGGTTTTTTTCTCATCGCTTTTGCCTCGGCCCTGATCGTCTATGAACAACTCAACATCGCCTATTGGCAAACGTCCCCCGAGGTTCGCGCCAGTGAAAAATGGAAAAGCGAGGTTGATAGAGTCTCGGCCCAAAATAACAAACTTAAAACGGCACTGTTGCTCCTCGCAAAGATCGATCAAAACACCACAGACCAACAATTTAAAGAGATGATCGATCGCACAGCCTCGCCTTTTAAAGTTGTACAAAAAGGAAAGTACTCACTAAAACTGCAATTTATGCCATGGATTGAAGAGATGAAGTATGGATACCTGATCCAGCACGAACTTTTTGATGTAAATGGAAATAAGGTTTCTGAATTTAACATTAACGTCGACATTGGCAAACTCTGGTAGGTTTATATGAAGATCTGTAGTCTGTTTGTTTTAATTTTCTCATTGAATGGTTGTGCGGCCTTCCGAGTCACAAACCACACGCCGCCCGCCAGCTGCCACAATCCCAAGTCAGGGATGTGCAATTCAAACTATCAAGGCATCCCTTCCGAAAAAATTTGTCAGATGCAAAATGGCGAATGTAGATGCTGGTGTGAATCGAGATAGCTAAGAGATCACGTACAAATGTAACCGGGCTCGCCGAGCGATTACGTGCAGACGTCGAGCGAAAATCGAAACTCGAATTTATCGTTCTGTCGGTAATGGCCTTTTTTTTCAGTGTATGGCGTGCGACCTCGATAGTCAGAGGCATTCTTATAAATTTCGGGGTCGTCAATAAACTCAAAATTCGTAGAAGACATTTTTAAAACCAGATAGGGACTCTCCGATTTGACACCCGGGTAATCAGCATATTCTTTATATTTGCCAGCAACACGCGTAAACATTACATACACTGTCGCGTTTTTAGGGTCGTTGTGAATTACAAAGGCGTCTTCGTTGGGAAGAACGATCTCTTCAAATATCTTTTTTTGATTCTTTTTGTAGATACGGACCGATTCAAAAAAACTCGGCGTCAGCCAAACATCTTTCTTGCCCTCGGCGAGGCT
This sequence comes from Bdellovibrionales bacterium, assembly GCA_031429075.1. Taxonomy (GTDB): domain Bacteria; phylum Bdellovibrionota; class Bdellovibrionia; order Bdellovibrionales; family JAGQZY01; genus JANPLN01. The sequence goes on along the minus strand of JANOYW010000091.1, from coordinate 8,501 downwards.
CACCAGCACAGATCCATTTTTGATGCTCTTAACGAGAAGGTCCGAAATAAAAACCGATCCGTCGTAGGAACACGGGCCTTCCCCAACCCCCTTGCTATTGTTAATGACGATAGGAATTTTCGTCACACCTTTTGGATTGAGTATCGCAATGCTTTTTATTTCTCCAAGTGGATTGTCAAAATATTTCTCATCCGGAATAACGACCGTGTCCTTCACGTCTTTTTTGGAGAAATTTAAATTATAAAAAGGAAGACCGATGGTTTTTATTTGTAGATTTAATTTTTTAATAAATTCTTTAAAAGTTTTAGCTTCCGGCATTTCCAGACCACCGGAAAGCTGATTGATCTGTGCAAAATTTTTGTAGTTTTTATTTTTGGCTTCAAAACTCTGAAACTCCACTTGCATCTGTTGCAACTTTTCTGCTCTGCTCTTTTTCTCGCGCTCTAAAGTCTCAAGTCGATATTTCTCTTTTTCCTCAGCATCCTTCGTCGCCTGCGCTATTTTTTCTTTTTCCTGCTGTATCAACTCTTCCGGATTTGGTCCCGCCGGCTGTTTCGTGCAACCTAAAACAAAAAATAAACAAAGAATCATCTTAATATTCATACTATTCTCCACGTAAAGCTAAGTATGCCCAGACTTGAGCGAAGAAAAAAGACAAAAAAAAGCCTGCGTATTTCTACACAGGCTTAAAAAAAAAGCTGGCATCGTGCTACTCTCCCACAGCGTTGCCGCTGCACTACCATCGCCGCAGGCGGGCTTAACTTCTGAGTTCGGGATGGGATCAGGTGTATCACCGCCGCTATAAACACCAGCAAACTTGCTAGCCGCTTTTTCGCGTGCTTAAAATTTCAATTCTGAGCCCAACTTTCGTTGGTATCTCTGAAAATTCAACAGAACTTAATGATTTAGTTTTTTAACAGATTTATTACGCATTATTTCACTCTTACTTAAAACTAATTGCTTGCGTGCTTTGAATTGCTGAATCGTACTTTCGTACAACAGCTAAAGTTGTACTTGGCGATTCTCAGCTAGGTTTCTTCAACCTTTAAAAAAGCCTCACGACTGTTAGTACGGATCAGCTGAATACATTTCTGCACTTACACCTTCCGCCTATCAACCTGGTAGTCTCCCAGGAGTCTTTAGGGGGCCGAAGCCCCAGGGAAAATTTATCTTAGAGTTGGTTTCCCGCTTAGATGCTTTCAGCGGTTATCCAAACCGAACATAGCTACCCAGAACTGCCGCTGGCGCGACAACTGGAACACCAGAGGTTCGTCCATCCCGGTCCTCTCGTACTAAGGACAGGTCTCTTCAATTTTCCTACGCCCACAGAGGATGAGGACCAAACTGTCTCACGACGTTCTGAACCCAGCTCGCGTACCACTTTAATTGGCGAACAGCCAAACCCTTGGGACCTGCTCCAGCCCCAGGATGTGATGAGCCGACATCGAGGTGCCAAACCTCCCCGTCGCTGTGGACGCTTGGGGGAGATAAGCCTGTTATCCCCGGAGTACCTTTTATCCGTTGAGCGATGGCCCTTCCACTCGGGACCACCGGATCACTTTGACCTGCTTTCGCACCTGCTCGACTTGTAGGTCTCGCAGTTAAGCCCCCTTATGCCAATGCGCTCGACGCCTGGTTTCCAATCAGGCTGAGGGGACCTTCGTACGCCTCCGTTACTCTTTTGGAGGCGACCGCCCCAGTCAAACTGCCCACCAGACAGTGTCCCTCACCCAGTTAATGAGTGCAGGTTAGATCTCTAAGTCACTAAGGGTGGTATTTCAATGGCGCCTCCACTAAAACTAGCGTTCTAGCTTCAAAGGCTCCCACCTATGCTACACATAGTAACTCAAAGATCACTGCCAAGTTACAGTAAAGGTTCACGGGGTCTTTCCGTCCATCTGCGGGTACCCGGCATTTGCACCGAGGTTTCGATTTCGCTGAGCACTTGGTTGAGACACCGAAGAAGTCGTTACGCCATTCGTGCAGGTCGGAACTTACCCGACAAGGAATTTCGCTACCTTAGGACCGTTATAGTTACGGCCGCCGTTTACTGGGGCTTCGATTCGAAGCTTCACCGAAGTTGACTCCTCCTCTTAACCTTCCAGCACCGGGCAGGCGTCAGCATGTATACGTCGTCTTGTGACTTAGCACATGCCTGTGTTTTTGATAAACAGTCGCTACTCCCATTTCACTGCGGCTTTCTTGATTGCTCAAGTTAAGCATACCTTATCCCGAAGTTACGGTATCAAGTTGCCGAGTTCCTTAACCAAGTTTCACTCAATCGCCTTAGAATATTCATCCCACTCACCTGAGTCGGTTTACGGTACGGGCAGTTTAAGAAAACACAACGAAGTTTTTCTTGGAGGCATGGAGTTTGATGCTTGTGAGACTAGGTCTCTCCTCACACAGGTCAGTGTTGCAACGCGGATTTACCTACGTTACCACCTCTCTGTGTAAACCTGCACAACCATTCGCAGGCACATCATATCCTACCCCGTCACTCCTTTGCTACGCTTAAACCGGTAACGGAATATTAACCGTTTGTCCATCGACTACGCCATGTGGCCTCATCTTAGGTCCCGACTAACCCTTGAGCCGATTATCGTTGCCCAGGAACCCTTGAGTTTACGGCGTGGAGGTTTTTCACCTCCATTCAACGCTACTTACGTCAGCATGATCACTTCTAGTTCGTCCAGCCGTCCTTACGATCGACCTTCAGCCTACGCTAGAACGCTCTCCTACCGCTCATACAATAAAGTATGAACCCGTGGTTTCGGTATTGTGCTTAGCCCCGTTATATTTTCCGCGCAGAACCACTAGACCAGTGAGCTATTACGCTTTCTTTAAAGGATTGCTGCTTCTAAGCCAACCTCCTGGTTGTCAAAGTAGTTCCACAGCGTTCACCACTTAGCACAAATTTAGGGACCTTAACCGACGATCTGGGCTCTTTCCCTCTCGACGCGTGACCTTATCACCCCGCGTCTGCCTCCCGAGGTAGCTATGTATGGCATTCGGAGTTTGATTGGGTTTGGTAATCCGGTAAAGACCCCTAGCCCATTCAGTGCTCTACCTCCATCATAGAATTTACTCGAGGCTATACCTAAATATATTTCGGAGAGAACCAGCTATCACCCAGCTTGATTGGCCTTTCACCCCTATCCACAACTCATCCAAAGAATTTACAACTTCTACTGGTTCGGGCCTCCACGTGGTATTACCCACGCTTCACCCTGGTCATGGATAGATCGCCGGGTTTCGGGTCTACCACTACGAACTAAATCGCCCTATTCAGACTCGGTTTCCCTACGGCTCCACCTAAACGGCTTAACCTTGCTCGCAACGGTAACTCGCTGACTCATTATGCAAGAGGTACGCGGTCGCACTTGCTTACGCATTGTGCTTCCACTGCTCATAGACTTGCGGTTTCAGTTTCTCTTTCACTCCCCTGCTCGGGGTTCTTTTCACCTTTCCCTCACGGTACTAGTTCACTATCGGTCATCAGGTAATATTTAGCCTTGGAGGGTGGTCCCCCCGGATTCCCAACGGGTTTCACGTGCCCGGTGGTACTTGGGATACTTCTAGAGTCTCTAAATTTTTCGTTCACAGGGCTATCACCTTCTTTGGCCGCACTTTCCAGAGCGTTAAACTAAATTTATTGAATCTCACGATGAAGTCCCACAACCCCGCATACAAAAATGTATGTGGTTTAGGCTATTCCCCGTTCGCTCGCCACTACTAGGGGAATCTCGGTTGATTTATTTTCCTACGGGTACTGAGATGTTTCACTTCCCCGCGTTAGCTTCCACAGACTATGAATTCATCTGTGAACACCCATATATTGGGTCGGTTTCCCGATTCGGAAATTTCCGGATCATAGCGTATGTGCCGCTCCCCGAAACTTATCGCAGCTTATCACGTCCTTCTTCGCTTCCTGATGCCAAGGCATCCACCACAAGCCCTTAGTAGCTTAAAAATTAAAGGTTGAAATCTAACTAAAAATCGCCAAATTCAACTCAACTCAAAGCTCGTAAAGACAAATAATTCTAAGTTCAAATTAACAAATACATAATAAATACAAATTAAATCTATCATCATTAAGTTCTATTCAATTTTCAAAGAACAACCTTCCGTTCTCGTCGACCGAGTCCACCTAATTGGTGGGCCTGGGAAGAGTTGAACTTCCGACCCCACGCTTATCAAGCGTGTGCTCTAACCACTGAGCTACAGGCCCCGAAGGCTCGCTCAAAAATGAATAGCTAGCAAGTTTTTATGAGATTGACCTAGAAAATGATTCTTAAATTCTGACCAAACATCTTTCGATGAAAAGCCGAAGATTTTAAGAATAGTCATTCCTTAGAAAGGAGGTGATCCAGCCGCAGGTTCCCCTACGGCTACCTTGTTACGACTTCACCCCAATCATCGATCTCACCTTGGGCGACTGCTCCCTTGCGGTTAGCGCATCGACTTCTGGTGAAACCAACTTTCATGGTGTGACGGGCGGTGTGTACAAGGCCCGGGAACGTATTCACCGCGGCATGCTGATCCGCGATTACTAGCGATTCCAGCTTCATGTAGTCGAGTTGCAGACTACAATCTGAACTTAGAATTACTTTAAGGGATTGGCGTGATCTTGCGATTTAGCTACCCTCTGTATAATCCATTGTAGCACGTGTGTAGCCCTGGACATAAGGGCCATGAGGACTTGACGTCATCCCCACCTTCCTCCGGTTTAACACCGGCAGTCTCTTTAGAGTGCCCAACTTAATGCTGGCAACTAAAGACAGGGGTTGCGCTCGTTGCGGGACTTAACCCAACATCTCACGACACGAGCTGACGACAGCCATGCAGCACCTATATAGAGACCCTTGCGGGCGTTAATATCTCTACTAACTTCCTCTACATTTCGAGCCCAGGTAAGGTTTTGCGCGTTGCATCGAATTAAACCACATGCTCCACCGCTTGTGCGGGCCCCCGTCAATTTCTTTGAGTTTTAATCTTGCGACCGTACTTCCCAGGCGGATCACTTAACGCGTTAGCTACGGCACTGAAGGGGTCAATACCTCCAACACCAAGTGATCATCGTTTAAGGCGTGGACTACCAGGGTATCTAATCCTGTTTGCTACCCACGCTTTCGGGTCTGAGTGTCAGTACTGGGCCAGGAAACCGCCTTCGCCGCCGGTGTTCCTCCTGATATCTACGTATTTCACCACTACACCAGGAATTCTGCTTCCCTCTCCCGTACTCAAGCTATGCAGTTTTAGATGCACTTCCCGGGTTGAGCCCGGGGATTTCACATCTAACTTACTAAGCCACCTACACCCGCTTTACGCCCAGTGATTCCGAACAACGCTTAGACCCCTCGTATTACCGCGGCTGCTGGCACGAAGTTAGCCGGTCTTTTCTGATAAGGTACCGTCATCATCTTCCCTTATCACAGAGTTTTACAACCCGAAGGCCTTCATCACTCACGCGGCGTCGCTGCATCAGACTTTCGTCCATTGTGCAATATTCCCTACTGCTGCCTCCCGTAGGAGTCTGGACCGTGTCTCAGTTCCAGTGTGACTGGTCATCCTCTCAGACCAGTTACCGATCGTTGCCTTGGTGAGCCATTACCTCACCAACTAGCTAATCGGACGCAGACTCATCTAAAAGCGGATTGCTCCTTTAACCCCTAGAGCCGAAGCCCCTGTGGTCTTATGCGGTATTAGCTAATCTTTCGATTAGTTATCCCCCTCTTTAAGGCAGATTATCTACGTGTTCCTCACCCGTCCGCCGCTTTACTCACATCCGAAGATATTTTCTCGCTCGACTTGCATGTATTAGGCGCGCCGCAAGCGTTCGTTCTGAGCCAGAATCAAACTCTCCAGTTAACTTTAAATCCTCTATTGCTAGAGGGTTAATAAACCGAATCATAAATTCTGCTTAATTTTATTCAAAAAAAGCAATTAATTAAAACTCAATCAATACTATTGATCGAGACCTCACAAAAAACTTGCATTAGCTATTCAATTTTCAAAGAACCGTCGAACAGAAGGACGGTTATAAGGAATGGGGGTGTAAGAGTCAATAGCTAGAAAAAATATTTTTAAATAATTTTTTGCAAAAAAAAATTAACTGCAAATACGATTAAAAATTAAACACTCGAGTCAGATTACAGCTGTTTGATAGTTTTTTTATCTAGAACGTAAGTATCTGAATTTTATTAATAAAACTAATTTTGGATGGAAATAAATCACCGTGTCCTCATTTTGAAACCACTTCTGAAAAAAACCTCGGCGCACCGCTCTCAAAAATTCAATTTCTAATAATAGAAGTTTTTAAATAACTGTTCTCATCTAAAATTTGGATTCTGGTTTATCTAGCGGTGAAAGATCGGCGAAAAAACATGATTTCATTCGAGAGTAACCTGGGAATTTTAGAATTTATCTTTTTTTTAGGATAACTTTTGGGTTTAAAAATCAAAAAGCAGGTCGCCCTGCTTTTCTTAGTTCGAATTGTCTTAGGTATTTAATATTGGATTTAGTTGGTGGAGGTGACAGGGATCGAACCTGCGACCTTCTGAATGCAAATCAGATGCTCTCCCAGCTGAGCTACACCCCCAACACGATTTTTTTTGGGAGCGTCTGTTTTGTAATAAGTTGGTAACGGAGTCAAGATAATAACAGAACAAGCCAATAACATGGTTCGAAGAAATTTAATGAGCAAAAATCAAGCGGAAGCTGACCACATACGAGACGGAATACGAGCTAAAACTTTGCGCTCTTCTTTGAGGTCAAAACCCACCGATTCCCCACCGCAGAGCACTGAGTCGTAAACTTTTCGAAGGACATCGAGCTCATCTTGCTCGTCATTGCTCTGTAGAACCTCTTGGATAGCTTCGAAAACACTTTGAATATCGGGAGTCGTTACAACTTTTGGGATTTTTTCCATATCGAGACCAAAAAGGCCAAGAGGACGGAAGCCAACAAGGCTATCTGTAATAAGAATTTTTTTACCTGAGGTGAAATTGACTTGTAGGAATGATTTTCCGGCTTCATCTTGGCGAGGCATGACCTCGTCGAGATCAAAACAATTCAGAGTGATACGCTTGTGATCCATTTTTTGTTCGATGATCATATAATCTGAGAGTGTTGATTCAACAACGGAAAGTCCCTTAGACTCTGAGATGAAACTCTTTATTTGTTCCACAACATTTTGGAAATCGGTTTTCATTTTCGTCCTCTTCAAGGTTCCCCCTCACATCTCACGATGCCTTACCTGCTCACATTTCATCTATCGACTCAACTCTGTATTCACTTAACAGAAAGATTTAAAAAAATGCACTGATCTCAAAGAGATGCACGGAGTGTCTCACGACAACACAACATAGACTTCCTGAAAGTTGGGCCTGACTAAAAGGTTCACAAAGCTTGCCATTTTTGTTAATAAAAACCATACTCAAAACCTGGCCCTTTGGGGGGCCATAAAGGATGAAAATGCTGATATACCGCTGGTTAGCTCCACTCAAACCTACAAAAGAACAAGCTCGGATGATTTTTTTATCGGAAGATCTTTCCCCTCGTGAGGAGCTTTTAACTCTCGAAGAGGTCTATCCGGAACATCGCCACCCGTTTGATGAAGTGCGCATGATATTAGATGGTGAAATTTCGATGAATATTTCTGGCAATCAATTGCTTTTGCGTCCTGGCGATAAAATCATGATCCCAGCCAATACGAAGCATTCGCAAAAGGTATTGAGCCAAGGTCCCTGTTTGTGTCTTGTGGCCAATCGTCCGTTTTAATTTTTTTTGAGTGGCTATTTTTTGAGCCATTCGAGAAATTCTTTGATTCGCTTTTCGAAGCCACGTTCAGAGGGCTCGTAAAACTTTTCACCTTTGATCTCTGCCGGTAAAAATTCTTGCTCCACCCATCCCTTGGCGCCGTCGTGGGCGTAATCATAATTTTTTCCATAGCCAATAGACTTGGCCAATTTGGTTTGAGCCGATCGCAAAGACAGGGGAACTGGCAGAGAGCCACGCTGCCGAACCATTTCTTGAGCCTTGTTGATTGCGACGTAGGAGCGGTTGGATTTGGGGGCGCAGGCCAGGTATATGACGGCCTGGGCGAGATTGATTCGCGCCTCCGGCAGTCCAATCACCTCCACCGCTTTAAACGCAGAGACGGCCAACGTGAGGGCCTGTGGATCGGCGTTACCAACATCTTCAGAGGCCAAAATCACCAGGCGGCGGGCGATGAAAACCGGATCCTCTCCACCTTCGAGCATGCGCGCAAGGTAGTAGATGCTGGCATCGGGATCGCTTCCGCGAATACTTTTTATAAATGCCGAAATTGTATCGTAGTGCTCGTCTCGGTCTTTGTCGTAACGCACGCCTTGATGAAAATTTAATTTTTCGAAGTCATCTACCTGCAACGGAAAAACAACCGACTGCGAGTCACGGAGCAAAAGGAGTTCTTCAATAGAATTTAAAAGTTTGCGGCCGTCGCCGCCAGAGGCTTGAAT
>JANOYW010000090.1:0-25201 GCA_031429075.1 Bdellovibrionales bacterium | reverse complement strand
TGTAAGCGAGAAACCACAAGAGATGAGTGCCAGGAGTAATGTCTTCATAGAGGGTCAGCCTATGCGAAAGAATCCGCTTTGTCTAGCCGACCGGATGAAACTATTACAATCCTAACTGCATTAAATTCCTTATGTTTTGTTCTCCTTTACAAAAATGACGCGATGTACAAAAAGAATACATACGTTTTGTGTATCGGCCAGCCCAAGGCTTAATGCCCTCAGGCTGGACAACAAAGGAGTGAGAGAATGAAAAGTTGGTGGATTCTATTTTTAGCTATGACTGTTCTTGCCGCAGATTCCATGGCTGGTGGTAACGGTGGAGCCAATTGCGACAACCCCTTTCTTAATAAGGATACATTCGCCCAGTGCACTCAAGATGGTAACTATGGCGGCGATCAGCAGTATCAGGATCCCAACTACAATGACGATAACTACAATGACGACAACGGGGACTATAACGATGGCAATTATGGTGATGGTCAGCAGTATGAAGAGCCAACCAATGTAGACAATCGCTATACACGTGTTTATCAAGAAAATGACGACCAGTGCGATCCGCGCGGCAACCCACACTCCTACGCCTGTGCAAAAGCAACATTCTCGGGGCAACTGGCCGGCGCCAATCCTAGAGAGCCCAGCGACTTTACTTTGAACGACATCAGAATCAGAGACTTTCGCGACGGTAAATTAAGCGGGGAATGGATCGCTGTGACCTATGTTAATCCCTTGGGCAATGTGGGTGATGAGTTTTTTATGTCAGTGAATCAGATGAGCCCCAATCAACCCATGGGCGTTTACAACGTTAATACGAACTCACCAGTGGGCTCTGTATGGTTAGGCCGCGACGGTATGTCCTTCGACAACTGGCAGGGTCAGCGCCTTAATACTTCGTCTATAGAGCGCGTGGGCGAAAAAACCATTCGCTTGGTTATGGTGGAAGGCAATTACTCGCACCAGTTTACATGCCGAGACTTTAACCGCACCAACAAACATCATTTGTTTTGTGCATGGGATGTAGAAGTTCCGGGGCAAGGATGGGTTCATCATGGCTACATGGGATTCTTATCGCGCGCCAACTGGGACGACTTTTTAAGTAGCGGCGTTCGTCAGTAATTAAATCAGTAATTGAAAAAATCAGTCTTTATATTCTGACTAATTTCTTGTTCTAACTGGTCTAACGATTTTGGTTTTACGGGTGCTCTGTACCCGTAAAATTCATTGAGAATCCAAAAGACCAAGGCAAGCATAAAACCAACAACGACCAAAGTGACTACGGTGTTTTTTGGAATCTTAAAGTTTTCAACCAGCCCTTTAATACACAATACAGCTAAGATCAAAAGCCCCAAAAGATAAATAGGTGGGTAGAACAACGAACCCATGAAAAAGAGGGATGAAGGAATATAGGCCCAGAATAACACACTGGCGATATGGTCAAACTCGTGCTGCATATCGAGCATGTACTGCACAAGATAAGACACAAACAGAGTCATCAGAAGTAAAAATCCAGCGGCTAAAAGCGGAGTGACCAAAAGACTAATGACCCACTGGATAAGATCCATTTTATAGATCCCATGGACAACTCCAAAAACTAAATTGATACCAATCAGAGTCAGCGTCGTGCTTTGCCACGGAAGAACAAGTGGTGATTTGATTTTTTCAAATGGATTTCCAAGATACTCAGGAAGATAATTTTTTATCTTTTTAAGATCTCGGTCGAAATCAGCACGCGAGTATTTTTCCATAGATCACCTTACAAATGGTAATTAAGTCGCAATACAAACTCGGTGCTATTTTTTCCGTTGGGATTTTCGCGCAGCCCACGATGCAAAGCGGTATCGAAGGCCACGCTGAGACTTTGCGCCAAGCGACGCTCGAGTCCGACGGTGACCACAAGGCCGGGAATTTTATATTCGTTTGAGATATTGGGCGATGAAACCGAGAGAAATCGGGCAGAGGCTCCAACTCCCAGATTGAGAACAGCGAAATCCAATCGCTCTTTGTGAGTTAAGCGCACTTCGTACTGTTGGAGTTCGGCGCGAATGCTATTTTCGGTGGAGCTTTGAAAAAACTTTCCAAAGGCTTCGAAGAAGAGCTGTTGTGAAATAATGGGTTGGGCTAAACCTAAGGCAAACCCGTTTTGGCTAAGGCTGCCGACGCCTTCTTGCGAAACTCGTGTCGAAGAGTTGGAAAGCCCGAAACTTACATGAAATTTTTCTTTGGGAACACTGGTCGACATTTGCTGGACGGCTTGTTTGTTGCGGTACTTTGAAAGACGGTCTACGATTTCGTCATAACTTTCGTAGGGTTTATCAGCCGCAAAACAGACAGAGACCAAAAGTTCGATTAATATAAGAGACAAGTATTTCATGTCTTAGATGGTAACAACAAAGGCCTTTGAGAACCATGAATTTGCATTTCGCAGTTCAGGAATAGGGCCGGAGGTCTAGTTGAAAGAGAGATTCTATTGTTCGTTCTGTGAACTGCCCCAAAAAGTTTATAAACGAAAGCACATTCATCTTTTCGAAATGCTCGCATTGGCCGTTGCTGGAGCGATTGCGTCCTATCTGATCTGGCAGGACTTTCACTGGTCCAGCTTGTTTCTGTTTGCAGCCTTAGTTCTGGTGACGGAGCTTGTTTATCAAATGCGCTGGCGAAGCTCAATTAAGTGCAAAGGCTGTGGCTTCGATCCGATCACTTACAAACAAAACCCGGAGCGCGCGGCCGCGGAAGTAAAACTTTACCTCGAACAGCGCAAGCAAGATCCCCTCTATTTATTGCGACCCCAGCCACACATTCGGCCGATCATCAAAAAGGTCAAAAATTATAAATGGACAGACTTGAATCAATAATATAATCCTCGTTCATGCGGCAAAAAGTGCAAAAAAAATTTAATGGACGTGAGTTTTGGGGACATCCATCGGGGTTGTATGTGTTGTTCCTCACTGAAATGTGGGAACGGTTTTCGTATTACGGAATGCGTTCGCTTTTGATTTTGTATATGACAGATTATCTCCTTTTTAGTCCCGAGCGAGCCGCCTCTGTTTTTGGCTACAAGGCCTTAGAAGCGGGCTTAGTTTCTGTTTTTGGCCCAATGACAGCTCAACAGATGAGTTCGCAGCTTTATGGTCTTTATACAGGATTTGTGTATTTTACTCCTTTCTTTGGCGGACTGATCGCCGACCGTTATCTGGGAAAATACCGGTCTGTATTTTTAGGCGGAACACTCATGGCCATTGGCCACTTTTTAATGGCCAGTGAATCTGTTTTTTTAGGTGCCCTAATTTTTATTATTTTTGGTTATGGTTTTTTTAAGCCTAACTTATCCACGCAAGTGGGGTCGCTTTACAAAGAGGGTGATAGCCGCATGGATGGTGCCTTTGCCATTTACTACATGGGTGTGAATTCAGGAGCTTTGTTGTCACCGTTTATTTGCGGAACCCTAGGACAAAAAGTTGGTTGGCATTGGGGTTTTGGTGCTGCTGGAGTTGGTATGATCCTCAGCATGATTATTTATTGGGTGGGAAGTGGTTTGATACCAGCGTCGCAACCTGTTGTGAAAAAAATAAAATCGCAAACGCGCGAAAAAATGACTCGACAGGACTGGAACTCGGTCTTTGCACTGGGCTTTCTTTGTTTTTTAAATATTGTGTTTTGGGCTGTTTACGAGCAGCAAGGTAATACACTTCAACTTTGGGCTGATAAAAAAACGGATTGGTTTATTGGTGGATGGGAAATGCCGTCCACGTGGTTTCAATCGTTCAATCCAGCGATGATTATTATTTTTTCTCCATTGCTTGTTTCTTTTTGGAATTGGCAATCGCGAAAAAAATCGGAGCCGACGTCGATTACAAAAATGGGAATTGGTTGTGTGCTCTGCGGTTTGGCCTATGTATTTATGATTCTGGCGGCGCAAGCTGTTCCTGGCGATCAAAAGGGCAGTGTGTTTTGGCTCGTTGCAACCACCTCTATTTTTACGGTGGGTGAAATTTTTCTTTCGCCAATTGGTTTATCGCTGGTGACTCGCGTTTCGCCAAAGCCAATTCTCAGTACGATGATGGGATTGTGGTTTATGTCGAGCTTCTTTGGCAATTATCTCACGGGATACTTAGGCACATTCTATGAAACCATGGCGAAGGATCAATTCTTTATGATGCTGTGTGGATTGGGTGTGGGAGCTGGAGTTATTTTCTTTATCGTCGCTCGGCCGCTACAAAAAGCCATTGGGTCGAGAGCTTAATGTTTTCGAGCGAGTACGTCTTATAAAGTTTCTCTGTATAAGGAGGACTTATGAGGGTGATCGTTTTTTGTTTTTTAGTTTTAGTTTCTGCTAAAGCAAAAGCCGACGAGGCTGTGGACTTTGAACTTCCGCTCACGCAGGGAACTTGGAACCTAGGGGTCAACAGTCTTTTTGTATGATGGTTGGAGTGGGGCCGAGAAGTACCTCAATACCCGTACGACCCTTGGCTATAATTATTTTTTAGCGCCTAACGTCGCCTTTGGCCCTAGGGTTGAGTACGAATGGGACTCCGGCGAAGGCCGGGCGAACAATACGTTGAGTTTGGGGGTGGGGCTCTCGGTGTTTTTCTGAGTCCGCGCTGCGGCATCATGGACTTCGCTGCTGAGCGGCTCTATACCTTGCCCATGGAAATCAAAGTCCTCTCGTCAGATGTTGTGGATCAGATTGCCGCCGGGGAAGTGGTGGAGCGGCCTGCCCATCTCTTAAAGGAACTTCTTGAAAACTGCATTGACGCCGGAGCCACACAGATCGAAGTGGACGTTACAAACGGTGGTAAATCCATTAAAGTTTTTGATAATGGAAAAGGCATTAGCCCAGAAGATCTCCCCTTGGTTTGTGCTCGTCACGCAACGAGCAAAATTTCGCAAGCCGACGATTTATGGAAACTCCGCACCTTCGGCTTTCGTGGAGAGGCCTTGGCGAGTATTTCATCAGTGAGCCGAGTTAAAATCATTTCGCGAAAAAAAGATTCTGAAAAAGCATTTATGCTCGAAAACCAATTCGGCAAAGACAATGCGCCGGTGCCAGCGGGGCGAGAGCCCGGAACAACGGTCGAGATTGAAGATCTTTTTTCAAATGTTCCGGCACGACTTAAATTTTTAAAATCAGACTCTGCTGAGTTCACACAAATCAAATCTGTATTTAAGGCCATGGCTCTTGCCAACTGTGATGTCGAATTTAAATTAAAGCAGCATGGAAAAGTTTTGTTGTTTTACCCCTCTGCGCAGGATTTTTTAGCGCGCTCAAAAAGTGTTTTAGAAATTAAAGACGTATTTATTGTCGAAAAAAACTACCAAGGCTATCAACTCGAGGCAGTCTACTCGAGCCCGCAAACGACGACCGGAAACAGCAAGCAGCTATGGATTTTTGTGCAGAACCGCTGGGTGACAGATCGAACAATTCAAGCCGCTATTTTAGAGTCTTACCGCAGCTTATTAATGCACGGGGAATACCCGTTTGTTGTTTTAAAATTACATGTTCCCGAAGAAACCGTGGACGTGAACATCCACCCGACGAAATCCCAGGTCAAGTTTGTGGATTCGTCGCAAATCTTTCGTTTTGTGCACGCCTCTCTACGAGGTGAACTGGAGCAGGCTCCGTGGATTGCGACGCTGAATCAAAAGCAGCAACCCTTGGGCCTAGAGCGTATCTCTGTGGTCTCTTCGTCTTCACAAAGCCACACAGAAATTGCATCGCAAAGATCTCTCAGCTTTTCGTCTCCTGATTTTTTAAAAACCCAATATCAGCAAAAAGAATTTTCCATGGAAGCGTTACGAAGAGCCGCAGAGAGCGCTTCGCCAGTGGAAAACACGAGTGCTGAATTTGCATCGGACGTTCGTGAACACGAATTGAGTTTTTGGTCTCAATTGCATGTCATCGGTCAATCCCATTTAACCTACATCATCGCCGAAGCGGAGAATTCGTTTTTTATGATCGATCAGCATGCCGCTCACGAGCGTGTTATGTTCGAAAGATTGATGGAAAATTGGAAAAACAAAAAATTTGATATTCAGGACTTTTTGTTGCCGCTGTCGATTCAATTATCGGCAGAATCGGTGGATCAGATGCTCGCGCTTCACGACGAGTTCTCGCAACTTGGTGTAGAGCTTGAAAAAGCGGGTCCAGAAACGTTGTTGATTTTATCATCTCCCAGTTTTATTTCCGAAACAGCTTTGGTAAAGTCGCTGAGCAAATTTGCTGACGAAATTATTACTTTGGGCGGAAGCTTTTCCTTTGAAAAAAAGGTGGGCGACGTATTCGCCACCATGGCTTGCCATTCAGTGGTTCGAGCTGGACAGGCGATGTCGCTTGAAGAAATGAAGAGTCTGCTTGTGCAAATGGATGAGTACCGACTGTCGAGTTATTGTCCTCACGGACGGAACGTTTATATCGAAATCCCGTTTACCAAAATCGAAAAAGACTTTGGACGCTTAATGTGAAAAAAGCGGTATTAATTGTTGGCCCAACAGCCTCGGGAAAATCGCGACTGGCATTGGAGTGTGCTGTGGCCACGCAGCTTCCTATCTTAAACGTGGACAGTATTCAGATGTGCAAAGGGCTGAAAATAGGAGCTGCGCTTCCTTCATCGCAAGATTTTAAATTAGCAGATCATTTTTTATACAGCTTTGTGGAAAAAGGTCAGCAGATCACCGCTGCAGTCTACGTAAATGCCGTTCAAGGCTTGCTGCAAAAAAACGACTTTGAGCGTTTGTTGTTTTGCGGGGGAAGCGGCTTTTACCTACAAGCTCTCGAAAAGGGAATGTACCCTGTCGCAAAAGCCACCGCACAAATTACTCAGCAAATCGATCAACGGATTGCCACCGAAGGCTGGGTGAAGATTCATCAGTGGCTCATAGAAAAGTCACCACAGTTGCAGCGAACGATTCATCTGAATGATCACTATCGAATACGCAGAGCGCTTGAGATGATGATGCTTTCGCAAAAAAATCCAGATGAGCTCGAGCAAAACCTAACTCCGAGTCCAATTGCCGGCTATCAAAAAATCAAGGTGGGCTTATTTGCCGAGAAAGAAATTTTGCGAGATCGAGTGGAGCAGCGGGCAAAGGTCATGCTGGAAGAGGGGTTTGTGGAGGAGGTTAAGTCGCTTCGCCAAAAGCACTCGGACTGGGCCCCATTGAGCAGCGTTGGTTATAAAGAAGTTGGATTGTATCTCGATCAGCAAATTTCGAAGAAAGATTTACTGCCAAGTATCGTCACGTCGCATATGCAGCTGATTAAAAAGCAGCTCACATGGTTTAAAAAAGATGAATCCATAAAATGGTTTCATGTGGATCATCTGGCCAAAGCTAAAAAATTCCTCCTTGAGTGGCTTTAGATACCAAATTCTAATTGCAAGCGAGCAATCCAGTTGTTCATGTTAGCGCTGACAGTGGACGTGCGTTCTTTTTCGTCTTCGTAAGTCACATCGCCCATGATTTTGATTTTGTGATGGTTGAGATACTTAGTAACCCCAACAGTGTACTGTGTTTTATCGTTCTCAAAGTTTAGGATGTCATCATGTGGCGTGATGTGTGTGTAACGTACGATGGGCGACCAGTTATTGGTAAACACGTAACTGAGTTGAGCGTTGTATCCCGAGCCTTTAAATACAGCATCGGCTCCAGAGGAGAGAGTAATGAAGGGATTGTCCGTTTGACGGTTGGCGTATTCGGCGCTCAAGGCCCAACCTTTGTATTTGAGTAAGAAATCAGCAAGCAACGTTTCCATATCGGTGGTGACACCAGAAATAAAAGTCTTCCCAATTTGACCGCCAACGCGATTGGTTTTGCGATTGGATTGATAGCTCACACCCAAAGAAAGTTTGGCCGATTGTTCGCGGGCAAGATCGCCTTCGAAGTAGTCACCATCATCGGTGAAAGCTCCCAGAGGCAGCCACTCAGCGCGGGCTGTGTACGCAAGACCAGTATTGCGGTTATTGTTGGCGCGTCCTTCGCCGTTGCTAACGGCGAATTTTAACCAAAAGGGTCGGGATTCGCCAACCTGATTGTACCATTGCACACCCATATCGCGATCAATGTTGAAAGTGGCGTTGAGGAGTGAGCGATCTACCAATTCTTGATTGCCGGATGAAATCACTCGCTGGCGATTGCCGGGGAGCTTGGTTTGTCCAAACCACAAAGTGCTTTTAAAACTGTCTTCGTTAAAAAGTTTCCAGCCCACAACAGCGTCGCGGAGAATATTCGGATAGCTGGTATTGTCGTAATCCATATCACCGCGGGTAAAGGACAGTTGAATTTTATAAATGAAGCGGGAATCTAAAGCTGAACCATCAAAACGGAGGCGCATGCGGCGCACTTGAAAGTCGGTCACATCTTGTGTGGTACTTTCTGTATCATAGTCCTCGTAGGTTGCGCGTGTTTGAATGCGGAACCGAGTTTTCATCACAAAATTACTCGCTGCATGTTTAACAACAACGCCGTCTTTTCCGTAATCTAGAGTAGGAAGTTCCATGGTTTGTGCGTTGGCGCTCAAGATAGAAATCAGAAAAATATAAGCTGAAAACATAGGGGTTCCTTTTTTGGGTTAGCAATTCTTAACAAAACCCCGACACAATATGAACAATCATCTTAAAAATTAGGTAATTAACTACACGAGTCAATCAGGTTTTGGTTAGGAACGGCTCCTAACAATATCCTCATTTTACATAATGAGGTGAGCTAGAGATAAGGGCGGCAACCGCCGAGGGTCAAAACCCACGGCACTGAGTCCACCGGGGCCCACTACAAGGAGTTTACTTATGAAAGCATTTAGTTTTTTAGCAGCAAGCCTACTAGGATTTGCTCAAGTTTATGCCTGTCCCACAGGAACAATGGCTGGAGCCGGTCAAGTTGACGGTAAGTCCATTTGTTTTGTAGAGGGCAGTTATCTAAATACAAACTTAGTACTCACACCTGACACTGCATGGGTCCTCAAGGGCGATGTGCGTATCGGTGGGGATAAAAAAGACGTGTCCACTCTCACTCTTGAAGCGGGCACTGTAGTTTACGGTTCACCGCAATCTTTTATAACAATCACTCGCGATTCTAAAATCTTCGTGAATGGAACCCAAAATAAGCCAGTTGTTTTTACAGCTCTTGAGCGTGTAAATCCAGCGGCTGGCTATTGGGGTGGTCTTGTCATCACTGGCAATGCTCGCATCAACAACTGCAGTACAGCTGTTTGCGAAGGATTCATCGAAGGTGTAGCCTCTGATCAAGCGCCCAAATATGGTGGATCAAACGATGACGACAGTTCTGGATCCATTCAGTACATGCGCGTTGAGTACGCTGGGTACACATTCGGTACAGACAGCGAATTGAACTCCATCACATTCTATGGCGTTGGCCGTGGAACGATTGTTGAAAACATCGAAGCCTACAAAGGTGCCGATGATGGAATCGAGCTTTTCGGCGGAACTGTAAATCTTAAGTACGTCGTCTCTATCGATAACGATGATGATGGGTTTGACTGGGATCAAGGTTGGTCTGGCGCCGCTCAGTACATTTATATCGTTCTTGAAAATGCTTCAGAAAAAGATCCTAATGGAATTGAAGGCGATAATTTTAAAGATAATAATATCGCAACTCCTCGTTCAAATCCTATTTTGAGCAATGTGACTATCGTTGCTAAGGGCAGCAATCCAAAACTTCTCAACGGAATGATGCTTCGTCGCGGAACTGGCGCACAAATTTACAACGCCATCGTTAGCGGAAGCTTTCAAAATTGCTTAAATATCGACGATGAAGAAACTTTTAAAAATGGTGGAGTTGTTAACGGTGAAACTGTTCAACAAACAGGTCTTGTTATGCAAAACACGATTCTTCAGTGCAATAATGTAAGCATTCTTGAAGATGTGGCAAAAGATCTTTGGTCCATTACAAAGTGGTTTAACGAAGCCAATCGCAACAACTTTGTGATGCTCGCCTCTGAGAAGATCCTTGAAGAAGCAATGCCGATCGAAGGCAGTGCAGCACTTGATACAGGAATGACACCTCCAGAAGACGGTCTTCCAGGAAATTTCGAATTTGATGGTGTTGATTACGTGGGTGCATTTAGCCCTGTTGAAAACGATTGGACCGAAGGTTGGACTGTAAAATAATTAAATGTTGTTAAACAAATTATTCTTCTTAGTTGTTGTTACACTTTGGGCCTGCGTTGCAGGCCCATTTTCTGCATTTGCGGCTAGCAATGAATTAGAATTAAAGCTTGAGAATTCTAAAAAGAACGAAAAAACCGGTCAGGTTCTGATCGTTGTTTTTAAAGACGGGCTTCCTGCTGAAGGCGTTGTTGTGAAAACACTAAACGGTGTTTTGACCACAGACTCTTCGGGCGTTATCTCTGCCACACTGGCAGCAAAACGGCAAAAAATAGAAATTGCACCCAGTGGCCAAGAAGTGGATGTGACCGTCGTCGCGGACGAAGAAGTGCAAGTCACAGTCAATCTTTTAGAAAGTCATGATTCGCAAGCGGAAGTGGTTTCGCCACAAACAGCCACACTAGCAATGGATGTTACAAAAACTCCCAGGGAGTTTAGGATCCAAGTGGCCAGCCGCGAACAGCGCCCCATTGTGGATGCGACAGTGTTGTTTTCCGGTCTTGATAAAGTTTTTAAAACCGATGCCGAAGGCCGCTTGACGGCCCAGATCCCCGAAGGTCGCTACTCAATGAGCGTTTTTCATCCCAACTATCAAACGAAAACTATGGCCGATATCGAAGTCACAGAAGCCACTGAACCTTTGAGTTTAGAGATGAAGGCTGCACAAAATGAATTGGAAGAAGTGGTTGTACTGGCGCCAAAGATCAAGGGAAGTTTATCTGCTCTTGTGGAGATTCGCAAACAGAGCTCTGCAGTGACAGATGTTTTGGGAGCCGAACAAATGGCCCGCGCCGGAGACAGCGATGCTGCGGCCTCTTTACGACGAGTGACAGGGCTCACGCTCATCGGTGGAAAATATGTTTATGTTCGAGGTCTTGGGGAAAGATACTCGGGCGTTCAAATGAATGGCTTTTCCCTCCCGAGTCCCGAACCTGCTCGACGTGTTGTACCTTTGGATTTGTTTCCCACTTCCATTATGGAAAGTATCGTCGTGCAAAAAAGCTATTCGCCAGATTTGCCAGGTGAATTTGGCGGAGGCATCATTCAATTAAAAACACGCAGCCTTCCCGAGAAATTCTTTTTTCGCGGCAATGTGAGCATGGCCTATGAAAACGTCAACAATCGTTTGGAGCATCAGGGGGGAAGCACGGACTGGTTGGGCTTTGATGATGGCTATCGAAAACTTCCCGCTGTGATTCAGAGCACGCTGGCGCAGGGAAAAAAGTTAGAGCCAAACACGGTGGGTTTTGACGGCGGAGTTTCTCAGCAAGATCTTGTGCAAATGGGTTTGAGTTTGCCACAAAATTACGATTTCTCTCGCAACAGCAACCCCTCTCTTCCTGGCCTCGCTCTGTCCATGGGAAGTGGCTGGAAGTTGGGTCGTTATAAACTGGGGTCCTCCGGCAGTTTAATGTACGGTCAAAACACCGATCAACTGGAGCGCACAACCAAAACATTTAACGTAGGCCCCGGAAACAAACTTGTTGAAGACACAGTTCGCAGCTCAGAATATTCAGAAATCGAAACTCGGGTGGCTGGAAGTTATGAATTTGGTTTAGAACTTGGTAAAAATCATCGACTCATTGCCAACACATTTCTTTTAAGAAACACCACAAAGCTCACTCAGATCGACACTACAACAACCGTTGGCAGCCCTGATGTTGAATCTATGACCGCGGATTTCACCGAGCGCCAGTTGTGGACGCGTCACTTTAAAGGCGAGCACGAACTGTTTAAGGTCGCTGAAACACCAATTCAGTTGGATTGGCGCCTGGGCTGGGCTGATGCCGAGCGCGGCAATCCAGGTCGCATGGAATTAGCCTATCTAAAACTCAATAACACCAAAACCCTTCTCGATAACCAATCGGGCAATCGTCGGGTTTACAGCGAATTATTCGATGATAGCCAAGAAGTCGCTCTCAACCTAACGGTTCCGATTCAGCGCGAGGGTCAAGATTTTTTAAAATTTAAAATGGGCTTTTTGGGTGTTGATAAAAAGAGAAAGTCCGATGTGAATCGTTTTTATTTTGAAAGCGGCAATACGTCGGGAGCGGATAAAAGTTCGGCCGATAAACTCCTCAGCGATGAGAACATTAAAAATGGCACAGTGACGCTGAAGAATTTAACTAACGATGCAGATAGCTATGTGGGTACACAAAAGACCCAAGCCCAATATGCCATGGTGGATTTTTCCCCATTGAGTTCATGGACGTTCATCGCCGGTGTTCGCCGAGAAAGCTCTGAGCAAATCGTCAATACCTTTAAGTATTTCGATCGAGTGAATGCCACATCTTTTTCGACCATCGAAATGAATGACATTCTCCCATCTTACGGAGTGGTATGGAAACCCACCGAAAAAATTCGTTCGCGTATTACCTACAGCGAGACCTTGGCTCGCCCTGACTTTCGCGAAATGTCGACAGTGGGTTTTATCGACGATGAAACGGGAAATATCGTGCAAGGAAATGCAAACCTCAAGGGCACAGTGATCAAGAATATCGATCATCGCTGGGAATATTACTTTACCGCTGATGAATACGCCTCCATCGGTTTCTTTTACAAAGAATTCGAAAACCCCATCGAAATTCTCTTTTTGCCAGGAGTGAATCGTATTCAAACTTTTGACAACGCAAAAGCTGCGCAAAACTATGGCGTGGAATTCGAAGGGCGGGTGGGCCTTCGGCATTTCTCTCGCCCATTACGGCGTTGGACGGTACTTTCGAATCTCACGTACATCAACTCAGAGATTGAACTTAGCGCTCAAAACAAGGGAACGCAAACTTCGAGCTCGCGTCCGCTTCAGGGGCAGTCGCCCTATGTGATCAATATGCAGCTGCAGTATGATCGGCCGCAGTGGGGTTTAACCACCACTTTGCTTTACAATGTGATCGGCAAACGCATCACAGAGGTTGGTACCAATAGTATTCCAGATACCTACGAGCAGCCTTTTGAACAACTGGATTTTGTGGCTACCAAAAGAATTGGCGACCGTTGGACGGTGAGCTTACGCGCTCGAAATCTTTTAAACCCTGAGGTTGAATCCACTCAGGGAGACGAAATGGTCCGTTCTCTTCGTCGAGGACGAATCTTTAATGTTGTGATGGGGGCCGTGTTTTGATGAAAGCCTTTTTAATGTTTGCATTTTGCCTTGTATTTGCAGCCTGTGGAAAACATGAGTCGTCAAGCTATGGGTATTCCAACACAGGAAACACGAAGCAAGGCGATAAGGCAGGCACGCAAGAGGAACTTCTGCTACTTGCCATCGTTAACGGTGACAGCAAGATATTTGCGAACACTCTGCCATTGTTGACGGATGTGAACTTCCGTTTGAAGGAAGATCGTACATTTTTAATTGAGGCCACGCGAAATAAAAAGGCTCTCTTTGTTTATCAACTTTTACAAAAGGGAGCCGATCGGACATTGGTGGATACCTTTAAAAAGACAGCTTTTGATTATGCCTCTGAGAACGAGGATAAAAAAACTCAATTTTTGCTCGATGAAAACCAATTTCCTAAAATTCAAGCCGAAATGTGGACCGCTGTCGCGGCCCTTGCATCGAGCAAGAATGTGATGGCCGGCATCGAAGCAGGTGCTGACCCAAATTTACTTAACGAGCAGGGCGAAACTGTTCTTACTTTTTTAATTAAGAACTTGGATTTTTCGAATTCAAAAAACAAAGCGCCGTTGATTCTTAAAGAAGTGATTGGCTGGGAAGACGAGCTATTTGGTTTAACGACAACAAAAGCATCTCAGCCTAACGCTGTTGGCGAAACGCCCATGTCTTTGCTGGAGTCCGGTCTAAAGAATACCCAAAACGACGACGAGATAAAAAAAATAAATGCTTTAATCCAAAGACTACAAAAAGTTTTGGAGCAGGAGATCCCATGAAAGATAGAATTTTTGCCATCGCCCACTATGCCGATCAAGGCGTGTTATATCTACTGATCGCCCTCACGTTTGTGAGTCTTGCGCTGATTGTGGAGCGCTATCTTAAACTCAACAAATTGGCCAGGCAAAGTGCCCAGCAGCGAGAAATTCTCGAAGAGGCCATGTCGCAGGTTAAAATTTCAAACCTTGAGGATGTGAAACTTGATCCTACGTCCCTCGAAGGTCGTGTGATGAACTATGGGTTCGAACATCTTAAACAAAATGGTTTGAAAGGGCTTTCCGAAACCTTTGATACCTTTATCAAGTTTCAACAACCAAAGCTTGAACAGTCGCTGGCATTTTTGGCCACTGTCGGTTCAAACGCTCCCTACATTGGATTGTTTGGAACTGTGTTGGGGATTATGAAGTCGTTTCATGATCTTGCAAACAGCACCAATGCAGGACAACAAACAGTGATGTCGGGGATTTCGGCAGCACTTATTGCCACAGCGGCGGGATTGCTTGTGGCCATTCCAAATATTGTGGCCTTTAACTATTTTCAAAAACAAGTGAAAGCGATCATCGGCAGTGTGGAAAGCTGTAAAGACATCATGATCGCTTACGGAAAAATGAAGGGATACTAAGATGGCCGCAAAAGCAGGTGGATCAGACACAATTTGCGAAATCAACATGGTGCCGTTGATTGATATTATTTTAGTAGTCTTGATTATTTTTATGGTGACGGCTCCTGCCTTGATTAAGCCCAGTGTGGACGTCAACTTGCCCGAAGCTGCTTCGGGCGAGGATACTACGCCAAGCCTTCTGAACGTTGCGATCACAGCGGACGGTCAAGTTCAGATCAATAACGAAGACGCAGATGAAGAGGGAGCAAAACGCCTCTCTCGCGAAGAGGTTGAGCGCAATCCTGATGTGCAAGCCGTGGTTATTGCCGACCGCGATCTTCCCTATGGGCAAGTGATTAAAGTTTTGGACTGGGTGAAATCCGCAGGTGTTAAGAATTTTGCTGTGACCACAGATAAACCGGTGAATCCGTGAGGAGTACAATGTTTAAAATCATATTTCTTTTAGTTCTGATAGGTATCTCTCTTTCCGCCCATGCCACCACTTGGGAAGACTTTGTGGGACGACTCACACAGACCCGCACCGAGGTTGAGACTCTGAGCCAGGAGATCGATTCCTTACAAAGAGAAAAACAAGCGGATCTTGAGCAATGGACGCAACGTAAAACAGACTTGGAATCACAAGTGCAAAAAGAGCAACTACGGGCTTTGCAGCTTGCCGAAAAAACCAAGCGGCTCGAGTCGAGAGTCAAAATTCAGGCCAAAACAGATCCGCAAGCACAGAAAAAGCTGCTTTTATGGATCGAACGCTTTGAAGTATTAGTGGCGGCGACGATTCCTTTTTTGCAAGACTCACGTCAGGCTCAAATTAAGAATTTAAAAATCCGTGTGCAAAAAGCGCAGGAGCCCCTGGAGTATATTTTTGCCGACTTCTGGAGTTTTGTCGAAAACGAAATGAAACTCGCCCAGTCCAACGAATATAAGATTGTGGATATCACTTTGAACGGAACTCTTCGAAAATGTGAAGTGGCGCGCCTTGGTTTACAAAGTCTGTTTGTGGTCACTCCCGATAAAAATGTTTTAAAGGCCGTTAAAGAGGTCGGTTCTTGGAAATGGAAAGATGTGGAGTCTAGCGAAGATCAAACATCCGTTCTTTCCCTCGTAAAAAATCTAAAAAACAAAAATGGGGCAGGTTATTATCAGTTGCCCATCGATTCTCGTCAGTTGGGAGCTAGTTTATGAAGAAATATTTTTTAATAACTCTTATCTTCGTGGCCTTCTCGGCGGTCGCAGACGAAGTTCGCCCTACAGAGTCAGCTGAAGAAACATTAAACAAATCGTTCCAGCGCGAGTATGTTTACATGACGTCGCAAAAGCAGGCGTTACAAAAACAAAAAGCGATCATGTTGCAAAACTTCCAAGAACGCATTGGCACTGCAAAAGCGAAAACACAAGCTTTGCAAAAAGAACTTGTGGCGCAAACCTCGCGCAACGACGAAGATCATGAACTTTTGTTGAGTCTTGATAAGCGCAAGAAGGATTTGCAAAAAAAAGGTTCTTCTTTAGAGAACACCTTTAAAAAAGCCAATTCTTCGGTTAAGGAATTTGAACGCGGCCTGCGTTTTGAACAACAAGCAAAAGGCACGGAGACCGAGTCGCCGGAAGATCTTAAGTTTGAAGATTTTGATAAAGTCATTAATCAAACCGCTGATTTACTCACCTCGTCCACGCAGGTGGAAGCGTTTCCGGGAAGTTTTCTAGACCTCGAGGGCAACCTGACCGAAGGGACAATCACTCGCGTGGGTCGCGTGGCGGCCATTGGCTCCACCAAGGATGCGCACTTTGTTCTAGGGCCGGATGGTGAGGGGTTACTTAAGGCGCTCGAAGCGACGGAGTCGCCAACGCGGGCGTCACTGAATCTTTATATTTTTGAATCTCTAAACAAGGCTGCGAAGATTCAGCGCGAAGCGGGCTTTGCCGAAAAATTGGCTGACTGGAGTCCTCTTTTATTTTTGGGTTTGATTCTTGTGCTTGTTGCAGGATTGTTTGGAGCTTTGATCAAGGTATAAATGAACACAAAAAAGTTTTGGATCGTATTTATCGGTATTGTGCTCACTGGGTTAACGGTGGTTTCCCTGGTGGCCAGCTTTATGGCTTGGAATCCAGAGGATCTCAAGCCCCCCATCGAAGATGGTCCACCTCCTATTGCCATTCAAATGGCCGAACCCGCAAAGCAGGAAGAGCCGCCAGAGCCCCCTTCCTCTCCAAAGGAGGCCAGTCTACTTTCAACACTTGCCCCTGATTCATTTTCGGGACCCCAAGATTTTGGCTCTGGTGTCGCTTTCGGTTCGGGTGGTTTTGGACCCACCGTTGGCGGCGGAGGAGGATTTGGTTCCGATGCGGCCTCCCTCGTTCGCGATGGAGGAGCCGTGAATCGGCCCCCGCGGTTGTTACTGAAAGGCAGCTTAGAATATCCATCCGATGCGCGACAAAAAAGTATATCGGGCTATGTGAGTTTAAAAATTTTAGTGGCGACGAATGGTTCTGTAGACAATGTGGAAGTGGAAGACAGCGAACCCAAAGGATTTTTTGAGCAAGCGGCTATGAAATCGGTCAAGACCTGGAAATTTGAACCAGCCATGCTTAAGGGTCAGATTGTGGCTGCTTGGACAACGCAAAAAATTAAATTCGAGCTGAACTGATGAAAAATATTTTACCTCTATTTATTTTTAGGATGAGTTTGTCGGTGATTTTGTCGACGAGTTTTTCTGCGCACGGGTTTGTGAAAGATCCTGTGTATGATGATCTCGAAGGTGCCGCCCTGGTTCGTGCACTGTTAAAAGATGGGAAGCTTGAGCTTGCTCAGCCAGAAATTAAAGAGCTACAAAAGAAGAACTCTCTCGAAGCAGGTGTGCTTTTGGGTCAGTGGTATTATCTCAAAGGTGAGTGGAAAGCGGCGATTCAAGAGCTAGCGAGAATTTCTACATCGTCGACGTATTATGATGAAGCTCGGATATGGCAAGGACGATCTGCGTTTCTAGCAAAACAGCTGAAAGAGTGTGTTGTTTTTTATTCAACGGTATTCAAAAATAAACATGCGCAAGAGGCTGATGCGTTGAGAAGATCGCATTGCGAGCAAAAACTAGGACAAATGGATAAAGCATGGAGCACTGTTGCACAGGCGCGCGGGGTGTTTCCCACGTTTCCTGTGGAGATCGAGTGGATCACCCTGATGATCCAGCTCAAGCTGACCCATGAAGGTCTTTTTACGATTATTGAGTGGTTGAGCAAGCATGCGTCTCCTGCTACGCATTTTTTAAATGTGGCAGAAATTTTTCAAACAAGTGGTGCTACAGGGGCGACTCTCGTGATTTTAGAGATGGCGCGAGCCCAGTATCCAACAAATCTTGATATTAACCTTGCGCTTTCGCAGATCTATTTCCAAAAAGGCTTGATGATGGCCGCCGAAGAAGGATTTCGAAGAGCCGCTATTACAGATGGAAAATATTATTATCATACAGCGGAGCTTAATCGGCAGACGCGACGTTTTGAACGCTCGCTGTACTTTAATGCATCTGTTGTTGATGAAAAAGAGCGGCTTAAACAAAAGATTGCCACCTACGTGGATGCAAACAAGTACTCACTGATTGCGTCCTTAGATCCCGTCATCCAGCGCAGTGATCTGCAAAAAGACGATGAGATTCGATATGCTTTGGCGTATTCACTCGTTCGCACAGGTGATCTCGAAAAACCACTGAAGTATCTATCGCAAATCACCAAGCCCGAGCTTATCGAAAAAACCACAGTCCTCCGCCAAACCCTCATCGACTGCAAAGAAAAAAAGAGCGTTTGTCGGTTGTAGTGCGTTCATCTTATTGAGTGATTTTTTTGACCATTTTTGAGTTGCAAAGTGTCAGCGATGAACTCAGCAAGCTCCATGTGGAGACTTGCTTACCATGCCACTTTTAAGATTTCCAAAGGATCTGAATTTATTGTAAATTGAACTCCCACAGAATAAACTTCGTTTGTCTCTTGAGCAAAAAGATACGTTGCCAATCCATTTGCAACAGCTTTTGAAACTTTGGGCGCTTGAAAAATTTGTCGAGGAACCGCCGAATTCGCATCTATGATATTTCCTAACTGTCCCACAGTATTTTTTCCCCAGCAAAGAACGGTTTCTTGGTGTGTAATAGCACACGAATGCCAAGAACCCAGTGTAATATGTTTTATGTCACTTAAAGATGTAAGTTGGTTTGGTGTCATGAAAGAACTTGAGAGTCCATCGGGTCTTTCTTTACCTGATTGCTCCCAGGAATTATCACCCCAACAGTAAACATTTCCGGAGTTATTAAGTGCGCAAGCATGTCCATCACCAGCTGCAATTTCTTTGACAGATGTTAGGCTGTCTATCAATGTTGGAATAACAGCTCCTCCTGACGGTGATCGATAAGTCATATCCATATATTTTCCCCAACAGTATACAAGGCCATCTGTTTTTAGCGCACAGGTGTGATTGATTCCTGCGACGATTTGCTGAGCCCCAGAAAGACTTGTTAAAATGACTGGCTTTGTGGCATTGGCTGTCGAATTATTACCAACTTGCCCACTCAGGTTTGAACCCCAACAGTAAACAACGCCTTGAGTGTTAAGCGCGCATGTATGGGTTGCGCCGACAGCGATTTGTGAAACGCCGGTCAAGCCAGACACAGTCACTGGTACAGAAGAGCTAGTGGTTGTTCCGTTACCCAACTGCCCATTTCCATTATGACCCCAACAAACGACTGTATCTTGTGCAGTGATCGCACATGCCCCTGATGACCCTCCAACGCCTACATACTTTGCGCCAGTTAAATTAGAAACTAACACGGGAGTTTTAGATGTCACCTTTGTGTTATTGCCAAGCTGGCCTTCATTATTGTAGCCCCAGCAATAAACTCTATTTTGACTATCAAGAGCACAGGCATGACGAACGCCTGTGGAAATTTGTTTATAGCTCTGAATATCTGGATTTTTTATGGGTGCCCAAGAGGTTGTTTTTGTATTCACGCCAAGTTTTCCATACCGACTATTACCACGGCAATAGACACTGTCAGAATCTGAAATGTAACAAAGTGCAGAGATTCGTTTAGCTCCATTTAGAAAAGTCACTTCGCGTGGAGATACAATGTCTGCAAAAACATTGATGGCTAAACCATCATTCGTGTTTTCTCCCCAACAAAAAGTTTTATTTAGATTTGTAAAGACACAGGTATTATCTCCAAAAACAATGACCTCTTTGGCATTTGAAAGATTCGATACGCTAACGGGTACCATTGAGTTTTCACTGGTTTTGCCAATTCCTAATTGCCCACCTCGATTTATCCCCCAGCAAAGCACATTGTCTTGGTTATTAATTGCACAGGTATTAGAGCCGCCTGCAGATATTTGTTTTATATTTGTAAGTCCAATCACTTCAACTGGAGAAAGTGCTGTCGTCGTGGAGTTGTTGCCAATTTGACCAAACGAATTACTTCCCCAGCAAACAACCTTATTTTGAGCTGTCAGAGCACAAGTGTGTGTACCGCCTGATGTGAGCTGCTTTACGCCACTTAAGCCTGCCACGGGGATAACTGTTGTTGGAGGGGTGGCTGTAATCGAACCGATTCCATGCTGTCCCGAACTGTTGGAACCCCAACAAAAAACCTGACCCTGTGAGTTTAAACCACAGCCATGAGATGCGCCCAAAGATATTTTCTGGATATCACTGAGACCCATAATTTCAACTGGCGTGGCGGAGTTAGTGTTGGTCGGAATGGCGTTACCCAGTTGACCATACCAATTTACCCCCCAGCAAAAAACCTTATTCTGCAGGGTGAGTGCGCAAGTAAAAAAGCCACCAGAAGAAATTTGTTTTACATCAGATAAAACCTTTCGCTCCATTGGCAGTGGTACAGACTCAATTCCATAGGGGTAGAGACCAACTTGTAGGCCAATTCCAGTATGGTAAATAGAGCCCCAACAAATCACTTCATTGAGCATGTTGATAGCACAACTTTCATTATTCCCGCCGCCGGAAAGTTCTTTGAATTTAACTGATGTTAAACTTGCAAGAGACACCAGTGATGTTGAGGAAGGAATGTCCACTCGCCCTACAGATTGACCTACATTTGCATTTGAAACAGTGTTGATAATAACTTCAAAAGAAACAGGCGACGCGTTTGTACTTAGCACAGGAATGCGTAAAAATATTTGTGACTGGCCTGCGGGAATTGAAACAACGCCACTGCTTGCTGAAAAATGAACTCCATCTAAAGCAGTGAGTGGTCGGCTTTGCCAAGAAATAAGTGTATTTTCGTTAGATATAATATTTGTAGAAAAACGAATGACCATCTCGTTATTATTGAAGACGCTGCTCGCGTCAACGGATACAGACCGTGGAGTTGGAGTTGGAGTTGGAGTTGGAGTTGGAGTTGGAGTCGGAGTTGGAGTCGGAGTTGGAGTTGGAGTCGGAGTTGGAGTTGGAGTCGGAGTGGTCTCTTCGTTAGCAGAAACTCCCTCATCACTTATGGGAGTTGGATTCATTGGGTCGACTTCAGGTGAGGAAGTGCTTCCCATCTGAGTTTGGGATGTCGAATAACCTTTGCCACAATTTTGAAATAAAAGAATTGAGCTTCCTGATAATAAAATAAAAAATGAGACAATCACTTTTCTCTTCAACATACTTCCCCCAAAATAGAAAAATCTGATTGTTTTATATTATAAGGTTCCATTTAGAAACGATATTCTTTTAAGTTTCGTGTGTTATTCCAGTACAAATATCGAGCTAATAAAGTTAGAGATAAAAAATCTCAAATTAATACAATTTGATAAAACTGGTATTCATAGCCATTAGGCTGGCTCGACCAGATTGCCTTTTGTTATGCGCCGTCGCACGTGTTCGATGAACATGCGTACTTGCAATCGAGGAACACTCAAGCCTTCGAGTTGATTAATTTGAATGCTCATTGTATTTTAATACGCCTGTTGTGGACGAAAAAGAGCGGCCGAAACAAAAAATCGCCACCTGTGTGGATGCCAACAGGTACCCACTGATCCTCTTCACTCGATCTTTCAATCCTTTGCGAACCCTGCGAATCAAATCTATAAATTCAGCGGCCTCTTGATCTGTAAACTCAGTAATAGACTTCATATTTAGCAAGGAATGATGAAAAATCCGGGAATAGATACTTCCCAGTCTTGCCCAACATTAAACAGTTGGGCGCTGTCATGTCCATTATTGCTACCAGCGGGCGGAACAAACAGTGTGTGCGGTGGTAGCAGCGATCTGAGTCTTGCAAGCTCCTTTGTAAAGTTGCTATCTCGTCGAGAGCTGTTGGACTCATTAACTAAGTTGTGCCACTCATTTGGATCTTTTCCCTGCCGGTAATCACGCCATCTTGATCACGGTACTCAATGTATCGATAGTTTGCAGTTCGAATTGTCATTGCTGGGCTATAGCTTTGCTTGGTGAGATCTCCAAGACCCGTGAACGTCAATGCCCCGGGCAACAGCCGCGTCCAAAAGGTACGGTGCTAAACTCGCACCATCCAGATAGCCGGGTTTTACATTGGACAGATTCATTAAACTAACAAAGTTGGATAAATATCCAGTGCCTAGCACAAACTCGGTCTTGCGCGAGTCAGTAGCATACGAGCTTGATATCTCGGAACACCCAAGCCCTCCAGTTGATTGATTTGAATGTAATCCTTCATATTCAAAAAAGCGCGGAACCCTTCAACGATTCGGGTAAATGGGCGATAGTCCCAGAACTTTGGGGCGGCCAACTTGGCGCGAGAAACAGAGGTTAGTTCTGGGAGCGTTGCTATTGATTTATTTGATACTCGTGCAGTCCAGCGGTTACGACCCGACACATGCATGGCAATGGCGGATGTTACAGCGCGAATAAAACACAGATAGCCAGCTCGACGAGCGATTTTTATGTGCAAGTGCAGATGGGTGCCAACATTGGCCAGAGAAATGATACGAATGCCATACTTGATGGCGAATTTATTAAGGAAGTTCTGGATGGCTGCTTTATTGGAATTCGTTTTAAATGATTTTTCACCCACAACCTGCGAAGAGCGCAAAACAAGATGCATTGTTTGTGATGTAGAAATCGGACGCGCGTAGGTTCGGTTTTGACGTTTGTTGAGGAGCACGCCTCCGTAGGATTTTGATCTTTTTGGAAACAAATCAATTTGTTGGGTGTAGCTTTTAGATGGCAAAAAAGTCCTTTATTTAATTAGGATGATCAGTACTTCAATATTGGAATTAATTAATGTGAACGAAGGTATAAAATCAAGTCATTCGTGCGAGCTAGGGCAGCGAAGAGATAATTGATTTACGCATTAACAAGTTGAGAATATCGATTTGTTGAATTTTCGCTCAAACGGTCGGGCTCACTATGTTGTTGAGCTTCACATTTAAGACAGAAGGTCAGCCCAAGTACTGCGAGAAGGGGTATGATAAGTTTCAATGCCTTGTGAGTGTTGAAAGAGATTTCGTCTTTAAAAGTCACCTTACAAGTCTCACAGTGGGTATTGTCGTGTAAACAGGGCTACAAAATTAGCAGTTCCCCCAGCGTAAACTCTTGACGAATCCCCCCTCTGACCACCAATATAGATCCATGCAAAGCATGACTGGGTTTGGGCGCGCGGATTCTCTCGCGGGCGGTGTTAATTTGGATATCAGCGTGAAGTCCGTTAACGGACGCTATCTTGATGTGCGGGCACATTTGCCTAAAAAATACATTTCTATCGAAAACGAAATTCAAAAAATCGCAAAAAAGTACTTTAACCGCGGAACTGTGGATATTTTTGTTCAGCGCTCAACGGCAAACACGTCGGGTTCGCTCAGTGTGCGCTTTCAAGTCAAAGCCGCCACGGAATGGGTTCACGAACTCCGCAAAGTTTTAAAAACGCTCAAGATCAATGGCGATCTTTCTGCGCGAGACCTTTTGGCGCATGTGCCCAACTTTATGTCTATGGACGAGGATGCTGAGCTGACCACTAAAGAAAAACAACAGATTCTTAAAACTCTCGAGCAAGCCATTGTGAATTGTGCCTCGGCGCGGGAGAAGGAAGGGCAGTTTCTTAAAAAAGTGGGTCTTGAGTACATGCAAGATCTCACGAAGTTTCGCGATCAGCTTTTAAAACTCCGCGAGCAGTTAATAGCAGAGGCCGCGCAAAAAATGCAGGATCGCATTGCAAAAATCATGGGAAAAATCGAGCTCGATCCGCAGCGAGTTCTTCAGGAGGTCGCTCATCTGGTGGAGCGCTCTGATATCGAAGAAGAATTACAGCGATTTGGAGAGCATATTAAAAACGTGGTGCTTCTTTTTAAGGAAGCGTCGGCGCAGGGTAAAAAACTCGACTTTTATGCCCAAGAATTGCTTCGCGAGATCAACACCATTGGATCTAAGAGCCAGTCTGCTAAGATAACAGAAATTGTCGTGGGAACAAAAAACACCATTGAGCAGTTGCGCGAACAAATACAAAATATCGAATGAGTGCAAGTATGACGAAGCAATCAAAAAAAGCCCAAATGATTATCCTCTCAGCTCCCAGCGGGGCTGGGAAATCGAGCTTTATTGATCGCATCCTCAAGGAATTTCCCAAAATAAAAGACACAATCACCTACACCACACGGGCCATGCGCACCGGTGAAACCGAAGGCAACCCCTACCACTTTGTCACTCGTGAGCGCTTTTGCAGCCTTAAAGAGGAGGGGTTTTTCGTTGAGCATGCTCAGGTTCATGACAATTTCTATGGCACTCCGCTCCATCAAATCCACGATGCCGCGAGCGAGGGAAGAGTTCTCATCATGGACGTGGACGTCAAAGGGGCCGCCACCTTTAAAAATAAGTTCCCCGGTGCGGTGAGCATTTTCATCCTCCCTCCCTCCATGGATGAGCTCAAAAGGCGTATACAGGGCAGAGATAAGAAATTGCCCGAAGATTTAGAGATTCGCTTGATCAATGCCCAGATGGAAATGTCCCTGGCGCACTCCTTTGATTACCGCATCGTGAACGACCATTTTGAAGAATCCTACTTCCAATTTAAGAAAATTATTGAAGATCTACTATAACTTAGGCTAGTTTGAGGCCCGGAGGATACTATGGCTCGTGTAACGGTTGAAGATTGTCTTGAAAAAGTGAACAACAGATTTGCTCTTGTGTTGTTGGTTACTAAAAGAGCTAAACAAATCCTTAAAGGCAGTGAGCCTGTTGTGGCTCGTAAAGAAAACAAATACGTAGTTACAGCTCTTCGCGAAGTCGCGGATGGTCTGGTTCGTTACGACGTTGAAACAAGTGTTCTTATCCAACAAGTGGAAGCGGATCTTAGCAAAAAATTGCTCGATTCTTAATAGTCGCCCCAGCGGGGCGAATGTCTGGCTCTCATCACTATAAGTTTCGAGAAATTGAAGTCTTCTTCCGTTCAGTTTAGCATGGGAGTTTAGGGAAATTTTTCGAACTATGGCGAAGCCTT
Source organism: Bdellovibrionales bacterium (assembly GCA_031429075.1). Lineage (GTDB taxonomy): Bacteria > Bdellovibrionota > Bdellovibrionia > Bdellovibrionales > JAGQZY01 > JANPLN01. The sequence continues at coordinate 136 of JANOYW010000090.1, read as the reverse complement.
CTGAGATCACAGAAATTGATAACCTCTGTAACAAAATCAAAGCCTATTATCCATCGGCCGATATTGATTTGGTTCGAAAGGCCTACGAGTTTTCCAAGTCTGCCCACGAAGGACAATTTCGTCGCAGCGGCGAAGC
>JANOYW010000089.1:0-1559 GCA_031429075.1 Bdellovibrionales bacterium | reverse complement strand
TTCGGCATTGGCTTGTAAAAAATTAATTCGCGGAAATTTTTTAAGGCTTGTTTGCGCTTGTTTTAAATACGGAAAACTCAAATCCACGGCAGTGATATTGGCCTTGGGAAACGTGAGAGCTAAATCCCGAGTTAAACTTCCGGGGCCGCAAGCGATGTCGAGAATATTAATTTCGGCTTGCTGGCCAAAAATTTCGCGAGCTGGCGGAAGGGCTAAGCGGCGCATGGTCTGGGCCGTGCCGTTAAATAATATTTCCACCTGGTGTTCGTAAATCTGCGCGGACTCTTCGCTCAGGTAGCCATCGGTCTGAAAATGGAAGTTTCTTGAATAGTAATCTGGAACGTCTTTCAGATACTGTTCAGCCGAATCCGAAAAGTCTTGATGCTTTTTTGTTTTCATCCGTCGTGCCACTTGCACAGCGTCTGCCCAAACGCGAATCAGGCGCAGCGTGTGGGTGAGAGGTGATCCAAAAGTAATGACGTTAGAGGGATACACATGTTTACGGATGTTTTGTTCATCCCATTTGTGCAAGTCGTAGATTTCTTTAAACAGTATTTTTAGTTCTTCAATTTTTGGACCTTCGGCATTTCGTCCATGCAAATAGAGCTGCGAGAGAATAAGTAAGGGAAGATTTTCAGAGAAGTAGAGAGCTGATTTTCCGAGTGAAAGATAAAGAGATGAAATCATGAAATGTTTATAGCACTCTGAACAAAAAAGGCAATGGGAAACCCTACAAAAACCAGGGCGTTCTGGAGTACAAAACGCCCTGGATAACAACAACAACGCTCTCTAAGATTTATATTAATCCAAACGTCGAATGACGCTGGCTAGGACTCCTAAAATTTTAAATTCCGAAATCGGCGAAACGTGGATCACATTGTATTTGGGGTTCGCTGGGTGCAGCTCAACACCGGCCTTGCGATGGTAGTAGCGCTTAATTGTGGCTTCGTTGTCCACAATAGCTACAACAGTTTCGCCGTTTTCTGCTGTGGCCTGACGTTTGATCACCACATAATCGCCATCCATAATGCAGTCTTCAATCATGGAGTCGCCTTTGACTGTCAGTGCAAAGTATTCCACTCCCGAGCGCAACAACGAGCGCGGCACATCCACGTACTCCCGAGTTTCAACGGCCTCAATGGGATAGCCCGCGGCCACTTTGCCAAGCATGGGTAAACGTTGGATGTCAGAGTCCTCGAAATTGCGCACAAGCTCGATGGCGCGTTTTCGATTGGCGCCGATGGGGGCTTTGATATAGCCCTTGCCGCGGAGCTGGGAGATAAAATCCTGTACGGTGGAAATGGCGCTGTAGTCGAACTTATCTTGGATTTCATGATAGGTGGGCGGGCGTTGGTTTTTTTCTAGATAGATTTTTATGAAATCATAGATTCGTTGTTCTTTTTCCGTGAGACTGGGCAGTGACATTAAACCTCCTTGTTTATTTGACTGTGCATTCTTTTTTATACGAAGCCGTACATTCTCCGTATAAAAGAGAATATACGGTAAAAGTACGGTTGGTAAAGTCTTTGTAGGTGCCAGGTCCTGTTTCTGGACTCAAC
>JANOYW010000088.1:0-9559 GCA_031429075.1 Bdellovibrionales bacterium | reverse complement strand
TGTTTCATGGAGGACATTGACGTGGTACGGCTGCTAGCATTAGGCATTCTTAGTTGTATATTGAGCAGTGCCTGCACCCGTGCAGGTCAAGAGGGCTCCAGCTCCACTCTTCGCATACAAACCCCCACTCGCGATCAACTTTCAAAATCAGGTTTAAATTCCTTTGCCGCTTTACCCACGGACCGACGCCTTTGTTATGGCGTCAGCATCAGCGGCCCCGGCATTCCGGGCTTTACGGGTTCACAGTGCGCCCCTGCAACCGGCACAGTGAGTGGCTTTGTTGGAGAAGGTCAGGCTTTGGAACTCTTTGTCGCTCGCGGCGAAAACCGCAACATCGAACTCTATATGTACACGATGCCCGTGGGCAGCACAGCACCTTGCCCAACCATGGGCGCTAACATGGAAGGCATTGGCTTAAAATCCACCTACTTAGTTGGCTCAAAAACCGGCGTTGCTCTATTAAATGACATTGAAACCGTCGAAATCATATTGGCGTTTCCAGGGCTCAGTACGTCGGTGGCTACACAACTTAACACGCCGATCTCTTGTACACCCGGGGCGGCACCAACACCGTTTAGCGGATATCATGTTTCTTCGGGCGTAGGAACGGTCACAGGAACAGGAATCAAATTGCTTGGCCGAATCGGTCGGCCTCAGTCCGGTACAACAGCGACGGGCACAGGTTTAATTTTACACGGAAAGATTAAATAAGAGGAAATTACTATGAAAAAAATAAGTTTTATAATTGCCACGACAGCATTGATTCCACTGCACCTCTTTGCTCAAACAGTGCCGCTTCCTCAACTATTAAACTTCGACGGGCAGCTCCTCGACAGTTCAAATAATCCAATCGCATCGACAGTCCCAGTTGTTTTCGAAATTTTCGATGGCAGCGGTACACCCTATTGTCTGTTGTACAAAGAAACCCAATCCGTAACACCCAACGCCATTGGTGAATTTAGTGTAAAAATTGGCCCCGATACGGGGAACGCAAGTCCCGCCGACGATGGAGATCTTTTATGGCCCGCGATCTTTAGCAACAACGGTCAGGTTCGCCCCCACAACACAATGTTTTGTAACACGGGCTACACGCCGGCCGCCGGGCACGCCCGCAAGTTGCGTGTAACCGTGAACGGATTCCAACTCACTCCCGACTTCACAATCGCACCTGTGCCTATGGCAACTGTCGCTGAAACGTTACAAGGCAAAGTGGCCAACGACTTTTTGTTGGCTACTCCCCCCGCCGCGAACGCTAACACCTCGGTGCTCACTGGAAATTTGCGTTTGAGTAACAATTTTGGTCTGCAACTTACAAACAGTGCGTCGACCAATTTTGTAACGCTTCGATCGCCTGCAGGATTATCTGCAGATTACTCACTTCTGCTCCCGACGGACGATGGTAGCAACGGCCAAGTTTTATCAACCGATGGCAACGGCGTTCTCAGTTGGATTGCGCCCGGCGGCGGCGTAGCCGTCTCCTCAGTTTTTGGTCGCACTGGTGCTGTAGTTCAACAAAGTGGCGATTATAACGCTTCGCAAATCACCAGCGCAGCGACCGGCAGCATCACCGCTACGAATGTGCAAAATGCTATCGCGCAACTCGAAAGTCAGAAACTTTCGGTAGGAGCTATGCTCAACGGAACGATGATCACCGACGGATCCATCACGGGCGTTGATCTCGCGGCCAGCACAGTTTTAGATTCGCATTTGACGAATGTGAGCATTAACAAATTAGCTTCCGGAGCAGGTCAATACCTCACTTACACCCCCGGTGGCACCGCCTGCGCAAACAACCAAATACTTCGCTGGGATTTGACGAATTGGGTTTGTCATACAATTCCTGCGGCCCTTCCAAGTCAGGCTGGCAATGCTGGGCGTTTTCTTATCACAGATGGATCCAGCGCAACGTGGTCGACAAATTTAATCCAAGATGGCGCGGGCAATGTCGGCATAGGAACTTCGTCGCCTGCATTTTTATTACATTTGCTTTCGGCGTTTGCACAACAAAGTATAGAAAGTACAAGCACGTCTCAACCAGGACGTTTAATGATTAGCAGTCCTAAAAACTCAACGAACATGTCGGTGGGCGAAATCGTTTTTCAAAATACATCTAATGCAAACATTTTTGCTGCCATCAAGGGACTCACTGATCCTTCAGGGATTGCCAACGGGGCCCTGGTTTTTTCTACGGGAACCGCAAGCCCCACGGAAAGAGTGCGAATCAACACCGCCGGCTCTATGGGCATTGGAATCTCTACTCCAGAAACTAGGCTTGATGTGAATGGAACGATCATGTCTCGTCCCTACGGAGTTGCAGCGGGCGAAGGCGGTCGAATCCTAATGCGTGAACTTGCAGGCAACGGCATAAACTTCGCGGGAATTCGTGCTCCTGACGCAATGCCTGCCGATTACGTTTTAACTTTGCCTGCTTCTCCGGGAAGTACAGGACAGCTGCTACAAACTGATGGTGCCGGCATGTTAAGCTGGACCACGCCTATTTTCTTACCTCCCGCCGACTCCCTCGATTTTGTGCATTTTTCAGACACCATGACCTTGGATGCAACGACAGAGATCTTGGCCTCCGGCACCAACGCTCTTTCCATCACTAATACTGGAACAGGTGATTCTTTCAAAGTGAATGATGGCGCAGCCGACACATCTCCCTTTGTCGTGGCTGCCAATGGCGATGTTGGAATCGGGATAGGAGTTCCCCTCGCAAAGTTGGATGTGGCAGGCCCTGTTAAGTTGGGAATCGGTGGAACGGCATTCCAGGCAAGCGGCGTGTGCTCTATCGTGATCTCTACTCATGGCGTAGGCAGCGAGGCAACCCCTCAATTTTGTGCCGGCGTTCCCAATATCACAACCGTTGCGGTCCATTGTAGTCCGTCGGCACCTGTTGCCGGATATATCACGGCTCGTGCAACAGGTTCGTCCGACATGATTGCCGCGACTCTCGGTGTTTCGGGAGGACCCACGACTTTAACTTGCATGTGGATGGTCCCGTAAAATTTTAAATTACGGAGCAACCGCAGTGATCCAATCGGAAATTGTTTGCAACTCTGTGGAATCCAGGGCGGGTTGATTTTTTGGCATATTTTTCGAACCACAAGAGCCTGTGCTACCGGCTAAACGGCAATACACGGACGAATTGTCGGGATCACCGGCAATAATTAATCCTTCGGATTTAAACTGCGCCTCGGTTTTTGAAGCAAAATCGCCGTGACAACCACCGCCGCCGCAACTCCCAACAAACAATGTTTTCGCGGCGATAAACTCGACGGAGTCACCAGGGTTAACAGTTAAACCACCGGCATCATTGGTACTTGAATCTTGATTTTTATAACAACCAGTTGCCAAAATTATGAAAGTTAAAAAAATGACCTTTCTCATTTTCATTTACCCCTTCGTTGGCAGCTCAATGGAAACTGTCACTTCGTCTTTGGCTCCCACGCCCATATATCGAACATCGTTGATTCCTAAATCAGACATTTTCATTTTAAATTGCGCCCGTAGTCGGCCGTCTTTGACTTCATAGGTGCCGCTCACGTTGTGCTTTTGACCTTTGATTTCCAAAATGGCCGTTCCCTTGCCACCTTTGCCTTCGGCCTTGATCAATTTTGCCATGGGAAACTTTTCTACATTGAGACGCTCTTTTAAGTGCTTGTCGCGCAAGCCGATGCCCGTGGTGAGAGATTTTAAATCGATCAGCACTCCTTCAGCAACGGCTTGACCGCCAGAAACTTGCGCCGAGCCTTTGATTTTTTTTGTGGTCGCCTGAAAACTTCCCGCTGGACTTAATTTGACGTCGATCTCTAAACTCTGGGCAAAAACTGGATGTGCGCAAAAAAGCATGGCCATCAACATGAATCTCATAAAATCTCTCCTCGTTTATTGCGAACAAGCCGTTATCTGACATTTGCTTGCTTCATCTATTTATACTAGCTACAATCTTTTGAAATGACACGTATTTGTCTCATCTTAGGACTAGTCATCTCGATCTTTGCCATTCACCCTTCGGCGAATGCGTATCCGCAATTTATTGGCTACAAATATAGCTCTTGCCTCACCTGTCATTATAACGGAAATGGTAACGGCCCTCTTAACGACTATGGTCGAGCTCTTTGGTCTGCTGAAATTGCCGGCAAACTATTTAATGGTAAAACCTCCGATGAAAAATTAGCGGAGTCATCTGGTTTCCTGGGGAGCACCAAGCTGCCGTGGTGGATTCGCCCGGGAATTAAAGCCCGACAACTCTATTATATTTCAGACATGTCTTCGGATAACGAAAGTTCCGACAGCATAACGATGCAAGCAGAGGCCAACGTCGCCATCTTTTTTGATCGCGATCAAAAGTATGCTTTTGTCGGCTCCATTGGCTACGTTCCCGAACCTCTTCGCGCCTCTGCCAATACCGAGTTTGATACAATGATCACGCGAGAGCACTACATCCGCTTGCAAACCACTGAAGCACTTTGGTTGTACATCGGCAAAACGGACAAAGTTTACGGAATTCGCCACGTCAACCATACAGCCTACAGCCGCGCTTTTGTGGGCCTTGCGCAAAACGATCAAACCCATGGAGTTATCGCTCACTATGTTAAGCCGGAATGGGAATGGAGCGTGCATGCCTTCGCCGGGAACATGTCGCAGGATTCCGATCGTCGACAAGTGGGTGCGTCGACGATGTACGAGTACGAACTTAAACCCGCTTGGCGTCTTGGGGTGTCGGCCCTCAATTCCACAAATGATTACGTTGCTAACCAGCGGTTTGCTGTGCACTCACGTTACGGATTTGGCTACGGCTCCGCTATTCTTTTTGAACTCGGCAATATTAAAAATACGCCTGAACGTGGCGCTGGGACCAACGGGTATTATATCTACTCCGAGGCCATGCAAAAAATGGTGCGCGGTTATCATGTGTTTGTTTCGGGGCAAGCTTACAAAGAAGACATGGTCGCTGAAGAAGCCGATAACTTTAAACTGGCAGTTGGTATGTTGATCTTCCCCATGGCCCGCACGGAATTTCGTTTTGATCTGGAAAACGTAAGATCAGTCAATCCCGGCGCCGTTGTGGACAATGACTCTTGGAACTTTATGCTTCAGGCCCATATTTCTCTTTAGAGGTTCGAATGAAAAATGTGTTAGTGCTCATTATTCTAGTGCTCTCAAGCGGTTCCACTTGGGCCCAATCGAATCAAAGTAAATCCAATCAGGTAAAAACCAAACAGTCCAAAAGTAGCAAATCAAAAAACTTACTTAAAAAAAGCTATTACGATGTATCGGTACAATACCTCGTGTGGAACGAACTTATCGAAGCCTCAGGCCCCAGCATAACCGGCGACGGTCGCTTTCAATTTGCAGGCTATCAGTTTGGTTTAACGCATAATAAACCCTTTAGCGGCATTCGTTGGGTGCGCCAATACGCCACCTATCTCACCATTGGAACTGCAAAAGGCGCTGGAATTTCGGGAACCTTTAGCGATGAGTTTAAAAACCAACTTTGGGCGGCCCTTTCCGTCTCTGCCGGCCTCACCTATAGAACCACCGCAGTTTCTGAATTAAGTATTTTTGCTCCCATCTCTGCAAGATTTATTAGCTGGGAACTGGCAAGTAACGCAGCCATTGAGCTCGATAAAGAGACCTCTTTTTCGGCGGGTCTTGGATTTCAATTTACGCAAAGGTTTTCTACGCGTTCGGCGATGATGGTCTCTGTGGCCCATCAATTTTTATGGGAAGCAACACAGTGGTCCATCGGTTACCAATATTCCCTTCGCTAGGGCTGTGCCACCCCGCTTCAGTGCCCTCTGAACTTCACTTGCTAGGACCCCTTTTCATGCTATGCTCAAACCGTCCATTTTCTAAGGGGGTTTTATGAAATGGTTCTTCGTAGCAATCGCAACATTCTGTTTATTTTCCGCAAATGCACAGGGGCCCACACCCCATGGTTTTTCTGATGAGCAACTGGATTCCATGGCTCTGCAAAATTTGGCACTTTCCCAGCAGGAGCGCTCTCTTGGCGTCACTCGCGCAGCAGGGTTAGTTTTGCCCTTTGCCGAGTATCAAACAACTGGCTTTGTCGTATTTAGCGACGACGATTATTACGGAATGGCCGAAGAGATCAAATCCACCATTGCTAAAAATTTACCCGCGAATACAATGCTTCTGATCTATACAGATTCATCAAGCAAAAGTTATCACACGCAATTATTTAACCAATATTCTAAATACATTGCTGGCGATCGCTTAAAAATTCTTCAGGTTCCGGCCACGGGTTCCAATAATTTTTGGACCAGAGATAATTTGCCCCTGCCTGTTTGGGACAACACTCAGTTTGCCCTGGTGGATGCGCGCTACTATTACAACTTCGAACCCGATGCTTTTTTTAAAAATCTTTTCGGCGTCAGCATGACTGCTCATAAGTATTTTTACGAAGGTGGAAACTTTATCACCAACTCCTTGGGAAATTGCATCGTAGTGAATCGTAAAAAATCCTATCCAGGCGGCGTTTCGGACACGGCGGCCATTCCCGATGATATTTTTAAATCGCTTTATGGCTGTAAAACTTTAACGCGCCTTAAGCATCTTAAGGGGATTGGGCATTCTGATGAAGTTGTTAAATTTATGTCGGACACGCTCATCATCACCGACACTCCTGAGTACGCCACGCAACTTAAAAATGCCGGCTTTGACGTAGTGATGTTGCCAGAGCCCGAACTCGATTACGAAACCTATATCAACTCACTGCAAGTGAATGATACGATTTTTGTTCCAACCTTTGGCGAATCCGGCGACCAAACAGCCATTGACGCTTACAAAAAGCTGGGCCTGAAAGTGATTCCGATTCCCACGCGCGAACTCGCGACAGGTGGACAGGGTGGAATTCATTGCATCACCATGAACTACCCGCCTTCGGCCCTTGCATCCATTGTTAGCCGCATGGGAGCGCAGATCGTAAAATAAAAATGCGTAAATTTCTTTTAACTCCGCTAAAAGCGGAATTTTCCATTCTCTCTCATGCTTTTCAACAACAATGGAAGCATGAGAGTTTACAAATCCAGTCACACACAGCTCTGTACTTTCCCCAAGTCGATCTCTACTTAGCTGTTGGGGGCTTGGGTAAAGTGGATATGGCTTTGAAAACTCAATTTTGGCTTTCGCAAATTCCTGATTGTAAACTTATGGCCTGCGTGGGAGCTGCTGGCAGTCTCGATTCGTGTCTCAAAGTGGGTGATATTGTTGTGGCAAGCAAAACGGTGGAACATGATTTTAAACAGCTCTTTTTTAAAAAACCACTTCCCGAATTTCCCATGGGCAGCGCGTGGACCGATGTTTTACAACTGTCCCAGTATCCATACATTCATCACGCCCCCATTGCCAGTGGCGATGAAGACATTTTGAGCGTCGAACGCCGCCGTGAGCTTTTGGACCTCACAGGAGCGCAAGCTGTGGCCTGGGAAGGGGCCGGAGCGGCCCGCGCCTGTGCCTTTTTAAATATTCCGTATTGTGAAATTCGCGGAATCACCGACGACGTGTCTTCAGATCTCTCATCAAGCCTAAAGCAAGATTTTACTAAAAATTTAAACCACTCCCTGCTTAAAGTCGCGGAGTGGTTACTTCTTGTGTGCGCGAATTGATATGTTTGTAGCCTTGGTTTTTTCGTTGCTCCAGGCTCAAACAACGTACTCACCATCCATGTACTTAGAACAAACTAAAGAGTGTCATTTTCCAAAAACATCTCCCACTTACAATGATAGCGAGCTTCTACAACTCGATGTTCTTACCATGCGTCGCCTCTTTCCCCTGTCGAGTCCGCAGATTTCACAAACGACGTTCTTACAAAAACTCAGCGAAGCGCTTTATAAAAACGAAGCCGATTGCAAAAATCACAACCTCACGCATTGGGGTAAAAGCGAGGAATTTCCCTCCTTGGGACTTATGCACGCAATTTGGTACGGAAAAAGTTCTTCCAAAAAATATGCGGAGCAATTTCCTGAGCTCATTCGTTATCTGCGAAAAAATCTCAAAGCTTCCGACCAGCAGATTTCGTGGCCCGCTCTTTTGCAAAAAAATCCGTTACCACCAGCACCTTGGGCGTCGCAAGCAGAGTTTGCAGAAATTAAAAAAGTGTCGCTGGCCATCGAAAGTGTTAAAGAGTCTGCGCAGTTGGCACTTATTCAAAAAAACCAAGCGGCGCTTTACAAGGACGCCTACACCCTGTTTGAAATTCGGCATTTTTTATCCAATCCAAAGATTCTCCAGCTGCAGGCGCAGTTTGTAATCGAAAAAATATTTTTATCCCTGCACCGAATTTTAGCTGCCAGCCACCGCGAGTCGCCGTCGGAGGCGCAACTTTTGTATCGGAAAATTCAAGTCCTTTTGAATTCCCCAGAGGGAGTTTTGGCGATCGTGGATTATTTAAATTTTAAAGGCGAAGGGCTCAAACCCTCCGAACGCACGCCCATAGAAAAATATCCTTGGGGTCTTAAAACCGTCCTCGAAATCATGCCTGCCATGGACCCTGCAAGCGCCGATCAACAACCCAATGTGCAATTCACGCAGGCAGCCCTGTGCTCGCTGCAGCGAATGGCCTATCATTCGGGCTCCGCAGACTCAAAAGATCAGCTTCAACGTTATGCCTGGCTCAATGGTGGCTGGAAAACGCGCATCGAAAGCAATTATTTGCCCAATACGTTTTCCACTGTTCGTTGCGCGCAAAATGTGACACCATTGGAAGCACAATGATGGTGCCATTTATAAAAAATCTTTTTTTTGAATTTGAATTTATCAGCCAACGCAGTCGTGGTCCCGGCGGCCAAAACGTGAATAAGACGAACTCCTCCGTTCAATTGCGCTGGAACTTTTTAGACTCACAAATCCTCAGCGAAGAACAAAAATCGATGATTGCCCGAAAACTCAGTGCGATCATCAACACAGAAAACGTTTTATACATTCGCAGCGACGTCCATCGCGACCAAGACATGAACAAAAAAGAAGTTTTGCAAAGACTTCAGCAAGCCCTCATCAAAGCGTTCCACAAACCAAAACCCCGCCGACCCACCAAACCCACAAAAAGCTCTCAACGCAAGCGCGTGGAAACCAAACGCCATAAATCCGAAATCAAAAAATCCCGCCAAGGAAAATGGGATTAGGTACGGCAAGGGGCAAAGCGCCTTCGGCGCTCGTTCGCGAGCAGAGCTCGCTCCGTGCCCACACACTTTTGGGACTCATTGCATAATTTTTTTCTTCAAAGTTTAGAATGTTTCTTTTTAAGACCTCTCGCAAACACGATGTTTCGAGCTGCGAGCGAGTCCAAGGATGGACGCGTCTTAAAAAGAAACATTCTAAACTTTGAAGAAAAAAATTATGCAATGAGTCCCAAAAAGTGTGTCCGTACCTAGTTCGCTTGAGTTCGTTCGCGGATGACGAGGTAGGATAGCATTAAGGCTGTAAAGGAAACGATGACGGAGACCACTCCCACCCAACCGTAGTTGTGCAAAAGCCCATCAGTGCCTCGTGTTACAATAGCTCCTGCGATCACTGCACCCAGACCTGCCATGAG
>JANOYW010000087.1:0-121300 GCA_031429075.1 Bdellovibrionales bacterium | reverse complement strand
CTCAGTGCATATTAAAAATAGCAACGTACAACAAACAGTACGTTGTTATTTTTAATATGCACTGAGTCCAGAAAGAGGACCTGGCACCGTTTTAGAGCTCTGCTAGTTTATTTCTTTCGGTTTGGATGCGTTTTTCGATTTTTTGGAAGTTATCGAAAGCGTGGGCGGCGGAGATTCCACCGGGTTGTCCCGAGGCGAGGCCGCGTGCTTGTAAAGCCTTATCCACAGCATTACTCACACCGTTGCCGCCTTTGCTGCCGTCATCGATTCCCACGCGTGAGGCGACGGGGTTTCCGCCACCTTTGTTAATCGAAGAGGCGCCCATTTGCATGCCGCCGTTTTTTCCACCAGCTCCACCACCTGTGGCGCCAAAATTAATTTTCGGCGTTCCGTCGGCATTCACTTCGGCAACACCACGGCCGCGGCCACCGGGCCCACCACCTGAACCTCCGCCACCAAAACCACCGCCACCACCACCTGGGGCTTGTCCAAACTGCGCCATGCTTGGATCCACTTTTTCACCCATAGGGGGTGCATCGTTTGTATTTAATCCTGCATCCAAAAAACTTCCTTCACCCGCACTGCGAGTGGTATTAGCGAGAGTTGCACCAGGAGTGTCGGTCGCTGTGTCCACTTTGCACTGCGCAGGATCTTTCGCACACGCGTCGCCAGTCTCACCGCTATCACCTTTAAGCTGCCCGAGTAATGAAATAAGAGCCGGTAAAATTTGACTGAGATCCATTTTTGCTTTTTCGGCCGCTGCATGATTTTGCACAGGTTCCTCAGAACACTGTTTATTTGCCTCCTGGGCTGCCTGAACGCCTTCGGGATTCATGTTTGCTTGTTCTTGTGCTGCTGTTTGCTGACAGACTCGCTGACAATTCGTAAAGCTTTCGGCGCATTTTATTGCAAATGTACCAAGCTGCTGCTGAGCCATTTGACCCGCAGGTATGTTCTGCTCCAGGCCGCTTACGATCCCAACGTCGGTTTGATTTGTAAGAGCACGCATCTGTTCCACAAGTCGTTTGGGATCTTTTACGTTCGCTTCGGCGCAATCTTTTAAAGCGGCATCCCGAGCGCTGTCACAAGTACCCGCTGCAAACGCGGAGTCTAAATTTGCAAAAAACAGAATGATAAAAAAAATTTTACTCATGTTAGTGCCCCATTCCCGTGCGTTCGCTATCCACGCGCTTTTCTACCATTAAAAAAATATCTGAATGCGAAACTCCGATGACGCCGTCACCAAATTGTTTAAAAAATCCACTCCACGCGGCGGGATCACGATCAATGCCAGAGCGCTCGGCCTCTGTTGCTGTAGTTGTTTCTTTTTGACTGCCGTCTAAGCTCGAAATACTGACGCGGCCATAACCTGTGGAACCACTGGGTTGTGCGACAAGATCGCCAGCACCCGCTCCCATTTTTTCAGCAAGTTGTTTGCGCATATCCGCCAAGCCTTGTTGAATAGCGCTCGAATCTTTTGCACTCACCCCTGCAGCAGCTAAACTTGCCGGACTCAAATCGCCATTCACCGAGGCTCCGGTGGGCGTTGTGATATTACCGCTGTCGTCCACTGTATAACCTTGGCTGACCAAATCTGCTTTGAGCTTGTTGAGTTCTTTTTGTAAAGCCGCATCTTGCACTGTGGAGGTGTCCACCGTGCCAGTGGAGCTACCGCTGGTTCCCAAATCATTCATCAAATCTTGCGATTGCATGGCTTTGCTGGCAGCGTAACCAGCGGCCGCAAATGCTGCTGCACCCAAGTAGCAAGCTGTCTGGTTGAAGGTACCACAACGGGACATATAACTTGCACCTAAGGCGGCCGCGGCCACACCCATGACAATGGATTGAGTTTTGCCAGAATTTGCTTGATTGTAAGCGCCGGTGTCTTCTTCGCCCACCGATCCATCGGTCCCATAATTTGTTGTTGTTGTAACTGCTCCTGTCATCTGATCGTTCACTGTTCCCGTGGGGGTGGTTGATGTAGAAGAAGCGGTACCTGTGGTGACGGTACAATTAATCGCAGGGTCGCACCCCGCACCACCGCCCGACGCCACTTCGGCAAAAGACTGACTTACGAAACATAAAAACAAACTTAGAATCACCAAGGTTTTATACGCCATTTTCTATCCCCCGATACCTTCTCTGTATCGGACAGAAGTCTGTAAATCTTTACTGTTTTAACCTTAGAATGTCTCATGACGACACGGGAACTGATACTTTCACTGTCTCATTTCGAGACGTTTAATCCGCTGGTGGTGGGTTTAATATGGGGCCGCTCAGACCGGGACCACCAAGTTCTGAGTCCACAGAGATTAAATAATTTTTAGAAACAATTTTTACCGAATATCCCGATCGACCGCCTTGAGGACAGCCTCCGGGGCTCGGTCGCGCCATCACGTCGGAATCATTGCGCAGTAAGCATTTTCCAAAATCATCGGGAAATTCGTAATTCACAGCTCCGTTTTGTGTCCACCCCGTTAAAATCTGATTGGGTGATTCCACCTGAAAGAATGGAAAGGTATTGGAGTACACCTGCGCCGACGAGGTGATTTGATCCACGACACTGTACGGTTGACGATTTTCAGAGCCAAGATCTACAAAGTATTTGCTGAATTGATCCTTGGTGCTAAAATGTACATCATCCGTATTAAAAAAGTTAGCCATGTACTGACCTTCGATAGAATAGTACGTGATATCAAAAAGATCAGGTGCGATGGCCGAAAGTTCCATGCGGCGAATTGGGTCTCCAGTCAGTGGCACGTTGTTGGTCCGCGCTAAAGAATCTGGTTGGGAATCAAACTCATCGGGATCGCCAATGTGATTGTAGTGTGCCAGTGCGAGCATGGGTGGGAGTTGGTTGGGATTTGCTCCCTTAATAATCGTGTTGAGTACGTAATTGTACATTGCACCCAGTGCATATTTTGAATTCAGCCCATGGAGATCGCCAGGATATTTGGAGTAATTAACCAAATCATCTTCCGAAGCGCCACCAAGGCGCTGACCCGAAATGGATCTTGCTGGCAACAAAGGATCCACTCGATCCAATCCTTGCGAAGTGGGACTGCCTGAAGGCCATTGCTTGCTGTACCAAGGGCCCATGCGTCCGCCGAAGGGTTTGGCAAACGACTCCGCTTTTAATGTTGTCACTCCACCAAAAGGCGCAAAAATTTTTCGCGGCTGAGTTTGCGCCGATAATTTTATAAACGGCATGCACCATGGATTTTTTTCGACGCCTGATTTAATTGGATTGTCGTTGGTCCACGCCGTCGAGAGTAGCGCGTTGTTTCGACCGCCCACCATAGCAAGATAATCTGGAGGAGGTAAAATATTTGCTGGCGGCCCACGATTGGAGGTCACCGTTGTATCGCAGCGGCCAGGGTTAGTAATCCAAATCATTCGTACGTAGGTGACAAGCGGATAAAGTTCCACATCCGGCAGCCAAAAGTTAGGGTCACTGCACGGTCCCTCCATGTCGCTCGATAGTGAATTGAGTAATTTGATTTGCACAGTCTCTCGCTGTGGCTCTGTGAGATTTTTTTTCAGAGTGTTCAGCGTTCCATTAAATACAGAACCACCGAGATGATCTTGCATGTCGGTTCCCGGCGCACCCAGTTTTGTGGACAGAGCACGAATCATTTGCATGCGCCGATCGGCCTCGAGCACGTAGGCGGTTAAAAAACTTGCGGCCACTTGCCAGTTGAGTACGCTCACTGTTTTACAGCGATCCTCTACTTTGTCGGAAACCTCTTGCAGAAAGTCGTTCAATCCGCCAATTAAACCCAAAGGATCACCGCCTCCACCTGTGGGAGGAACCACGGTAATCCCGTTTAAGTCCTGGCAAAGTGAACTCGACGAATTTCCTTCGGTGATGCCGTACTCGTACCAAAGCGTACTTCCAACACAAACTCCCGGAGCGTGACGGCTCACACCAAGTCTCGGAAAAAATGGCTGGTTTTCCTCACCCACCGGGGGATTTGTAAACAACGGATGCCGAGGAAGTGTGGCATTCGCCCCCATTCCGATCGACACACTGCCGAGCACTCGAATGCGAAAAGTTAATAGTTTGAAAGCTTGCCGTATCTGATAATTGATATGTGCAATCTGATTGAGCATCTCGCTTTGCTTTTGAGCTGCATAGTAAGCGGCGATGTCGGTGGAGTTTTGTAAATTGATCTTATCGTAAACAACAAGACCCACGTTGATCGACATCGCAAAAAACACAAAAAGAACTTGAAAGATCAGCACTAAAAAAAGTGCCATTTGTCCCTTTTGATTTTTTAATACATTCGGTCGCTTCATTGTTTTTACCCCGTCGTTTTATTTTGACACCCGCTCTCTATGTAGGCCACCCTAGATATATGAAACCCTTCCTTCACTTGACCAAAGTCCTAATTGTTTTTCTGATCTGTCTTCCCGCTTCGGCAGAAGTGCTCTTTGAAGGCTACTACAAGCTCACTTTGGGTGCCGAACATATCGGTTACATCATCCAGCGGTACGAATTGAATTCTGCCGAAAAGACATTTGTATCGACTAATTTTTTATTAACTAAAACCGCCGACGGCACCACCACCGAAAGCCTTTCCGCCAAAGCCAATACAAAACTCGAGCCTATGAGTTACCAGTACACCCGCCTTGAAGGCACGAAAACAAAAGCCATTGACGCTATCGTTAAAAAAAATAAACTTGTTTTAAAAATTGTCGAAAATAATAAAGCCCAAGCCAAAGAAATTTCAATTTCTACCAGCGTGTTTTTCAGCACGTTCCTCCCACATCTTATGCTCAAAAATCCAAAGGGCTTGTCCGTTGGCAATAAGTTTTCTTACGACGCCGTGGCTGAAGAAGACGGTGCCGTGGAAAAAGGCGAAGTATTTGTGAAGGAACAAGTCAAAGAACGCGGCCTTGATACCTTTCGCACCCTCAACACTTTTAAAAAAGAGCAATTTGTAAACTGGGTCAATTTTAAAGGTGAGTCTATCAAAACCGAAGTGCCTAATTTAAATTTAACAGCAGAGCTCGTCACCGAACCCAAACAGGCCTATGGAGCCTTGCCATTTAATACCAGCACCATTCAATTGCTTTTCGGAAAAGTTCCCGAAGGCAAAATAAATATGCTCAGCAAACAATGACCTATTTTTTTCGCCGACTCACATCGTTAATCCCGGTTATGTTTGGTGTGGTGACCATTACTTTTTTTTTAATTCATATGATCCCCGGCGATCCCGTGGATATCATGTTGGGCGACTACACAAGCCAAGCGGACCGAGCGGCACTGCGAAAAGAGCTGGGCTTAGACCAACCGCTCTTCGCTCAATATAAAAACTACCTCTGGCGCAGTTTGCATTTGGATTTTGGCCGCTCTTTGCAGTCGCAAAAACCAGTGTTTAAAGAAATTCTTGATCGAGTGCCCGCAACGTTTGAGTTAGGGCTCGCAGCTTTGCTTCTCGCAGCTCTTGTGGGCATCCCGCTGGGTGTCGCTGCGGCCATTAAAAAGAACACATGGCTCGATCAATTGATTCTTGTCATTGGCTCTTTGGGTTTATCATTTCCGTCGTTGTGGTCGGGGCCTTTGCTCATCTGGCTTTTTGCCATTGAGCTAGATTGGCTTCCCATTGGCGAACGCGATAGCTGGGACAGTTTAATCTTGCCCTCCGTGTCCCTCAGCATTGGCTTGATTGCGCTGTTGATGCGTATGACTCGAAGTTCAATGCTCGATGTAATGAAGGAAGACTACATGTCGGTGGCGCGCGCCAAGGGTTTGCCTGCTTACAAAATTTATTTTCTGCATGGACTCACCAATGCAATCATCCCGGTGCTTACGTTGTTAGGACTCATGCTGGGGGCCCTTCTCACAGGCACAGTGATTGTTGAAACAATTTTTGACTGGCCAGGAATTGGCCTTCTGCTTTATCAATCCATCCAAAATCGCGACTACCCGCTGGTGCAAGGCTGTGTGCTGTTTGTATCGGTGATTTATTTGTTCGCTAACTTTTTTACAGATTTAGCCTATGGATATTTCAACCCTAAAATCAGGTTGGAATCATGAAGTTTCCCTGGCAGCTTCGCATCGGACTTTTTTTGATCGGCAGCATTTTGCTTTTAGCCATTGCGGCCCCATTGATCGCTCCATTTGATCCCGCCGCCATCCAATTGGAAAATCGCTTTTTGCCTCCGGGAGGCACCAACTGGTTTGGCACCGATCAAAACGGTGTAGATGTATTTAGCGAGATTTTATTTGGCGCGCGGGTCAGCCTGGCCATTGCTCTTAGTGTGGTAAGTATTACCTTGTTCGTCGGCCTCCTTTTAGGATCCGTCGCCGGGTTCGGGGGCGGGCTCTACGATCTACTGCTCATGCGTTTTGTGGATATGATTTTTGGCTTTCCCGGTTTTTTACTCATTTTGGCCATCGTGGCTGTTTTGCAGGAGGCCTCTGTGCCCAATATGATCTTTGCTTTGTGCTTAACTGGCTGGGCCTCCTATGCGCGGCTTGTGCGCGGGGAAATTTTACATCTTAAAGAAAAAGAACATGTACTCAACGCTCTGGCTCTAGGTTTGCCAAAATGGCGCATCCTGGTTTTTCACATATGGCCCAACTTGATTGGCCCCTTGGTGATTCAGGCGTCCTTCGGTTTAGCTGTCACGATCATCACTGAATCCAGCCTGAGTTTCCTGGGCCTCGGAGTGTCGCCCAAAACCCCAACTTGGGGCTCTTTGTTAGGTGCGGGACGCCAGTATCTGATAGAAGCCCCACATTTGAGTTTTTTCCCGGGACTTTTTATTGTTCTTTTGGTTTTAGGTTTTAACCTACTTGGTGATGGGCTGCGCGAAACGCTGGATCCCAAAAAGTAAGCTCTCATTGCTTTGACCGCCACGGATTGTTACACTGGCAGGCGATAACAGGCAGGAGCTTTGCGTGGTAGAAAAAATTGGCCAACAGTTTATTATTGGAATCCAGGGCCCAAAACTGCTCGAAGAAGAAAAAGAGTTTATCACCAAGTACAACATTGGTGGCGTGGTCCTCTTCGCCCGCAATTTAGAATCTCCCGAACAAATTCACGAACTCACCACCGAACTGCACAGTCTTCGTTTAAAAACGCGCGACAAAACCCCCATGCTTGTTTCTATTGATATGGAAGGTGGACGCGTTCATCGCCTAAAGGCACCGTTCACCCAGTGGCCTGCTCTTTCTAAAATCGGCCAGATTGGATCTTCAACCTTGGCCTTTCGTTTTGCTTTGCAAATGGGCGAAGAACTGCGCGCTTTTGGTTTCAATCTGGACTATGCGCCGTGCTTGGATATTTTAACCAATCCAAAAAACGAAGTGATCGGCGATCGCTCGCTAAGCTCCGACCCAGAGGTTGTCACTCAACTTTCAACGGCCTTAGTTCGCGGTTACATCAAAGCCAATGTCATTCCCTGTGTAAAACATTTTCCTGGCCATGGCTCGGTAGAGGTGGACAGTCACTTTGAGCTGCCAATTTCCAACGATACTTTAAAAATGCTCGACGACAATCAAAGTATGGCGCCCTTTAAAAAAGTTTTTCGCTCGCGCTGTGAGCTTGCAATGACGGCGCATATTCATTTTAAAAAGATCGATCCTGAATGGCCCGTCACTCTCTCTCCCATTTTCTTGCAACAAATTATGCGTGATGTGCTTCGTTATCGTGGATTAATTATAACCGACGATCTCGATATGAAGGCCCTTGCTAAATACTACCCAAAGGATGTAATTCCGGTGCAGGCTCTGTTAGCAGGCGCTAATATTTTGCTTTACTGCAATGATTTTCAATCACCAGTCAAGGCAATGAACTCCGTGGCCAAAGCGATTAAAGACAAACGCTTACCGATTCCGCTCATCGAAAAAAACTTTTCCGAAATCATGGCCTTTAAACGCAAACATCTTTCAGGCCCGGTGGAACCGTTCCCGCTTAAGAAAGCTTTGGAAATTATCAACCGACCCGAGCACAAAGAATTCGCAGCCGCGGTGGCTTCTGGCGACGTGAGTAAGTTTTTACAAGCCGAAGAAGAAGTAGATTAAATTTCATTTCTGCAAAAATCCCGCTGGGAATAGACGCGAAAGCATTGATCAATCACCCGTCCCGGTACGCCGGTAAAAACTTTGTGCGTCGGCGCTCTTGGTAAATCCAGTCATAGAAGCTCGCCAAGAAGACATCTCGCCCTTGCTTGCCAGCTACAGCTTCTTCACGATTAGCCATAAAATATCCACCGAGAATTAGGTTTTCTTTTTCCGTTGAGAGAACTCGCGTGTAGGCTAAACCTTGCCAAAACTTACCAAAGCTTTTCCCACGCCGCGCTCCCGTTACAAAGCGAGCAATTTGCGCTGTGATTGATATTAAAAACTTTTGAAAGTTTTCTCGCGAACTGATTTTGATTTTTAAGTGCAAATGGTTACCTACATTGGCCTGATCGGCGACTCGCACCCCAAATCGACGCGCTTTCGCTTGAACCAACCGGCCAATAAATATTTTATTTTTGGGCGTTAAAAAACTGAACTCGCCTCTCGCTTTATCAGATTTCAATACCAAATGGATCCACTTCTTTGTTGATAGTGGTCGTTCAAGCTTGCGATGACCTTTTGTTTTAGCTCCACCATGGACAGTGCGTCCATAGCGCTTTTTAACCGTTGAGGCTTTAAAATATTCAAAAAGGTTCGCTTGTTTCGCCATCTTTGGGGCAATATAGTTTAGCTCTTAAAATTGTCAACTAATTAGGGGTATAACTCATTTAATTTTCACACAAAGCTAGACAACTTCACTCGTCGCAGTTATCACCTCTTTGTGATCCAAATCATCGCGCTTTTATTCTTCGCCTGCACAACCTCTTTCGCGAAAGAAAGCTCAAGTGAATTGAATACAACAAAAGTGAATGAGGAAACTCAACAAATAACTCCAGAACAATTAGATACTTCAAGAACCCCCATCGAGTCCGTCAAAGAGCTCCCGCGCCAGTACATCACGGACTCACCGTGGGTGGAGGAATTCTCCGATCGCACAACGCATGCGCCGTTTCAGAAGCTCACGCCACAACCGCTGCAAATAACCTCTCCAAATTTCGAAACTTTATTCCAGGGATCCACCGCTGTGCAAGCCCGCACCCAAGGTTCTCCCGCCACTTCCATTCGCGGCTCATCGCAAGCAGCTCGCGTGCTGTATTTGCTCAATAATATTCCCCTGAATTTTCTCGACGGCTTTGGTGGCTCATCACAATTTGTACCCACCGAAATTCTTCGTCAGATCAATATTTTCGAAGGCCCCACCTCTGCACTCTACGGAGCGAATGCACTGGGGGGCTCCATTCACTTCGTTGCCGATCAGCGAAAGAACTCTCTTGTACGTATTGGCCTTAGCGACACCGACACCAGTTACGCGGAAGGTGGCCCCGTGTCCACCTCCAATGTGGCTCTGGTCACACCTCTTTTATCATCTGAAAAAGATCACATTCAGTTCAGCGCCTTTGCCGAGCACGACCGCGGTGACTTTCCGTACACCACCGCAACGGGCGCAAAAAATCGTCGAGCGCAAAATGACCAGCAACTGCAACGCTTCACTCTTCTTGGCAACCATCGCCGTGATCGCTGGAAGTGGTCCCACCTCCTTTTGTATTCCGATCTGCGAAAAACCTCGCCAGGCTCGCTCATTCTCCCACTCAAAACCGATCAAAAATCAAAAGCACTCTTAGCTGGGGTGACCTCTGAATATAAACCTTCCTCCGAATCCCTTTGGATCTCGCGCCTCAGTTATGCAGGCCTCCACTCGGACTTTCTCGACACAACAACCTCCACATCCAACTCCGATAAACTTTGGCTCAGCCAAGCCTATTCCTGGGAGATTTTTTCGGGCGTGCTGTCGCAAACAGTTTTGGATTTTAATCACAATCTTTACAAAGCCAGTTTTGCTCGCAACGAACGGTTCGAACGCACAGAGCCCGAACTCGCACAGTCATTGACCATTCCAGTTTTTAAATCTGCCTTTTTAGAACCCACTGTTCGACATCTCTTTAGGTACAAAGAAACTTTATTTCAGCTCAACGCTCCCGCGCACTTCGAGCATGGTCGCGTTTGGTTTTTGTACTCCGAAGGATTCCGCCCGCCGTCTCTCACTGATCTCTATGCTCAAACCAGTTACTTTGTTGGAAACCAAAATTTAAAACCAGAATACTCTCAGCAATACGAAGTGGGCCAGGCGTGGAACGTGGACGCCATCGAGATTTCTTCATCGCTGTTTCTTTTAAAATATAAAGATCTTTTACAGGGCTCTGTTTTACCAACCAGCGAATTTACAAAAATCAATGTAGGCCAAGCGCAAACCTATGGAATCAGCGCGAAGGTGCAAATCAATCAACCGCAATGGAACTCCAACCTCAGCCATACTTACATGCTTGCGCGGGAACTTCCGTCGCGGACGCCGTTAAGATTTTCGCCGGAGCATCAGACTTTTTTTAGTTTTAATTATTTATTGAGCACAAAGCGCTCACTCACTTTGCAGCAAACACTTTGGAGTTCGATATGGGATTTGGATTTTATCAACAACCGGAATACGCGCCTTCCGGCATGGTCGAGCACAGACATTTTGCTTTCGCAAAAAATCAACAAACTCTCTTCGTTGCAATTGGGAATTTACAATTTGTTTAACCAAAGACGAGAAATGACGTTTGGCTATCCAGAACCCCAGCGACGTGCGGCTCTGGCATTAGAAATGACGTTTTAAAGCTACTATTGATCGCCGAAAAGTTCGGCTTCCGACTCAGTCGTACCCTGATTGCGGTTCTTCGCTTTGCGCTTTTTGCCTTTTGTAGATAGTTTTTTGTTGCGGATTTTTTTAGTTCTATGTGTCGCTGAAGCCATTACGATCTCCTATGTGTGATGCAATGAGCTATCAAAAGTCGAACCACATGTCAACCGAGTGAGCATCCCCTAAGCCTTTTCTATCTTCTTTCTGAAAGGCGTAGGCCACCTTCAAACGCGGCCCATCCCAACCCACCCCAAAACTAAAGCGATTTTCGCCCAATCGGTCGTCTTGGCTGTAGCCTGCACGCAGGGCGAGCATAAATTCGTAGCGCACCTCGCCACCGACCTGGTGTCGGAAGCGCTTATCGCCGTTTTGCTCCAAAAAATAATTGATGTCGTAGCGAAGTTTAAACATATCAAAAAACCGATATTCGGCTCCTGAACCCGCCATGGGTAGAACTTGCGAAAGTGGCCACACAGTAGTGTCAGAACCCATGAGTCCACGAAAGACAGCGCCAACTGTTAAATTGGGATGGGCGGCCCAATAGGTTCCAAGGTCGGCGTTGTATTGGTTGTAATCCGCGCCGCTCATTAAATCCGTTTTGATTTTATAGCCCGAAATCCCCGCAGAAAGATTTCGCGTGAGTGCAGCGGCACCGGAAATCTGTAAATGTTGTTCGCGGATTTTTTGATCAAGAATTTTATTGGTGCGCTGACGATAAAAAATAGTTCCAGGAAACACAGTCATGTCCCCGGCGTCGGTGAAAAAAAAGGAATACTGTTTTTGCTCTAAGCTCGGACCCACATCGGTTTGACTCTGTTGCATTCCAAAATGTTTGGTTTTAAATTCAACCAACGCTGCGGGATTTAAAATCGCCGATTCGTAGGGATGGGGACCACCGATTCCCGCGCCACCCATGGCATCAGCAACCGATCCGACTTGTGCCGAAGAAAAAAAGATCAGAATGGAAAACAAAATCATACTTAAGGTTTAAGGCAGATACTTATGAAATGCAAGCACGCCGCATTGATCGCAGGATCACAAGTGTTAGTGCTTCTCGATTGGGTAAAATCATACACTGGCGGGCGCGACACTGTTGGAGTTTGCGAATCGTCCACTCCGTAACAGCTGCCTTTGGTATAAAATTTTGGAACCGCACAACGGCGAGCCCAATTTATTTTCCAATGGGAAACTGGAAGCGAACGACGAGCCAATTGAAAGTTCGCGAGATCTGTAGCGTTTGTTGGATCAGCTGCATCCGGGCAGAGTTTGCGCGCTGATGGGAAGGGATAAGGATCATTAAAATCTTTGTCCGCAGGTGCAACGATTCGCAATTGAAGCTCCGATGGACATGACCACGTGGCCTTCAGCTGCTGTGGAGATGAAAGATCGTATTCGTAAACAGTCGCAAGCACACGCTTGGGCAAGTTCGGATGAGGCGTATTGTTGAGCCCAGAGACCGTGTAACCCCAGTTGGCTGGGTTTGCTACTTTAAAAGACACTTTGAGTCCCACGCCATACGCTTCATTCGACGGGGCGATGTCATCATCCGCATCATCGTTTCGTCCATCGCCGTCGTCGTCTTGGTTCGTGGAATACGAAGTGCGAGTTAACAACATTCCTGGATCTAAAGGCGTGGAATATCCCAGGGTGATCAATCCGCCATTTTTTTCTAAAAAGTCGCGCATTTGCTGAGCGGTGCTTTCGGCAGCATCAAATACCATCGTGCCTTGCATGTAGGCATCGCTTTCAATCCCTCCGGGCGCCCAGTAGTTCATGTATTCGTCGGTGTCGAGCTCGAGAAGAGAGGCCGACATAGCGCTAGAGCCAAGATCGCCAAAAACAAAATCGTAATCCAATCCTTCGATGCCAAGAGTGCTGCCGCCGTTCATGTAGGTCACGCCGAGGTCTGACTGCTGTCGAACCGAAAACATCAACCGCTTATTGATGCTCACAAATTCTTCGCTCAGTTTGAGGGCCCGCGCACTGCTCGAGTCGCGGCGAGTTTCGTACAAAAAGTCGTCGCTCAAGCGAAGTCCGGCGGCGGATCCGTAAGCTCCGACACGCAAGCTAAAATACACGTCCGGTTCGTTGGGGACGCCTTCTTGTTCTGAGCATGACATGTAGGCAATTTGATCAACGGAAGTTTCGTAGGGAAGTTTGTAGGCTTGTTTTACATCAAACATACTTTGCTGAGGTTCAACACCGCAGTTCTGATAAGAAAAAAGCACGGCACCAGTGATTAGAATAATCATCACAATGGCTTTTACTCGATTCACAGTTCCCCCAATAACGCACAGTCAAATCCAGGATAACTGGAATCATTGCTTTGTGCATTAGTTATAGCTTCGACTGACTCATTTTGATACCTTTGTACCTCTACTTTTAGACTAGGGAGTCCAATGAAGCGTGTCCGCAAAGCTATTATACCAACAGCCGGTTTAGGCACTCGTTTCCTGCCAATCACCAACTCGGTTCCCAAGGAAATGCTCCCCATTGTCGACGAACCCCTCTTGCTGCACGTTGTGCGCGAAGTGGCTTTAGCCGGTATCGAAGATGTGATTTTGATTTCTGGGCGACGTAAAAACGCCATTGAAGATTTTTTTGATCGTCATGTGGAGCTCGAAGAAACTCTCGCCCGCACTGGCAAACACGATTTACTTAAGCAGCTGAACGATATTCGCAATATGGTTAACATTATTAGCATTCGGCAAAAACAAGCCCTCGGCTTGGGTCACGCCGTGCATGTTGGTCGCCCCATTGTTGGCGATGAACCCTTTGCTGTTCTCCTTGGTGACGAAATAATGATTCCAACGACGCCCGAAACTCCTTCGGTGATCAAACAACTCGCCAACACGTTCGAAGAAACCGGCCTATCTACTGTGGCAATCATGGAAGTACCCCCACAGGACGTCACTAAATACGGCATTATCAGCGGTAAAAAAGAAAAAGATTGGATTCGCGTGGACAACGTGGTGGAAAAACCCGCCATTGATAAAGCACCCAGCTGTTGGGCCTTGCCAGGACGCTACATTTTTACGGCCGATATTTTTTCGCACCTAGAAAATCTCGCTCCCGGAAAAAATGGCGAAGTGCAACTCACCGATGCCATGTGCAAGTTGGCGCAAAAAGAAGGTCTTATCGCCCGCTTTTTCGACGGCATTCGCTATGATGCCGGCGATAAATTGGGATACGTTATCGCGAACATTGAGATGGGTCTTAAACATCCACAAATTGGCGCTGACCTTAAAAAATATCTGCAACAACTCACTGGGAGTTTAAAATGATTCAATCCCTCTTATTTATTCTTTGTCTTGGATTTTCGGCCAATGCTTACGTTCCAAAACTCAGCACGGTCTTAGGAAAAATGGTGAGCACCACGGGCGGGACTAAAGGTTTTATTTTAAAACGCACTGTCACCCTTAAGGATGACAGCGCCGTGGCCAACGAAACTTGGTACATTGGTCATGCCGATTCGATGAAGGTAGATGTGGACGGAACTAATGCCGATGGCACGCCATGGAAATTCGAAATTCTTTATAAAGGCGGCAAGCGAATGACCACTTCGGTAGAAGGAAAAATTCAAAGCTTTCCGCTGAGTCCTGAATTTTATGAGCCGCTTTTGCACTATCGGAGTTCGCGCGCTCTGCAAGGCAGACTGCTTGCCATGCAACTGATTCCCAACAACAATTCGTCAGAAAGTGCCTCTTCAGTATTTATGAATCTTGACCGCTATAAAGGGGCCGTAGCCTATGTGCTCGGCGCCCAGGACTCTAAAAATACTTTGCAGCCTCCTCGATTGTGGGTTGAACAAGATAGTTTTTTGATTCGTAAACTGCGCATGGGTTCGCAAATCGAAGTTGAATTTGATGCTTTTAAAGAGTTCGAAGAGGGAAAAATTAAAGAGGCCGAACTACAAACTCTTTTCTGGAAAAGCTCTACGGTTATTATTCAAAACACTTCGACACAGCTTGTGGAGCCAAAGAAAATTGAGAGTTTTTTAAAGATTCAAAAAGAGGCTAAAGCCGTACTGCCGCAAAATACGAACCTTAAAGAGTTTTACTCCCGGTTTCGTTAGGACGTACTTTGATAGAATCTTCTCCTTCATTGTGGAAAGTCGCTGTGGATGCACCTCTGCCACAGCTTCTCACTTATTCTTCGGAGCTTGCACTCTCTGCCGGTCAGTTGGTGGAAGTCCCCTTGGGAAAGCGCTCCACCCGTGGACTTATCGTACGAAAAGAAGATATTGCGAGCGACAAATTTAAAATTAAATCTGTTTTGTCTTTGCTCGAAGAGTATCCACAATTAACCAAAGGCCAATTGGACTGGGCTCTTTGGGTCGCACAGTATTATCACTACCCACCGGGAGAAGTGTTTTCGCTTTTTTTTCCTCAGCTTGCTAAAAAAGGGCGAAGCCCCGCTGATAAAAGTCTTTTCTCAGATACTTTGTCAGACAAACAGGTCGCGTTGAATACTGAGCAGCAAAAAATTGTGAACGACGTTGCTGGATTTAGCGGATTCTCGTCGCATCTTCTTTGGGGCGTCACTGGCTCGGGAAAGACCGAGGTTTACATTGAACTCATTAAAAAACAACTGGAGCAAGGCCGAAGTGCCATGGTGCTTGTGCCCGAGATTGCACTCACTCCCCAACTTATTTCGCGCTTTCGCCAGAGACTGGGCGAAAATATTGCTGTTTTGCATTCCAACCTAACGGATCGCGAACGAACCAATCAGTGGTGGAGTGTCATCGAGAAAAAGAATCGTGTCCTCATTGGAGTTCGTTCTGCACTGTTTTGTCCTGTGCCCGATTTAGGTTTGATTGTGGTCGATGAAGAGCACGAGGGCTCTTATAAACAGGACGAAAAACTCCGCTACAATGCACGAGATTCCGCTGTCATGCGTGCACTCTACGAAAAAATTCCCGTGATTCTTGGCACGGCAACTCCCAGTGCGGAGAGTTGGAAAAACGTTCTCGATAAAAAATATCAGCTCCATGAACTTAAGCAGCGCGCCTCAAAATTGCAAATTCCGCGAATGGAAATCATCGATCTGCAAGCCAACAAAGACGACGCCCATCGAGATCCCCTCCTTCCTTACTGGCTATCCACTCCGCTCTACGAAGCGCTGGCCGAAAATTATAAAACCGGCTTTCAATCAGCTCTCTTTTTAAATCGACGAGGAATTGCACAAACTGTTTTATGCAATGATTGCGGTTTTATTTACAAATGTCCTAACTGCGAAATTTCCCTCACCTTGCACGGCAAAAACCATCTCGTCTGTCACTACTGCGACTACTCGCAAGCCATGGCCTACAAATGCCCCGACTGCCATGTAGGGACCATTAAACCCATTGGCCTGGGCACAGAGCAAATTCAAAATGATGTGCAAAAACTGTTTCCGCAGGCAAACATCATGCGCGTTGACCGCGACGAAATTGATTCGCGACAGCGAATGGAAGATTTTGTCGCTAAGATGGAATCGCAAGAAGTGCAAATCCTGGTTGGCACGCAAATGATTGCCAAGGGTTTGGACTTTGAAAAACTCACCCTTGTGGGAGTTGTGCTCGCTGATATTGGCTTTCATATTCCCGATTTTCGCGCCTCTGAACGCAGCTTTCAATTGCTCACGCAAGTGAGTGGGCGCTCCGGGCGCCACCACCCCGGTGCGGTTTTTGTGCAAACCTACAGACCCGATCATCCCAGTCTGATCCATGCGCAAAACCAGGACGTCGCGGGATTTTTAAATGCGGCTCTCGAGGAGCGCAAAGAATTATCGTACCCGCCGTATTTTCGTATGGCCTGCCTTAAGATTTCCGGACTCGACGAAAAGGAAGTTCGTGGACAAGCGCAAGCTCTGTCTTTTAAACTTAAAAACTACGCAGCAACTCTTGACCCCGAAGTTAAAGTCTTAGGACCAGCTCCCGCACCATTGTTTAAGTTACGTCAACGCTATCGCTTTCAAGTTCTGTTGAAATCTGCATCACTGCAATCTCTCGACAAAACCTTGCAGTATGTGAGTCATCTCAGTGCAGATGAATTCAAAAAATTGCGAATTCAAATTGATATGGACCCTTACAATTTAATGTAGCATGATGGAAGTATGTCAAATTTAGAAGTAGAGTCTGGTTGTCCACTATGCGGTGTAAGCACCACGCTTCTTCATCCCATTGAGGAGGGCCTGCGACTGCGCCTCGAAAAAGAAGGCACGCCCATCGCTTTCGAAGCCGTATGTACAAGTTGTTTTAAGAATTTGTCCAAAAAGCTCTCCAGCGCAACAATGATGCAGGCCGAGAGAACAATTCAATCCAACCACAAAAAAAATCTTTGGAAAAATAGACTGGCCTTAATTAAACAGGCGCATATTTTTATTGGTCGAAAAGAACACTCAGAGGCTGCCGTTTGCTTCGAAAAATATTTTAAAATTTTACAATTGGTTTACGAAAAAGATTTCAGTGAGTTCAACGCCACAATGTTTGGCGATAACCCAAAGGAAGTCACTGTGATGTGCAGTTCTCTTTGGGCCCTTGTGGAAATTTATGATCTTCATGGACAGTACAAGAACCGCCAGGAAGCCTGTGCCGCCAAGCTGGGCGAGCTTATGCCTTACACCAATCTTTTTGCAAATTTGGCAAAGAATGCGGCAATAAAAGCCCGGCAGGGTAATAATCCGTCCGCCTATCGAAAACTCCTGCAAGCGGCTAATATTAAAACTGGAAACTGTTTTATTGCTTCCATCGCCTTTGAGGATCGCAACGACCCCACGCTGGTCACCTTAAGGCAGTTTCGTAGCCAAGTCTTAATACGCACGTCGGCAGGTAAACATTTTGTAAGAGCCTATTACCGCTATTCTCCGGCCCTGGCCAACCGACTGCAACATTTTTCAGCTGCTAAATTGACTCTCCGACGAGTCCTACCCGTCTTCGCTAAGATTTTAAAATATCTTTTCAAACTGAACTAATTATGGTCTTTTAAAGACAGATTATGAGTAAAAATAAATACGACTTCATCGTCATAGGTTCTGGTATCGAAGCGCTGCTGAAATGCCTCGAGCTTGAACAAAGCGGCCTTTCTGGATGTATCGTCGAAAAAGAGGACACCCTGGGTGGACTTTTTCGTGGTCTTCGCAGCAACGAAGTGCTTTTTGAGTCGCATCTTCCATTTATGGCTGATTCGGTAGAGGTTCGTGTTCTCGCTGAGCAACTTTGTTCCACTATAGACAACCTTACTTTTGAGGCGAAAGACCTGGGACCACTGACCTTCCAAAACGGTCAAATTCAACCTTTTATGGGCTTTGGCGAGACCAGCAATTTGGCCGTCGATGTTTACTCTTATTTTTCGCAAGCAAAAACTTTGCACTTTTCGCAAAGTTTTAGCTCCATCGCACAGAAGCTCCGCGAAAAACTGACCTGCGAAATTTTTAATCAGAGCGAAGTGACCGCGCTAGAGCTGGAACCGCAGGTGCAAGTGACTATTAACGGTTCTACCGTTTTACTTTCCGAAGAGCTTTACTTTTACGATTCGCCACTAAAGCTTTCCAAGTTACTTTCCGTCTGCAAAACGAGCCTTCCCAAAAATCTTGTTCCAAAACTTTCAAAAACGCAGTTGTGGACAGCCATTAGCTTGGTCTATCGCCATCACCGCCCCGTCACGGAAACTTCAGCCATCCATATTCTTTATGGCGCCAAAGAGCTTCCGTGTTTGGGACGATTTCAAAATGAGTTTGGCGTTCCCACCTCGCAGTGGCTTTGTCTGGTCAGTGCTGAGGAAGCTGCGGACAGTGAGTCTCTCGGAACGACATTGCGCGAAATGAAAAAGCAAATCAAACGCATGTATCCGGTGTTTTTGGAGACCGTGGAACAGGAAAACATCTTTATTGCGCCTGATTCTTATGGGACCGTTAATACTCAGCTTTTAGAAAACGCGCGGTTTCCAAAAGTGAACCGTCTGCACGTGGGTTCACGTTACTATGCCGGACACCCCAGCCTTTGGGGAAAGGTGGCGCCGGTAGCAAATTCAGTGGCGTTAACGCAAAGCGTTTAGGCCCATAAACCCCTGCTTTTTTTAAACCTTCTATGTTACCCACTACCTACGCCAATTGACCGTCGTCATTTAGGTGAAACTATAACTCACTTTTCGGACTCCGCTGGTGCCGGGCGCTCTTTGCAGCGATTACGGTTCTCTGAAAAGGTGGAATAACCAGCAAGGAGGAATATTATGAGTCTTACTATGAAGGATATGCTTGATGCCGGTGTCCACTTCGGTCACCAAAAAGAGCGTTGGAATCCAAAAATGAAGCCGTTTGTTTACACATCTCGTGGCGGAATTCACATCATCGATCTGCAAAAAACCCTCGCAAAAGCCAAAGAAGCCATGCAATTTGTAGAAAATATGGCAGCTGATGGTCAGCGTCTGATTTTCGTGGGCACAAAAAAACAAGCTGAAGAAACAATTCAAGCGGCTGCAAAACGTTGCGGTCAGTACTTTGTGACTAAGCGCTGGCTTGGCGGCACACTCACCAACTTCGTTACCATCAAACAAAGTATTGATCGTCTTAAAAAGATCGATCAGATGCGCGAAAAAGGCGAACTTGATTTTTTCTCTAAAAAAGAACGCTCAAGCATGGAAAAAGAATACATGAAGTTGAATGATTACCTCCAAGGTATTCGCGACATGAAAGAGCCTGCTGGAATGTTATTTGTTGTCGATATCAATAAAGAGCACATCGCAGTTTTAGAGGCCAAAAAGCTTGGCATAAAAGTGGTTGGCCTTTGTGATACAAACTCTGATCCTAACCTCATTGACTATCCAATTCCAGCGAACGACGACGCCATTCGCTCCATCAAACTTTTTAGCGAAATGATTGCCGACGCTTACGAAGCCGGCGCTAAAAAATACGAACAAGTTCTTCGCACACGCACAGACAAACAATCTGACGTTGAAAAAGAGCAAAAAGAAACAGCGGCACCTCAGGAAAAAGGAAGACCACAACGTGGCGGTAAAAAAGAAGCAGCACCTGCTGCTGTTAAACCTGCCGGTCCCAATGTTATAAAAGCGACTAAAGGCCGCAAGCTTGTGGCTGCTGGTACTGCTGATGACATCGAAATCCTTGCCGAAGTTGAACAAGAAATTTCAACAGCCGTCATCGAAAAAGAACAAGACTCAGCTGTAGCAAATGAAGCAAAAGTAGCTAAAGAAGCTGCTGCAGCGACAAAAGAATAGGAGCGCGCCCATGTCTATTTCCGCACAAATGGTTAAAGAATTGCGCGATCGCACCAGCGCAGGAATGCTTGATTGCAAAAAAGCCCTCGAGGAAAACTCGGGGGATTTTGACAAAGCCATCGATTGGCTTCGTCAAAAAGGATTAAGCAAAGCTGCGAAGAAGGCCGGACGTGTAGCTTCTGAAGGACTTGTTTACTCTTACATTCACGGCGAAGGCCGCATTGGAGTTTTAGTAGAAATCAATTCAGAAACTGATTTCGTGGCTCGTAACGATGAATTCAAAACTTTTGCACAGGACATTGCGATGCACATTGCTGCGGCAAATCCTCTCGCTGTTTCTGATGCTGAAATCCCCGCCACAACGATTGAAAAAGAACGCAGTGTAATGCGCGCAACAAATCTTGAAGCTGGCAAAAAGCCCGAAATGGTCGATAAGATCGTTGATGGTCAAATCAAAAAATGGCTCTCTGAAAGCTGCTTGTTAAGCCAAAAATACATTAAAAATCCCGACATCACTGTTTCAGATCATGTGCAAAATACCATCGCTCGAATTGGTGAAAACATTGTTGTTCGACGTTTTGCTCGCTATGAACTTGGTGAAGGCATCGAAAAGCAAGAATCCAACTTCGCAGACGAAGTGGCCGCACAACTTAAACAGTAAAGCAGGTGCCCGTGGCGCTTAAGTACAAACGTATACTTCTCAAACTCAGTGGGGAGGCCCTCGCAGGCCCCCAAGGTTTTGGAATCAGCACCGATCACATTTTGCAAATTGCCAAGGATATCCGCTCCATTCAAAATCTCGGTGTCGAAATCGGCATCGTGATCGGTGGTGGGAATATTTTTCGCGGTATCGCGGCTTCTGCCAACGGCATGGATCGCGCGAGCTCTGATTACATGGGAATGTTGGCAACTTGCATGAATGCCCTGGCTCTACAAGATTCTCTTGAAAAAGAGGGAATGAAAACTCGTGTTCTTTCGGCAATTGAAATGGCACAAATTGCTGAGCCTTACATCCGAAGACGCGCCGTACGCCACCTCGAAAAGGGTCGCATCGTTATCTTTGCCTCAGGAACAGGAAATCCTTACTTTACGACAGACACAGCCGCCGCTCTTCGCGGAATGGAAATTCATGCGGAAGTCCTGTTGAAAGCCACAAACGTCGATGGCACTTACGATAAGGATCCAAAAAAATTCCCAGATGCGATTAAGTACGAATCACTCACTCACCGCGAAGCTCTCAACAAGGGCTTGCAAGTGATGGATTCAACAGCCTTAAGCCTTTGCATGGATAACAAGTTACCAATTATCACTTTTAAATTGATGGAAAAAGGAAATCTGCTCAAAGTTTTGATGGGCGAAAAGATCGGAACTATGATCAACTAAAAAGGGGTTCAGCATGATTAACGTCAAAGATTTAAATAAAAACACCGAAACCAAGATGAAAACCGCTATCGCGGCACTTGGTAACGAATTTAAAAAGATTCGCACAGGCCGCGCGCAAGTGACGATGCTCGACGCTGTTCGCGTAGACTACTACGGCAATCCAACTCCGCTCAATCAGGTCGCCTCTGTCACCTGCCCCGACGCGCGTAGTTTTTTGATCACTCCCTGGGAAGCTTCTGTTTTAAAAGCCATCGAAAACGCTATTGTAAAAAGTGATGTGGGCATGGCTCCAATCAATGATGGGAAAGCTGTTCGCCTTCGCCTTCCTGATTTGACCGAAGACCGACGCAAAGAACTCGTTAAACAATCTAAGAAAGCGGTGGAAGACGCCAAAGTCGGCGTTCGCATGGCTCGCCGTGATGCCAACGAAGAATTAAAAATTGCTTTGAAAGACAAAGTGATTTCTGAAGATCAAAATAAGCAGTACTTAGATGATATTCAAAAAATGACCGACAAATACACCGCAGACGTCGATAAATTGTCTGCCGATAAAGAAAAAGAAATCATGACAATATGATGCAGGCACAGAGTTTATCTCTGCCTCAGCATCTTGCCATCATTATGGATGGAAACGGGCGCTGGGCGGAGCGCAGAAGAAAAAATCGATTTATGGGCCATTTCAAGGGAACGCGAGTGGCCAAACAAATCATCGAGGAATGCTCTCGCTTAGGCTTAGCAAACCTGACTCTTTATACTTTCAGCACTGAAAACTGGTCGCGCCCCATCCAAGAGGTTTCGTTTTTGATGAAACTTCTTGCGAAATATCTTTCTAAAGAGCGACAAACATTAATCGATAATAACATTCGTTTTCAATGCATCGGTCAGTTGGACCGACTTCCCTCTTTCGCTCAGGAAGAAATCACTAAGACGATTTTGGCCACCCAAAAAAATACCGGTATGAATCTGTTTTTCGCCCTCAGCTATGGTGGTCGTCAGGAAATCTTACAGGCTGTAAAAAGTTTTGCATCGCTTGTGAAAGCTGGCGAATTATCTCCTGAAGACCTCACCGAAGAGCGCTTTGCGACTTTTTTAAATACGTACCCAACTCCCGACCCGGACATGATCATCCGCACCAGTGGTGAGATGAGACTTTCTAATTTTTTAACCTGGCAGTCGGTTTACAGTGAAATTTTTGTTACCAATACTTTGTGGCCCGATTTTACTAAGGATGATCTTCACCAAGCACTGATTCAGTATAAAACGCGAGAGCGCCGCTTTGGAAAAACCTCTTCGCAGATTCTCGAAAGTAATCTTTAAACCTCTATGACACCAATCCTCAACCGAGTTATTTCAGCTTTGGCGGCACTTGGGATCCTCTTAGGCACGCTATTCTGGGGTGGCACGATTGGTCTTGCTTGTTTTGGAAGTTTTGTTGTAGCAATTGCCGCCGTTGAATACGCTCTGCTTTTTGAGCGCGTTTCACTTTGGTTTTTTACCTTTCTGGTTTTTTTCTTTTTTGTTTACCTAACGCAGGTGATCCACCCGGAATATGCAGTTGCTGTATTGAGCATCAGTTTTATTTTAATCTCCTCCCTTGGAATTTGTCTTTTTCATCACCTAGATCCACAGCAGATGCTGGCGAAACTGCAATGGCCCTTGATGGGTCTTTTGTATGTGGGTATTTTCCCTGCTCTAGCCATACAAATCCTGTACGAAACGGGTTGGCCGTTGTTAATTTTTCTCTTAGTCACGGTCTTTTTCGGGGATATCTTTGCCTTCTTTTTTGGATTGTATTGGGGTGGAAAAAAACTGTTCCCGCAAATCTCTCCCAAAAAAACGATTTCTGGAAGCTTTGGCGGTTTGGTTGGATCTCTTCTCTGCGGGGGTACCTATTTGGTGGTATTTTCCCAGCTCCGCGAGCCTTTTTTGATCTTTTTCTTATGCATTGCCATTGGGGCTTTTGCCCAGCTGGGGGACTTTTTTGAATCCCTGCTTAAGAGAATCTCAGGTAAGAAAGATTCAGGGGCCATTATGCCAGGCCACGGTGGCCTGTTAGACCGACTCGACGGGGTTTATTTTGGTGCACCAGTCCTGTACTTCTTCTGTTCTTTTTTTGAACTTGCCTCTTATTTTCCACCCGCCTAAACTTTAACTATGAATATAATCTACGATTTCCTTGCTCAAGGTGTCTCGTTTGTAGTTCCAATGATCATCCTTTTGGGAGTTTTAATTTTTATTCACGAACTCGGGCATTTTGCTGTCGCAAAATACTTTAACGTGAAGGTCGAAACTTTCAGCCTGGGTTTTGGCCCCAAAATTTGGAAAAAAACCCACGGCGAAACCACATATTGTGTTTCTGCGATCCCGTTTGGTGGCTACGTTAAAATGTATGGCGACGACTTCGGCGGTGATGTTCCAGATCACATGAAGGAGCGCTCTTTTTTGCACAAGCCGATTTATCAGCGGATCGCCATTGCACTTGCGGGTCCATTGATGAATTTGTTCCTAGCGTACTTTTTATTTTGGGGCTTGAGCCTTATCGGCGAACAGGTGATCGCGCCAAAACTTGGGGATCTTGCAGAAAATAGCGAAGCTTACAAATCCGAATTTCGCTCAGGTGATCGCATTCTCACTATTGACGGTAAATCAGTGGGGCGCTGGGAAGACGTTGAAGATGCAATTCAGAGTCATCCCAACTCTGATCTCAGTTTTAGAATTTTACGCGAAACCCACGAAGAGCCCATGACAATTATGGTGGCCACCGGTCAGGGGCCCAGTAAAAACATCTTTCATGAAGGGCGCATTGACGGCCAAATTGAGGGCTTTGATTTCGCTTCCGACGCGTCGGTTATTGGTGTTTCGGACCCACAATCCTTATTTGGTAAGATGGGCTTTAAAACTGGTGATCAAATTGTCAAAATCAACAACGTAAAAGTCTCTACCTATCGCAGTATCAGCGATATTTTAATCAACGAAAGTTCAAATGCCGAAAAGAAAATCGTTTTCGAAATCGATCGTTACGGTACAAAAGCTGGTCAAAAAGCGGAGTCCGTCAGAATTGAATGGGATTTAAATAAAAATCCACTTCCCGATCGTCCGCAAAAATTGGGCTATGAAAAACCCGAAACCTTCATTGGCGCTGTTGGTGCTAAGACGCCAGCAGAGCAAGCGGGACTATTGGCGAATGATCAATTTTTAAATATCAACGAAACTCCGATTCGCTCGTTTCAAGACATTGTAGCGGCTGTGAGTTCCTTTAAAGAAAAAGGTGAGCCCCTCAAGGTTGTCATTCGTCGCAATGGTGAAGTTAAAAACTTCGCGATCACTCCACAAATGACTGAAATTAAATCTGAAGTTGGAGGCCCCACCGATAAGCGATTTACAATTGGCGTTCAGCCCTTAAAGTCCACTCATGTTGATTACATCAAGTGGCGTGCTCCAACATTCCTATCCTCGTTTACTTGGGCAGCGGCTAAAACATGGCAATGGACGCACATTACGATTATGAGTTTCGTTTTTGTGATTACCAACAAGGTTTCACCTAAGAATCTTGGTGGTTTTATTTCTATCGGACAAATGGCACAAAAAAGTTGGCAGGCTGGAATTGACTACTTTCTGCGAATCATGGCAATTATTTCTTTGAATCTTTTTGTCTTAAACTTGTTGCCTGTGCCTGTTTTGGATGGAGGACATATTGTTCTATTTACTATCGAGGGCATTCGTGGGGCACCCATCAGCATCAGAAAGTTGGAAGTTGCTCAACAAATCGGAATGTTTTTACTTCTCTCTTTGTTGGCGTTTTCTTTATTCAACGACGTCAGTCGCCTCTTCGGATCGTAAAAGAGGCGTGTTGTGTTAACCCTCACTATTTCGACGAGCTCTGCGAAGGGTTCTCTCTGCCTTGGTGATAGCCAAAATATTCTTGGCCAGGAATCGTGGCAAAAGAAGACGTCGCACAGCGAGGTTGTCACTCAGACCCTCGAGGAACTTCTGCAAAAGATGGGAGTTCAGCTACAGGATATTGAACAGCTTGTTTGCTCTACAGGGCCAGGAAGCTTTACAGGTCTTCGTGTCGGCCTCAGCGTGACTCGAAGTTTGGCTTACAGCCTGCAAATTCCCATTATCAGCATCAACGACGGCCTTGCCATATCGCTCAATGAGCCGGCACCTGTACCCACGCAAATTCTCACGGTTATTAACGCGCAAAAAAACAAAGTTTTTGCTGGGATTTACAAAAAACATCTTTATCAAATCCAGGAAGTTCTAGCTCCCACGCTGCTTTCCGCTGGCGAGCTAGAACCATTGCTGACGGAGAGCCATTATCAGGTTATGGGTGATGGAGTTGAGCTGATTAGCGACATTACGACGGGAAAAAATAAATTTTTGCTTCACACTCTTGCGACCGCATTTCCCGATGCGACTTTGATTCATTCCTACGTACAAAATAATATTTCGAAAATTGCAAAAATCCCCTGGAACGAACTTTTACCACTTTACCTCCGTGCTTCGGCGGCCGAGGAAGTGCGTGCTGAAAAATTGAGCAAAAAGCTATAACGCTCCGCGCTCTTTTAATCGTTCCGTCATAGGGCGCTTATATCCTATGATTAAGGACAATGGGGATAACCGCGGTGGACCATTTTATCAATTTTTACGACATTCTTGAGGTAGACCCCAAGGCCTCCTCTTTTGAAGTGTACCAGGCTTATTTAAAGGTCAAGAAAACCTATTCCCTGCGCGACCCGCAAATGTTTAAAAACTTCACCTTCGATGAAATTCAAGAGCTTCTCACCATGATCGAAGAAGCTTATTCCACTATCGGCAACGACGAAACCCGCATCGTTTACGATGCTCACTTTTTTAAAATCTATCCACACCTCAGATCCAAGATCGGCAACGTGGATTTTGACGACAGTCCGAGAGCGATGCTTGCAAGTACTTCACCAACGATGGCACCTCAGCCCATCTCCACCGAAGCGCCCATGGAAACCGTGAATGCCGTCACCGCAGCACAAGCCATTCCTCTAAACCCTGTTCCCTCGGGACTTGGCAAAACGTCTTTGAGCTCCTACGAAATCGACGAGGCCTTTGAGGCACAAATTAGCACACAGGAATTTTTTGACGGTGTATTTTTAGGTAAGATTCGTAAATACAAAAAAATTAAGATTGAAGACCTCAGTCAAAAAACATGTATCAGCCTTAAATACCTCTACGCCATAGAAGATAATAACTACAATGCCCTTCCGGCACCGGTTTTTACGCGTGGGTATGTGGTTCAGTATTGCAAATTCTTAGATCTCGATGCAGATAAAGTGCTTCAAACCTTTATGAAGCTGTATCAAAATGGTCGAGAGTAAAACAATAAAACTAACCGTCGCTGAAGATCTAGTGGGTCTTCGCGCTGATATTGGTTTAGCCAAAGCAGGGGTTTTTAACACCCGATCGCAGGTCAAAAAAATATTTACCGACAAAAAAGTAATTGTGAACGGCAAATACATCAAACCCTCACAGATCCTGCAACTTGGTGACGATATTCAAGTGGAAGTGCCCTTGCAACTCGAAGAGTGGCTGGCGCCTTACGACTTCCCCCTTGATATTTATTATGAAGACGAAGAGGTACTGGTTCTCAACAAACCGGCAGGACTTGTGGTTCATCCAGCTGCCGGACACCGAAACGACACATTGATCAACGCCTTGATTGCCCATCATAAGACATTGTCTCCAGGATCATCTCCGTATCGACCGGGATTAGTTCATCGAATTGATAAAGACACCAGCGGTTTGTTAGTTTTAGCCAAAGACGAAAAGACCCATAGCAGTTTGGCAAAACAGTTTTTACGAAAAACCGTTCATAGAGTTTACTGGGCCATTGTGTTTGGTTGCCCCAAAGAAAAAACTGGAACAATCACGTCCTACATTTCTCGCAGCCCCAACGATCGTAAAAAATTTATGGCGACACAAGAGGCTGACGGGGAAAAAAAAGGCTACAAACACGCCATCACTCACTACGAAGTTTTGCAATCCACTGGAGCTATGAGCTTAGTGCAATTGAAATTGGAAACAGGTCGCACACACCAGATTCGTGTGCACATGTCATCTATCGCACACCCGATTGCGGGCGATGACACCTATGGCGGCAAAAAACGCGCAAACTCTTTGGCCTCGCAGCAACTTAAAAAATTAATTTTAGAAATGCCACGCTTCGCACTGCACGCCAAGGAACTGGGATTCACGCATCCAGTAAAACAAGAACGCTTTACATTTAATTCAGCCTGGCCCGATGATCTTCGTAAGTTGGCGGAACTCTCCCATCTTGAGGTGCCGCAGTGATCTCCCTTTCTCCTTTACACGGAACATTTATTGACGACGGCGAGTTTGAGATTTTTTTTGGCAACAAAGAGTTTTCTGCAATCGTAGAATCTTCCCAGGATCCTTCCTTGTGTTTGCTTCATCAAGTTCATGGGGCAGAGTGTGTCGAAGCTATCTCCAACCAAAAACCGTCAGCGGATGCGCATTGGACTTCGGATCCAAAAAAACAACTTCTTATTAAATCAGCTGACTGTCTGCCCATCATCGTAACTTCTTCGCAACGCAGGCAAATTTGGGCCATCCATGCTGGCTGGCGTGGAGTTGAAAATAAAATCACAACATGCGCTTTAGGGTCGTTCGCTGGGGATACGTCCATGAAGGTCTATATCGGCCCACACATTCAACAGGACAGTTTTGCAGTGGACCACGATGTGGCCGTACGAATTCTTCGCGCCCATGAGTTGGATCTTCGCAAAGCCAGCGCCCTGGGAATCCTTATTGA
This sequence comes from Bdellovibrionales bacterium, assembly GCA_031429075.1. GTDB lineage: Bacteria > Bdellovibrionota > Bdellovibrionia > Bdellovibrionales > JAGQZY01 > JANPLN01. The sequence continues at coordinate 93,146 of JANOYW010000087.1, read as the reverse complement.
ACGCGAAAACAAATTTTATATTGATCTGGTCGCTCTGGTTTTTGGCGAACTTGAAAACTTACAGATTCAGTCCTCCAACGTCTCTGTGAGCCCGGTGGATACCAAAACCAACTCCAATTATCATTCCTTCCGTCGAGGAGATCACGGCGTTCGAAACTACAGCCTCGTGCGATTTAAAACTAGTTCTGCCTACTGAAAAAACAGATAATACTGGTTGTGATTGTACTTCTTTAAAAAGAAATACTTTTTTGCAGGATCTTTCATTTTGCTGAGCGAATCGCGAATGGAAATCGCGCGAATGCACTTTTCGTTCAACCGCTGCATGGATTCACACTCTATAGGAAATGGCTCGTTGGGCGAAAACTCACTCACTGATAATCGAAACACATCCGACTTTTCTTCTTCCAATCGCTTCGCAAATAACTCGTTGTATAGTTTTTCGGTTTGCGAGGTTTCATCGAGGAACACACAGTGTTTTTCGCACTCGTCCTCCGCCACGCGAACTTGGTATTCCCCAACGGGCGATTTTTTGGTTTCCTCTAAAAGCTCCACAAGGATTTCGCGAGCCGACGGAGAACTATTAGACGAATTATTTTCGGTGGAGTTGTTAATGATCGAATCTTCTTTGATCGAATAAATCAGCCATTTTTTAGATTGAAGCTCTGGAAACAATCTTGCTGCTAAAGCCGCAGCCACTTGCTTCGAGGAATAAAACTCCGAAGGCTTGATGAGGGTTGCCACTCGCAAACTGATGCCTCGTGTGACGAGGGAACCCATCACCGCCGCAATCACCAAGACCATTGCAATTATGCCAAAAGTTACCTTTTTCATTGCTGGCAGATGAACAGATAACTGCTTGAAATTCCACAGTTGACGCGTTCTGCCTATCGGCTTTTTTGAAACAGGCGTAAAACCTCCACAACAGAGGACTTGATCATGAATCGACAGGTACCCACAAATTACTATTTACTCATCGGCCGTGGACGTCTTGCCACGCATCTTGCCGCTTACTTCGAGTTTAAAAACATTCCCTTTTTGCAGTGGTCACGCGTGGATTCTCTAGATGACCTCAAAAAATTTATTCTGCTGAGCAAACGCATATTTCTCGCCATCTCGGATGACGCCATCGAACCGTTTATTACCACCCACCACCTTCCGCGCGAAAAAACAGTTCATTTTTCTGGCGCCCTCACGACTCAGCTCGCTTACCAGCTCCACCCGCTGATGACCTTTGCGAAAGAGATTTACGACCAGGAAACTTATGAGACCATGGCGTTTGTTTCTACGGCTGCAGTATTTCCAAACACCGCTCCGAGCTTAAGCGAATTAATTCCTGAACTTTCTAATAAGCATTATTTTATTCCCGAAGGTCGCGAAGCTTTTTACCATGCCTTGTGCGTGCTCTCTGGCAATGGAACCACGCTCTTATGGCAAGCGGTCATCGAACAATTTCAAAAAACCTTGGGACTACCAGCCGAAGCGGTGTGGCCGTACCTCGAACAAATTATTTTTAACTTACAAAAAAATCCTGCCACGGCTCTCACGGGACCGTGGGCTCGTAACGATCAAAAAACAATTTTAAAAAATGAGCGTGCCCTGCAAAGCACAGCGCTAGGTTCTTTGTATCAATCATTCCAAGGAGTTTATCATGAAGACCGTACTTGATTTTGCTAAAAAGAAGCAGCTGGATAGCAAGTTTTCCATGGTCACCTGCTACGATTTTTGGAGCGCACAGATTCTTGCGGCTTCCGATATCGACTGTATTTTGGTGGGCGACAGCGCAGCCATGGTGATGCACGGTCACGACTCCACCGTCCCCATGGACATCAAAACCATGGCCGCCCATGTGTCGGCGGTAAAAAAAGGGGCTCCCGAAAAATTTATCATCGCGGACATGCCATTTCTCACACATCGCAAGGGCACCAAGTACACCATGGATTGTGTAGAGCAACTGATGCGCGCGGGTGCTAATGCGGTAAAGATAGAAGCACAGCCTGGGCACGAAAAAATCATCAAGCATGTTGTAGATTCTGGCGTTCCCGTCATGGGTCATATTGGTTTGACGCCTCAGTTTGTTCACCAGCTGGGTGGCTATAAGGTTCAAGGCCGTGACACCTCTTCAGCCCTAAGACTTATGGCGCTTGCAAAAATTCTTGAAGAGGTGGGTTGCTTCTCCCTCGTACTCGAATGCATTCCAGAAATGCTGGCCAAAAAAATCACAGCGCAACTGCAAATTCCAACAATCGGTATTGGCTCGGGCAACAACACGGACGGACAAGTTCTGGTACTGCAAGATCTTTTGGGATGTCAAAAAACGTTTCAACCAAAATTTGTACGCCATTATACTAATTTGTACGAAATTATTTTAGGCGCGGTAAATTCCTATCACAAAAGTGTAGCGCAAAATGATTTTCCCTCAGAAAAAGAAGTTTACCAGTAAGGACCTATGAAAATTGTAACCTCTCCGCGCGAAATGCAGAAAATTTTAAAAACCATGGCTCCACCGAGCGTTGGGTTTGTTCCTACAATGGGTGCTCTCCATGAAGGGCACCTTTCGCTGGTAAAAAACAGTCGCGAACATAACCTTGTGACTGCTGTGAGCATTTTTGTAAACCCCACTCAATTTAATAGCCCCGAGGACTTGGAAAAATATCCGCAAACTCTGGAGCAAGATCAGAAGCTTCTCGAAGAAGCGAATGTGGATTTTTTATTTTTACCAAACGCCACCGGAATGTACCAGGATCAGTTTAACTATTCGGTTGTCGAAAAAGAAAATAACGCTATTCTTTGTGGATCCTCTCGCCCCGGTCATTTTTCGGGTGTGCTCACCGTGGTACTCAAGTTGCTACAAATCATCCAACCCACTCGAGCTTATTTTGGCGAAAAAGACTTTCAACAGGTGACCCTCGTTCGCGGTATGGTGGATGCGTTTTTTATACCCACAGAAATTGTCACTGTCTCCACCCAACGTGATGAGGCTGGCTTAGCTCTCAGTTCTCGAAATCGCAGGCTTTCGGGTGATGGAATCAAAAAAGCGCAGACCTTCGCAAATATCCTAAAAACAGCACCTTCAATTCAGTGGGCTGCCGACGAACTGAAAGCCAATGATATAGAAATTGATTATTTAGAAGACCGTTGGGGCCGACGCTTTGCCGCCGTTTCCATCGAAAACGTGAGGCTGATTGATAATGTCCCTCTCTAACAAAAATATTCTTATTGGAATTTCAGGCTCCATCGCCTCTTACAAGGTTTGCGAACTGATTTCATTGCTTAAGAAACAAAACGCCAACGTCAAAACCATTGCCACTGACTCCGCTTTGCAATTTGTCGGCAAAGCCACACTGGAGGGTTTGTCTGGAAACCCAGTTGTCACTTCGGACTTTGCCGATGGACAGATGATGGCTCACATACATCTCGCTAAATGGGCCGATATTTTTATGATCGCACCCGCAACAGCTCAAACGGTTAACAGCTTGTGTGCGGGCACCGGGCACTCGCCCTTGATATCTACATACCTGGCATATGATTTAAAAAAACCACTTCTCGTGGCTCCAGCCATGAACACTCACATGCTTTTTCATCCCACAACGCAACAAGCTTTCAAGCAACTCTCCGCCTGGGGTTTGCGAATTCTCTCGTCCGACTCCGGTGATCTCGCCTGCGGCGACATGGGCGAAGGACGCCTTTTGGAACCTCACATCCTATTCAACGAGATCCAAGCGGCGCTGTTTCCCACTTCGAAGTTGTCCATTTTAATTACTGCCGGTGGCACAAAAGTTCCCATCGATTCCGTGCGTGCCATCACTAACACTAGCACCGGGCGCACTGGCACCCTGCTAGCCGATTACTTTTCGAAAAGGCACTATTCTGTGGAACTTCTCCTCAGCAAAGACGCCGAAGCTCCCGTCTTTACAAAAAATGTGGAGCGCTTTGAAACCTACTCCGATCTTGCAAAACTGCTCGAAGATAAGCTTAAGAAAAACAAATATGATTTAGTGATCCATTCTGCAGCTGTCAGCGATTTCGCTGTGGAAAGCATCGATGGAAAAGGCAAAATTCCCTCAGGCTCAAGCTTGGTGTTGAATCTTCATCCCACCGAAAAAATTATCGCCAAGATCAAAACCTGGAACCAAAACTGTAAGCTTGTAGGCTTTAAGCTCACCGACACACCCAGCGAAGAAAACCGTCAGCATGCGATTAAAAAACTCTTTACCCAGTCTGCAGATTGGGTGATCCACAACGATCTTTCGCAAATCACAGAAAATTCGCACCAATTTCAACTTTTCGATGCCAAAAAGAAAATTGCTGTTTGCAATCAAAAGCAGGAATTAGGTCCACTGATCGAAAATTCCATTTTGAAGGAGCTCTTATGATTTTGTGTCTTGATGTGGGGAACACCCAGATTCACGGCGGGGTTTTTGATAAAGATAAGCTTGTGTTCCAATTTCGAAAAACGTCAAAAGATCAGTCTTCTTCTGATGAATTTGGTTTGTTTTTAAAAGCGATCTTGCGCGAAAACGGTGTAGATCCCGAAAAAATAACCCAAATTGCCTTTTGCTCTGTGGTTCCAAGCGTAATGCACTCCCTGCGTGGTGCTTGTACAAAGTACTTCAAGCTTCAGCCTTTTATTTTGCAAACTGGTGTGAAAACTGGGTTGCGCATTAGGTACAAAAACCCGTCCGAAGTGGGCAGCGATCGAATCGCCAATACAATTGCAGCGACTCATCTTTACCCTTCACAAAATATTATCATTGTGGATTTTGGAACTGCCACCACGGTTTGCGTAATCACCAAAGACAAAGATTATTTGGGTGGTGCGATCCTCCCAGGAATTCGTATTTCCATGGAAGCGTTGGAAAGCAAAACAGCAAAGCTTCCGCGCGTGGAGATTATGAAAAAAGATGAAGTGGTCGGACAAACAACCGTCGACAGCATGCAGATTGGTTTGTACTACGGACAAATGGGAATGGTGCGGGAGATTGTAGCACGCTCCAAAGCCGAAGCGTTTCCCAACGAGGAGTGCTTGGTGATTGGCACAGGCGGTTTTTCCACCCTGTTCGACAAAACTAACACTTTTGATATCGCTATACCCGATCTGGCTCTCAGAGGATTATTTTTATCATTAAAGTTGAACACATTAAAAGAGGTCAAAGATGCCAATGTCAGTAACTCTGCTCAAATCTAAAATTCATCGTGCCACTGTGACAGATGCCAATCTTGAATACGAAGGGTCTGTTTCCATTTGCCCAAAACTCATCGAAGCGGCAAAACTTTTGATCCACGAACAGATCGATGTTTATAATTGTAACAACGGCGAACGCTTCACCACTTATGTTATCAAAGGCAAAGAGGGAGAAATCTGTTTAAACGGCGCCGCTGCTCGCAAAGTGCAAAAAGGTGATCTTGTGATACTAGCCACCTATGCAAGCATGCCCGACACCGAAGCCTTCGAATTTAAACCCTCAGTTGTCATGGTGACGTCGCGAAACGAAGTCAAAAACCTCCACCGCCCCTAAAAGGTACGGCGTGCCTTTTACAGCCCCTTTTAGAAATCGCCGGCGAGAGACAAGCGCGAGACAAGGGGGCGTCCGAGCTGTTTGGTCATCCACTCTGTGGTTTTGATCAATTTATCAAGATCGAGGCCTGTTCGATAACCCATGCCCTCGAGCAAGTACACTACATCTTCGGTGGCCACGTTGCCTGCTGCGCCCGGCGCGTAGGGGCAACCGCCCAATCCGCCGATACTGGAATCAAACACCGTGACGCCAAAACGCAAGCTCTCAGCGATATTCGCTAAGGCTGTTCCACGAGTGTCGTGAAAGTGCATGGCGGTTTTAGATATCCATTTATTTTTTTGAATCTGTTGCAGAAGCTCGTTCACTTGTTTCGGAGTGGCCACACCAATGGTATCTCCGATGGAGAGCTCGTAAATACCAAGCTCAAAAAATCGTTCGATGACGCCCATGGCTTGCTTCACTGAGATTCGCCCCTCATACGGACAACCAAAAGCCGTGCTCACATAGCCGCGCACGCGAATTCGATCGCGCTTTGCGTTTTCGACAACTTCAGAAAATCTTTTAAAGGACTCGTTCACCGTGCTATTGATATTTTTTTGTGAAAATGTTTCTGAGACCGCTCCAAAGATGGCAACGTCTTTCACCCCAGCTGCCACAGCTTGATCGTAACCCATTAAATTGGGAACGAGCGCACTCCAACGAACAGAGGAAGAAATTTTTTGGCTTTTTTGTGCCTTTAAAAGTTTTTGAATCAAAGTGCCCGAATCGGCCATTTGCGGAACCCACTTTGGCGAAACAAAAGCTCCAGCTTCGATTCGTTTTAAGCCAGCAGCGGCAAGTTTTTTTGCAAACTCATAACGTTGTTCTTGCGTGAGGTGAACCGCTTCGTTTTGCAAACCGTCGCGCATTCCAACTTCGACAATCTCGATCTTACTCATTGATATCCTTTAGTTGAACCAGCAGATCTCCCAAGGACACCTGTTGGCCGGCCGTGCAAGGGCGAGCTGCCACTTTGCCAACCATCGATGATTTTAAAGAGTATTCCATCTTCATGGCTTCCATCACAATTAAAGTTTGCCCAGGAACTACCTTGTCTCCAGCTCCACACATCACTTTGATAATCTTTCCAGGCATCGGTGCCCGAATGCGGGATGGGTCCGCCTCTTGCTGCTGCTGTTTTCCAGCGCGCTTGTTTTGAACTTCCACCGAACGCGTTTGTCCGTTCATGTGAATCCATAGGTGGGTTGGTGTTCGCAAGACTATCGCTTTTAGGTTTTGGTTTTCGACTGTGACCGGTAGTTTCATGAATTTCTCCAGGCATGGGTCCAAGGGCTCGCAGAGGACTGTCGGGAGTCTTCTCCGCCTGAAATCTTCACCGTGAGCACAGACTTTTCCACAAGTAGATTTTCCTGCGCGGTCATCGGTTGCTCTTTAGCTCCTGTAGGAAAATGCGTTTGAATAAAATTTGTATTTAAACTTCCATCCACAAACTCTGGATGCTGAAGCATCTCCACAAGAAATGGAATATTAGTTTTTACGCCAAAAATAATAGTTTCTTTCAAAGTTTCGATCATCTTCATTATCGCGCGTGGACGGCTCTCATCCCAAACAATAACCTTTGCAATCATCGAATCGTAATAAGGAGTGATGGGATCACCCGCATCGAATCCATAATCAAAACGTCGACCAGGTCCATCGGGAAATTTTTGAAAGAGAATTTCGCCTGTTGATGGTACTCCTGGTGTAAACGGATCTTCGGCACAGATGCGGCATTCAATGGCGTGCCCACGGGGTTTTAATTTATCTTGTGACCACAGAGCAGTGCGGCTCATCATCGTCAAGATTTGAGCTTTCACTAAATCAACACCCATCACCATCTCAGTGATCGGATGCTCCACTTGCAGACGCGTGTTCATTTCCATAAAATAATATTGGCCCTTTTGCACCAGGAACTCCACCGTACCGGCACCAACGTAATTTACTTTTTTTGCCAGTCGAACCGCCGCCGCCAACATTTGCTCACGCAATTCGGGATCCAACGTTGTTGCAATGGATTCCTCAATCACTTTTTGGTGACGACGTTGTGCCGAACAATCGCGTTCGTAAAGATGAACCACTTGTCCTGCCAGATCGCCAAACACCTGCACTTCAATGTGTTTCGCCGCATCTAAATATTTTTCTAAAAATACCTGGCTCGAGCCAAAAGCACTCTGCGCCTCGCGCTGAGCAGATTTTATTAACTCTTCTGCTTCTTTGTAATCGCGAATGATTTTCATGCCGCGTCCGCCGCCACCTGCAGCGGCTTTCACGATTACTGGATAACCGATTTTTTCACACTCACGCATCAAAAAATTGCTGTCTTGATTTTCTCCATTATAACCGGGAATGGTGGGGATTTTTTCTTCACTCACAAAATTCTTCGCTGTGATTTTATCGCCGAGGTCGCGAATGGCTTGCGGCCACGGGCCGATAAACGTTATTTTGTTATCCAAGCACGCCTGTGCAAAATCCGCGTTCTCTGACAAAAATCCAAATCCAGGATGAACAGCATCGGCGCCGCAGCTCAAAATTCCCTGAATGTTGTTATCGATGGATAAATAACTTTTGCTCAGCTCAGCTGGGCCTATACACACTGTTTCATCGCTGAGTCGAAATGCACGAGTTCGAGTGTCGGCTTCGGAGTGCAAAAGAACTGTTTTGATTCCGAGTTCTTGGCAAGCGCGAATCACTCGCACAGCCACTTCGCCCCGATTGGCAATGGCGACTTTTTTAATTTCTTTTATGTTTGCATTCGTATTTGGTTTCATGACGGACATCATACTGACCTCCAACTGGGAGAACGCTTTTCCAAAAAGCCTTTGATTCCCTCTTGCCCCTCAGATCCAACGCGAAGTTTAGCGATAAGATCCGTTGTTTGTTTTTTTAACTTTGCTTGTGAACTCTCTCCCACGATTTTTCTCAGCAGGGTTTTTGTCTCGCGAACAGCTTGCGGGCCGTTGGCTAAAAAGGCTTTGCACCATTTGTCTAAAACAACTTGTGTTTGGTTTGTTACTTCGTGCACCAGGCCCATATCTTTTGCCTGTTGAGCATTGAAAACCTCTCCGCTCAAAAACCAACGACTCATTTGTGAAAGATCCATTTTGTTTTTAACAAAGGCGCTGATGACGGCTGGAGATAATCCTAGTTTGACTTCACTAAAACAAAATTCTGTTTTTTCTTCAGCGACTACCATGTCACAAACGGCAAGTAAGCCCAGGGCTCCGCCCATGGCGTGCCCCTGAGCCACTCCGATGAGTGGACACGGCAGTTCAAACATCACCTGAAACATGTCATAGAGTTTTTCAGCATCTTTTTTATTTTGCGTGCGACTAAAACTCACCATGGATTTCATCCACGCTAAGTCAGCACCAGCACAAAAGCTTTCGCCCTCACCCAACAACACAACACATCTGACGTCTTTGTTCTTCTTAAGTTCTTTAAAAATTGAGGTCAGCTCGGAAATCATTTCAGGGTGAAATGCATTTCGCACCTGAGGTCGATTGAGGCAAACACGAATGACTGTTTTTTCGTTTTTTATTATTAATGTCTTCATTACATCCTCAAAACGCCCTGGCCCGTAGGTGTCCAGGGTGAATTAAAGCTCGCACTCAATCCCAGTGCGAGCACCTTACGTGTGTCTCGAGGATCGATGATTCCATCATCCCACAGGCGGGCCGTTGAATAGTAGGCCGAGCTTTCATTTTCGTATTTTTTTAAAATTGGCTCTTTAAACTTTTTCTGCTCATCGGCAGACATCTGCGTGTCTTGTTCGAGTTTCACCGTCAAAAGAACATTGGCCGCCTGTTCGCCACCCATCACTGAAATGCGCGCATTGGGCCACATCCAAAGTTGTCGTGGCTGAAAGGCACGTCCACACATGCCGTAATTCCCTGCGCCGTAGGAACCACCAATGATCACTGTGAATTTGGGCACAGAAGCGTTGCTCACTGCCATCACCATTTTAGCGCCGTGCTTTGCAATGCCTTCGTTTTCATACTTTTGCCCCACCATAAACCCGGTGATATTTTGTAAGAAGACCAGAGGAATTCGTCGCTGCTCGCACAGCTCGATAAAATGCGTCGCCTTGAGAGCTGATTCACTAAAAATAACCCCGTTATTCGCAATGATTCCCACTGGAATTCCAAAGATGTGCGCAAAACCAGTTACAATTGTCGTTGCATAGTTTTGTTTAAACTCATGAAAGTCGCTTCCATCTACAATTCGCGCAATCACCTCGTGCACATCAAAGGGCTGACGTGAATCTTCCGGAATCAAACCTAGAATTTCGTCGCGGGCATATTCAGGCTCCTGAATGGCTTTCAACACCACGGGCATCTGGCGTTTACGATTGAGGTGCGACACAATATCACGACAAATTAAAATGGCATCGGCATCATCTTCGGCAAAATGATCCGTCACTCCGCTGACCGAGCAGTGCACTTGAGCTCCACCCAAATCCTGTGCAGAAACCACTTCTCCCGTTGCCGCCTTAACCAGCGGCGGGCCTCCCAAAAAGATCGTGCCATTGTTTTTCACAATAATATTTTCGTCGCTCATAGCTGGAACATAGGCGCCCCCCGCCGTACAGCTTCCCATGACCACAGCAATCTGTGGAATTCCCAACGCCGACATTCTTGCTTGGTTATAAAAAATTCGACCGAAGTGATCGCGATCTGGAAACACCTCATCTTGCTTTGGTAAAAAAGCTCCACCACTGTCGACAAGATAAATACAGGGAAGGCCATTTTCCAAAGCCACCTCTTGGGCGCGAAGATGCTTTTTTACTGTCATTGGAAAGTAGGTTCCACCTTTGACGGTGGCATCATTACTCACGACGACACACTCTTGCCCCGAAATCATACCAATTCCGGTGACGACGCCGGCGCTGGGTGCCGCGCCTTCATACAATTCCCATGCCGCCAATGCCGAAAATTCTAAAAACTGACTCCCAGGATCGACCAAATGTTGAATTCGCTCACGAGCGGTCATTTTTCCTCGGGCTTTGTGCTTTTTAACAGCATCAACACCGCCGCCGGCATGGGCTTTATCGAGATTTTTCTGCAGCTCAAAAACCAGGGACTTCATCCACTTTTGATTTTGTTGAAACTCTTCGCTGCCCGTAGATAGATTCGAAGTTAAAAATGGCATGCAACCCCCGAGAATGAAACCCCGCATATGTATGGGGGTGAGATAAAGAGTTAAGTTATAGTCTGTCCTCGACAATTTCAAGCCGCGTCAATGCTTTTGCAACGTATCAGTTTTCGCTGATAATTCTCTTGGGGGACTTGGGTTTTTTGGTATAAGCTGAAAGCATTCTTCGAAAGTTGAGGTCCTATGAAATATCTAAGTCTTGCCATGCTGGCGGTCGTCGTTACATTGAGCTGGTTTTTGATCAAATCGCCTGCGGATTTAACGGCAGAACAACATGCGCGCCTGCAAGAAGTTCTCAAAGAATATCTTGCCTCATACCTTAAGGAAACTAGCCCCACCGCCTCCGACATCGAAGACGCCCAAGTGGTGACTCGGGTGATCGAGCGCGGTAAAAAAATGCAGGCGCAGTTTAAATTTTTCTACACCATCGCCGGCGACAATGGCTCCGCAAACAAAATTGCCCGCGAAGGTCTGTTCCTGTTGACCTCGGAGAATGGCAACGATTGGACTGCAAAGATGGAAAAAATCAACGACACTTATGTGGAGTTCTCAGATGCACTGCAAATTTCTTTGAGCAATCCTGCCCCTGCAGAAGAAGGCGCAGCTGCCGAAGAGCCCAAGGCTCCGGCCAAAGCTAAGGGTCACTAAGCGTTGTGATTGATACCTCGGGAGTCAAACCTCCAAAAATCATAGCCCTCGACGAAGAGGGCTTTTTTATTCTTGCCGGCGACGTTCGCCTGGCCGACCCCCTTGAAGGGAAGTCCCTTCTAAAAAATCTTTTTATGGACGAACGTGGCGGCTGTTGGACGACCTGGGACGGCGAGACTCTGCTTGTGGAGCCCTTTGACAAACCGTTGGTGGCCCAACAGATCGAAAAAACAGCGACGGAAATTTATCTACTCGCTCACTATGGCTATCAGACACCCATTCGTTTGGACTCTTTATGTTTAGACGACTGGGATCGCTTCCACGGACTCACACAGAACAACATTCCGTTTGTTATGAGTCGCAAAGCCCAAGCTGAGTTCTTTAATCTCTTGGATGAGTTTGACGACGACAGTTTTACCTTGTGGGGCAAAAAATATTCCACTCCTCCGTTTTACCTCGATGATTCCGAGGCGAGCAAAACCCAGTTTTGGACGCAAAGATATTCCGCCCAAATAAAAATGAATAACAATCAAGCTCCCTGGGACTTGGGCGCTGCTCACCCCGCACTGGATGCGATTTTGCCGCAGATTAAAATTAACAAATGCCGCATTCTAAATTTGGGTTGTGGGCGCGGGCACGATGCAGCTTATTTTGCAAAGTTAGGCCATGTTGTAACAGGTGTGGATTTTTCGGAAACCGCCATTCAGCAGGCCAAGGAGCACTATGGCTCCCGCACCAATCTCCAATGGGCCGTGGGCGATGCTCTTTCTGCGAAGGGCTTCCCTCCAGCGGATTTGATTTTTGAACACACTTTGTTTTGTGCCATTGAACCTTCGAAGCGCAAAAACTTGATTCAGCAGTGGAAACGCACCCTTGATGAGCGCGGGCACATTTTAGGAATTTTCTTTGTGCACCCACAGCGCCGGGGTCCGCCCTATGGAGGATCGGAATGGGAATTGCGCGAACTCCTCGAAAAAGATTTTCGCCTTCTATTTTGGAAGCGTTGGGCCTTTTCACCCGAAAGACGCCATGGCCAAGAACTCGTCGTTTACGCCCAAAAGAAATAAGTACCCTTTTTACATCCCCCCTTGTGGACACCCCAAAGACAGGTTAGAACCGCACTCAAGGTTCAACGGGCTATTGCTCCCCTTAAAAGGAGAGGAAAGTCCGGACTTCACAAGGCAGCGCAAGGGATAACGCCCCTCCACCGTAAGGTGAGGAACAGTGGAACAGAGAGAATGTCCAGAGTGATGATCTGATTGGCGGGAACGGGAGCCTTTCAGGGAATGATGGAGTGAAAACAGCCAAACTCTGCGCGAAGCAAGATCAAATAGGGAAGCTATGGCACCGCCTGCGTCGGCTTCCGGGTAAGATCGCTTGAGGTTCTCAGTAATGAGGATCCCAGATGAATAATAGCCTCCCAGTTTAACCGCTGGTAGACAGAATCCGGCTTACAGTTGAACCTTGTTTTTTATTGTAATGATGATTCTTTTATGAAAACTTTAAAGTAGTTATAAAAAATAACTTTAAAGATAAAAGGATTTATCATGAAATGTATCGGTATCCTCGTCGCTTTATTTCTATGTAGCCAGTCACTTTGGGCACAAACAATCTCTCCTTTTGTAGAAAAAAAATTAAAAGAGCAAAAAAAAGTAGATATCATTGTTTACCTCAAGGAAAAAACACTTATCCAATCTCAGCTGCCGCTGATGGATCGGACAGCTCGTATTCAATTTCTTTACCAAGAGTTGAGCCAAACCGCTCTCAAATCACAAAAAAATCTACTTAATTTTTTAAAAACTTCCAAGACTCAGCATCAATCATTTTACATTGAGAACGCCGTAGCCGTTTTTGGTGCCAATGACTTTTTGGTTCGAACGTTGAGCTCTTTTTCTGAGGTTGAAAAGATTGCCGTCAATGCAGCGGGCGATTTAAATTTGCCAGTCATCCCATCGTCGTTGGGAAATCGCAACGTGGAGCCGCATTTATCAATGATCGGCGTCGATCAGGTTTGGGATAAACTTAAAATTCAAGGCCAAGGCATCGTGATCGCAGGTCAAGATACTGGGTACTTCTGGGAACACAACTCTCTAAAAAAGCAATACAGAGGGTTCAACGTTGGAAGCTTGGATCACCGCTACAGTTGGCACAACGCGATTCACAATCAAGGCGTCCCCGGCTGTCTACAAAATCAAGCGTCGCCCTGTGACGACACAGGACACGGCACCCACACCATGGGAACAATGGTTGGAGATGATGGTTTAGGAAACCAAATTGGTGTCGCCCCTCTCGCAAAGTGGATTGGCTGTCGCAATATGCATAATGGCGTTGGCACTGTTGCCACGTACTTGGAGTGCTTTGAATTTTTTCTCGCTCCCTACCCGCAAGGCGGAGATCCTAAAACTGATGGTCGCCCCGAATTGGCTCCCCACATCGTGAACAACTCCTGGTCTTGCCCCATCGACGAAGGCTGCGAAAATAACGCATTTTTAGACACAATGAAAATTTTTAAAGCTGCAGGGATTTTCGTTGTCGTCGCCGCCGGTAACTATGGACCCCAGTGTGGCAGCGTGGGAACGCCGCCGGCGAACCACTCTGCAGAAGTTATGTCTGTGGGAGCCTACAACACGTACACCAAAGATATCGCCTTCTTCTCGGGGTTGGGCCCCACTTTTCCCAGTGGCGGTCTTGCGCCCCATATGATCGCACCAGGTGTATTTATTCGCTCGGCTGTTCATACAGGAATCAACGCTTACGACGATAAGGCCGGTACCTCGATGGCAAGCCCGCAGGTTGCGGGAGTGGTTGCACTGCTGTGGTCAGCTCGCCCAGAGCTTATTGGTCAGGTGGAGGCAACACAGGAGATCTTGCAAAAAACGGCAACACCCATGGTCGCCAGCACCTCTTGTGTTGGTTTTCCTGCCAGCAAGATTCCGAACGCGGTTTATGGTTACGGCATGATCAACGCTTATAAAGCATTAACAGCACCCTAACCGACTGACCCCTCACACCGGCACTGTTCAGCCCCTGAGTCAGTGTCTAACAATTTGCCAGTTCGTCTCATTAAGAGACCTCAATTTTTTACTTAAATAACTAAATTTACTCATGTTTTCATTGGCTCACCTTTTGCTCTATACACTGTTGAAGTGGGGTTCAAATGAAGTCATTCTATCTAGGAATTTTGGTTCTTATGGTATCTACCGGGTGCAGTCTCCGCAAACGCGCCACGGAAACTCCCGTGCCTAACGAACAGAATTTCAATAAAGAATTCTTTTTCGAAAAGGGCGACACTTCAAAACCAAAACGTTTTATTTTTGGAAAAGCCACCACACAAGTTGATTCCATCGCCGAACGAGGCGGAGCGCTCTTTATGGCGCAAATGAACCTGCATGAAAATATCGAATTTAAACTCACAAATGATTACTTGATCGGCTATCGCGTGAACCCTTCTTTTCCAAACAATCGCGAGCGCTGGATTCCTGTGTTACGTATTCGTATTTCTAAACATTTTTATCTCGAAATGCGCAAAGACGAATACGGACGCGACACAAAAGATCTCATCGAAAACGACCAGCGCAGCGATTGGACTCGCAGACCAATGATGAAACTGGATCTCACAGACATCACTTACGAAGAAAACGCGGTCAGAGCCTCTTCGTTGCGTCGTGAAATCGTAACAATGGCTGCCGACGAAATCGAAAGAGATGATAAGAAGTCTTTCCTTGGCTTCAATCTCAACGAAAAAGTGACTTGGAACTTTGGACGCAACAATAATTCCTCCACAACTATGAGTATCACCAGCCGCATTAACCTTATGGCGTTTAAACCTGATTACAGTTTTAAAGGAACGGCTTACCATGTAGACAACGCAAAATATTTTAACATTCTCCATACTGTCAGTCGACAGATCGAAGATGGTGGCGGCGTAGATCGTCAGGTAATGAAAGCTGCAAAATGGGATTTTTCAAAGCCGTTAGATATTTATTTAAACAATGTTCCTGAAAGATACACTCAAGTTTTCGTTGATGCAGTGAACGAGTGGGATACAATGTTGCAAAACATTAAAGCCGTACCGGATGGACAAACAGCCTTCCGAATTCACACGACCTATCCGGGAAAATACCCCTTCGATTTACGTTACCCAGCTATTAACTGGGTTGAAGACACTCGAATTTCGGCGCACGGCCCCCTTGGGATTGCCCTCAACAATGCTGATTTAGAAACAGGTAAAATGATCGGCGCCAACGTAGTAATTTATGGTGGAAAACTCGAAGCTTTTTTAAATCGCTACCCAGTGAATTCAGGCAATTCACAGTTTTCAAAGATTGTGAACACTGTCCAAATGCCCGCGTTTCCATTTATTCCTTTTAATTTTGGTTCTGGTCCTGCGAATATCCCTCTACTCCAAATACAAGGTCTTAACGATATCCGTTTTGATCTCCTTCCATCGGCCCCAACAGTTGGATTGTTTGATGCGGCAAATACAAATTTTACTCAAAACACAAATTTTGAATCACTCCTCGACACACAGTTTTTCGAACACACCAACGACCTAAGCGCAACGCAGGACCCAAAGAGTTTGGAAGAGGCTCTCCAACAAGAACACTACCTTCAGCTTAAAGAAAATCGTCTTGAAAGTGCTTTTTTTGTAAGTCACTACGACAGAACCTTCGCCGATATCGCTCCGCAAATTTCGACGGCCATGGGTTCGATCGTTTCAAACAACGAGCGTGAAAAAGTAAAACGTTCTGTTATCAAGAATGTGTTACTGCACGAGCTTGGACACTTTTTAGGCTTAGGGCATCAATTTAAGGGTTCTATTTTACCAGATGAAGGTACCCTTCCCACTATTTATACAAATTCAGCGCGCAATGCGAATAAACCTGAAACACTTTACGCCAAATCTCGCGCCAGCACCGGAAGAACGAATTACACATCAATCATGGATTATCCAAGTGGGTTTGTTGAAGTCGCCATCAAAGAAGCGGATGTGAAGCCCGGACCTCACGACGAGCTCGTTTTACAATACATATATAATGGTAAAATCAGTTTGTACGACAAGTCTCGGGATCGTTTTGATTCTGCAACACTAGAGTCTGTAAACCAACAGATCGCGGGACGAATTCCCGATCAGATCAACGGCATGCCCATTGCCTACTTCCCTGCGTGTAACGATTGGGATGCTTCGTTGATGCGTGATTCCGAGTGTAAACGTTGGGACGACGGAATCACTCCGGTAGATATCGTCGAATCACAGTTCCGCATGGTACGCGATAACATCAGCAGCATTTTGTTTAACTTTTCTAATAAGAGCAATCAAAGTGCCGAAGAAGCAGAAGCCCGACTGTGGGGAGTTGCACTTGGAATGTTTTCCAACGTGCGCACTTTTTATGATGATCTTCGAATTCATTTAACCGAGACCATTTACGAAGGAAGCCTAACTCAGTGGGAAGCCTTGCGTGGAGACAACGACGCCTTATTTAACTTCTCTAGAGCTTGCGTACAAAATACCTCTGCCATTCAAAATGTTGTTTTAAAGAAGATCATGCTCGACAAAAAAGTACGCAAACTTTGCAAAGCTAACCTTGCAGTTCTTAATCAAACCCGAAGCTTCATCTCATTGCCGATGTTTGATCACACGGATGTTACTTTTTCCACTAGCGTACAAGGTGGCTATATTGGCGGTGAAGGCTCAAATAACGCCAGCAAGTACTTTAGCGGAAACTACACGGGTTTAACAAACTATCCTCTAAAAATGGCAGCACTTTACAACATGACTTCACCGAATCCCTACATGCTGTATAGCGGTTACTTCATGGATAATATTTTTTATGATGTTTCAAAATATCGCTTTCTATATCGAACGCTGTTCCCACATGAGGTCACAGAAATCATGTCGTTGGCAGTGACCAAAAATATGGCCTTCGGTTCCGACGAAAATAGCGTTTCTGGAGAAACTACCTTAGGTAAAACGGTTCTCTCTTTATCCTATCTAAACTCCATCATGAACCACGGTCAGTACGCTGGGAACGAAACCGCAAGACCCACGGATGACTACAACCGAATTTTACAAACCCAAGCTCAGTTTGACTTCAAGGTCGTTGCAATTATGATCAATGTGAGCGAGCCCACTGAAGGTGATAAGGAATTAATAAAACAATTCACCTTCGACTTGCTTGACCTGCGAACAATGAAGACCGCTCCTATCCAAGATGTTTACATTCTTCCCGGCGGTCGCGTTATTGCGCGCGACAGAAGTAAGTTCCTCTTCCCATTATCAGAAATGCGTTTCATCAACGACAAAACAGCTTACGTGATGGCTTACCAGATTGAGTATGATGAACCAGCGCTCGAGGACAAACTCTTCGAAGAGTCTACTAAAGCACTTCTTACGAGCGAACATAGTAAAATCGTAGATGACTGCATTGATGGAATTAATAGCTCAGGGCTTTCAAAGTTCTTCACTGGCGCCACTCGAGATGATTTAACACCTGAGGAACAGTTTTCTGGCTTCCGTATTCAACCAGGTATCGCCACCGAGCTAAACTCCACAAAACGTGATCAGCTGAAGTTATCTATTCAGCAGGAATTCAATAAATACGAAGCTTATGCAAGAAAACAAAACCCAAAATTGAACGCTCAAAACACAATGACTCGCAGATGCGAAGAAGCAGTCCGCGGCGTTGGCATGATCTCTTCTGCAGCGGCAATGCTCAATGGCTATTGGCTTGGAATCACTAACAACTACATCAAAAGGTAAGTTTATGAAAAAGATTTTTTTACTCCCTATTTTTTGTATGTTAGCGGCCTGCCAAGGGCGAGACACTGTGGTTAATGCGCATGAACAAAAACAACAAACTTCGGGCACAACTCCTTCCATCAATCAAAAGACTTTGCAATTTGGAGATTTAAACCTCGCCAACTTACAAAGGACATTTGCTGAGTCAAAACGAAACTCAGATATCCTGTTAACTCGAGTGATCTCACCTCTTGAGAAAAATGTCTTTAACCTCAGAACTCTGCTAAACCCCGAGACCACATCTGGCGATTTCTATCAGTGGATCAATCTTTATACAGAATCTCTTTACGAATTGGTCAATTTTCATTCATCAAGAGCTGCAGACGCAAAACTGGATGCGTTTATAGCTTTAGCAATGCACGAATGTAATTTTAATCTCGACAATTGCCAACTCCTCAGTGTTTTTCGTTTAAGTCCAAGTTCTAGTCGGCTCTTCGTTCTCAAGGCGAACAAGATTGGAGCCGCGATTAACGAATGTATTAACAACCCAGTACGTGGCGACTGTTCGCCATTAGTTACACAAAAGTACAAATTTTTAGCTTATGCCAATTTGTTGGATATCGCTGGAACCAAAGATAAGGCATTTCTTTCTTCCTACTTAGAGCACGCCAACTTACTTTTAGAAATGAACAACAACACACAAATTCATCAACTTTCGGTAGCTATGTTCATGACACTCTTTCAAACGTTAGATGCGAGTCCAGAGCAATGTGAAATCGCTAAAAAGTTTAACAGTTGGTCCTATTCAAAAAAGAATTCCTCACGTTACGAAGAGATTTCCAAAAAGCTTTTTAGTTTGGCGACGTCGTGCGATCTTTACCAGGCCAACGGTCAGCTCAGTGTTTCCTTTTGGAACACCATGAAAGAGCAGCAAATCAGCAACAACGAACCCAATAATATTTCTTTTTACCATCGGCTTTTACTGATTAAAAGAACACCAGTGGATATGGAAGCTGCCAAAAATTTAGGACTCGCACCGCTTTTGGCAAAGGCAACAACTCGCACCACTAAAGGCGCTCTAAACCCCAGATTTTACAATGAATACTTTTATGCCTTGGATCGTTTTTACAATGGGCACATTGTACTTGAAGATGCACAACAAATCCTTTTAGGTGCAACCCGCGACTACAACTTACTGCTCGAAAGTTTTAGCGACTATATGAAATTACAAACTTTTCTTAAAATGACCGACTCCAAGAAGTTTCTAAAAAATATCATCGACCGCAACCAAGCCCTGATTTCCAGCGAGCGCCTGTTTGAGCGTTCCATCTTAGACAGTGAACCTTTGGCGCAAGAGTGGATTACTTTGCAAAGTGGTTTCAACAACCTTTTTATTGCGGTTAAATTTGTGCTATCGAGACAAAACTCAACAAGCCTTTCCGTTGGTCTGCGCAATGCGGAATTGCAATTCAAAAATTTAGCTCAGAGTTTAAAAATCATGGTGACTTACCCAGCCATGCACCAGCTTGCGCATTTGATCTCCGAAGCTCAAGGAACAGTCAGTGTTAGAACGTTTTGGGGGAAAATTGAAAAATCAGCGATGACTATTTACCAAGAACTTTGGGCGGGCATACTCCAACCGTGGTTTCGCTTCGCGGACGATCCAACGTCGATCAATAAATACTACCTTTTGTATTCTTTGGATTACAACGTGAAAAGCAATTTCGTTCTTATCCAAAAAGATGCGGACTCGCACGACAGTAACTATCTCCGCGGCCACTTCTTTTCGGTGCTTCTCAACAAGTTTATTGGCAAGATTCGTTCCGAACTAGAAAAAAAATATATCGATGAATTTCGTTCAAAACGAACAGCCAACTCCATGGTTGTGAGCAATCAAAACTTTTGTGCGTTTGAACTTGAACCCAGCATCACTTCGACGCCTCCTTTAAACATGCCGGTTGAAAGCTTAATCGACGTCATTTACTCGGGTCAGAGCAAAAAAACATCATCAAACTATTTGCAGCCAACTCTCGACCTCATTCAGTCCATGAAAACTATTTTATCTCACATTCATGTTTCGGTGAAACCGCGTATCGAGTACGCCCATCAGCTATTATATGTTGCCGAAGCCAATGGCATCACCGGTGACAGCATCAAAGAAGCCAAGGACGAACTCCAGCGAACAGAAATTGTAATGAATGACGCCATTCGTTTTTTCGCTAAGGAGTTTAAAAATCAAAAAAATTGTTTTATTCGCATGACCCTGGCAGAGCAATTTCAACAGTATTTAACGATTGAAAGCGAGCGAGCTTATCTTGCCCGCGTGCATTCGGAAATGGCTGGCGAATTACAAAACAAAGAAGGCGGTAACCTTTTGACTGCAATACAAACGCTTAATAATGTCTCTGGTAGATACAAAGATACTAATCAAGTGTTGTCTGACAACGCAGAACAAAACTACTTTGACTTCTTTAGCAGTCGCTCTGCTTTTAACTACAGCCAGTATGACTTCCTCATGCGTCTTGCCCAGCGTTTGGAATCGGGCGCCCTCGGAACGCCATCCGCCGCCCTTCAGGCCCATGAGCAAAAATTGCACGAAAAATTCCCGATAGCACTCCGTAAACCGTTGCTGCTGGATAGAAATTGGTCCATTCGCTACCCACCAAATGTTAAGGACAGTGTATTTTTGAAAGATCGATCTGCTGATATCCCGCTAGTATGGGCCGAGGATCGTGAGGAATTTATCCGCCAAGGACTGTCAGCTCTGAACAAAGCCAACAAACCGTTTACAACCTGGTTGGTGGAGAACAATAAAATCGATAACTTTAAAAGCCTTTTGGAATCAGCCTTGTATTTATACGCAGCAACGGGTCCCACTTCGCCAAAACAGATCACAAGTAATGATGTTTTCGAAACAATGGAAGAACTTGTGAATTTTATTTCTTTGACTGACTACGATGTGCAAATTTTTAAAGATTTGGGTATAAACAGCAGAGCCACCCCAGAGGAAATGGCAAACGCCTTCTTAGCTACAGCCGCAAAGGTTGGCTCTGACAAACCCGAAATTTTATCGGAATCTCTACATCCATTCACTTTGCTTTACGAAAATTTTGTAAAAGTTTTTAACGTTAATAATTCCATCTTCCGGGAATCTTTACTAAATGCAAACCTTATGGCCGATCAGCCCCTGGAAAATGCTTATCTTTTTGCGACCGTTCTTAATAACGAAGTGTTCAAGATTAATTTCCAGACACACGATCATTTGGTTAAAAAACTAAAAGAGGATTACATACAAATTACACAAAAGCAGATGGAAAAAATTGTTGGAATTCGCAAGTTGCTTTTTGAAAAGAAAGACGCAAAATACGCTGAGTCCGTGTTCCGTATTCTGGATAATCAAACAATCACCTTTGAGAGTGCCAGCGCTGTATCGCATACGAATAATTTAGTGCATCCTCAAAAGTACAACAACATCTTGATCTTTATACGTGAATTCGATCAATCAACCAGAAATGCTTACGGCACCGGCGAATTGCTTAAAAACTTACAAGCCAACTAACTAAGGAAAATACGTGTTACAGGTTTTTTTAACTCTCTTCTTAACGATCAACAGTTCCTGGGCACAGCTCAGCCTGCGAAATACGTTACACACAGAAGCAGAGCTAGAAACACAGTTCCATGCTGCGACCCAATACTCGCTTTCCAGTGATCTTTTGGACGAAGTTGAACCGCGACGTTATACGCATCAACTCAGCTTAAACATGCTCTACGATATGTCCAAACGTTGGCGCCTTGGCGCTTTGGCCAGCGTGGATTATTTTACCTTGGAAAATCAAGTTGTAGAAACCCAAAAAGGCTATGGTGGTTCTCAATTTAACAGCACGTTTTTTACAACGTACCTATTGAACACACCTTTTTTAACTTCGCACAACGTGGGTTTTTCCTACACCCTTCCTTTGGACGATGAGAGTCGCTTTGAGGGCTACCAAGGAGTTCCCGCGATCTCCACAACGCTGATCAAAAAGGTGTGGCCAAAATATATTAACTTTATTCAAACATTTCGTGGCAGCTACCTTATTAACACCTACGACAAGTCGGCACTTGGTCAACCCAACAGAGATTATGCTGTGGGTTCCAACTCTATTCTTAGCTTTACGATTTCTCCGGCTTGGTCGCTCCTCGCAGGATTTGGGGTTCGTTGGAGTCAACTTACAGACAACAACACAGATTATGCCTACAATAACTTTCAAACACTCAGCTATAACTACAAAAAACTTTCGTTCTTCTTAACCCACAGCAATGGTGGTTTTACAGAAGACGGAAAAGTTTCACTTTGGTTTATCGACCGCTACCGAAAGTTCATTGATTTAGGGGTTTCCTATGATTTTTAGATGGCTTCTTGTAGCATTGTGTCTCTCTTGTACAGCCAAGGAGACCATCAGAAATCCGCACCAAAAACTGGCCCCAACGCAAGCCGCTCCTTCTCTTGATTTAAAAGCCTGCGAGGAAACTTATACTGGCACTCTTTCTGCACTCTGCAGCACCTCTTCTTTAACCCCCGAAAGTGCCAGCAACCTATTGTTTTCTCCGGAGCTTATTCACAATCCAGTATTGTTTTACAACGACGCTCTAGACTCTATCCTATGGCAGGTGAATCAACTGATTTTAGACAGCAACAGCAACCCTCTCATCGCCCAGCACTTGTCCAACATCCTTTCAGATTGCCATCTGAATCGCGCCGACTCTTGCAAAATTTTTCACCGCTTCGCTCGAATTAATAATACCTATGATGTATTTTTACAGCAGCTCCAAGCAAACAATTCATCGCATAAAATCGAAGACCTGCTGCTCTTGGCTGATGCTTGCTTAATCAGTCGCAGCGCTTTGCCATTGATACAGGAAATCTCTTCGCGCGTTGGAACACTTCAAGAAGACAATCGACTGATGGACCTGGTTAAGAACTACCTGGCCATCTACAGTGAGCAAATCCCCTCGTTACAAAAAAAGCAGCTCTTTCGCTACATTCACCGCTTGGACGGCTCCTACCTTAATTTGCTCACGCGCAATGAACTCGTTGTGCAAATCAATGAGCTCCATCAACAGATTCCGCTCAATATCTTTCAAAAAGCCGAAGCGATTCGCCCCGCTCTCAAGCAATCATTGGGGCTAACAACTCTGGCTCAAGAACCTGTCTTTAAATTGTTAGACTTAGTTGCTAACCAGCAACTTGATTTAGCAGACGCCCAGCAAATACTACTTAAGCTGAGCGCAGAGTCGTCGCTTGTGGAAAAGACTAAATTTTTCATGCGTTGGACTTTTGCCTATCAGTTACAAAACACAAACAATCTTGCAAAGCATATCGTTCAAACTATGAATGTTGGATCCAATGACCTCTTCGACCGCTTTCAAACAGAGGCTGATGAGGTACGTAAAGTTTGGGGAAGCTATAAGTACCAGCAACAAACGTTTGTGACGTCGCTTGTGCGATCAAACCTATCCACCGCAACTAAAACCGCTCTCCGCGATCTCACGACAGGCCTTGATCAAACTATCAAAATGTACTCCGAATATCCTCACATGTTTTATATTGCTACCTATCTTGCACAACAAGATTTTTCACGGACTGTCTTCATTGGCGCCAATCAGGTGCAGATGTCATCAAATACAATTTTTAACGAAATCGTAAATCCACTGCGCACGAGATATTCGTGGTTCAAATACACCGAAGATTATTTTCCCCTCAATGATTTACTCATAAGAAATACAATTTCCTACATGATGAAATCGAGTTTTTTTCCTTCCATGGGACTTAACAACGAAGTGTTCCTTGGCTACCTTATCAAAAACCTTAATACCCGATTTGTCGAACGGCACCATCGTAAAATTCTAACAATGAATAACTTTATCGCCACGGACAACACGTATCCTCGCCTCAGAGAGCTCTGCGAGCAGTCGACGCCAGAACTCAAGGTGGATTTCGAAAGACTTCGCTTAGGCTTTATTCGTTCTAATTTTTCGGAGAAAACTTTTGTAGACCCCATCGAAGTGATGATGGATAACTACACTGGTGGCGCCAGTGGATATTTACCTTTTGATCGTCAAACCACTCCTGATTTTTACGAGTACGCAAAGACGGACCTAAATTATTATAAGCGAATTCTCGATTTAATTGATGGAAACTTAAAATCTTTAGGACAAAGCTCCCCAGTGCTTGTAGAGACTTTACGAGACATCGAATTGAAACGAGCCTATGCCCACACTTCGTTTATCAACTGGAATACAATTCATGCGTGCCAACTCAAACTGATGAAAGAAGAACGAAAGATCGTTTCTTTTATTTTTGAAAAGGAAAATGAATACCTCAAAGAAGTCCATCGCGACATTCGGCGCTTGCGTTCAGCTCGTTCTGATAACGAAGCTGAGCGAATCTTCGAAAAATACAAAGGCATTGCGAGCTTTAAACTCGAGGAACTGGTTCCGTTGCAAGTGCATGGTCTGGATATCATTAGTGTCGACGGCTACTACGTCACACAATTTAATTTTTATGCTCGCACCGCCCACTATTTGAAGTCATATCGAGGAGCGGTACGCCCCAAGGTTATGTTACCTCCAGAGGTAAAAAAATCACCGTTTTACTCTTATCGAGACTTGAAAGGTAATTCCCAAACAGTAAAACCACAATTTGTTCCTTTCCAGGAGAGCACAGTGGATTTTATTAAATATTTTTGTGATATCTACTATCCACGGGTCGCTTTTACGCAGTGGATTTCCATCAGCGGAATGATCACGGCCATGAGCCCTTATTTGAAGGCACAAATGGGCACGCTCGCTAGCGGAAATATCACCATTCCGCAATATCTCGACGTCTTTAAAGACATCGTGGATTTTTTCAAAATACAGCCCTTGGAAAAAGAGCTCTTAAGCTACCTCAACGATCGCTCGATGGTCGAAGCCTCCACGTTTTCTGGATTGTTTTTACAGATGAACATGCAAGCCGGTGTATACGTTCGAAAGTTTGGTCTTTTCGACGTGACTCTCACCTATTTGATGGAGGACGTACTGGGTTACGATTTTTACGCCACCGAATACCTTGCCGCACAAGATATAACCATCGACGCCTACACGATTAAAGACATGACCAACAAGATGCCCCAGCGCCGCGGACCGATGGCCGAAGCTCAGCTCATGCACGACACACTTCGCGAGCCGGTGCTCGCGCGGGTGCTTTTTCCCGTGGACACGTCGATTGTAAGGAGTGAATATTTAACACTCAAAAAGGCCATTGCTGACAAACGCGACTTTTTGGATAGCTTTATAGCCGCCGTTGGCCAGGAAGATTTGTCCGATGTGCGCATTGATATCTTTGTTGACGACTCCATCGTCGGCCCATTGTTTTCGCCATATATTCTCAACCGTTACCAGATCAAACAGAACGAGTTTCACCAAAAAACCAACGGCTGTTTTCGTCATGATTCCAACTGTTTCTAGGTGACGAAGTCCTCCGGCCTATATTTTTTATAGTAGGCCGTGTTGTTTTTTCATACACGCTTGAAAACATGGCAATTTTTCACCCCCGCGCATATGTTCCCCTCTGTTAGTGGGGTTTTAAAAAATTGCGCTGTTCTGGGGAGCTGAGTTGTTACTACAAATGGGAAAATGTTTAATTTTAATTACATTCGTTATTGCGGGCCTTACGCAGTACACGTCCCATGCCTACGCCCAATCCAATTCCACATCGACAACCTCTGACAAAGACGAAAAGAAAAGTTCAAAAGAACAAAAGAAAGCCACGCAGGCAGTTGCTCAGGGTCTTTCCATCGCAGAGTCCATGCTTCTTTCAGAAAGTCCATGGGGAATTTTCTTTAACGCCACTGCCACTCGCGGCCTCGATGAGTACGCAGATACCTGGAGTTCAGAAAATGCTCTCAGCCTCAGCTACCGAATTGACGACAAAAGCGCTCTTGGCTTGAGTATCGGCTACGAAACTTTGATTTACGAAAATGGTGGATCACTGTTTAACAACACAGACCGCGATCCCGATCGTTTCGGTTTGACTGATTTAGATATCAGCTACACCCGACCAAAAATTTGGTCCGACAAATACAACACCCTCGTATGGTCGTCGACGCTGTCTTTTCCTTCCTCGCGATTGTCTCAGCGCAACAGCTTAACAATCGAAGGCGCGACGCAACTGGCTTTGCGCTATCGTCCCAATGCCAAGTTGATGCTCACACCGTCTCTTGGGACTTACTACCGCGAGTACCGCTACGACACAGCAAACGCTTTTGGTACGATCGCGAACTCCCCATTCGGAATCACCTACGGGCTTTCTGGCGCTTACACGTTTAACAGCCTTTTTATCGGAACTTTATTTTATGGGCAAACTCAACGTTACGACTTTTTTAACGACTGGCGCACGATTCAAACAGCCGTTGCCCAGCTCAGCGCCAACGTGACAAACACCTTAAACCTTTCGGTCGGCTACCGTTACCGCGACCGCACTGTATCTAATGACTCTTTATTTGATGATGATCGAAGTATTTACTACATAGGAGTAGGTTATGTATTCTAAAAGAAAAGTCACTCAGTCCGTCATTGCCTCTGCATTGTTGGTCCTCACTCTCGGAGCGTGCGTAAAACAACGCCCTGAGCAGAAAAGCCAATCAGATCTTGGCTGGCAAACTGTCTCCGTACCAGGTCCAGCTCAAAATAAGGCTCTAACCTTTAATGAAGCCACCAATTCTTATATCGAATTTACCGATAAAACGATCCGCACAGCACCTGTGGGCTTCATACCTGCTCAAAACACGGTGGCTGAAGAGCTTTTTGCGGAAGCTGATTCAGGCCTTAAGTTTTTAGATGTCGTGAACTTTACCTCTGACCACCCCCTTCTTGAGGGCAAAGCCGACGATGCCTTAATGCTTGGTGACCAAAATAAAACTTATGGAGTGGCCCAAGAGCTCACGGCCGAAAACCTTATTTTTTACAAAGTTGTGGAAGAACAAGACCTCGGTTTCAGCGAAAAAACTGTTGCTACCCTTAAAGACGGCAAGTGGCTTGTGCCCGTTGGTGGCTACCCAATCACTTACTTTCGCCGTGCCAGAGTTTTAAACGAAGACAACCGTGAAACAAACGTTACAAAAGATTTCGAAATCCCCGGCGAAGAATTTAGAACAGCAACCAGCTATCGTGTCACAAGAGATGCGTTTATTCCATTCACGAGATTCTTGAAACCAGACACTCTTCCAAAAACATTTTTCGATGGAGAATGGTACTTTAGCGAAACTACCGTCGACACGAGCTACGCCAATGGCGGTGTTGTCGGTGATCTTGGAGCTTCTGACTCTAACTTTTCTTCGGCAACAAAAATTCGTTTTCGCATCCGCGACGGTCAACTTGTTGGCGAAAATACAAATGTGGATGAAGAATTTAAAGAAGATCCAAATTCTTTGAACTACGCCACAGTTTTCAAAATTGATATTAAGCATGTGGACTTTAGATGGTACCGCACAGGCCCCAACGCTCTCAAAGAAGTAGAAGTTGATTACCAAGATAAAGACTCAAAACGTTTTATTACTTTGGATTATAATTCTGCGGCGACTCCTACTTTAAGCTGGACTGATGCGATCAATTCCCTATTTGGAAGTATCAATAACTTTAGAAACATTCGCGATATCACATATGGCAAAGACTATATGTCCTTTAGTATTCGTGACTCGCAAACTCAGAGTATAAAGCGCTTTTCAATGCGTAAAATTACTCAATCGCAAATGGTCCCTCGCCGAGCCTTCAAAGATGACAATCGCATCTACGGTGCGTTTACGACGATCAAAGCCAAAAAACTTGATTACAAAGTGAACCTTCAAGATGACGTTGATGCTCTTGTTCTTATGGCACGGCATAATCCAAACAAAGACATCGTTTACCACTTCACAACGGGAACACCTAAGGACCAATGGCATCGCGACATCGCTCGCGAGTCCATCAGTCTTTGGCAGCAGGCTTTTAAAAAAGCCGGTCTTGCAATTAATATCCGCCTTGATGAATCCAAAGATGTTCAACTTGGAGACATCCGTTACAACGTGATTAACATCGTTAAACGCGCCGGTAGCGGACTTCTTGGGTTTGGTCCGTCATTGATCGATTCGGACACAGGCGAAATCGTGTCAGCGTCAATGAATTCTGGTACAGATGGATTTCTCGAACAGTACTTCGGCATCGTTCGTGATTATATCGGACGTAAAGCAGGCATCTACTACAACTTAAAAGCTGACGAACAGTTGCTACAAGTTCCTGGAACTCCGCTACAAAGAATGCAACTCTTCAAGTTAATGGATAAGATCAACTCCGGTCTCGTTGTGCGAGACTCAAGATCTGGTCGCTATCGTTTAATTGAGCAGGATGAAATCAAAGTAGAGAACAATCTTTACACACTTCCTTCTGAAGAATTGGATGAAGAAAAATCTGATCGTACTAGATTGGATCTCAGTAGCTATCCAAGAGAGGAAGTAGCTCTTCTTGCAGACTTTGGAATCACTCCGGGACAAGACCTACAAGAGGTGTTCCAAAGAGTTCGCCGATTGCATGCAGCTTCGGTGGCTCAAGGGGCAATGACTCCGTTTATTTACTCAACGACCGCAGATCTAGGACCAAACTTCTCATCTACGATGGTGATGGACAATGCCATCGCAAAGAATTGCCCTGAAGTGGATGCTCTTGCTGAACGCTTGAAAGCCAACCCTATGAGCGTTTCGACGCCA
This sequence comes from Bdellovibrionales bacterium, assembly GCA_031429075.1. Lineage (GTDB taxonomy): Bacteria > Bdellovibrionota > Bdellovibrionia > Bdellovibrionales > JAGQZY01 > JANPLN01. Next base: position 64,293 of record JANOYW010000087.1, on the reverse strand, counting down.
GAGGAAATTCAAATCATTAAGCCCTGTGTAGACATGTTTAGCCAAATTGATGCAGTTTCTACTGTGGTGCATGAGATTGGTCACAACTTGTCGCTTCGCCACAACTTTAAAGGGTCTGTGGATAAAACCAATTGGCCAATACTCAGCCAGTACCAATTGAATTACATCAAAATGCCAGTTGATCTCGCTGTGCAGATGTCTTCATCGATCATGGAATATGCGTCGTCTGAGGGACAACAGGTAATGCCGGGTGAATACGATATCGCCGCCATTCGCTGGATTTATAAAGGCGAAGTTGAAAAGCGTGATGGATCCTTTGTTCGTGTTGATACGTCTAAGCCGTTGGAAAGAACGATTCCACTTCGCAACCTCAAACCTTACATGTTCTGTACGGATGAGCATCGAATTTTGGTTACGGATGTTATGTGTGACATGCACGATAAAGGTTTAACGCCAAAAGAAGCCGTTCGCTACTCCATCGAAACTGTGTACAATGCTCTGCCACGCATCTACCGCTACGACAAATTTGCCGTAAGTGCTCGCCCCTACAACCTTATGCTCAACGAAGCGTTGTCTTTGAAAACGAAGTACGATCAATGGCGCGGATTCTTAAGAAAATATACGGGCATGAACAAGGGCTACCTACAGGGCTATACTGTTGAGAGTTATGCGAAGTTGATCGAAGAGATTCGCAAAGAAGAACCCGAGGTTCTTGCTGAGCACCTTGAAGTGCGAAACATGATCGCGAAGTTCTTGGTGGATATCGCGTTTGTCAGCAACCGTTATTGTATTGTTGAAGACGCCGATAAAATTCAAAGCTTGTTTGAGTTGGAGAAAGTACGTCGCGAGCTGTTCGGTTATGGTGAATACGCTGTGATCGATTCTTGTTCCAGCGAAGCTGCTAAAAAATTCTTTGACGACAAGAAAATGGTTGTTAAAGGTGAATTCGGTCACTTCCTCGACGGCGGTCGCTTTGATCTTGATCCGGCTAAAGTACTAGAGCCTAATGATTTTGGCGGAACTTCAAGCATCCGTATGTTTGCTATGCTCTTTTTAAACATGCGGATTTCGCCATCCATCAACAACGTCATCGAAAACTTTAACCCAAGCATGTTGGATGAACCAGATCTTCGCAATTACATCCAGTTCCTAATCATGGATCGTTTGGTTAACGGCGTGCGTATCGCTCACGACAACAGTCGTTCTGAATATGCTATTCCAAAATCAACACTTTTCGGTTCGGAAGAGATTAAAAAAATTCAAGAGCAACGTGCTTTTGTAAACTTTAATGACGAAGGACCTCTTGTACAGGCTTACACGGGTGTGATGGCTGAAAACCTCGGGATGCCAGGTGTTCCTGATGACGGCCGCCTTGGAAACGTAAGCGTGGTCATTGGTGATCCTTCGCAGATCCAACAAATTCAGCAAATCGCGCAGGAATCTGTGAGATATCTTAACCGCATCTATTACGTAGAAAACGTAAATACATTTGCTGGTCAGATTCTCCGAAGGTTTAAATACTTGCGCAATCAAAAGGGTCGCATGGAGGTTTCTCCACAGGCGATTGGTGCAGCCAGACTTCAGGCGATCACTGAACTGAATAAAACCGGGGCCTTGTTTGTTCCTTTGAAAGTGAACACTCTGTTGGATATGATCAATTTGGTGATGGCGATTGATGGTCGAATCAACGAGCTGACGAACTCCGAGGACACAGCGGCAGTTGGGTTTGCTCTCTCGAGCTTAATGGACCCTGAATATTCCTTGTTGAATCAGTTTGTTCAGCAGATGCAAGCCCAGGAAATAACGCTTGAGCAGTTAATGACGATGAAGGATTCTACGAATCCTCAGGAGAAAGCTACCGCAGAAGGAATTTTGCTTCAGCCGATTGCTCCCGTCTACTCGCAGTTGAAGCAGCAAGATCCAAACATCGCTATGCCGACGCTGAACGAAATGAACCGACGTTACGATGCCTTCCAGGCTAAACACACCGAGGAGTACACTAACTTCGCTCGCAGTGCGCAGGAATACGATTCGCAAATCGACATTCTACAGAGAGTGATACAAATACTCTCTCGCTAAGAGAGAGTGCTACCGACGCTCTCTCGCTATGACGATGTTGTAAAAATAAGAGCGAAAAAGGAGACCTCGAGTCTCCTTTTTTATTTGTGGTATTTTTTCAATTTTCTTTATTTCTGCGATCTTTGTTTGTCCTTCTGCTACTATCCACATCATCAAAATAGAAGGAGAATTCTAATATGCTAAAAATAATTTTAACTGCTCTTATCGCAACCGCCGCATCCATCGCATCGGCGCAAACAGCTGAAGAACAAGTTTTACTCACATACAAAGTGGCCTGTGCTTCGGACGCCGAAATAACAGTCGATCAACAATTACTATCCATCGTTGGTGGCGACAATCAAGACGTGGCAAAAGCTCGTCAAGATATCCAATTGTTTGTTGCGAGTCCTAAAGCGCTTATCGAAGCTATTGTTAATCCATATAACGCGAAGGTCGCGGAAATGAAGGCTGAGTTAAGTACTACTGCTGCTGCTGAACTTCAAACAGAAGCAGAAAAATACTCGCAAGAAAAAGGCGTAACTATCGAAGAAGCCAAAGAAGCTCTTCTTGCGATCGTTGTGGATTCTGCGCTGGCTCAACAGCAAGTTCCTCCTGTGGAAGTTCAAGTATATCAAGCTGTGGCCGGTGTTTGCGGACTTCTCACTTACATTCAACCCGAAATCACAAAATCAGGATGTAAAACAGCGGCTGGCGAAGTTGCTGATGTTACGGCCGCCGCACAGTTTTGTACTTCGGTTGCCCCTCAGTTAGCCCAAATCAGCGAGACCTCTGGTCAATTGAATTCAATTCAACAGCAAGCACAAGCTCTGATCGCTGCCGTAACCGCTTCCATTCAACGAGACGCCGATACACAAATGGCTCCTCTTATGGATGCTATTGATGCTCCATTTCAAGTTGTGGTGAAAGCAGCCATGGATCTCATCGCTATTCCAGCTCCGGTTCAAGTTCCTGAAGCACCAGTTGAGGAAACTCCGGCTCCCACTGAGGAAGCCGCACCAACAGCTCCTGAAGCACCAGCGCCAGGTGATGATGTTCCACCGCCAATGCAAGATCCAGTTCAAGCACCTGCGCAGCCATAATACGCTGCTCATTTGCAGCTGCACGACAAAACCTCGGTACATTACCGGGGTTTTTTTTGGCCAACGCATATTCCCTTTAAGACGAACTACAAGTTTGCTAATGTACGCAAATACGGAGGGTTGGGAGAGTGGCTGAATCCGCTCGCTTGGAAAGCGAGTTTACCCAAAAGGTAACGTGAGTTCGAATCTCACATCCTCCGCCAATTAATACCTCAATAAATTCAAATGTTTGAAAATTAGAATCCTTGATAGTACGTGAACCTTTGCGGAGATCTATTTGATGTTGTAAATTATTACACTATTCGGTATAATGTAATTTATAAGGGGATCTATGATTCGTAGCTTTGGTAACAAGATCGCTCACGACATCTGGGAAACGGACAGCTCAAAGTCACTGCCAAGAGACTTATGGGTTCGAGCCAAGGCTCTTTTAACTATTATGCATGGAACGACGGAGTTTGGTGACCTGAAACTGAAAGGACAACCGCCAAACATCCGTCTGCATAAGCTCAAGGGCCGCCGAAAAGATGATTGGAGCGTCACTATTAAGCTCCCCTGGTGCATCACTTTTAAGTTTAAAAATGGTGAGTTTATTGAAGTAAAAATTGAGAATTATCACTAAGAGGTATTTATGATTAAGAATCCTAAACCAATGCATCCCGGAGTTGTTTTAAACGAGATCTATATGCATGAAATGGGACTTAATCAATCCCAGTTCGCGGAGAAATGTGGTTGCTCTCCGAGAAAAATTAATGAGATTGTAAACGGCAAACGCGCGATTTCTCCGGACTTCGCTCTTGTGCTTGAAAAAGTGCTCGGAACAACTGCGGAAATGTGGGTCCGTATTCAGGCGGAGTACGATCTATGGATCGCGCGAAAAAGAGCGGCTTAGTGCTTAAGAAAACGACGAAAAAGAAAATTACAACAGTCCGGGAACATCCCATGCATGTTCCCGTTAGCGATAAAAATCCGTCCGGCATCACCATACGAGATCAACATTTCCGTCGTTTACCTGGAACATATTTGAAACGCGAAGAAATCAGTGAAACTTTTAAGAATTACTCGCGAAAAGGCATTACCTATTCCTCATCGGGAGAGATTTTAGAGCATAAAGACTCAGACAAGTATGATGATTTGATCGCTGTATGGGTTCACTATTTTAATGATAAGTTAAAATCTGATCCACCTCTCGCCCCAGATGTCTTTAAGGCACTTCTCGCAAGTGAGTCTGGATTTCATCTCGATACTCCAAAAAATAAAATAGCTTTCGGTATTGCCCAGATCACAAAACAAACGTGGGAAATCTTGCAAGACCAAAACGGAGAAGCGAAAGAATTTATTTTTAATGAAATTCGACAAAAGGATCTGAAGAATCCAGATATAGCCATTCCTATGAGTATTCGTTGGCTTATATATAAATCCCAGAGAGCCGCCGCCAAACTGGGCCGGCAACCCGATCACGAAGAAAATTGTTCTCGAATATAAGGGTCTATTGAAAAGTAAGAGTAAATATAAAGATAATGCCTTGGAAAGCTTCAGGAAGTATTATGGCCAACTCAAAAATAAATAGTTTATACATGGTAATCTTCCTTGTTGTGATTACAGGATGCTCAACATCTTCGTTTATTATGTTAAATCAAAAAAAAATGGCGATGGAATTTTTAGTCACTCCGAACAGGGTTATCTTGGAGTGTGAAAAAGTGGAAACTGATGACAGAGGAATCGTTTATGGATTTATGATCCACGTTCTAGACGAGGAAAAAACAAGCTTTACGCTGACGCAGACCAATGCACTAGACAAGGAAAGCTGTGATTTTAGGGTGAAAAAGATTGGGGGAATTTTAAAAAATGGTTCTCAGATATATTTTGCTGGTGTGGGAGATTTTCGAGAAACTAGAAAAACAGGATTGCGTCAATACGTTTTCCCGCGATTTGGTTCGGTCGAAGATAACGGGCGTTCCCTACAGTTTATTGCAGTTAAGAATGATCGTAATCAATGTTATGGTGCCTTCACTGCGGAAGAGCAACCCTGTCCACCAGAGCCTTTCCCATTAAAAAAATGAGCGAATCACCTCAAATCGAATATAACCACCATCCGGAGTTCGCCTACTATCAAGCTCTCTCCGGCATAAACGTGTAAATATCGCTGCACTCAACAACTTTAAAATCCACTCGACCTGAAATCTTTATAGCGGGCTCAGCATCTCCTATTGCACCTTTCAGAGGCGTGTTAGCTCCCTAGCCAACATACAAAGGAATTACCTATGAAATCACTAAACCAAATTTTTGTTATTTTTCTCGTAGCATTCTTCACGACCGGCGCTTCGGCAACAACTAAAGGCCTCCCTCCAATGAATATGAAATTTGGGCTAGAGCCTTCCCCTTCTTCCCCCGCTAAAAAATCTCACCGCCTGCCGCGCTGTGATTCCAATCCGCAGGACCAATCCACACGCAACCTCATTCGTCAGGGACACTGTCTAGGCAAGGTGACAACGTACGAGAAGAAACCGGGTATCTATATGGTTTCCGAAGAACAGATGTACGACTCGATAGTCACAGTCATCGCTCGCAATCCGTCTCTTGTAAGCCTCGCCAAATTTTTAAAAATTTGTCGACCCCTTCGTGGATACGTGAGCGAAGACGGCCTGTTATGTATGTATAGAAAAACTTTTTAATTTACTGAGCACAGTGCAGACTAAATGGCCCGTAACTTCCCGCAACTCCGCCCACATCGCCGGATGCACTACCGATAGACGATGAGACACTGAACTGCCCGTTGGTGAGCTGCCACGAATTGTCCCCCAGCAAAAAGGGCCCCGCCGGATGGCCAAGGTTGGATTCTATCAAAACAGCTACAGCCACATGCTACGTGGGGTTGTCGTAAGCCTCTCGCACAGAACTGAGCGTTTCTTTTTTCAAACAATTATTGAGGTTATCCAAAGCTGGTTGCGCCTGTGCCATTCCGGGAACTGGTTGTGGTTGTTGTGGAGGATTTTCTACAAACGTCTCGGCCAAGATTTCCATTGGCGTCTTTCCTTGCATCACCTTTTGCTTCCACGATGGATCCCCAAGCGCATCCAACAAGGCTCCTGCACCAGAACCCAAACCATAGGCTTGAGCGTCCACTGAACTTGGCACCGTCATCAGCTTTGAACCGGCATGGCGCAGAAAGGCAGCTCGACGAGCATCACTGTCTAGGCAACCAGCTTCCCCAATCGCGGCCGCCTGAGCGCCGACGTAACTTGCTGATCCCTCTTGACGATCCACACCACGTAAAGCCTCAACAGCTAAGCCGAATTCTTTTTTCCATTTGTTATGCCAGCGAGCGGCTTCGCGCATATAGGCCTGTCGACGACTGGGAGTTTCGAGAGCTTTTCGCAGATTATAGATCATCGCTGCACGGTAAGCCGTGGATTGTGATTCCATGCGATCGTTGTCCCGCTCGTTTGGCAAAACACCCTGGAGATGACGTCGTGATTCCTTTGATAAACTATTCCAACTTGTGGAGCCATGGTTGCAGGCGTGAGAGGGATTTTGATCAACATTATGAAACGCTTCGTGCATCAATAAGTTTACCGCCTGAACCAGGGCGGGGTCCACCAATCGATACCGCAACACCTGTTTTTATTGCACCGGGAACATCGGTAAAATAGCGTGAGTATCTAGCGTTTCTAATGTGGTTTGTCGCGCCTGCAGGCGCATTTGTTAGCAGTCCCGAAATCGGATTGATTTCTAGCAGGCTATTAAGTTGAGTTGTCCCATTTTAATCGGCGACGAAAAGGGGGTACTGACCTAACTTCAAATTGGGCCAAACTTGGTTTGCACAGGAGTTAATTGTCTGGATTTTCTTAGCTACGTCTTGGCCCACAGAAGAGACTGCGCTTACTGCAGATTCTTGAACACCTACGTCCGTGACCTCTTCTGCTGTCAGATACCCAATCGACAATAGAATCAAAAAAACAAGACCTTGCCTGGCTATGTGTCCAGCCTCGCTAACGAATGACAAAATGTTCTTACCCTCTTTTTTCACAAAATTTTATTTGCTAAAAAACTCAGAGGTGCTTTGACCAAATCCCCACGCAGTCGCTCCGTTCGCGAGAGTTGTTGAAAAAATTCCAAATTCTATTAAACTAAATCATGCGTTGTTTTTTGAGTTTCGTATTCTTCTTAGCAATGGTCGTTTCGGCCTGCACAAAAAATAAAAATCTCGATACGAATACCTTCTATGGGTACACCCGCGAGTATGTGACGAGTCTCGATCCCATCCTTGCTCAGGACTACTTTTCGAGCCAGATGTCGGCGCAGGTTTACGAAGGCCTGTACCATTTTAAATACAAAAGTAATCCCCTAGAAATTGAACCGCTGCTCGCTTCTGAAATGCCAAAGATTTCTAAAGAGGGCACCATTTATCAAATTCCACTTAAGAAGAATATTTATTTTCATCCCCACGCTTCGTTTCAATCCAATCCTCGAATGTTTGTTGCAGAAGACTTTATTTATTCTCTTCGTCGCCTTGCGGATGCGCGCAATAAAAGTCCCTCGTTTTGGATTTTGGAAAATAAAATCGCAGGACTTGATGAATGGCGAAAAAAGTTATCCACAGGACAAGCAGACTATTCCACACCCATCAGTGGCCTGCGTGCGCTTTCTCCACATCTGCTTGAAATTCAATTAACCGCACCCAACTTTCAGTTTTTACAAACGCTGACGATGGCAGCAACTTTTGTTGTTCCTCGAGAGGTGGTGGACTCCTCTGGTGCAGATTTTGGAAACCACGCTATTGGCACGGGCGCGTTCAAGCTGGATTCGTGGGTTCGTGGATCTCAATTGAGATTTTCGAAAAATCAAAATTATCAAACTCTTAAAATAAATAATGAGCCCCTCCCTCATCTTGAGGCTCTTGTTATTTATGAAATCACCGAAGCTCAACCGCAACGATTGTTATTTTGGACTGGCGATCTGGACGTTCTTCAACCACAGAAAAACCAACAAGACCTTCTTATGAAAAAGACTCGCTTACTTCCGCAATTTGAAAAACTAGGGTACCAATTAATACTATCTCCGAGTCCGGATATTACGTTCTTAGTTTTTAATAACGAAAACCCCTATCTGAAAAATAAACTTGTGCGCAAAGCCCTGTCGATGGTGTTTGACCGGGCTTTTGCCATTGAGCACTTTTATAATTTCAACGCAGTGGCGGCTCACGGACCTATCCCTCCCACGATTGATGGCTATAATCTCGAGCATAGTCATCTCGCTCCGGACTTCGATATTGCAAGGGCTCGCCAACTTTTGGTGCAAGCAGGGTATCCTGATGCTAATGGCCTCCCAGAATTCAATTACGAAATGGCCTCTAGCAACACTGCAGCTCGACAGTTAGCTGAGTTTGTTAAGAATCAGTTTGCACTTCTCAATATTAAAATTCGCTTAACGGCGAACACCTGGCCGCAGTTTAACGATAAAATTAAAAAGAAAAAAGCAGATCTATTCGATTACGCCTGGAATGCGGATTACCCAGATGCCCAGAATTTTCTGCAATTGTTTTATAGCAAAAATATTTCTCCTGGACCCAACTCTGCCAATTATCAAAACTCAACCTTCGACCGACTTTACGAAAAGTCCCTCACTTTACCGGCAAACAAGGAGAGGACTTTGCTTTACAGAGAAATGGAAAAAATTATTATTGAAGACTGCCCGTGGATTTTCCAAACGCACCGTATTCGCCCAGTGGTTGCACAGCCTTGGGTTAAGAACTATCATTTTGATATCATGATGCTAGATACAATGAAGTATTTTTCGATCGATACCGCCCTTCGTTCGAAGTTGAAAACAAAGGGCCTGCAACTGGGAGAGCCTTAAATGCAGTCTTTACTCATCGAACTTCTCACGCTCTCTACGGCTGCCGTTGTTTTTGTTCCTCTTTTTCGAAAAGTTGGATTGGGAGCGATCCTGGCGTATTTGTTTTCGGGTGTCATCATTGGTCCCTTTGTTTTGCGCCTCATCTCTGACGCGAAAGATATTTTGCATTTTTCGGAACTGGGAATCGTCTTTTTACTTTTTGTCATCGGCCTCGAGCTTTCCCCTAATAAGCTGTGGGCTTTACGTCGTTCTATTTTCGGCTTGGGACTGCTTCAGGTTTTGCTGACCGGTGTATTATTTTGCCTCGTTGGCGTTTATATTTTGAATCTTCCTTTTGCGCTCGCCTACATTGCCGGTTTTGGTTTAGCCCTGTCGTCCACAGCCTTCAGCATTCAAATTCTCGAGGACAACAACCAACTGAAGACTTCCCATGGCCAAGATACTTTTTCGGTACTTATGTTTCAAGATTTAGCCGTTGTTCCAATTGTTGCTTCTTTAAGTCTATTCAGCTCGCAAACGTCAGCTACCGGGAGTGTGTGGCTTTTGTTTGGTAAAGCCGTAGGGCTTATCTTAGCTTTTGTTGTTGTTGGAAACTTTTTGATTCGTCATGGTTTGCGCCTGATCGCCAGCGCCGAAACCCCTGAGGTCTTCACCGCAATGTCTTTACTAATCGTTATTGGTGCCGCTGTTGTGATGGAGGCCGCAGGGCTTTCCATGGGGACAGGCGCTTTTTTTGCAGGGGTTCTCCTTGCGAATTCTGAATACCGTCATGAACTCGAAACAAATTTAGCTCCGTTTAAAGGGCTTCTACTCGGCCTGTTTTTTATGGCTGTGGGGATGTCGCTTGATCTTGTTGTTCTTGCTCAAAAGCCCCACTGGATATTGCTTTTGACTTTCACGTTTATGCTTTTAAAAGCAGTGGTTGTTTTTCTCACCGCGCGTTTTTTTGGGCGAGCAAAGGAGCCCGCACGTAACACTGCTCTGGCTTTAGCTCTCGGCGGAGAATTTGCGTTTGTTTTGTTTAGCTCTGCCATCGCTCAAGGTTTGATGGATTCCGAAACCTCCTCGCTCCTGAGTGCGGCTGTGACGTTGAGTATGGCGTTAACGCCATTTCTGTTTTCTTTTAACCAAAAATATTTGCGGAAGTTTTCGGAAATTTCTGAACGACCCTACGATGACCAGTTTCCCGCCGACGTCGAAGTTATCGTTGCAGGTTTTGGTCGGTTTGGACAGATTGTGACTCGTTTTTTAAATGTGGAAGATGTTGTTCATACTATCTTAGATCACGACGCCGCTCAGGTGGAAACCGCTCGGGAGTTTGGCAATAAGGTTTATTACGGCGATGCTTCTCGGCACGACATTCTGGAGGCCGCCGGGGCAAAAAAGGCGAAATACTTTGTTCTCGCCATTGATGACCCTGATCAGTCTGTAGCCGCAGCAAAAATGGTTCGCAAGCACTTTCCAAATCTAGAAATCATTGCTCGGGCTCGCAATCGTCAGCATGCACTCGATCTTATGGAACTGGGAATTACCTCTGTGCATCGCGAAACGTACATGACAAGTCTCGATGTGGCCAAAGAGGTCATGCTTAAACGTGGCAAACCAGAAGCGGCTGTGGAACGTGCCCTTCGCAATTTCCGTATCCATGATGAGAAAATTCTCACGAAGCAACTCGAGTTGCGCGACGACAAAGAGCAAATGTGGAGCTATACTCGCAACGCAAATCGTGAACTTGAACGCATCTTAAAAGAGGATGAAAACTCCGAAGCAGACAGCAACTCTGTGCTCAATGCCTAGTTGTGACTCGCAAAGTTCAGAACCTCTTTGTCGTTTTCACAATTAACGGTTCCTGGTGCTGACGGACAAGATAACGAAATATGCATATGATCATTGTGTAAGGCGTTCGACGGATCGTGCGTATGCTCGTGCCCAATGGAACACGTACAATTTCTCCCACTCACTTCAGCCACGGCAACATCCCAACACGTGCGAAAAGCATCATAGAAAGGTTGATTGGTTGTGTTGCCAGTGAGCGCGATTCGTTGCGTACTTTCACGCCCTAACATATCCCTTGAGTGAAGACGAATCGCCGAAACATCCAGCGCCATTCCATGGGAATGACGACTGCGCTTTGTGCTGTTGCGCGCATCTCGGTTTGCGTAACCACCCATTTGCTCAATCGAAACACTCGTCGGTAAACTCATTCCATTTTTTACCGCTGCTTCTTTAGCGCATTTAGGTATGAAGGCTTTGATCAATTGCGCAAAAAACGGATTGAGCATCATTTCGCAAGTCTGCAATGCTTGCCCTCCGCGTGAAATTAAATCTCGATCGGCATAGACAGAAAACGACTGATCTCCATTACAAAGATTCTGTGTCGACATATTATTAAGTGGTCCATTCGCAATCGCCGCTTCGTCCACATTGTACTGCGGGACTCCCCGCCCTTGACTCGTGACCTCGCTGGCTTGAACAAAAAGTGTAAACAATAGAATTACTACGGCATGTATCGTCATCTCTCTAGATTAAAGCAGGGACCTATCACAAACCAACTTGATTTCTACTAACAGCGACTTAAACTAAAAGAACGTCGAGAGGTTAATATGACATATGCCCTTTTCATTTTAAATATCGCTTTTGCTGCCCAAAACACCCCGACCAGAGTCCTGGAAAACACCCTCATCCACGTTGAGTACAAAAGAGTCGAGCGCCCCGAAGCCGAGCCCGTTAGCAAACCCTTCGAAATTGCTCTTACCGTGACCTGTAAAAATAAAAAAACCGCAAAAAAAATAAGCATACCAGTCTGTGATCTTGATGTGATGGACAAAGATAGCTCTTTATCCGAAACCACCCTCACCATTGCCCACCATTCTTGGGACGCAGTAAAAAGTAGCAACAATCCAGATGGACGCAACCACTGCGACGGAAAAAACAAACTTTTTTACACCTCTAAAATCTCCGACCTCTGCAAATAAGGTTTTCTGTTCTTCTTCTGAGATTTGAAAAGGCTTCTTTTTGGAACCTCTCGTTAGCGTGATGCGATCGGCGAAGCCGAAACGAGCGAGGACAGGAGTCCGTGTTTAAAAAGGAGACCTCGCGGAGTTTCGCCAAATTAATTAAATAGTTTTTTTGTTTTATATGTCGAGTGAGCGTTTTGAGGAGAGGTTCATTTTTTCGCCGGTCTTTGGGTGTTCGAATTGGAGGTTATGAGCGTAAAGCTGAAGGCGTTTGTCGGATTTGATACCATAAAGGCGGTCGCCGACGATGGGAATTTGGCAGCTGGCTAAATGTATTCGAATTTGATGTGTGCGGCCAGTGATTGGCTGACACTCAATCAAATGGTGATTTTGATCGATGGATTTTACGTAATTAAAAAGAGTTACGGCCTCGTCACCTTTTTTATGATTAATGCCAAAACGAAAATCTTTGGCCCCATGGAGTCGGCTAATTGGTGCTTCCACCTTCCATTTACTCTGTGCGGGTTTGTCGCCCTGAACGATTGCTAAATACTTTTTTACTATTTTTCGGTCTTTAAACTGATCTGAAATGGATTTGTTGGCAGATGATTTTTTGGTCATCAATACGAGACCAGAGGTGTCTCGATCTAAACGATGATGAAGTCCCACGTAGGCCAATTTCGAAGGCGTCTGTTCTGTGAGGTAGGCAATCACCGCTGCGAAAAGATGATCTTCCCCCGGCGTTTGCGTAGACTGAGTCGACAATCCTGATGGTTTGTCCACAACGATAATGTCGCTATCTTCGTACACAACGTGCCCAGAACTCAACTGAAAGGGCATTTTTGCATATAACGAATCAGGGGATAGTATGGAAACCACGGTGCCTTTTTTAACAAAAATCTGATGTCGAACGATTTTCTTTTCGCGCAAATAAATATGCGACTCTTCGACCATTTTTTCGGATGTCGCCTTTGTGAGATGGCGAAGTGCATTTAATGTATTAATTAAAAGTGTTTCCAGCTTAAGACCATTACTGACAACTTGAATTAACTTCATAAGGGGTACTTAACAACTTTTTGAAAAATTGTACCAAAAATATTTTTACCCTCAGTGGATTTCATTTCAATCTTAATGGTGTCGCCCTCTTTCATAAACGGGGTTTTAATGACACCTTCATTGAGTTTTTCGATCATTCGCTTTTCTGCCAAACAGCTCGAGCCCATGGTGTGATCTTCGTTAGAAACGGTTCCGCTCCCAATGATTGTTCCCGGCATAAGGTGACGCGTTTTTGCTGCGTGGGAAATTAAATCGCCAAAATGAAAATGCATAGCTCCGGTATTAGCTTTTCCAAAAAACGTTCCGTTGTATTCCACATTGAGTGGCAAATGCACGCGACCCTCTTTCCAAGCCTCTCCTAGTTCATCGGCGGTGACGGCAAATGGGGCAAAAGATGAAGAGGGTTTTCCATGAAAAAAACCAAATCCCGTAACCAATTCTTCTGGAATAAGTCCACGCAACGAAACGTCATTGATAACCACAAAAAGTAAAATCTTTTCGAGACACTGTTGTGGGGTGCTCCCCATGGGAACGTAATCTGTAATCACGCCCACTTCTCCCTCAAAATCTGTGCCGTGGGAAAAATCAACCTGGGGAATATCTTCTGTGGGAGCTAAAAAGTTATCGCTTCCGCCTTGATACATCAGCGGAACCTTGTAAAGCGACTCAGGCATTTCTGCATTGCGCGCCATGCGAACCAATTTAACGTGATATAAAAAAGCAGAACCATCCGCCCACTGGAAGCTGCGCGGTAGTGGAGAATGAAAAAGATTTTCATCCACAGGTTTTGCACCCTGCAGCGAACCCGCGTTGAGCTCGTCGAAGATTTTTGCCAAAAGAGGTCTGGTGAGTTGCCAAGACTCTAAGGCTTCTCTCAAGCTTTTAGAGATATTTGGAACTTCGGCGTAGGTTTTGTTATCTTTGCTCACGACGACAAGTTTTCCGTCGCCCCATTGTGATGTCTTAAGTGTTCCTAATTTCATGCTCTCTTTGTAGGAGCATTTCTGGGATAAGTCATCTTAGTTGTTGCGCCGTCCCACCATCCTGAATATGATGCGGCCATGGCACAGCCCAACTTACTTCTTTATTCGTATTTTCGCAGCTCTTGCGCCTATCGTGTCCGTATCGCCCTGAATTTAAAAGGTACTCCCTACGCGCTGGTGCCGGTTCATCTTTTAAAAGATGGCGGCGTACAGCACAGCGAACGCTACAAAATTGTGAACCCTTCTCGACAGGTTCCAACGCTTGCAGATGGAGATGCAATCATTGGTCAATCGATGGCGATTCTTGAATACATCGAAGAGAAATTTCCTCATCCGCCACTTCTTCCAAAATCACTCACAGAGCGTGCGCTTGTGCGTCAGATGTGCGAAATCGTAAATAGCGGCATCCAGCCCTTACAGAACCTTAGCGTGATGCAATTTCTCGAGCGCGAAAGTAAGGTTTCCCCCGAAGATCGACAAAAATGGATCCAAGAGTGGGTCAGCCGTGGTTTACAAAGCCTCGAAGAACTCTTACAACTGTATTCAGGCAAGTACTGCTTTGGTGATCAAATCACCATGGCCGATTGCCTATTGGTACCCCAAATTTTTAGCTCACTTCGTTTTAAATTTGATATCTCCCCGTTCAAAAAATGTGTTGAGGTGAATGATCGCTGCTTAAAGCTCACCGACTTTTTAAAGGCATCTCCCGAGCGACAGCCTGATTTTGAACCCTAAAAACAAAGGAGGAAAAGGTTATGCCTTTTTCAAACCCGAAGTTTGCACATTTTAATGATGTCTTGTTACAAATATCTCGCAGTCCTATTCTTGATAGCGGCAATCTCGATGAAACTATTCATTTTATTCTTGAGAGCGCGTCTCATTGCCTTGGGGTGGAGCGCCTCAGTGTTTGGGTTTACAGTGTCGACAAAAAAAAGCTGAAATGTATCAATCTCTACGAAAAATCCTCTTCTCTCCATAGCGCTCAAGAATTAGAAATTTCGACAGACGACTACCCCACTTATTTTGAGGCCATCGGTTACCATCGTGTGCTGGCGATTAAAGACGTTAAAACAGATCGTCGAACTTCTGAGCTCTTGCAGTCCTACATGATACCAAATTCCATCGTATCCATGCTGGATGTTCCTATTCGTGAGTATGGCGACGTGGTTGGCATCGTTTGTTCGGAGAGTGTTTCCCAAATGAGAAAATGGGATTCCAATGAGATTTATTTTTCTGGCATTCTTGGGGATCTCATTGCTCGCGCTTTTTTAGCTAAAAAAAGAAAAGACTCCCAAGATAAAATGCTCGAAAAAATTGTAGAGCTCGAAAAAAAGTTGAGCACAATATAATTGTGATTGCCTTAAAGGGGCTCTAGGTCTTTTTATTAAAAATATGCAGTAGGTTCACTCTTAAAATCGTCAACAGTAAGTAAAGCGCCAAACCTAGATGCAAGACCGTCATCCATGCAGGAATCTGCAGCTGCAAATTTAACACGCCCACCGTCACTTGCGAAAAAATAAGAAGCAGACATTGAAAAGCTGTCTTTTTTTGCACGAACGCTATTTGTGCTTTACTCGCCGCCTTCAGCGCATAGAAAAAATAGACAACAAAAAAGAATGCGAGACTGTAAGCCATTAATCGGTGGATCACCTGCGCACCAATGGGACCCGTCCACGCTGGAAACCACTGCCCGTTGCAAAGTGGAAAATCAACACACGCCATGCCGGCGTAATTTGAAGCCACCCATCCACCAACTACAATCTGTGCGCAAACAAGAATAACACCGAGGAGCGAGAGCTTTTCGAAGGTCGGGTTTTTTAAAATCTGAACCCGAGATTCCTCCAATTGATGTTGAACAACCACCAACGAAATCAAAAACGCTGTTGCAAGACTAAGGTGGGCCGTTACAATTCCTGGTTCGAGAATTTTAAGGACTGTGAGACCACCCATTACAATCTGTGCCAGAAGTAGAAGTAAACCCACAGAGAGCGTCCAGCGCAGTGGTTTGAGGCGCGGATAAATAAAAGCCCCCGCATAAGCGATAAAAAATATAAGGGCCACAAATCCAGCGATAAATCTGTGAATCACTTCTAAATAAACCTGCATATCATATTTGGGCAAAACTTTTCCAAAGCATAAAGGCCAGTCGGGACAAGCAAGCCCGGCGTCGAGAGCGCGCACAGCCGCCCCCAGCAACATCAGGTCGAAGGTTAGAAAAATCAAAAAGCCGATAATTTTAGAATAATTTTTTTCGATCATTTAAACACCATTTCTCCCCATTTATCAAAAACGGGAATGATCACAAACACCAATACACTGAAAGTCGTCCAAAGAAAAAAAGACAGCCACCGTTTTTTACTGGGGTCTTTATAGTAAGACCAAAATTCAATAACGACTTTGGCAACGAAGGGAAGAATCACCAAAAGGTAGCCGATCCAAACATTAATAAACCAAGGAGAACAAACGGCCCAAGCTGCGTAAGCAAAAACATACAAACCAATATGGTAAAGAGTTCTTTGCTCGCCGATCACCACAGGCAATACGGGAATCCCCGCGAGAGCATAGTCTTCACGATAACGAAGCGCCAAGGCCCAAAAGTGGGGCATCTGCCATAAAAACATAAGAATAAACAAGTAGAAGCTTTCGCGAGAAAGGGCAATATTATGCGCTCCATAGCCCAGCAAAATTGGCATGGCCCCAGGAATAGCTCCAGGAACAGCTCCAAAGGCCCACTTCTTTTTCCAGTACATCGTGTACAGTCCATTGTACAGAACCACAGTAAGAGCTCCGTAAACAAGAAACCAATAAGACACCAGATATCCAAGCCCAAAACCCAGCAACAGGCACACCACAGCGATCGCTAAAACCGTGGTGCTAGAAAATATCCCGCTAGGAAGGGGACGGTTTTGAGTGCGCGGCATTTTTCGATCGATGTCGATCTCTTGCAGCTGATTGAGAGCAAAGCTTCCTGAACTCAAAAAATAGAGGGCGCCGAGGAAAATAAAAAAGTGAGTGGTGTCGAGTTTTTCGTAGGGATTCAAACCAAGAAAATACGCCGCTGCTCCCGTAAAAAGGACAAAACAAACAATACCGAACTTGGTGAGGTCAAAAAATGCTTTCACTAGGAACCCATCTCATAAATTATTTGTTCCTGATGTTATTTTTTAAAGCGTGCTAGTTTGTACAACTCTCGTCGCTAAATCGACAACACAAAAAATAAACAACAAAAAGACAAAAAAGAAACTCAAGGCAATAATGGCTTTGAAAATCTTTTCGTCGTACTTAAGATGCATAAAGTAAGCCATGACTAAAAAAGCTTTTGCTGTAGCAATAGTAAATGCAACAACCCAGTTGAATGAACCAAAATCCATTCCTTTGGCGGTTACCACAGTGAGAAGCGTAAAGCCTATAAGTGCTGCAAACACCTTTAAGTGCGTATTTAAAGTAATTGCGTGATGTTCTCCGCTTTGTCCCATGTGTTCTCCTAGCCCACTAAGTAAAGTAAGGGGAATAAAAAGATCCAAATCAAATCCACTAAGTGCCAAAACAAGCCAACACCCTCAACCGGAGTGTAGTACTGAGAGTTGAACTCTCCCTTTTGCGCTCTTAAAAGAACCCACAAAATTAATCCCATACCCGCAAGCACGTGAATCCCGTGTAGACCGGTCATCATGAAGTAGAAGGAATAGTATAAACCGATGTTGCTTATGCCCTCAGGAACAGGTCCGTGATACCATTTGCCCGGCAAAAGACCTTCGTGGATTTTGTGCGTGTATTCAAAGTACTTAACCAGCATGAATATAGCACCGCAAAGGATGGTGACGGCTAAGTTGAAAACAGCTTTTTTGCGGTCGTTGTGTTGGCTGTAGTGAATTCCTAAAACCATGGTGAGTGAGCTTGTTAAAAGCACGATAGTATTGAGCGCACCCAATCTCCAATCAAGATGCTTAGCACCTTCGTGGAAAACCTGGGGGTACATATTGCTGTAGATGATATAGCCCACGAAAAGCCCGCCGAACATTAAAATCTCGGAGGTCAAAAAGAGCCAAATCCCCTCTTTGCTAGTGGCATATTCGTGTTCCGCACTGTCAAAGTGGTGGGCGTGATGATGATTATCTGTACTCATAAGGACCTGCCGTTACGGTTGGTGTTGTTTCGAAGTTTTCATGTGGCGGTGGAGATTGTGTTGTCCACTCTAATGTTTTAGCTCCCCAAGGATTCATTGGAGCTTTGGGGCCGTACAAAATAGCGTCAATGATGGAGTAGGCAACAATTAAAAAACCTATTGCGATCAACCAAGAACCCGTGGTCGAAATCATATTTAATGATTCATAAGCCGGAAGATAATCGTGGTAACGACGAGGCATACCCATGTTTCCTAAAATAAATTGTGGAAAGAACGTCACATTAAAACCAATAAATATGAAGATAAAAGAAAGGCGCGCCAATGACTCCTTGTACATCTTACCAATCATTTTTGGTAACCAGTAATAGGCTCCAGCCAGAATCGCCATCAAGGTTCCACCAACCATCACATAGTGAAAGTGGGCGACAACAAAGTAGGTGTCATGAAAGTGAATATCTGTGGCCAAAGTTGCGAGATAGACTCCTGTGATTCCGCCTATCGTGAAAATAAACATGAAGCCCAACACGTAAAGCATGGGACTCAAAAATTGTATCGAGCCACCATACAGTGTGGCTATCCAGTTGAACAATTTAATCGCCGTAGGAACACCGACAAGCATTGTTAAAACCGAAAAGGTAATTCCAATCACTTCCGACTGTCCGCTTGTGAACATATGGTGTCCCCAAACTAAAAAGCTGATGGCAGCGATAGCCACTGATGAGTACGCGATGGCGGTGTAACCAAAAATCGTCTTCTTCGAGAATGTTGTGATCACTTCGCTAATAATTCCCATGGCCGGAAGTACCATGATGTACACCGCTGGATGAGAATAAAACCAGAAAAAGTGTTGAAAGAGTACTGGATCTCCACCGAGTTCTGGATCAAAAATTCCGATTCCGAAAATATTTTCCATGGCCAACAACAAAACTGTTATGCCAAGAATCGGCGTTGCAAGAACTTGTAAAATAGCTGTTGAATAAATCGCCCACACAAACAGTGGAATACGGCTCATTGTCATCCCAGGAGCGCGCAATCTATGAACCGTGGCGATAAAGTTTACACCCGTGAGAATCGATGAGAATCCAGCAACAAAGACTGCAAGTGCCATCACAATAGTCGCAGGTTTAAAACTGATGCTGTAAGGAGTATAGAATGTCCAACCGCCATCAACACCGCCAATCCATCCACCATTTCGGCCTATCAGCAATGTTGATGCCGCCAATAGAAATCCACCCATTAAGCAGTACCAGCTCATCAGGTTAACCCGTGGGAACGCCACGTCTTTGGCTCCAATCTGAAGAGGCAAAAAGAAGTTTCCAAGAATGGCCGGAATTCCAGGGATGATTACAAAAAACACCATCATGGCCCCGTGATAGGTCATTAATTTATTGTACAAATCTGGGCTAAACAAAGCCCCAGACTTAAAAAGCTCTAAACGTATGAGGATGGCAAAAAGCCCACCAAGTAAAAAAAAGAACGCAACAGAGAAAAAATAAAGTAACCCAATACGTTTGTGATCGAGCGACGTTAACCATGACCACAAGCCTTTGCCATGTTGTAAATAACTTGTACCTGATCCAGCCATAACTTCTCCTATTTCACAGTTTTCATGAATTCAATGATCGCCATAATTTCTTCTTCACTGACCATGCCTTTAAAGGCAGGCATTTTATTGGGCTCGTAACCCTTAGAAATTCTTTTATTGGGTTCCCAAATGGACTCGCGAATATAGTTCTCATCAGCTGTTGCGCTTGTTCCATCATTGAAACTTCTGCTTGAGCCGTAGAGGCCTTTCCACGTTGGGCCCGTTCCCACTTTGCCGTCCAAAGTGTGACAACCGATACATGCCCACTTCGCATAGGCTTGGCGTCCCTTATCAACAAGAGTCACTTCTTTGGCTCCTCCCGAGGAATCATCACCAAGAACCCATTTATCGAAGTCTTCTTTGGAAACAACCTTGATTAGTGCCATCATTGTTGAGTGCCCAGTGCCACAAAACTCTGTGCAAAACACCTGAAAGGTTCCAAGCTTGTTGGCCGTGAAACCTAATGCAGAAAAGCGGCCAGGTACCAAATCTTGTTTAATACGAAGCGCTGGAACAAAAAAGCTATGAAGAACGGCCTTGTCCTCTGGCGTAACTTTAACAGATGTCATTAAAAGTTTGATTGGTGTGTCTATAGGTACAACCATCGTCGATGGCGTTTGTTGTCCCTTTTCATCCACCGTTGGGGTGATTCTGCGGCCATCTTTATATTCAAATTCCCAAACCCACTTCTTACCAT
The DNA here is from genome assembly GCA_031429075.1 of Bdellovibrionales bacterium. Taxonomy (GTDB): domain Bacteria; phylum Bdellovibrionota; class Bdellovibrionia; order Bdellovibrionales; family JAGQZY01; genus JANPLN01. Next base: position 43,872 of record JANOYW010000087.1, on the reverse strand, counting down.
AGACGTGCACTTCGAGAGCATTCTCTTTGAAGTCGCGCATTTCGAGGTAAATATATGCGCCCCAGGCAAAACAGATCAAAAAAATCACAAATGGAATAAAACTCCAAATAAATTCAAGCGTGTGATTGTGCGAAATGTACGGAGTCTTATCGTTTGCGGTTTTTCTTTTATATTTGTGGAGAAAATAAAGCATTCCACCAATAAGTAGGACAAACGAAATAGCACTCACAATAAGCATGAATGCGTAAAGATAACTGACTTGTTGAGCAACTTCCGAAGCTGCAGGTGGCATGAAGGTATTTGCTTGTGCCGACGGAACGAACCAAAACATGTTGCTTACTCCTCTTTCTTAAGTGGTTTCCAAAACAGAAACAGCCAAAAAAACAGCATTGTGACCGCGATCGCACCAGCCACTCTCATTACATTGAACGCATAGAGAGCGTATTGACTCCCGCTTGGATCGTATCTGTAACAAAAAAGCATGATGGAATCGACGACAGACCCTACTTTCCCTTGAGAGGCTTCAACAATAGACAGTCGAAACGTCTTTGGTTCAAAGTACACGCCGTGTAAGTAGCGTGAAATTTTCCCATCAGGAGTTAGCAGCACCGCCGCAGACGCATGCGCCCATTCATTTGCTTTATTATCCCATTTATATTTAAAACCGACCGTATCAGCAAGAGTTTTCACGGAGTTTTCATCACCCGTTAAAAAGTGAATTCCATCGCCGTCGTTTGGGAAATTATATTTTTGCTGATAATTGTATTTTTTGGCTGCTGCCAGATCGGATGTTTCGCTGGGATCGAAGCTTACAGCCAGCAAATCGTAATCCTTGCCAGCAACCAGAGATAGTTGTTTTAAAGCATCAAGCACTCCATTTAAATGGAGACTGCAAAGACTGGGGCAGTTAAAATAGACGAGGCTTAAAATGGTAGGGCGCTGCGGCGAAATCCACTGACCCAAACTTTGCGAAAGTCCCTTTTCATCGACAAACTGGGCTTTTATTTTACGCAGGTCCTCGCCAAGCTGCTCGGTGATACCCACATCTTTAATTTGCCGAGGCAAATCGTTGTTAAGAGAAGCGGATTCCGCAGGATCATAGGCCCGTGCGTTTGAAATTAATAAAACGATAAATAAAAACGCAGCTGCTTTACTTTGCTGGAGCAGCAGGCGTTTCAGCGGTAGGTGGCTCAACGGCTGTCTCCTTAACGGCATCAGGTATTTTAAGTTCTTTTAAATCCACGCCTGGATGGAAAAAAGCAATATAGACGAAAAAAATCATCGTAAATGCCATACAAAACATAAATGAGAGGTATCCTGCACGATTGTAGTCACCGGGTTGGTATTCCGACATGCACATCTCCTTGAGAACTTTATTTATACTCCCCATGGCATTTTGAAACAAGTGGATTTCGGGCGAAAATTCCTCTATGCTTTTTCCATGAAAAAAGTACTCCTTTCGGTGATCTGTTTTGGACTTTGTGCCTGCTCGTCGCCACCCCCTATCGATTTCCAGCAAATCTCAATCGGAGACGAAAAGGGTACTGTCCTTCATAAACTAGGGAATCCAGAACGTACTTACTTTAAAGAGAGCACACAACGTTGGGTTTATAAACTCAAGCAACCCACAGGTAGCTCTATCGATAAGGAAATATGGTTCCAAGAAGGCAAAGTTGTTTTTGTAGACTTAGCTCCTCGGGCCAAAAAAGAGCCCATTCCCTACGAACCCGTAAATTAAGTAAAGGCTATTTTGAAAACTGCCCTTAACCAAATTCGATCCATCCGCTTCAACTCCAAAGATCTTAGATCCTCTTTTGTTGTTTTTCTTGTGGCACTGCCTCTCTGCCTAGGAATTGCGTTGGCCTCAGGAGCGCCCGCATCTAGCGGGCTTATCGCTGGAATTGTGGGAGGGCTACTTGTTGGTCTCTTGAGCCCCTCAGAAATCTCCGTTTCTGGCCCCGCGGCGGGCCTCACTGTCGTTGTTTTTTCCGGGATCCAAAATGTAGGTTCTTTTGAGATCTTTTGTCTTATTACCGCCCTTGCAGGCGCCCTTCAAATCATGCTCGCGCTACTTCGCTTTGGAGTTATTGGTGCCCTGATTCCCTCTTCCGTTATAAAGGGCATGCTCGCTGCCATTGGAATTCTTATTATTCTTAAGCAGATTCCTCATGCCATTGGTTTTGACGCCGATTTTTTCGGTGATGAGTCGTTTTCACAAAACGATGGTGACAACACATTCAGTGCTCTTTCGCACGCGATTTCGTCTATCACTTACGGGGCTGTGATTATTTCTTTATTTTCTGTTTTTACAATTTTGAGCTGGGACTGGCTGAGCGCAAGGATCGCAACCTTAAAATTGATACCTGCTGCATTGGTAGCTGTCGCCTTTGGGATTTTTTTAAATCTTATTATTTTACCGAAGATGGGGTTTCAACTTTCAACCGAACACCTTGTGCAGGTTCCTTCAACAAAATTGTTTTCTGTGGTTTCTCCGTCAAAGTTATTTTCCGTGTTCAACTGGGATCACTTTATGATCGCAGTAACACTGTGCCTGATCGGGTCCATTGAAACGATTTTGAGTGTTGATGCTAGTGAAAAAATAGACCCCCTCAAAAGAGGCGTAAACACTTCACGTGAACTTTTTATCCAAGGCTCAGGAAACATTGTCAGCGGTCTTCTCGGCGGTCTACCAATCACTGCTGTCATCGTGCGCACAAGCGCTAATGTTTCTGCCGGCGGAACCTCGAGGCTCTCCGGAATCTTGCATGCGCTATGGCTTTTGCTATTTGCTGTTTTTGCACCCAACTTATTGAATCAAATTCCTCTCGCGTGTTTAGCTGTGATACTGATTTTCGTTGGATTTAAACTCACTTCGCCAAAACTCTACAAATCTTTTGCTAAAATGGGTCTTTCTCAATTTATACCATTTATAGTAACTATTCTTGCTATTTTGTTTACAGACCTTCTTGTCGGTGTGCTTATCGGATTTTTTGTTGGCCTATACTATGTATTCAAAACCAACATCCACGCTTCCGTTGTGCTTGTGAATGAAGACAACAATTATCTTTTGCGATTTAACAAAGACACTTCTTTTTTAAATAAGCCGATCGTAAAAAGACTGCTCTCTTCTTTACCCCAACAATCTGAACTTTTAATTGATGGGTCACGTCCTGTATTTATTGATGCCGATATCATAGGTATGATAGAAGATTTTGTAGATTCCGCGGAGAAAAAAAATATCAAAGTGCGAATTCGAAAATCAAGCCTTGCCCTTTCTCCGTACTTTAAGGAGTGACCCTTGCCTAACATAAAAGCTATTTTCCTAGAAAACAAAGCCTGGGTCCTTGAGAAATTGCAGAGTGATGCATCTTTCTTTGAGAACAATTCAAAGGGGCAAGCGCCGCAGTATCTTTGGATTGGTTGCTCTGACTCACGTATTCTACCCAATGAGATAACGGGAACTTCTGTGGGTGAAATGTTTGTACACCGAAATATCGCAAACCTGATTCATGCAGATGATCTGAATCTGATGTCAGTTGTAACCTACGCTCTTCGTTACCTAAAGGTTCGCGATGTGATTGTTTGCGGACACTACGGATGCGGTGGGGTTATTTCTGCAATGGGCGATCAGTCCTTTGGACTTATTGATAAGTGGCTAAAAAATATCAAAGTCGTTGCCTCCAATAACACAGATGAACTCGAAAATATTACCAACACAACAGATCGCACGAATCGATTGGTTGAACTGAATGTTATTGCTCAAGTGAACCATCTCAAAAATAGCGAGGTCTTCAAGGAGCTCATTTCTGAAAACCCTCAAATTCGTTTACATGGATGGGTTTATGATATGGGCACAGGATATGTAAAGAATCTTATTCGCTTTTGATCGTAGTTTCGAGCTCTTCGCGAATATACTTTTTCTTGTTCGCCTTGTTTACCTTAACTCGTTGATCTTTCAGCTTTTTTCTGACGTCTTCTTCTGTTTGAAGCTCTTTAGAAACCTTAAAATCTTCACTCAGCGTGCGAACATATTGTCTTTGCACCAAGGTTAACAGCTCATCCAATTTTCTGTCGAGCATGACATCCGTTGTTTGCTTTTTGGTATCTTTTTTAAGCTCCGTTTGTTTGAAAAAACTTAAATCAGAAAATGCTTCTTCCGAGGAGTGACTTTTTCTTAAGTGTTCGCGAATGTCTTCCCGCTTCTTCTTAATGTTAACAAGCTCTTTGTGAGTATCGGCGATTTCGCTGAGAATTTCTTCCAGATGCTCGCCTTCTTTGACGACCTCTTTGTTTTTTAGTAACTCTTTAAGTCGCACCTCATGCTCTAAAATCTTTTGATCATGAATTTGCATTTGAGCCTTATGCACAGGCATAGGCTCTCCATTCGCAAAGAAAAAAACTGCAAATAAAAAAATCATATCTCCACCTCACCTTTTTTAGCTGCCGCTGCTTGTGTAAAATGTTTTTGTCTCCACTCCACAATGACGTCAAGGCTTTGCAGCCTCAGCACAATAAGCATGGCTCGTACGGGATTCAAGTTGCGAACAATGAGTTCGCCTTTTTGAATTTCTTTTTGTAGCTCCGATACTATCAGTGAGAACCTTTTTTCGGACAGAGCCATGATAATGTCTTTTTTGAGATCTGCGGAGTCGATCCCGGTAATAATAACCTCGTAAACGTACTCCCCATCGTCCATTTGCGAAGCTGCAGATTCATCAAACCGCTGGATATCTAGCGGATCTGTCGCAGAAACTGGCGTGACTTTGTTGTCGGAAAGATTATCGAGAAAGTTTTCGCTGTACTCGTCTACTGTATTAACGTCTGTATTAACATCATTTTTATCGCCACCTTGCTCTTCATTTTCGATGTCATTCACAGGGTTGCCTTCGATGAATTCCTCGGATGCCTTTTCCTCGGTTGCAGCCGCAAAAGTTTCTACAAAATCATCGTTTTGTGGCTCGTAAGGCTGGAGAGTTGTCGGCTCTTCAGAAGGTTGTACAATTGGTTCATCAATGGGTTGGTGCTCGGGCTCGTCGTAATTGAGCGCCTCTGCACTGTCTACTTGGCCGTCGATCCCTATCATAAACACAGCACTGCACTGTGGGCAGGTGGTCATGCCGAAATCAGCACTTTGTTCTGTTTGACACTCTGGACATCGCGCCATCCTTGCGCCCTCCATGTTAATTTAAAAAAGTTTCTTTTTCTTTTTGGCGGTTTTCTCTACCTGACGTCTCTGATTGCGATTGGCCCGATCATCTTCATCGCTCGGGGTGCCTGAAGATAGCGTCATTTTTTGCGGCTGCTTGGGCCGGAGAGCCTCTAAAATCTCGTCGCGAGCCTCTTCGGTATCCACGGATTCGTCGGGCCTCTGCTGCTCCATAACAACCTTAAGTTTCATAAATTTCTCAACTACATCTGCACGCACACGCTGATTCATTTCTTCGAAAGCTTGAAATGTTTCTTTGCGATATTCCATCAATGGATCTTTTTGCGCGTAGGCTTTTAAATTTACAGATTCGCGAATTCGATCCACACGATACAGATGCTCTTTCCAATAATGATCTATGGCACCAAGAAGGAGGCTACGCTGAATGTCATCAAACAGCTCACCCATAATCCGTTTTTGTTCTTCGTATTTTTGTTGAATAGTGCTCTTCACTTGATTCAGCAAATTTTCGCCAGTGATTTTATCTTCGAACGAAATTTCAACACCGAACTGCTTTTCAAAGGCCACAGCAAGAGACGTTAGGTCCCACTGCTGGCGTTTCACGTTTTCGTCCGCGTACAGGTCGAGAAGATCCGACGTCACTTCGCCCATCATCTCTTTAATTTTCTCTTCGAACGTGGTTGCGCCGGTGCTATCTTCCTCGAGAAGGGCCCTGCGTACCGCGTAAACCTTGGTTCGTTGCAAATTCATAACATCATCAAACTCAAGTAAGTGCTTTCGAATATCAAAGTTATGTCCTTCAACTTTTCTTTGAGCACCCTCGATAGAACGGGTGACCATTCGCGCCGTCATGGGCTCGTCGTCGGGAATATTAAATAATGGACTGTCCATGATGCGCTTAATGCGATCGCCATTGAATTTGCGCATAAGGTCGTCTTCCAGGGAGAGATAAAATCTGGTTTCACCGGGATCACCTTGGCGACCCGAACGGCCACGCAACTGATTATCAATCCGGCGTGATTCGTGTCTCTCGGTACCAACGATGTACAAACCGCCAGCGCTCAAAACGCTTTTCTTCTCGGAATCGCACTGTACTTTAAATTTTTCAACCGTTTGCTGATAAGCTTCGCTTTCGGTATCAACGCCCGCTGACCTTGCCATAAATTCAGCATTCCCGCCCAAGATAATATCAGTTCCACGACCCGCCATGTTCGTAGCAATTGTCACCGCCCCTGCGCGGCCAGCCTGGGCAATGATCTCCGCTTCTCTTTCGTGGTATTTGGCGTTCAAAACAGTATGCGCAACATTTTTCTTTTTCAGTTCCGAACTCAACAGTTCTGATTTTTCGATACTTACAGTTCCCACAAGTACAGGCTGACCTTTTTGTTTACGCTCAACAACGTCGTTAATAATGGCCGAAATTTTTCCTTTTTCGCTTTTGTAAACAACATCTTCAACATCTTTTCGAATCATTGGCTTGTTGGTGGGGATCGTGGAAACATTGAGTTTATAAATTTTGCGAAACTCTTCAGCTTCAGTGTCGGCTGTCCCAGTCATGCCCGATATCTTTTTGTACATTCGGAAATAGTTTTGAAATGTAATGGATGCCAGAGTTTGGCTCTCATTTTTAATATGCACGCCTTCTTTGGCCTCAACAGCTTGGTGCAACCCATCGCTCCAGCGACGGCCTTCCATTAAACGTCCTGTAAATTCATCTACGATGACAATTTCGTCGTCCTTCACCATGTAATCAACATCGCGCTTAAACAAGTGAATTGCTTTAAGCGATTGGTAAACGTGATGTAGTTTATCGATGTGTTGTGGATCGTAAAGATTTTCTATCCCCATCAATTGTTCCAGCTTAGTATTTCCTTCTTCAGAAATAGCCACGGAACGGTTTTTTTCTTCGATGGTAAAATGCTCGTCTGGTTTTAGATGCTTCACAAAACTGTGGATCTCTTGATAAATACGCGTGTTGTCTTCGGCCGAGCCAGAGATAATTAACGGTGTTCGTGCCTCATCGATCAATATCGAATCGCACTCATCCACAATTGCAAAGTTTAAATCGCGTTGCACATAATCAGAAAGTCGAAACTTCATATTATCGCGCAAATAATCAAAACCCAGTTCGTTGTTTGTTGCATAGGTGATATCTGACCCGTAAGCCGCTTGTCGTTGAGCATCGCTAAGATCGTGCACGATAATCCCCGTGCTCATTCCCATGTAGCTGTACAGGCGCCCCATCCACTCCGCATCGCGCTTGGCAAGGTAATCATTCACAGTCACAACGTGAACACCTTTTCCGCTCAGGGCATTGAGGTAAACTGGGAGTGTTGCGACGAGAGTTTTTCCTTCACCCGTACGCATTTCTGAAATGCCCCCTCTGTGTAGTACATGACCACCGATCAACTGCACATCATAGTGACGCATACCCAAACAGCGGCGACTGCTTTCCCGACACATAGCAAAAGCCTCTGGCAAAAGAGAATCAAGGCTTTCACCTTTCGCAACTCGCTCCTTAAACTGGGAGGTCATGCTTTTAAGCTCAGACTCAGAATACGCCTTAAAGCGGTCTTCAAGTTTGTTGATTTGATCGATGACCGGCTGAATGATTTTCATCTCGCGGTCGTGCTTTGTGCCAATGATTTTTGCGATGATTTTTAACATAAGCCCCCAGTCTACCCATACTATTTTCAATAGGGTAGAGATTGTTTTGCTTTTCGATACGCCTCATAAACAGCAATGGCCACAGCGTTAGAAAGGTTTAAACTCCGCACCGATCCGAGCATGGGAATGGTCACCAAGTTATCTTTATTCTGCTCCAAAACCTCTGCCGGAAGACCGCGAGTTTCTGGACCAAAAACAAGCGCATCACCTGGTTGAAAATTCACCTCAAAGAGCGACCTGTCAGTTTTCGTTGTGAAAAAATAACACTTCTTTTGGCTAAATGCATTTTGCCAATCTGGGTAGTTTTTATATTGAGTCAAGTTGAGGGTTTTCCAATAATCTAAACCAGCTCGTCGCACCTGTTTTTCTTTGAGCGAAAACCCCAGCGGCTCGACGAGGTGCAAATGGCAGTTCATAGCCACACAGGTTCTACCAATATTTCCTGTATTATGGGGAATTTCGGGTTCCACGAGGACCACATGAAAGAGATCCGTCAAAGAAAGCAGCTCACTTCGGAGCCAAGATTGGTCAAAGCCAGTCTTCGTCCTTTATCTACAATGAGCTCTTTCGAAATCAGCTCCCTCGCAATCGCCAGGTCTATGGGGACCACTTCACGACCTTTTGTCTTCGATAACTTTTGAATATAAAGTTTTTGTCGGTCGGTCAGCCCCGCCATCAATGTTGGCACGCAACAAGACTCCTTCAATTGCTCCGATTGAATCTCACCCGAGGTCATCAGAATTTTTTCTGGATTTAGACAGTAAGCATCAACAGACAGGTCTGAATATTCTTCGCTATTGAGTCGAACTTTATCCTTAACGACGAAGCTCTTTGCCGACATTTTTTCGAGACCGCAACCGTTCAGCGCATCAAATAAGACCCACTGAGTCTCCGGGATATCCAATTGCACTAAGGTGCCTCGCACCAAGCGTTCCCCTTGATTAAGAACGAGCGAGAACCCACTTTGTAGCTGATAAAGCGAGCCCTTGGCCATTGCAGGGCGCGATTGCCGAATAAAATTTTTGAAGCGACCGAAGCAGGCCCCGCCTTCGTCGTAAACGCCATAAAGAAAAAAGTTAAATCCCACCATAGAGGCGCGTATATAACAAAGATCCTATTTTACCGCAAACGACGCAGTCAACGCAGGAGGTGTTGACAATATTTTACCTGGCCCTGTCTTCCTTTGACAGGACATCAATTCCAGACTACTTTTGACTTCCATAATGAAGAAAATCGAAGCCTTTATAAAGCCGTTCAAGCTCGATGATGTTGTAGAAGCGTTATCAGAGATCGGTGTCGAAGGAATCTCTATCACCGAGGTTCGAGGCTTTGGCCGGCAAAAAGGTCGCACAGAAATTTACCGTGGGGCTGAATATGTGGTCGATTTTTTACCTAAGATAAAACTCGAAACCGTTGTTAACGACTCTCTTTTAAAACCCGCTGTTGAGGCTATTAAAAACGCAGCTCATACCGGCAAGGTGGGCGACGGCAAGATTTTTGTTTACGAAGTGGCGTCGGCCCTTCGTATTCGCACTGGGGATTTGGATGAAGATGCAATTTAATTTTTTAAACCTTTCGAACCAAGGAGTACTGAATGACGCCGCAAGAAAGTATTGATTACGCCCACAAGCAAGGCGCCCAAATGGTGGATCTCAAGTTCACCGATATGCTGGGCACGTGGCAGCACCTTACGATACCGCTTCACCAATTAAAAGATAGTATGTTTGAAGAGGGCATGGGCTTTGATGGCTCTTCTTGTCGCGGCTGGCGAGTGATTAACGAATCCGACATGGTATTGATGCCCGATCCAAGCACCGCAAAAATGGATCCGTTTGCAGAAATTCCAACGGTGTCTCTGTTGTGCGACGTAGTGATGCCCGAGACTTTAACTCCCTACGATCGCGATCCGCGCCAGATCGCAAAAAAAGCTCTCGCTTATTTGAGCTCAACTGGTATCGCCGACACTGCTTATTTCGGCCCCGAAGCTGAGTTTTTTATCTTTGATGATATCCGATACAGCCAAACTCAATACGGTGGTTTTTATCAGATTGATTCAGAAGCCGGTGAATGGAACAGTGGTCGCGAAGAAGGCGGTTCAAATCTTGGATTTAAACCCCGACACAAGGGTGGATATTTTGCGGCTATGCCCATGGACAACCTTCATGACATGCGCACAGAAATTTGTCTAGAGCTTGAAAAATTGGGCATGATTGTCGAGCGCCACCACTACGAAGTCGCCTGCGCTCAATGTGAAATCAATTATCAGTACAACGAAATTGTTAAATCTGCTGATGATCTTCAATGGTTTAAGTATGTTGTTAAAAACGTAGCTCGTCGTCATAACAAAACAGCAACGTTTATGCCGAAGCCTTTGTATGGTGACAACGGCTCGGGTCAGCATGTTCACATGTCTTTGTGGAAGGGTGGAAAAAACCTGTTTGCTGGTAATCAGTATGCGGGACTTTCAGAAACGGCACTTTTCTTTGTTGGCGGGATCCTAAAACACGCGCCTTCGCTATGTGGTTTTACAAATCCAATTACCAATTCTTATAAGCGTCTAGTGCCGGGCTTCGAAGCTCCCATTAAACTCGCTTACAGTTTTAAAAACCGTTCTGCCGCCGTTCGTATTCCAAACACGGGCGACAATCCTAAATCAAAACGCATTGAGTTCCGCACACCAGATTCCGGCTCCAACCCTTACCTGTCTTTTGCGGCTCTTTTGATGGCGGGCATTGATGGCATTCAAAACCGAATTCATCCAGGTGATCCTTTAGATAAAGATATTTACGGGCTCCCACCGCAAGAAGCGGCAAAAGTTCCGTCGATTCCTGGGACTTTGGATCAAACACTGAACAACCTTTCACTAAAGCATGACTTCTTGTTAAAGGGCGAAGTGTTTAGCAAAGACTTCATTGAAAACTGGATCACTTATAAGACGGAAAAAGAAGTGTTGCCGAATCAAATGCGACCAACACCGTACGAATTCCAAATGTACTACGACCTGTAAAACTGGTTGAAGTTGAGACTTGCGTCAAAAAAGGCTGCTCAGTGAGCGGCCTTTTTTTATTATTAAATCCCTGTAGCGCCTTCTACTTCTTCACAAGTGACTACTGTTGAATAAGTAACCGCTGGTTTTGTTTCTGTGAGAAAAGTCCCTGTTTCTGGCAGATAGGTTTCGATGACGACGTCGGGCTCTAACGCATACGACAGCTCGTAGGTTAAATATTCTTTTTTTATTTTAGATTGCGCTGCATAGATGGTGTGGCTAGATAGGAAGGTCAAAACAGGCCTAAAAAGTTCGTGCGGATATACATCAATTTTCGAAGATAGAATATTTTCGGTTGAAGGAGTTTCCTTTGTCACAATCGAAATATTTTGCAATGGACTCGAACAGCGCCACTGTTTGACAGTATCTTCAGCCCACCCTTGAGTCGAGGCGGCGAAGGTTAATAGACACAGGGCTAAAAATTTAAATACTATTCTCGTAAGCTCCACAGAATTCTCCTTGAAAAATAAACTCTGTGGATAGATCTACAGCAACCGTTCAAAACAAAACAAGGTCATATCATCAATGCTTCTATAATTTTCGTCATGATATGCGATCACTTGTTGCTAACGAATTAAGGAAAATCCAAAGCTGGATCTTCAGGTAAAAGTCCGTCTGCTAGGATTTCTAATGATTCAACGATACACGTGCCGTTGGAAGGCGATGAGGTTTTAACTAAAACATCACGTGAATCTACTTCGTCCGAAGTTCTCACTATTGCAACAACAGGATACGACGAACCTTTGTAAACACCACCGTAAACCAGCTTAACGGCTGTAACAGTGAAGAGCAGAAAAGAGGAAATACAAAGGGGGTGTAGTTTGCGGAATGTAATTTTTCTATTTTTTGTCAATTATTGCTTAAGTGAACTTTACTTCTTTACTAAAACAGAGACCAATTCCACATGGGGAGTATTAGGAAATTGATCCACCGGAAGGACTTCGCTGAGCCGCCAATCCCTTTGTATGAGACCACGTATGTTCTGCGCCCATTGAAATGGCTCGCAGGAAACATAAATAATTTTTTTAAGACGAGAGAAGTTTTCCACATACTTTTCCAACAGATTAAACCCCTCGCGAGGAGGATCTAAAAACAATAACTCTGCAGTTTTAACATTAACAGGCATCTGGACCCATTGCGCAGGGTTATACAAATCTAAGGCAAAGCCACGAACCCCATGCCAGCCCTGCGTCTGCAGCTTTTGCACCGCCAGCTGATCCATCTCTGCACTGTAAATTGTAGAAAAACCTTCTTCCACAAAAACGCGGGTAAAATTACCGGAGCCCGCAAACAACTCCACAACTGGCGTTTTTTTATTTTCGTTACAAAGTTTTTGCTGCAGCCATGTTTTCATAAATTGATTTTGCTCGTCGTTGGCCTGCCGAAATTCCCGTCGTTGATTTAAAACTATCGACGTCACATCCACGCTCTCATCAAGGTCTATATAATTCCACAAATACGGCGGCTTTGGTTGCCATTGTTGGTTAGGCAATAAAGCGCGAAGTTTTTTTAGTGTTTCGCGATTCTTGTCTGTGAGAATTAAACAGTCTTGCACGTCTGCAATCACTTTAGTGCCAGCTGAAACATAACCTAAGCTTTTACCATTTGTTTTAATTTGTGCGCGATTGCGATAACCCACAGTGTTGTGAGATTTTTGGATTGGTAATACTTTTGTGTCCTCACTGAGGAGCTGGTTTTTTTCGAGTAAATACTGAATTCGTTTTTGTTTATTAAAAAGTTGTGACTCATATTTGGCGATCATCCAAGAGCAGCCCCCACAGCGGCCCTCCTGCCAACCTAAGTGTGGACACACCGGCTCTTGCCGATCGGGTGACGGCACCGTCAATTGCGCAATGCGGGCACTGCCATATTTTTTTTGTCGCGATTCAACAACAAATTCACCCTCGTCACCAGGCCATGCGCCTCGCACAAAAAATACCATTCCCGAAGGATGGTCTACAACGCCATGCCCCTCAGACGAAATGTCGCGAATGCGCCCCTTGAAAATCTCTTGCATGCCTCTTGTATAGTACGTTACCTCTGATCTGACATCAAAAAAGGGGAAATCATGGAAGCTATTACATTTGACGATATTTTATTGGTGCCTGGCTACAACCACCACATGTCTCGAAGAGACGTGGAAACCAAGGTCACCGATAAAGCCAACAAATTGAGCCTGGAGCTTCCGGTCATTTCTGCCAACATGGACACCATCACCGAAAGTGAAATGGTGAATTTCATGGGAAAAAATGGAGCCATGGGGTCTCTGCATCGTTTTATGGATATCGAAAAAAACGTCGAAGAATTTAAAAAATGTAAATTTCCAACATTTGTTTCTGTTGGTGTCAGTGAGTATGAATTGCAGAGAGCCGTGGCTCTGGTTGAAGCCGGCGCCGATTATTTTTTAATCGACGTTGCCCATGCCCATGCCCAGTACGTTGGAAAACAAATCAAACATTTGCGAGAAGTGATTAAAGATCGCTGCCTAGTTGCGGGCAACGTGGCCACCTATGCCGGTGCCGATTATCTTGCCGCCTGTGGTGCAGATATTATTAAAGTAGGTATTGGTGGAGGTTCCGCATGTACCACGCGTATCAAAACAGGATTTGGCGTTCCCACACTACAAAGCGTTAAAGAATGCGCACGCGTGGATCGTTCGATTATTGCTGACGGGGGCTTGCGCACTCCTGGAGATATAGTGAAGGCTCTCGCCTTCGGAGCAGATTTCGTGATGATCGGTGGAATGCTCTCGGGCACAGCTCCCACTCCAGGGGCCATAGAAACTCTCCCTTCGGGTGAAAAAGTAAAATCTTACCGAGGCATGGCTTCGCTGGAGGCGGTGGAAGATCAATTTGGCTCCATGCCTGAGTGGAAAACCGCAGAGGGTGTGGCGTTCAAGGTTCCATATCGCGATAATCATGAGTCCATCATGGCTGACATTCGAGGCGGGTTGCGCTCGGGACTCACCTATGCCGGCGCAGTGAACGTAAAAGAACTTCAGCGCAAACTGTCCTACAACGTGATCACTGCGGCCTCGCAAAAAGAAAGCGGAGCCCACGGTCTCGACCGCGCCAAGCGCTAAGCCTGGCTAAAGTCTTTACCGTCGAAGGAGACGATGGTGTCTTTGCCATCGAAACTTGTAGAAATATGCACGGGGCGCTTCCAGATTTTATGTAAATTGCGAAGTGTTTCTTCCATGTAGTTTTGTTGCATTTCAACGCCTTCAAATAAATGGCGCAGGAGTAACTCGCCGCGATTTTTGTGATTGGCGTTTTCAACGTGAATGATCGGTTGCCCAAAATTTGTCAGCTGAAACAGCAACTGCTTTTTCACCGATGGAAACTGTCGAGTGTCTACCTCGTACTGACCGGTTCTTTGGTTAAAACGATAAACAAACATTTTGTTTTGTACACAGAACTCTTCCGTCAAAAACTCATCAACAAAAGTCACATCGTTATAATCGCGGCGCACCTGAAATATTTTCTCTCGGCCCAGGCCTAATTTTTTATCCCAGTTTTTGCGCTCGGCGATATCATTACACTCGTTCCACTCTTTGCCAAACTGGCCCTTGTTCCATCGCTCTTCAATATTGCGAAATAATTCAATCCCGACTTTATACGGATTAAAGCTCGTTGGCGACATAGCGAGTGTTCCTGCGCAGGCGTCTGCGTAATCAATCACTTCACTATCGGCCAAAATCTTTTCGGTCATCATTTTGGAGTGCCAATACGACGCCCAGCCCTCATTCATGATTTTGGTCATGCCTTGCGGAACATAGTAGTAGGCTTCGGCGCGAACAATCGACAGCACATCTTGTTGCCAATTTTTAAGGGGCGCATGATTCATCAAAAACAGGAGAACATCCCTCTCGGGGCGTTCTGGGAATTTATTGCGTTCGTCAACTCCCTGTTCGTCGTGATTTTCGGCCCCAGCTCTAAATTTGGCAGCCGAACTTATATATTCGTCCAAAAACTCTTTCCCGCTGGTGAACAGAGAAGTCTTTTGCTGCTCTTCAAGCTCTACGACATTGGATTTAAAAGTCGGCTTATACGGACTGTAGCGATCAATTAGATTTTCGAGGCTCAGACAATGATCAATAAATTTTTCGACTTCATCCAAACCGTAGCGGTCGATGTAACGACGAATTCGTGTCGCATGATTGGCCATGGTGTCCATCATTTTGCGATCGGTGGGTTCGAACCATTTGTTGTTTTTAAAAAAATCGCAATGGCCATACACGTGCGCCATCACCAATTTTTGATCCACCAGCCGATTGCCTTCCATCAGGTAGGCGTAACAAGGATTGTTGTTAATCACCATTTCGTAAATTTTAGAAAGTCCGTACTCGTAGCTCTTTGAAAGCCGCTCGTACTCCATACCAAAGCGCCAGTGCGGATAACGCACAGGAAATCCCCCATAAGATGCAAACTGACTCATTTGATCGTAGGTGATCAGTTCGAAAATTGTCTCATAACAATCGAGACCAAAATCCTCAGAAATTTTGAGAATTTTCAGACGAGCTTTTTCGAGCTCTGGCGTGAGATTGGCCATTAGCGTGCCTTTCCCAAAAAGTCTTTGATCGACCCTAAGATGTGTTCCTTATTTTTAATACGACTCAATACGACTTTTTCTTCGGCTGGGAACTCTTTTTCGAGATCTTTGTAAAACTGGCCACTACCATATTTACTTTCAACCTGACCATAGCCAAAAAAATTAACTTTTGGAAGAATTTGTTCCTGTAAAAAACGCATACACATTTTTGTATCGTCACTGCTCCAATTGTCACCATCACTAAAATGAAATGGATAAATGTTCCACTGGTCGGCCGGATAATCTCTTTCGATCATTTCATAACAAAGCTTGTAGGCAGAACTGATCAAAGTTCCACCTGATTCACTGGTGCGAAAAAAAGTCTCTTCATCAACCTCTTTTGCTGCTGCGTCGTGAACAATAAAACGAGTTTCCAACCCCTTATAATGTTTTTTTAACCAGGTATTTATCCAAAAACTTTCAAGACGAACGATTTCTTTTTGCTCTTCACCCATAGAGCCCGACACATCCATGATGTAAATGACGACGGCGTTTGCTTGGGGCTGCTCTACTTTCTTAGCAGAACGATAACGAAAGTCCCCCCGAATTGGAATAACCACTGGATTTTTGGGGTCGTAAATACCGCTGGAAATATATCTTTTAAGTGCCCGCTTGTAAGAAGACTTGAAATGTTTGAGGGAGTCAGGTCCCGTTGGCGCCATACCGGTGTAATTGTTTTTTTCACTCTGAATTTTTCCGCCCTTGGGTTCAATCCTCGGAAGCTGAAGCTCTTCGCCTAAAATGTCGGCAAGCTCATCAAAGGAAATATCTACTTCGATATTGTGTTCCCCGGGATCGCTTCCCGCTTGTCCTTGGCCAGGTTGCGGCTCGCCGCCTACAGGATCACCATCTTTGCCATCGCCTTGTCCCACGCCGCCTTGCTGCTTCGGGCCGTATTTAAAACGCGGAATATCGATGTATGGCACCGGGATTCTTACGTAGTCTTTTTCGCGTTTTCCAATGAGTTCATCATGCGTGACGTATTTTTTAAAATTCTCGCGAATTTTACCACGCACGATGTCTCGAAAACGTCCCTGATCGCGTCGGATAGACATCGGCTCTCCCTACTTGTTCTCTTTCACGTCTCCTCGAGCAAAAATGCTCGCCACATACTGCAGTACATCCGTTGCCGAGATTTCGTCGTAACCAAAATCTTTAATCAGACGACCTTTAACAATGTCAATTTTTTCTTGAGTTTCTTTGTCGACCTCAGAAGTAACAAGGGATGTAAGTTTGATGCTGTCTTTTTGATCTTCGAACAATTTGAGTTCCAAAGCCTTGTGAAGGCGTTCGTTCATTTTGTAATCGAACTTTTTTCCCTCGAGAGCATTGGCGCCAATGTAATTCATAATTTCGCGTCTAAAATCATCTTTGCGCGATTCAGGAATATCAATTTTTTCTTCCACTGCACGCATCAATCTTTCATTGGGTTCTTCGTCACGACCCGTGAATGGATTTTTAACGCGCTCTCTTTGCGTGTACGCTTTAACGTTATCGATGTAATTGCCACAAAGTCGCCCAAGTGCTCCCTCGTCTGCGCTGATCGCTCGTTGCACTTCAGACTTAATAATCTCTTCATATTCTTTTCGAACAACATCGATCAGTTCGCGATATTCCTTTTTAAGCTCTTCGTTCGAAAGCAACGAATGATGTTTAAGCCCCGACTCGAGCTCGTTGAGAACCATAAATGGATTCACCGAGCCACGATTATTCTGTTGTGATTGAATCAGTGAATTCGAAATTTTATCTTGGATATAGCGCGGAGAAATACCCTCAAGGCCTTCGCGTATGGTGTCTTTTCGCAACTCTTTAATGTTGTCTTCTGTATAGTTTGGCAAAGTTTTACCGTCATACAACTTCATTTTTTGCAAACGCGTCAGGTTCGCTTTTTTAGGTTTCTCTAGGCGCGTGAGCACCGCCCACATTGCCGCTACTTCGATTGTGTGCGGAGCGATGCTAATTCCACGGATGCGCTTTTTATTAAAATCTTTTTCATATATTTTTACTTCTTCGCGAAGCTTTGTAATATACGGGATATCAATTTTTACTGTTCTGTCGCGAAGCGCTTCCATAAATTCGTTGTTTTGCAACTTACGATATTCAGGCTCGTTTGTGTGGCCAATAATCACTTCATCAATGTGCGTTTGAGCGAATTTTTTTGGTTTAACAACGTGCTCTTGCGAAGCACCGAGAAGATCGTATAAGAAGGCAACATCCAGCTTAAGTACCTCAACGAACTCAATCATCCCACGGTTTGCAACGTTAAATTCACCATCAAAGTTAAAGGCGCGTGGATCCGAATCGGATCCATACTCTGCAATTTTTCGATAATTCAAATCACCCGTAAGCTCTGTGCTATCTTGGTTCTTTTCATCTTTTGGCTGGAAAGTACCAATACCGATGCGATCAGATTCGCTCAGCACCATGCGCTTAACGCGAACGTGCGACAGAACTTTTGTGAGGTCACCGTTATAGCGCTCCATAAGACTTCTAAAAATAAAGCGACTTGGGGGAGAAAGTTCCCCTTCGATTTTGATTCTGTATTCGCCCTGCATCCCGCGATTGATTTCTTCTTCAACTTTTCCGCGCAAGGCCATAGGAATTAGTAGGAGTGGCTCTTCGTGCATTGGACTGATGACGCTCTTCACGTTAGCGCCCAATAACCCATCCAAGGTTCCCGCTTCGTCCACCCATTCAAATGTATAGAGGGCGCCCGATTCGCTGCGAGAATATTTTTCGAGGCCTTTTTTGAGTCTACGGCAAATTGTCGACTTTGCACTTCCCACTGGTCCGTGAAGAAGGATGACACGCTTTTCAGTCCCATAACCGAGAGACGCTGCTTTAAGAACATTCACCAATTTCATCAAGGGAATGTCGAGCCCAAAAACGCCGTCCTTGCCGTCGTTTTCTAAATCATCAAAAAAGTGGTATCGGGAAACTTTCTTTTTGGTATCGACATACTCTGAAGATCCGTGCTCCACAATCATGTCATACATTCTTTGATAAGCATTCCTGGTGATCTTCGGCTGTACTTTGATCATTTTTAAATAATCGTCGAAACTTCCATGCCAAGTGAGGTCCTTGAAGTCTTCACTGCCCTTCCAACCCTTAAGAATATCCGTTAGGCTGATTGTCATAGTCCCTCCTTGGTGTAGTTTGGAAGCTTCCGACACAAGCTATCTCTTAGTCTTATTATGCACCATCTGCATTTGAGACTCAATTTTAGTCCGTGTGTGTCTCGCTTTTCGCTCTATCTTTAGACACTGGTCCAGGCATAAAGAAACATTGAGATTTGTTATGGTTTCTAGAAGCATTTGTTATACGAAACGGCTCAACCTGTTAGTTAACCAATGCCTGAATTGTTTCAGGCTCTTACGAAGTTATTTTGATCCAGCCGTTTAGTAAGTTTTCTTTACTTTTTAATTTTTAAAGTCAGTACCTCATTGGTTCCACTCGTTCGCTCCAAGGGTCGAGCTAAAGGCTTACTGCAAAAATTTTTGCAGCTCTGTAATGGATCAATGTCCCAATTCCTTTCGACCCGGTGATATAAGGGGTCGTTCAGGATCTCACTCAGTTTGCGCTTGTTAACGTTGAATTGTTCCATCTGAGAGTCGCCATGAAATTCCCGGTAGTGTTTACTGTGTGGGTAATTACCAAGCCAGCAGCACGGGTAAACTGTTCCTTCCGCGGATACATATATTGCATTCATGTCGGCCTTACAGCGCGGATAAATTTTATTTTTTGAATCGTTCATAAGCTTCGTCCGTGGAGATTGTTGGCGTTGTTAAATCTGTTGTTGCATTTCGAAAACTACGAATAATACTAAATTCGTCCACGCCCCAATCTTCGCAAAGTTTGCGAGCTTCGCTCAACTGGTGTTCATTGAAGCGAAACAAAATCCACTGCCAGTTTACTGTACACTTACCGTATTGCTTGAGAGTCCGTAGGCCCTCGGTAGCTGAATACCAGTCAGAATTTTTTCGGTAGAGCTTTGACGTATCGGCGAGCCCGTCGAGACCAAAAACAACTGTATCTTGCTCTCTCAGCAACTGGGCTGTGCGACGCCACCAAGATTCTTCGCGATAACTTCCGTTAGTGGCAATCCACAGTGGAGGTTGTCCAGGGAACGAGTGCAGAAGTTCTAAAACTTCGTGAAACTCAGGATGATAGATAGGATCTCCATGGTCTCCACAGAGAATCACGCAAGAAAACTTAGATGAGTTTTCAACCAATCCCCTAATGGCCTCCAAGGAAAGATCCATCACACTGTAGTGACCTTTGAACAAAGTACGAGGACAAGCGGGACAAGCCAACATACATCGTGAGGTTATTTCTAAATGAAGAGGAGAAGAATATCTCTTATCGGCGGTGGGATCAGTACCTATGCTGGCCTCCTTTTTCTTGGCTGACTCCAGTTGACTCGGACTTTAACTTTAGCCAACAATATGAGCCATGATCAATGACATTTGTGCAAGCCGGAAAACTCTCATATGCGGCGCCCTCGTCGCTTTAATCGCCCTGCCGTTTTTTTGTTTCTTAACGGACCTAGAGCTTTATCCTTTTGCTCCTTACAATATGTATTCGCACCCTTTTAGCCTCCCGATTAACAAGTTTCGTTTTGAGGTAGCTGAAGGCAGCGGGGGGTTTCAGCCGTTGACTGATATAGAGGGTTTTGGACAGGATTTTCTTATTTCTTTTTTGCGTCGAATAGATGCTGGCGAAAATGGTACCACGGAGGATCTCAAGGAGAGATTAAGTCGCTGTATGAAGATGTCTTGTCGGATGAACGTAGGAGAAAAGATCGTAGTCATGACGTCGATAAAAAAGCTACGTGGTGTTCGTGATTCCTTTAATCAACTCTCTGATCTGGTCGCCAAAGTCCCATCGCGCACCGACGTACTGATCGAACTACATTATGATTAAAACAAGACTCAAACTTTTTACCCCCTCATTGCCTTGGTCACTTTGCTTCGTGCGAATCATCTTTTTAATTGGTTTTTGCAAAACCTTTTTTGTTTTTGGCAAATTATTTTTGATTCGAGCTTCGACTTGCACGGGTCCTTGGTTACCCATTAGCTATTTCCAATTAAGTGAGAAACAAATTTGTATTAATAGTAATTTGGCGTTGATACTGTACTACGGGTGGTTGGGTTCTTTGTTTTTTGCTCTTATCGGCCTTTATACTCGCCGGGCAATCATTGTAGCTTTTATTCTTTCTTTACTAATCGTACCATTCTACTTTAATTTTGGACTTCTTCATCACCTCACGCATTTTCCAATCGTAATTTTAGGAATTCTAGCCTTTTCTCATTGCGGAGATTTTTTGTCGGTGGATGCGTTGCTTCGAAAGTGGCGTGGACAAATTGCGCTACCGCTAACCTCTCCCGAGTACAATTGGCCACTGGCGTTAGCAAAAGTTTACACGGTACTTATTTATTTTATTGCCGGTTTACAAAAATTTAAAAACTCTGGATTTCGTTGGTTTGAGTCTGAAAACATGCAAATTCTTTTACTCACAAGGCCAACCCTGACGGCTCCTGGGTTTTGGGTTGCCACCCATCCAAAAATCGCCGCAATTTCCGCTTTGGCTATCATGCTCGTGCAAATCGGTGCTCCTCTGGCTCTGTTGCATACTCGCTGGGCTCTATTGTGTGTGCCTTCGTTGGTAGGCTTTCATTTGACTTCTTTTTGGCTAATGGGTGCCCACGGTAACT
Source organism: Bdellovibrionales bacterium (assembly GCA_031429075.1). Lineage (GTDB taxonomy): Bacteria > Bdellovibrionota > Bdellovibrionia > Bdellovibrionales > JAGQZY01 > JANPLN01. The sequence goes on along the minus strand of JANOYW010000087.1, from coordinate 22,688 downwards.
TCTTTTCCCACATTTGGGCACTTACTTTGTGGCTGCCCATCAACGAAATTATTGTGTGGCGAAATCGGAAAGCCTAAAGGGTGATTTTTTCGAAGCCGTTGGGGGAAAGCCATTCGAAACTGACTTTTCTTTTCTTATCAACAGTGTATTCCATGGTAATTGATGACCGCTCGCTGTTTACTTTGAGGTAACGCTTGCTTTCATTGCGCTGCAATTCCAAAAAAAGGTCGGCGGTTTCGCAATTCATTTTTTCGGTTTCCATGCCACGGCACTGCCATGGAGCAGGCAATGGGAACGTTTCAGAAAAAATAGCGACAATCTGATTAGGCGTGAGTTTTGTTTTTAACAATCTCTCGAGAGCCCGCGACCCGTCACTGGATCGATAGTCTTTACCCTCCACAAGATTCACAAATTGCGCGTCTTCATCGCGCAAAATCAGCGTACCAAGTGGAATATTTAAAATGCCGTAATTAACATCGATGCGGAACAGATTCGGTTGCGAGGTGGCCAGATAAAAGCGAATGTGATCTGTTTTATTTTTCTTTTTATCTAAAACTTCCGCTCTTCCAGAAAAAAACTTTGTATTTTCTGGGATGATGACTTTAGGAATTGTGGCGCAGGCCTGGAGAAAAAAAAGAACAGCGAACCACTTACTGATTCGCAGGAAGTCGGCGTTGTTTTTCGATACGCTTCTCTGTTTGAATTCGTTGTTCAACGGTGTCAATTTTAGCTCGAATTTTTTGCGCGTTGGTTGCATCTTTTTCGTATTCCGCTGCACGATTGTACATCTCGCGTGCTTTATGAGGCATTTCAACTCGGAAATAAACATCTCCAAGGTGTTCAGCAATGATGCTCTCTCTGGCCTCGATTTGATGCGCCTTCTCGAGAGTTCTCACCGCCTCATCAAGACGGTTCTGTTTAAACAAAACCCATCCCAACGTGTCTAAGATAAAACCGTCATTCGGACGCAGAGACAAGGCTCGGCGTGCCAGCTTTTCGGCGACGTCTAAGTTTTTAGTTTTGTCAGCGTACAAATAAGCAAGGTAGTTAAGACCCTCTACATGGTTTTTGTCGATTTCGAGCAAGCGCTCCATTTTGACGACAGTTTTATCTGACTGACCAAGTTGGTCGTAAACCGAACCCAATTGATAAATAATCTGCGTGTCAGCAGGAAATTTAGCAAAACCTTTCTCAAGGAGGGTTTTTGCTTCATCGTATTGTTTTTGGTTTTCTAAAAACGATCCGTACAACGAAAATATTTTCGCATTGTCGTCTAAAAATTCGATGTGACTCTCAAGAAGTGAGATGGCCGCATTGGGATTATCGAGTAGCTTGTAAAGATACGCCATGTGCATAACTGAATCTGCAAAGTACTTACTTGATTTTGGGATCTCTTTAAACTGTTGGATGGCCGCCGGAAAATCTTTGATTTCCTCGTAAACGGCACCCAAATAAAATCGCACACGATCGGATTCAGGAGTCTGGTGCAATATGTTTTCGAGTAGAGGAATGGCTTGTTTAAAGTCTTTTTTATCTACCAAAATAAATGCCATTTTTAATTGGGCATTCAGGTTGCCTTGATCCAATTCGTTGATTGTCTTTAGATGCTCAAATGCTTTGTCGTAATCTTCCTTAGTAAGATAGGCCTGAACTAAACTTTCCGCGATGGATACTTCTGGTCCATGTTGTTTTTGATAGGACTCATACAGTGCAATGCCTTTGTCCATTTGATTTCGTTTTTCGTAAATCGAACCAAGTTCGATAACACTTTGTACAAAATCCTGCTCATAACGAAGTGACGTTTTAAAAGCTGTTTCTGCATTGGCCATGGCCGTTGGCGTTTTTTTCATCAGGTAGGTTTTTCCCAAGTAGTACCAAACAATATGCGACTTGTGATTTTTACGAGCTAGGCCTTCAAAGTAGATCGCGGCTTTGTCGATTTTGTTTTCGTCCAGGTAAGTAGCTCCAAGAAGAATTTGCGCTTCTTGATTTTTAGGATCTAAAGCTAGAAGGTCTTCGTAGCCCTTTCGCGCCTTATCATGAAAACCCAAAACCGAATTCAAGCTGGATTGAAGAATTCGCGCCTCTGCAAAGTCTTTTTTGATTTTTATCGCCTCTTCACAATGCTCAAGAGCTTGGCCCACCATCCCGGCGCGAACATACTCACTGGCCAGCCTAAAATGGCTGCGAAACGAAGTTTTGTCGTGAACGATGCTTAATTTGTAACTTTCAATCGCTTTTGCCCATTCACCTTGCATGCTGTACGATTCAGCAACTGTGAAATGATAGTCGGCATCACTCTGATTTTGAACATTTTGCATCTCTTCGTGTTTTGCCGGTGGAGAGAGACTTTCTGGTGCATCGCCCTTTACATTGTAGGCTTCACTCTTGAACAGACCAGGAGACGAAACATCCCATGAGGCACATCCAGAGACCCCCAAAAACAGCACTGTAATTCTTAGAACTTTATTTAGACGCATTACGTCTCCCATGATGTTTTTATCGGAAGACGATGCTTGCAAATTGAGCGATTTATGAAGATCTAACCCTAGGTATAGTCTTGTTTTTTACAGTAATTACAATAGTTTATGCCTGATATAAGTTTTGTTGAAGAACTTTTATGGTTCCGTTTTAGGAGCTTAATTTTACGACAAATTGTTAGATTTGCTTGATTATTCGACTGCTTGACAACACATGGCGGCAGCTCTATGTTCGCGCTGTGCTATAGATTTTTAACTCGTTTTTAGTCGAGATGGGAGGACCCTTTGTTAAATACAACTCAGGATAAAAAAGTGAAGATCATTAAAAGATATCAAAACCGTAAGCTTTATGACACTCAGCAGAGCTGCTATGTGACGCTAGACGATATCGCTAAAATGATCCGTTCTGATGAAGAAGTTATGGTTATTGATAACAAAACCAAAAACGACATCACCGCTGCAACATTGACGCAGATCATTTTTGAGTCTGAAAAGAAGGCTTCTCAGTATGCTCCTCTTTTCACGCTTCGCGAAATTATCCAGTACGCTAACGGTAGTATTTCAAGCTACCTTGCAAAACTTGGTGCTTTTCCAAAAGAATACATCGTTAAAGCCGCTCAGCCTTCAACTTCGAAATCAACTCAACAAGAGTCTGTTATCGATAAGGCCGCTCAATCTTACGATACTGTGAAACAATCTATCGAAAATAGAATTGCACAGGCAGCAACCCAAGAAAACACAACTGGCTACACAACTCTTCCAGTTCCTGAAGAAACGCCAAGCTTACCAAATCCAAACAACAAGTTCTAATCAGCTTAAACTCTGATTTAGCTTTCATGAAACCCGCATTTTGCGGGTTTTTTTTGGTTTGTGCTTAATAAGCGCGTTGAGTAACGAAGCTTTTTTTGTTGGCAGAGATTGTAACTTCGCCTTCCCAGACAACTTGTGATGAGTTGTAAGCTTGTACCTTCACTTGGTGTTTACCTGGAGGCAAATACATTCTGGCGACCTGAAAACTAGCCGGCAGTGTGGACCACTGCCTAAGATCTGCTGTATCCATCGCATCAAAAACAAAGGTTGCTAGGGCGGCAACTTGTAAAGCCGAACTATCGTTTCGGCGCGCGGACTCACGAACCGCAATGCGACTGGCTTGACGAGCCAAGGCTCGAGCCACCAGTTTTCCAAAAATCGCTTCCATTGTTTGAATCGAGACCAAGTCCAAATCATAAACTTTTTCGGAGTGTGCGGTTTGGCCAGCGATAGTTATATCGACTGAGCCCACGGATTTCGGCACCGGCACCATCATTGGAAATGTTCTGTTGTCCGGTCGAGTTTGCTTACGCGCAATCCACCCTTGTTGAAAAATAAAGACAAACTCCCCTTTGCCTTTGATATTTTTTGCGTCCAGGTTCTGTGCGATTTGCGGCCATTTTTTTTGGAATTTATTAAAATCTGTTTCGCGTCCCGAGCGCTTTGCCGATTGCAAAACATCTCGCTTAATCACATCCACTTCGGGGGCCATTTCGTGCGCCTTTGCATATAAAACAAAAGCGTTGTCCCAATCTCCCTGCGCCTCCCAAAGGAGACCTGCAAGATACGCCGCAAAGGAGGCCTGGCGCTTTTTGGTGTTTGAATCCATTTCGGTGGCCAGTTTATTTAGTTTTTCGTTGAGCCGCCGAGCCATGACCTGGGCGTTGTCATAATCGCCCAGCATCAGGTAATTGAGAGCGCGATACACCGTAATGAGTACAAATTCAAAAATCTCGGCCTTATATTGGGTGAGACCTTCCTGAACCACCATGGCTCCGGTCTCGCGAGAAACGCTGGTGTAGTCATTGAGCTCCGCCGCTTTTTCGGCCTCAGCAAAGGCTTTGTTGCTTTCTTCGTAACGACCGGCCTGATGAAGAGCGGTGGCGTACTCAAGTAGGTAGGCCAACTGATCTCCTTGAGAACTTTCGTATTTTTCTTTAAAAGCTTTTATGGCCTCATCGTACTGGCCCGACTGCATAGAGTCGCGCGCACTAGAAACATAGTTCTGGTACGAAGCACAGCCCAAAATGCAAAAGGCGCTTAATAGAAGAAAGCGCCCTAAAACTCTACTTACGGTCATCCATTAAATGCCAACGCGGCGTTTTTTGAATTTCTTACGGATTTCTTTTTGATCAGCCCATTCATGTTCGCTGGTCTTAAGATTTGTAAGCATCAACGTGAGTTTGTAATAAACTGTTTTTTCTTTGCCCACTTCTTTGACTATGGAATCCAAACGACCATTGATAATGTAGTCAGCTCCAGATTGTCCGCCAGGACCCTTTTTAGTCTCACCAGACACCATGCCCGAGTTTTGATATTCGTACTCGTCGGCGATATCTTGGCGAGCTTCTTTATCAAGAAAGCGAACTTTTCCGGAAGACATAAGATCGACCTTCACCATATCCATGATGTTTTGGCCATCGATCACTTCGGCTGTTTTGTTTTGCAATTTTGTCACCATAACGAGAGGTGGACGTTTTGCTTCACCGATGGTGCGGTTTTTTAACAAGCTAGCAACGAGCTCATTGACTGCTTTTTGCATATCCGTTTCGGACCACAAATCATCGAGTAAGTTTTCGTTGTTAACGTCGTCGTAGGAGCCTTTTGTAAATTGGCGTGTGCCGCAACCTTGAATAAACAGCATGCTTGAAACAAGTGCGATCACAAATAAAGATCTCATTGGAACCTCCATTGGTTTGATCTAAATTTATCAACTTATTGGGGAAATGCTAACTTATTTTACGTCGACCCGACGAGTAGAGAGCAGAGTAGAGGGATTCCGTCCACTCAGTCATATTTTTCTACCGCTAGTATTCTTCGTCGCCTTCCATGCTGTCGACGTCGATCACTGGATTGGATTTGATGAGCGGTTGCTCAGGTTCGATCTTTTGAACTTTTGTCACTTCGAGCTTGTCATTGAGCTCTACTGCGTAGCCCATAGCGAGTGCCTTCTTTTTGTACTCTTCGGCAAATTGTCTCTTTTGCATGGCATTCATTTGCGCGGTTTTCTGTTCGTTCAAAAGTCTTTGGTTGATCTTGTTCTCCAGGCTCTCAACAGCCATGCCCTTGAGATCACTTTCGGCGATGTCTTTTGCCGCAGAACCCACCGAAGCCTCTAAACGCAAGCCTTCTTCGGTGTGGTTTGAAGCACTTGCCGATTGATAACCTTCGTTGATTTGCGGCGCTTGCTGATAGTTTTCCACATGCACTTTTTCGCGCTGGAGCTTGGATTTTGTTTGCTCTTCTTTACGTATTTTATCCACTTCACCGTAACGGACTGTAGATGGCTCTTTTGGATCTGGATTTCCACCCATAAAAACAACCATGGTTGCGATTAATAAAACCCCACCACCGACTATATAATTAAGCTTATTTTTTTCCATCCCTGCTTATCGGCTGGTGTTTTCATCTTCTAAAGCTGGAAATAGGATCTCAAATTGGGTCCCGCGGCCGACCTCGGAGTCCACCTTGATCTCACCGCCATGGCTTTTTACGATCCCATAAGAAATACTAAGTCCCAGACCAGTTCCCTGTCCCACGTCTTTGGTCGTGTAAAAGGGATCAAAGATCTTATCAATATCGGTCTTTTCGATTCCCACGCCGGTGTCGGCAATCTTGATGCTCACCATTTCGTCCGCTTTCAAATAGTTAACTTGAATCGAGACGGTGCCTTCACGGGTGAAAATTGCTTGAAAGGCATTCGAAATCACATTCATGAACACCTGGCTGACCTGATTGGGGTTACCCACGATAAGAGGAATAAAGTCGTCATAACTTTTTTGAATCGTGATTTTGTCATTTTTAATAGCCCCACGCAAAAGATCGAGGGTGGAGTCGATACAATCTGTAACGCTGAACTTTTTCTGATCCTTATCACTGGAGCGTGAAAAAGTGCGCAGGCCTGTTACAATATCGCGTGTTCTGCGTGCGCCCTCTTCGCAGGAAGCAATCAGTTTAGGAAGATCCTTTGCGATAAAGTCGTAGTCGTACTTCTTTTTTATTTTTTCAAAATTATCATTCTTTTTGCTCAATTCCTGAATCATGCCCAGCAAAGAGTTCGTATACTCTCGCAAGTGCTGCATATTACTATAGACAAACCCAATGGGATTATTAAGCTCGTGGGCTACACCTGCCACAAGCTGTCCAAGGCCTGCTAGCTTTGCAGACTGAATCAGTTGCGTTTGTGTAGCTTGTACCTCAGTATTTGCTTTTTCGAGATCAATAATTTTAGCCTCTAGGTCAGAACGGTAGCCATAAATCGTTTGTGACATTTCATTGAAGCTCTCGGACAGCAAGCCAATCTCTGTTTTACTTTTAATTTCAACCTGTATCGGTTCACTGTAAGTTTTCATCTTTTGAATCGCGTCCACCAGTCGCGCCAAGGGCTGAATGATTTGGTGAGTGAAGAAATAGCTAAAGATGAGCAAACACAGAATTAAAAAACCAAAAGCCATGAGCAATAAATACATGACGCGTGAAAAGCTTTTTGTAAGAGCATTTTTTGAGGCGCCGATAGCAATCAAAAAGCTCTGCTCTCCCCATTTTACAGCCGTGGAGATAAAACCAAAATTTTGTCCTTTTAAAGAAATATCAAAAAAGTGATTGTTTCCCCTTAAAAAATCCTGTGAAAGCTGCTCGCGAGTGAATCTTTCTTCAGGCAGGCTGGTTACAAAGATGTCTCCTTTGGGCCCAAAAAATACAATATCCATTCCCTGCTGATTTTTGAGGGTTTTGGTAATTTCGTCTTCGAGCACGATGGATTTTTCGAGATACCCCGTCCAATTCAGTTTTTCGTCTTTGATTTTTTTAATAACACTTAATTGCAGATGCACTTTGGCATTATTTGAAAAATAATAGGCGTGCGATGTCGTATCCGTTTCGATCAGGCGGTCTAATAACTTTTCCTCCAACGTCGACGGCCCCACTGTCGCAAACTCTCGACTTCCCACTCTGAGAAGCAAAGAGCCATCCTCGTTGTAAACTGCAAATGACGAGGGGACTTCTTCCTCGAGGCGTTTTTTAAGGGCCACCTTGAGTTCTTCGACGGAGGATGTTTTTAGAAGGTAAAGAATTCCATTATCTTCGGAAATCTCATTGAGTCGGGCTCGCGAAAAACTTTCGTATTCGTCGAAGAGGTCTTGCACCTGCTTAGTGTAGACGATAAGTCTTTCGAAAATCTCGTCTTGTACGGCAGTTTTAAACTGTTGAGCCAACAAGATCACCACCAGAACCAGTGGCAAAAGAGAAAACAGCACAATCCAGCGTATGAAGAGTGTTCTTAAGGAAATATACTTTTTGTTGTTGGTCACAGAACCTCTATTCTGTGATCACTTGCCTTAGAAGATCAAGTTCTGCGAGAACTTTCCCCGACCCCATCACTACACAGGTGAGCGGGTTTTCGGCGATAGACACTGGCAACCCTGTGCGTTCGCGAAGAAGCACATCTAAGTTATGTAATCCAGCTCCACCGCCGGTGAGAACAATGCCGTTATCGACGATGTCTGAAGCAAGTTCTGGTGGAGTTTTTTCAAGAGCTGTACGAACGGCATCTACGATTTCACTGAGAGGATCGGTAAGTGCGTCGTTGATTTGCTCACTGGTGATTTCGATGGTTTTTGGCGCTCCGGCGACAAGATCGCGACCCTTAATCGTCATTTTGCGTATCTCATCAAATGGATATGCGTTTCCGATGGTAATCTTGATCTGTTCGGCAGTTCTTTCGCCGATGAGCAGGTTAAATTGACGACGAACGTAATTAATAATGGCTTCATCCAGTTTATCGCCGGCAACTTTGATGGATCGGCAATAAACGATTCCACCTAAGGAAATGACGGCAACACCTGTTGTCCCACCGCCAATATCAACAACCATACTACCAATGGGCTCGGTGATAGGTAAACCTGCGCCAATGGCGGCTGCCATGGGTTCTTCGATCAAAAACACTTCCCGTGCTCCGGCAGACAAGGCCGACTCACGCACGGCTTTTTTCTCAACCTGAGTGATTCCATAAGGAACACAGATAATGATTCGTGGGCGAATAAAACTGCGGCTGTTACCCATGGATTTAGAAATGAAATATTTAAGCATGGACTGAGTCACTTCGAAGTCCGCAATAACTCCATCTTTAATTGGGCGAATCGCAACGATGGTGCCCGGAGTTCTTCCCAACATTTCTTTGGCTTCTTTGCCCACGGCCAAAACTCGGTTTTGCATTCCGCGGTAGTTTTTTTGTACAGCCACCACGGAAGGTTCATCGATGATGATGTCTTCTGCAGCTTTCGAATATACCAGTGTATTTGCAGTACCTAAATCGATTGCAATGTCGTTAGAAAACATGTCTGAAAATCTATGCCAAAATGCCATGCCGACCCCGTTGTTAGAGCGTGTACTAAGACTAGGGTTTTACAAAATAAGAGTCAAGTTAGATGACGCTCCCTCTCTACAAGAGGGCTTTTAGCTCCAACACAATTTTTTTCTGCAAAAGCTCTATCTGCCCCTCGGGAGAGGTGGGGGCAAACAAGGGCGCAATGAGCGGAGCGAGTGAGCGACCGTTATCTCGATGAAACAAAAAAAGTGGACTTCGACGACAATAAAAGTCGACGAGATTTAAACACATCTCATGGTGAATACAAAACTGAGCCTCTGCTTGCCACATTCGTTCGACTTCCTGCCCTGATTTCATCTGCTTCATCAGATTTAAGACGGTCACTGCCTCTTCGCCCCGTCGTTTGATTAAATATTCAACAACCGTCTGCGAAACCGCTAACTCCTCAGCAAGACTCTCCGCTTGAAAACGCAGTCGCTCCAGTTTAGCCACCGTAGCTGCTGGATTTAGAGGCTGAGTCGTATCGGCCACTTTTAGACTCATTCGCTCGTCAAATGAGAAACTGCGCAAGCAAACATCCACAATCTCTTTGGCCATGGATCGGTAGGTCGTGTATTTACCGCCAGCAACAAGAGTAAGGTGGGGGGTCGGCGTAAAAATCTCATGCTCACGGCTGGTTTTTCCTTCGGTGCCCGAGCCATCCTGCACGAGCGGTCGCACACCGCTGTAACACGAAATCACATCTGATTTTTTGAGATGCAAACTTGGAAAGTAGTCGTTAGTTGTTTTCAAAAGATAATCAACATCATCAGTGCTCACCGAAACCAGTGCGGGATCGTCTTTAAAATCGGTGTCCGTAGTGCCTACAATCACCACATCCTCTCGTGGGATCACAAACACGATGCGCTCTTGCACGGCCATGACTATTGCCTGATTAACTGGAATTTTTTCTCGTGGGAACAAAAGGTGAATGCCTTTGGTTGGCCGCAAAACCGGTTTCCACTGGGGATTGGTTTTCAACCCGAAAATATCGGTCCACGGACCAACGCAGCCTACGACATGTCGCGCTTTTATGGAGTATTTCTTTTCTGTAAGATTGTCTGTCGCGCGAACCACATACCCATCAGAACTTTGATCACAACCTTCGACGGTGACGTAATTAGCAATTTGCGCCCCCTCTCGATGAGCAGAGCGCAAAGTTTCAATAACCAGACGGTCGTCTTCCATGTAGGCATCAGAATAAACCACCGAACCCGTCAAGCCCTCGTCTTTTAACGTCGGCTCCCTAAGAAGGGTGGTTCGAGCCCGCAAAAACTCATGGATTTTGGGGGCCTCGAAAAACGAAAGCAGGTCATATAAAATCATCCCTGCTTCCATTTTAAATAAACCCACACGCGAGGACTTATACACCGGAATTAAAAAGCGCAGTGGATGCACCATGTGCGGTGCCATTTGTAAAAGATAGCGACGCTCCATCAAGGCCTCGTGCACAAGACCAAATTCGAAATTTTCTAGATAACGGATACCGCCGTGAACTAATTTGCTGGAACGCGAACTTGTTCCAAAAGCGAAGTCGTTCGACTCAAGCAGAAGCACTCGGAGGCCGCGCATCGCAGCGTCGCGGGCCACACCTGCGCCATTAATACCCCCACCAACGATCAGCAAATCAAACTCGTTCTGCTGAGCACTTTCGAGAGCATCTTTTCTGGCGTGCGCGTTGAACATCGTTTATTCCCTACTGCTATGAACCCAACTTGGTGCTCGAGAAACTTCCCAATTCGATAGATGCGAGAATCGGAGCTACGTTTGTTTGTTTTATAAAATCTAATTGTGTATTGAAAAAAACTTTTTGTAAATGTTTGTCGCGGGCCCAACGGTAGGCAATGTCGATCATCTCTTGCGCGTCTTCTGAATGCGACGCTGACACATGTTCGATCCACAAGCTCTGAGTCCAACCTTCGAAAAATAAAAGAGGCTGACACAGAATGTAAGCAACGAGCTCGCCTTTTTCTCGCTTACAAAATGACCACCCAAGAGGCAAGTAGTGTTCCAACGATTCTCTCCGCCAACGGGCATGCCACGAGGCCATTTCGCGATCAAAATCCTCACCTACTAGTTTGGATTTTTCGAAAGTGAGAATCGATTCTAAATCTTGCGGTGCTAATATCTTTACTTCCGTCATGGGCTGAAGATATCCTTTGGAGTATGACGGTCAAGCCTTTTTCAAACGAACTCACAGAACAAATTCTCTCTCAAATCGATGCGTTTATTGCTAAAAATCAGGGGCCCCACTGCGCCGCTTTTGATGCCGATGGGACTCTTTGGAACTCCGATGTGGGTGAGAATTTTTTTCAATATCAGATCGATTTTTGCGACCTCGCTCCGCTGAAATCTTTGGACCCCTGGAAACACTACGAGAGTCTGAAAAAAACCCACCCGCCAGACGCTTATCTTTGGTTGGCACAACTTTGCGCGCCATATCCTTTGGAAGAGGTCCGCGAATGGGCGCAGGAAACTATGACCTCTTTTCCGCCGGTGGTTCTTGCTTCACAAAAATTGCTCATCTCGGAGTTATTAAAACGGAAAATCCAAATTTTCGTCGTTAGCGCTTCGACCCATTGGGCTGTTGAGGCCGCCATCTCGCTTGTTGGACTGACTGCGGATAGTGCCTTGGGAGTAAAAACAAAGGTGGTCAACGGTCTTGTGACCAAAGAGCAAGAAGGCTCCATTACATGGCGCGAAGGAAAGCGCACGGCCTTGCTAGAAAAAACTCAAGGTGTGGCGCCAATTTTTTGCTCTGGTAACTCTTCCGGAGATTTGCATTTGCTAGAATGCTCCTCACTGGTTCGCTTGGCAGTGCAAACACAGACGGCCTTTTCGAAAAACGCGGGTTTGTTTCAGGACGAGCAAACGCTCCTGACCGCAGCCAAAGAACGCGGATGGTTTACGCATAATTTTAATTTGCTTTAAGAAATGGAATCTTACCCAATCGCACTTGCAGTGAAGCATAGGCGCGAAGTACGTCGGCTGTTGTTTCTATAATTCGTAATGAGGCCTCGGCCGAAGCTTGCTCTCGCAAATTGACGATGAGCACGTTGGTGTCTCCTTGTCGGAAGCGTGTTCGTTCGCCATTTTCTAAATACTGGGCTAATTCATGTTCTTGGATGGAGAGCTCTCTCCGCTCTGTGGAAACCTCTAGATTTTTTTGCAGTGCTGCTAGTTCTGCTTTCCACTGACGCTCTAAAAGTTGTCGCTCCCACTCAACTTTCCTGATGTTGGCTGAAACCTGATCTCTCTGACCCTTAATGTTTCGATACTGAAGCGGCACCTGAAACTGCAGGCTCACCGTCGTATTGTCGTCCTCAAGGCTTGTTGAGCCCAAGCCGCTATCTTTAGAATATTCCGCCCTAAGATCTAATCTTGGTAAAAATTGATTCTGCTGGAGATCTTTGTCGATATTGAGTTGTGCCAGTTGGGTCGCTATAGCTGCAAACTCCGGGCGATCACTCAACGCTCTCTTCATGAGCTCATCCACCGGCCGTTTGAATTCAGACATCTGTTGCGGCACAAACCAACGAGACTCAATGTTTTTGTCTGAAAGCGAGGATGACACAACTTTTTTTTGTAAGCTTTCACTTGAAATAAATACGGCCAATTGTGTTTCGCGGCCCTTAAGTTCTAAGTCTGCCTGCAAGAGAGCCGACTGGCGCAACAGAACTGTCCTTAAATTATCTTTGCGCTCAAAAACTGGGATGTCCCCAGCCCGAGTGCGCTTTGCGAGCCATTGATCTCGAAGTTTAGCGATATCCAAAAGACTCTTCTGAATTCTCCATCTCCCAAGTGCTACTTTCCAATTCCAGTATGCAAAAAGGGCTTTCTCAATCTCCCGGAGTTCTGTCGCTCGAAGCTGCAGTGTTTGTCTCTCGACTTGTAATTTACTTTTGTTAAACGTGGCTCGACGTGCATCTGTAAGAAATCCCCTCAAAAGAGGAAGCTTCGCTCCGACATTCCACTCTCCACGATCCAAAGTTTGTTGGTCACCGTAGTAGATTGGTAGGAGGCCCCGACTTTCGCGAAATCCCCCGAAAAGGTCTAAACCAAACAGGGATGTTGGCTTCTTGATTTGTGAATCAAACACAGAATATTCGTAGTCTCCCGTGGTATCTTTCCATTCTCCCTCAATCACTATATCAAAGGCCCCTCGAGCTGTGAGCTCCTGCGCCTCTGAAGCTTTCACATCTTGTTGACTCATCTGAACAGCAGGAAACTGTGATAGCACTTCATTGACCATTTCTGATTCTGAAACGTCAGCTTGTACAATTTGCGCTAAAAGAAAAAATAGCCACATCATTTATTCCTTTTTATCGCTATCGTCTTTAAGCTTTTCTTTTTTATAGATTGGCAAGTTGCTTGGTGGGAAACCATTAAACCGTCGCCAAACTTCCCATCCAAGTGGGACATCTCCCAGTAAAACCCAGGAGCTCGCACGCACTCCCTGACGCAAATAACGTGCCTCGGGCCATTCGTTTTTATCCGGAACAACAATCACCCTAAAATTTCCCTGACCGTCATCCAAAGCATCAATCGTTGCAACGCGACCAAAAAACGTACCCACCGAGGCATTGGGTACGCCCGAGAAAAATACAGAAGGCCAACCTTCAAAATTCAAAGCCACCCGGTGATCTTCGTAGACCCAGGGCATGTCGTTACCAGACACCCACAATTCGACGGCGCGAGATGTGGTCTCCGGCACGATCACAGCAAGGGGCTCTCCCGCTTTAATATACTCAACTCCACCAGAGGAGGTTTTTAAAATTCGCACCACAGTTCCATCGATCGGCGCCGACATCATTTGTTGTTCTTGTCGAGAAAGGCGAACATCAAAACGTGACAAATCTGCAAGAGCTGTGGCTTCGTCGGATTCCAGTTTTGCTAACTCCATTTGCGCTTGTTCCTGCTGCCTTCGCGAGCTGAGTCCTTGTCGAAACAGCTCTTTTTGACGTGTCACATTTAAATAGGCTGTTTTGCGCCCTAGCTCGATAGCTTCGAATTTTTTTTCTAAAGCATCACGCTCCTTATTCATGCGGTCGATGATCTGTGGATCGTTGTCCGAAAGTTCAACAATAGGTTCGCCTTTTTTTACTTTTTGACCCTCTTGTACAAACCATTTTTGAATACGCCCCTCAATGGGTGCTGTTAGCTCTTGGCGGCGCTCTTCTGGGTTGAGCGCAATAACACGTCCATACCCTTGCACCGTTTGCATCCAGGGCATGAACCCACAGAGGAGCAGAAAAGAGATTCCAGCATAAATCGTGTACTTAGCATATTGGTGCCAAATAGGCCGATCGCTTATAAGAGCTTCTAGGGAACTGTGGGAACTCATATTAGATCCCCATTTCTAGCAGCTTTAGTTTTTTGATAGCCACGGCGGAATCGTAATAGTAGTCGAGGATATTAGAAAATTTAAAAAGTGAAATCAATAAACTCGTCACGATAAGTTCACTGGCAATCAACTGGCCAATCGTCATTTGATTTTGAAAAACGAGAACACCACCGACGATAAGCAGTAACGTAGCTGCCAAAATTTTAATAATAAACAGCCCTATGGATTGCCTCATATAATTCGCATATTTTTGTTCCCGCAGATTAAAATACTCAAGGACTTCAGCTTCAACGTTGATGTCTCCTGGGCGCTCTAAAGAACTGGCTTGCAGTTCTTCGATCAACTGGTGTTTTTTATTCGACTCCAAAATCGCGAGGTATAAAGTTTTTTTGCCCATAACTATGGTTACCCAATAAAAAGCGGAGACGAGACCTACACAGTAAATAACGAAAAAGGGATGGTAGATACTAATGAGAATCATTACCAAAGCAGATTGCAGTAAAAATGTAAAACCATCAAAAAAGAGCGGAATTATACTTTTTTGAAGCGAAACGGATTCAAATATATAATTTAGCTTTTTTTTGCTGATGGATTTTTTTGATTCATGAGATTTACTAGCGTAGTTTTTCGTGTCTTCGATGGCTTTTAAGAAAAGTCTTCGCTGGAGATATTCGGAAAGGTGCATTTGCAAAACTCGCATCACTGTGATTCCGACCAGGAAAAGGCCAATCGAAAAAACCAAAAAAATAGTGGATTGTTGAAATACAAGCAGAGTGTATTGCTGTATTAAAGTCTGAATTAAAAATGGAATAGACAGCACTAAAAAACTGCTTGCCGTTGCAAAAATAAGCATTGCGCGAATACTTTTTTTATCTGCCTTAAAGTAAGCAATCATTTCTTGAATCATAGATCCTCCGCTGTGAGCTCATTATCAGCGCTTTTTTATTGAAGGTAAAGTGGATAATTACAGGACTCGTTTCAACGCGGTTTTCAAGTGCGTGGGCAGTGCTTCTTTTTTTAAATTATTACGCCCTTCGTGGCTAAGTCCTTAGAGCGGGGCTTCGACGCATTTTCTGCGATCGCAGACCGTTGTTGTCGGCATGAGGACTTGGCAAGTGCCCATGGTGTTGCCGCCGTTCAGCTGAAGATTTTCTTTGCTGATGGCTTCATGCAGTTGAGCGCGCTCGACGATTTTTGCATATTTGGGGTTGCGGGTCGATACAACAAGGAAGCCCGCAGGACCGCCGCAATGGCGCGCACCCAAGGCTACGGACTTGCACTCCTCTGATTTTGTACACGACAGATCAGAGTTGAGATTTAGGATTTCTTGCATCAAATCATCGGCATTTGGTTTGGCTTTAGTTGGAGGCGTCCCTCCTGCCGCAAAACTTGTAAAGGCAAAAGTAAAAAATAGACTCATTAATAATAGACGCATTAGGAAAGTCCTTTCTGGGCCATGACGGCTTCGATCTCTGTTACTTCTTTGGGTGCAAGGATTGTCATCACTTCGTGTCCGCTGGATGTTACTAGCACATCATCCTCGATGCGTACACCGATACCACGATACTCTTTTGGTACGGTATCATCATCCACAGGAATGTAAAGACCTGGTTCCACTGTGATCACCATGCCCGCCTCGAGCAAGCGCGACTGACCGTTGATTTTATAAAGTCCAACATCGTGCACATCCATTCCCAAAAGGTGACCAATGTTGTGCGGATAGTATTTGCGATAGGCCATGGAATGAATATTCTGATCCACTGTACCCTTTAAAAAGCCCATTTCTATAAGTTCTTTTGTTAACTGTGTACGCGCCACCTCTTGTAGGTCTTCGTAGCGAAGTCCCGGCTTTACCATCGAGATTAAATGTTTTTGCACCTTCAGCACGCGGCTATAAACATCTTTTTGAGCTGCCGTGAACTTGCCGTTCAGAGGATAGGTTCGAGTGATGTCGGCGGTGAAATAATTTTTTTCGGCACCCGCATCAATCAGCAGAAGGTCTCCGTCTTTGCTCGCGGAATTATTGTCTCGATAGTGGAGAATAGTTGCGTTGCCGCCAGCAGCGATGATCGAAAAATATCCCTCGCGGTGGGCATTGCGCGAAAAGAATTCATTAAACAATATGGCTTGAATTTCTTTTTCGTTCATACCCGCACGGACTTTTTGCATCACTGCCAAATGGGACTCAGCACTCAAATAGCAGGCCTCGCGATGCCAGTCGATCTCTTGCGCGCTTTTAACGATGCGCATTTCGCCAATCACCTCTTTTGGATCGTGAATCGGAAGCATCCCGCGCCCTGAGCGGCCGAGAGTGGTTACAAACTCTTTTATGGCTCGCAACACAAGCCAATCGCGTTCTGACGACTCAAGTTGGTAATACACGCGCTCTACGCCCGAGAGCAATGACGGCAACTTGCTCTGAAAGTCTTTGATATCAAAAGATTCGTCGGCACCAAAGACTGATTTTGCGCCTTCTAGGCCATAACGAAAACCGTCCCAGATTTCTTTGGAAGGATCGCGAGGACGAACAAACATTTTAAAAGGGTTGTTTTGCCCAGGTAAAAAAACACAAATCGCATCTGGTTCTTCAAAGCCCGTCATGTAGACGAAATCACTCTGCGCGCGAAAACGTTCCCAGCCAGATTCCGCTCCCGAAAATAGAATCAATGCGGATTGCGGTGCCTTCTGCGAAAACATATCTCGCCGTTTTTTAAACTCTTGCAAGCTACTAAAGGTACGGTTCTTCAATGAAAACTCCCTAACTAAAAATTGTATTTCTCGATAATTTGTTTTAGCGGACTTGCAGAACTCTGTCTGCCTAATTGAATGAGACGCAGTCTTTGTTCGATGTCAGTGATTTTATAGGCGGATGTTTCAACGTTGATCACCTCGTGCACACCCATGGTTTTAGCATTTTTTAAACTTTGCAACGACGCGGCCCACGCCAGCCAAATACCGTTGGTATCATCCCAGTCTGCGAATTGTTTTTTATCTACACTGTCTAAGACATTGATCAATACAATGAGCTCCGCGCCGGAGGACTTTAAAAATTGAACAGCTTCCTGAAGCGCAAACGGAGCGGCGAGCACATCGGAATAGCTAAACATCGGCGGAAAGTACCAACAACCACGCATCGAATTTTTAAGACTCCCTTTGGTTGCCAGGGAAACACGCCCCGAGGGGGCTCGCAGGTACGTGCACGCAAACGGTATTTTGGTCTGCTCAATTCGTGAATCGGTAAATACTTTCCCCAAAAAAAGATCGTAGTCTTTACTTGCCGCTGGCTTCATTTTTTTTGAAAACAAGCCTTTGTCAGAAAACGTAGATTTTGGCAATTGTGAAATTTTCCAATCCATTTCATGAATTTGACCATTGTGTGCGTACAGTCCACCGACCAGCGCTCCCCATTCTAATCCCGCCACAGCGGTAATAGGTAATTTATTTTTTTCGATTTCCTGGAGCACCCCAATTTGCGCCAAAGTTTTTGCTCCACCGGGCCCGAAAATCAAACCTATGCGAGGCGCTCTTTGACCCACAAACTGTGGAACATTTACAGACTCGGCTGAAGCTTCGGGAACTGGTATGCTCGAGCCTTGCGGCATTTGGATGATGGGGTCATGGGGAGCCGACGTCGGTTTGGTTTGACAAGAAACCGCCGACAAAAGAAAAAGAATTCCGCAGCTAACTCTTTTGCAGATATATAAAATACTCTTGGTTTCCATCTTCTCCTCGAACTTTTGATTTGAGCGTTCCTAGAACTTTTTTTCCTTGCTCAGAGAGAATTTTAACTGTTTTTTCGAGAACACGCAAACCTTCCTCGTCGGGGATAGTTCCTTTTTTGCCGTGCACACCTCGACCCACCTCATACTGAGGTTTGAAAAGAACGAGAGCTTGGCCACCCGGCTTGAGAAGTTCCCATTGGGCTAAAAGTACCGTCTGCGCAGATATGAAGGAAACGTCGCAAACAATCATGTCGAAGGGCCACGAAGACATGGAAGCCTGAATCGAAGCTAACAGTTCGATGGCAATCAAATTGCGAGCATTGATTTTTTCGATAGATAAGATCTGTGGATGATCCCGCAAACGCAGATGGAGTTGGTCCTTCCCAACGTCTAGGCCCACCACAAATCCTGCACCATGACGCAACAAGCACTCTGTAAATCCGCCAGTGGACTGCCCGATGTCTAAAATATTTAATCCCTTTGGAGAAATCTTCCAAAACTCCAGGGCTTCGTGCAGCTTCGCTCCGGAGCGAGAAACATACTCTAGCTCAAGGTTGGCCTCGATTTTCCACTGATCGTTGGGTTGCGTTTCAATTTCCTGTGAAACCTTGAGAATCGAAATTGTTTCTCCGTTACGAACAAATGATACCAAGCCCTTTTCGATGGCAACTTGCGCTTTTTTGCGCGATTCAAAGAGACCCAATTCCACAAGAACTTTATCGGCTCTCTTCATGCTATTTTATCCGAGTTAAATTATATTGATAAAATTGACGGAGCCCATGAAACACAGAGGGGAGCTGCTCGAGCTCAACAAGACCTTCCTGAGTTTTCAGGCTTAAAAATTCTGTGAGTTTTTGCTCACTCATAAAGAATAGCAAACTTTTTGCCGTCTGATCCTGCACGCCATCCAAAAGATCATCTTTGATTTGAAAACATAAACCGAGATTTAAACCCAATGCACGGAGTTTTCCACAGAGTTCTGGCGGTTCTCCCGTAACAATGGCTGCACCTTCGATGGCGGCCGCGATCAACTCGGCTGTTTTATTGGTATGAACTTTCACAACGGCTTCGATGTCTGCTAGTGGCTGACCCAGCTGCATATCCATGGCCTGGCCACCAACCATTCCGCTCGCTCCCGCTGATCGCGCAAGGAGTGAAGTTAACCTTTGGGCAATGTCTGGGCTTTCTGCATAGGCTTTTGCAATTAGCAAAAAACTTTCGGTGAGCAAAGCATCGCCTGCCAAAAGCGCCAGAGGCTCGCCAAATTTTTTATGGTTTGTGGGTTGTCCGCGCCGTTCATCGTCGTTATCCATGCACGGCAAATCATCGTGAATCAAAGAATAAGTATGTATCATCTCGATGGCGGCCGCCCATGCGGTGGCCTTTGGAGATACCGTGAGTGCAAGAGTGGGGCGAAAGCGTTTGCCTCCAGAAAACAACGAGTATTGCATGGCTTTTAAAAGTTGCGGCGACAATGATTCGATTTCACTTGCCCGCGAGCGAAGGTGATCTTCTAAAAAAAATTCAACGGCTTCTGTGGCGTTGATAATTTCGTTACTGCCGGTGGAGTTTTGGCTCATGGCTTAAAGGGTTGTGTCACCGCTTGTCCTTGAGAGTCTTGTCCCAAAAGCAGTTCTACTTTTTGTTCCGCCTCATCGAGTTCTGTCTGGCAAGTTCGCGAAAGCTTCACACCCTCTTCGAAAAGCTTGAGCGAATCTTCCAATGGAATATCTCCGCCTTCCATTTTTGCAACGATTTCTTCGAGGCGGTTTAATTTTTTTTCAAAATCCATTATTTCTCCTTTTTGCCTGTGAATTTTTTGTCCGAGGCATTTATTTCGGTAGCAAATTTTGAATTGGCTGTGCTCAGCACTTTGACGCGTACGGCGCCACTGCTAAGCTGCACATCTAATTCTTGATCTGTTTTTACCTGGCTTGCATTTTTAATTATATTTTCTCCGCTAAACACTAATGCATACCCGCGGCCCATCACTTTGAGTGGGCTAAGAGAATCTAGCATCGACACAATTCCCGAAAGCTTTCGTTTTTGATTTTGTAAAAGAAAGCCAACATCTTTTTGCATTGTTTGTTGCAGATAAGACAACCGCTGCCGACGAGCATTCAGGATCACACGTGGGCTTTTCATGCGCTCACGTAAAAGTCGAACTTGCATTCTTTGATCACGGGCAAATCGTTGCCAACTCAAAATCATTCGCTGATGAAGTTCGTCACAACGGATCGCAAGATCCTGCAGGCGCCGTTTCGGATCAATCAATTGTCCCTGGAGGCGATGCAAACGGCTTTGCTGCTGACTGAGTAAATACTGAATTCTTTGAGAAATATTTTTTTGCAGGCTGCGAATTTTTTCGGAAAGCTCTCCCGCACTTTTCGCAACAATCTCTGCCGCTGCAGATGGGGTGGGTGCGCGCACGTCCGCCACAAAATCGGCAATGGTAAAATCAATTTCGTGGCCCACTGCTGAAATAATTGGAATTTTGGAAGCAAAAATCGCCCGTGCGACGCGCTCTTCGTTGAAGCACCACATATCCTCGATGGATCCACCACCACGGCCCACTATCAAAACATCAAAACCGCCAACGGCATTCGCAAGTTGGATTCCTCGCACCACTTCGTCCGCAGCACCTTCACCCTGCACACGAGCAGGAATCACCGTAATCTTACCGCTGCGATAACGCCGACTGAGCACATTAAGAATATCTTGAATGGCCGCGCCTGTGGGTGATGTCACCACACCAATGCTTTTAGGCAGCAAGGGAAGAATTTGTTTGTGTTCTTGGTCAAACAAACCCTCTTGCTGTAATTTATTTTTAAGCTGTTCATACGCGCGCTGCAAGGCTCCCGCACCCACAGGCTCCATGGTTTCACAAAAAATTTGATAATTTCCGCGCGGCTCATACACCGTCACTCGTCCGCGAACGATAACTTCCATGCCATTGTCTGGGCGAAATTTAAGACGAGCGTTAAAACCTTTAAACATCACCGCGCTGATTTGTGATTTATCATCCTTCAAACTAAAATAATAATGCCCTGAAGTGTGCGCCTTAAAATTCGAAATTTCGCCTTGTAACCAAATCGATTTGAATTCGCCTTCGATCTGTTCTTTAATTAATTGATTTAAATTCGAAACAGAAAGCACTGTGGGTTCGGGCGGTTTTTCGGCCTCTGGCGTGGATTCCGGAGTGTGTGGAACTGGCGGAGGTTCGGGAGTTTTTTTACGCACGCTATCTGGGCCCGGCTCTAAAAGAGTGCTCCATTTATTAAAACTCATTTGATCATTTGAATGAGGACCCGAGGACGTACTATTTTTCACGGGGGCAGATTAGAGGTGGGTTTGTCCGGGGTCAATAGGAGAAAAAAAGAAATTCTGTGGCAGCTAGGAGAAACAATGAAATCCCAAAAATCAGCAGGTGGGTGGCCATATAACAACTTTAGGCTTCCCAGCTTAAACTGGGCCTGCACACCATTGTCAGGGACAGCCCCCTTAGTATGCTTGTAGGATTTCTGTATTCTCAGCTTTACGCCACAGAACCCAGATTCAATACTAGCAAAGATTCATTGAGAGAGTACAAAAATTTTCGATTTGCGCCAAAAGTCGATGCTTTTTTCTCAAACTTGACTTTGGTTTTCGCTATGCAGTTCCGATACCAATTTTATGAGTTTTGAATCCCTCGATTTTTTAACAATGTGGTTGGCATTTATTTACGGAGCTGTGCTTTTTTTCGTGCTTGAACTGCCGCACTTGAAAAAACTTGAAGCAACCCATGCCAACTATTTTCTCATTTTGCGACAACATCGCCCTATCGCCCTGTTTTGCCTCTGGTTTGGCGGTCTGTGGATCCTTCAGGATGTTCTGACAAAGGTCTAAAGTTGAGACACTTTTCTGCCGATAATTCCATTGAGCAACAAGGGGGCCTTATGCACTATTTCCTCTTCCTATTTTTATCAGTTTTTTCGTTCGACGCTATTTGCGCCGAAGAAACATCGCAAGCAGATCGAGACGCCGCTTGTACGAATGCCATAGCATCCGTAAGAGCCACTTTAGATAACGATATCAGACGTCATCGAGATGCAATTGCTGCTAATCCGCATGCTGTGGATGCCGCCAGCAATCAGCCGGTCACTACGGGCAATCCCGTTACGGATGCTTTTGCGAGTTTGAATAAAGCGCAGAGTGATTTAGCGCAGGCGCAGCAACAAAAAATCCAAGCGCAGTCGCAAGTTGAAAACGAGTGCTTTCAGCAATTCGAGGATCTCAGTGACAAGAGCCATGACATTCGCCAAAAAGAATACGACCGTCTCCGCCAAATCAATATGGCCGAGGGTGAAAAAATGAAACAGGAATCTGAGATTCGACTTCAATGCTGGAAAGAAGCCTCTGGTCTATACCAGGGCGAGATGGCCCGACTGGCAACCTACGCCAATCGCACTGTGGGTTCTGTCAATGGCGCCACTCGCAGCAAAAAAGACATCGAAGGTTTGCGATCAAATTTTTACAACCAATGTATTAACAGCCCGGCCACTCAAGAAGCCGTCCGCTCCTGCAAGGCCGATTTAGATGTTAAAATGCGAAACTTTAGTTTGATGGCGACAGAATTCGCCTCCGACTTGGAATATTATGAGAACACAAAAATGACTCGCATGAACGATCACTGTAAACTTCGCCAAGAACAAATTGATGCACAGTACGCACCAATGCGAAATCAAGCCATCCAAAACATCGCCATGAGT
>JANOYW010000086.1:0-59829 GCA_031429075.1 Bdellovibrionales bacterium | reverse complement strand
TTACTTACGGAAGAAAGAATTAGAGAGCTCGAAAGAAAGTTAAACTACAGACCTCGAAAGGTGCTTGCTTTTAAAACACCCTATGAGGTACTAAAATCAACAACTGTTGCACTGGCAAATTGAACTCGGCTCCGTACCTTTAGGGATCGCGGGTGGTGAGGGAGATTCCGCCGTCGACGGGTATCAACGCTCCAGTCATCCAGGAGGATTCGTCCGTGGCTGCAAAATAGACAGCTTTTGCTATGTCATCTCCAGCGCCCATTCTTTTTAGTGGCTGCATTTTATCCAGTTGCTGTCGGATGGCTTTGTGTTCGATCTTTTCACTCTGATGGAAAAAATGAATGGGTGTATCCACAAGACCTGGGCATACGGCATTCACGCGCACGCCCTCGGGTCCTGCCTCGAGAGCCAAAGTTTGGGTCCAACTATTGAGTGCTGCCTTTGAAGCCGAGTAGGCACCAGTTTTTTCGATGGGTCGTAAACCCAAAGTTGAGGAAACATTCACCACTGCGCCTTTGTTGTGCACAAGTTGCTTCCATACGCCGCGTGTGAGCAAAACAGGTCCAAAAAGATTGGTGGCGAATTGAGCGTTCCAGTTTTGTTCCGTTTCGTTTTCAAAAAGAGAGGGCTGATAAATACCCGCATTGTTCACCAAAACTGAAATGTTACTTTTGAGACCATCTAACTGCGAGCAGAGGGTTTGAATTTGCTCAGGAACTCCGAGGTCGCAGCTCAGAACGTGCGAGGAGGCTGAAAGCTCACTTTGTACCTTTTCAAGCTTCGTTTTGTCGCGAGCCACTAAGTAGACCAGCCAACCATTTTTGCTAAAAAGCTGAGCGATGGATTTTCCAATTCCTGAGCTTGCACCGGTGATTAAAACTTCTTTTTTCATGTGTAATCAGTAGCATAGGAATTGCCGACCTGCACTGAGAAGCGATGCTCTGTTGTCACCATGTGACAATTTTGTTACGCTAGAAAAGTCATAAAACAGGAGATATCTATGCGTTCTTTAATCACTTTTTTCGCTGTTGTCGGACTGATTTTAATTTCGCGATGGATTCCCCATCCCGCAAACTTTACTGCTCTCATTGCCATGGCCATTTTCTCTGGAAGCTACTGGGCCAACCGAAGCGTGCGTTTCGTCGCTCCGCTTCTAGCAATGGTTATCTCTGATTTGGTTTTTGGTTTTTACCCTGGCATCGAATTGAACTATTTAGCGGTTGTGATGTGCGTTTTGTTAGCGCCAACTCTTGAAGCACCACTCTTTACGATTTTAGGACGGAGTGCAGTTGCCAGTGTTGTCTTTTTTATTGTGTCTAATTTAGGGGTTTGGATTTCTGCGGGTTTGTATCCGCAAACATTCGAAGGTCTAAAAAGCTGCTTCGTAATGGCTATTCCTTTTTACCCGGCCACTTTGACGAGCGCGTTGTTTTACTCAACTCTGTGTTTTGCAGTGTATCGTCTCACATCCGCAAAAAAAGGATTCGAAGGTTTTTTAAAACCAAAATATGGCTGATATCAATAAAAAATATTCAGAGAATGTTCCCGGTCGATATTTTGTCGACAACACTTGCATCGCTTGCGACGCCTGCTGTATCGCTGCGCCCAATCACTTTAAAATGCACGACGACAATGGACACGCCTATTTGTCGCTTCAGCCCAACAGCCCAGAGGAAGAAGACCTTTGCAAAGAGGCCATGGATGGTTGCCCAGTAGAGTCCATAGGTAACACCGGTGCATGAGTCTTCCTACTGAACATACTGTTTTAAATCGCGATATCCAGTGGCTTGAGTTTAATCGTCGCGTGCTTAACGAAGCTCGAGATCCACGAACGCCTTTGTTGGAGCGACTGAACTTTTTGGGGATTTTCACTTCGAATCTCGACGAATTTGTGATGAAGCGCATCGGCGGCTTAAAGCATCAACTCGAAATGGGAATTATGGCGTCGATCTACGACGGCAAGAATACCACAGAGTTAATGGCCGAAATTCGTACGCAGGTCATGCTGTTGATCGAAGAGCAGGCCACCATTTACAAAAATCTTTTACCTGAACTAGAAAAGCATGGGATTCTTTTAAAAAAATGGAAAGATCTTTCGCAAAAAGAAAAAGATTTTGCCGAAAAGTATTATCAAAGTCAGGTTTTTCCTGTTTTGACTCCACTGGTTGTTGATCCAGCGCTGCCGTTTCCATTTATCTCCAACTTGTCGTTGTCATTGGGAGTTTGTTTACAGCCCGAGGACGCCGAAGAAATTCTTTTTGCCCGAGTTAAAGTTCCAGAGGTATTTCCGCAGTGGCTGGCTATTGATATCCCTGAGAACAAAAATAAAAATGTCTTTGTAAGTCTTGTACAGTTGATTCAGTACAACATCGCCGATCTTTTTCCCGACATGAAAGTGCTCGAAGTAATGCCCTTTCGAGTCACAAGAAATGCGGACTTGGAGCGGGACGAAGACGATGCGGAAGATCTTTTGGAGATGATCGCCGAGGAAATCAAACAGCGGCGCTTTGCTGAAGCGGTAAGGGTTGAGCACGGGCGACAAAAAAGTTCGTGGATGGTGCAATTTTTAAAAGAGGAACTGCAACTCGTTGATGAGGAAGTTTACGAAGTGCGAAGTCTTTTGGATTACCGCAGTTTAAAGCCCATTTATCAGCTGAATCTTCCGCATTTAAAATTTCAGCATTGGGAGCCACAGGTTCCAGAGGCCCTCGTCGGACACCAAGAAACTTTGCTTGAAGCCATCCAGAGACAAGATCTGTTGGTGCATCATCCCTACGAGAGCTTCACGGCCTCGGTGGATAAGTTTATCACGGACGCGGCTGATGACCCCGATGTTCTTGCCATTAAAATGACCTTATATCGAATGGGCGACAACAATCCCATTGTTCACAGTTTGATCCGAGCGGCCAACAGTGGCAAACAAGTGGTTTGCATTGTGGAGTTAAAAGCACGTTTTGATGAGCAACGAAATATTTATTGGGCGCAAATGATGGAAAAAGCCGGCATCCACGTAGTTTACGGTGTGCTCGGTTTTAAAACCCACAGCAAAACAACCTTGGTCTTGCGCCGTGAAGGTAATGGAATCAATGCCTACGGCCATATCGGCTCGGGTAATTACAATAACGTTACGTCGCGCTTTTATACAGACGTGGGCTTGTTTACCAATAACAAAAAAATCACCGACGACATGGTTCAGTTGTTTCACTTGTTAACCGGAAGATCGTTTAAGCGAAAGTTCAATCATCTTTTGGTTTCGCCAAGAAGCATGCGCAACCGTTTTATTGATCTGATTCGTCGCGAAATTGCCTTTGCCGAAGAGGGAAAAGCTGCCAGAATAATCGTTAAATGCAACAGCTTGGACGACAAAGAGTTGATCGAACTGTTATACGAAGCCTCGCAAAAAGGTGTGCAAATTGATTTGATTGTTCGTGGCTTTTGTACCTTGCGACCGCGAACAAAAGATTTGAGCGAATCAATTCGCGTGATTTCAATTGTCGGTCGTTTTTTAGAGCACTCACGGATTTTCTTTTTTCAAAATGGCAAAGAAAAGACGGTGGATGGGGATTACTACATCGGCTCCGCCGACTGGATGACTCGGAATTTAAACGCCCGTGTGGAAGTTGTAACTCCGGTGTTCGAGCGCAAGTTAAAAAGAAAATTGTTAGAAATTCTCAACACCTGTTTGTCGGATTACCGTCACGCTTGGGAGATGGAACCCAGTGGCAAATACGTCCAGCGTGATGATGAAAGCCTATCCGGTGAAAGCAGCTCTCAGGAAAAGCTCATGCAATTTGCGCAAATGCGCTCGCAATTGCAAGCGAGCGTATAAGACGACATTTCTAACTGGCGATGAACGGCAATAGATCGTTATGTTCGTTGCGGTACGGTGTGAAAACATCAGTCTGTACTTTACCGAACTGGTTTACGCCTTCTACAAATTCGCCGAAACCATTGCCATCGCCAAACTGCGTATATTCAGACTTTGTTACACCCATGGATTGCATGATTGATTGCAAAAGCTGTTTAAAAGGTCGACCTGGAGCGTAGGCAGTTCCTTTCCAGTTTTTCAGGTTTGTTTGTGAATAATCAACGTAGTACCCAGATTTAAATAAACCACCACCTCGACCAAACATGACAGCAGGTATGCCGAAGGTGTTGTGTGCGGCAGTCCAAGAGCCGAGTTCATTCGTATAAAGGACTGTGCTGTTATCTAGGAGCGTTCCTCCTTGGGGATCTGGAGATGTTTGTAGTGAGGAAGCTAACTTGAGCATTTTTCGGAGGCCCCATTGTTGGCGATCAGCGGCGATATCGCTGCTAGCGCACTCGTGGTGGAGTCCGCCTTGGCTGTTTGGGTCGATCGCTGTATCTGCCCAGATGTTGTTTTGAATCACCACGACGCGAGTGAGATCGCATAAAAAAGCCATGCGAATCATCTCGAGGTAATTATCAAAGACAGCACTTGTGCTTTGTATCTGCCAACCTGGATCCGAAGGAAAGTACCAGCCGTTGCCACTCGTTGTCGCGTCGAGGGGTAAAGTGAGTGGTGAACAAACAGGCCCCGTACCCGCATTCGTTGCTTGTACTTTCTTTTGGACATCGTAGATGCTGGAAATATATCTGCTTAAAATATTTTGATCTTCAGAAGAAAGACGTTTATTCGACTCAAGTGCTTTCAAATCCGCGTAGACTTTATCCACAACAAGTTGTGAATTTGTCTGCTGCTGCTGGGGAACTCCCACAGGAGTGCCCGTTAAGCCTTTGAAGATTTGGTTGAAGACGGCAGTGTCTCCCTGCAAGTAATTTGAAAAAACCAAGTTACCTCCCGATCGATCATAGGAAAAATGACCGCCGGGGTTTCCGCCAATACGCAATGCCTTTTGTTTAACGACTTCGCCCGCTTTGTAAACGTTTGCCGACTGTTCCATGATGACATCGATGGATCTTCCGTAAGTAGGATCTCGGTAACCGGCGTGCGAGCCGGAGAGCACCGTCAGGTTATGTCCCTGATAGTTTCCTCCACACAACGACAGACCTTTAAATACATTCATATTTGGATACATCGAAGCAAATGAGGAATCGATCATGCGCGAGAAGGGGCCCGAAAATGTATTCAAGGCTTTATAACGGGTATGAATTGCTCCTGTATGGGAACTCAATCCTGCCGGGTCACTGATTGGCACCAACTGATGTTCGTCGATTCCGAGAGTGTTAATATAAATAACACTTCGTACTTTTTTGGCGGCACTTTGTGCTGCAGCCTCTTTAGTCATCAAAGAAAGAAGTGGTGGCAGCATGAGAAAGGTTGACCCAGTGCTGGCTAAAAATTGTCTTCGACTTTGAAAACGGTTCTGGATGTCGTATTTTGTTTTTTTCATTTTACAGTTCCTTAAAATAAAGTGAATTGGCTGAAAATATTTTCTCCACTGCATTCAGCAGTGGCAGTGCGGGATCTTTTGCAATTTCAAAGCCGTCTTGAACTTGGCAGTCATCATCGCGTGTTTCTTTCTTTTCGTAGAAGTAGCGATAAACATTGCGAGACACGCAAGCGGCGATATCTGGAGAATCTGCCAGTTGCGTGACAAGATCGTAGGCATCGGCGACAGAAACAGTACCTCCGTCAGGCATTGGCACTTGCGCGCTGGTGTGAATCGGCAAGCTTTGGACATAGGTTCCAGAGCGATCGTACATTAACTCTTGATTGCGCAAGCGTCCCAAAGAATCAAAGTTTTCAAAAGCAAATCCCACTGGGTTGATCGTAGAGTGGCAGCGCATGCACACAGGACTGTCGGTTTGAAAAGTAACAGCCGCGCGGTTAGTGACGGTGACAAGTTCGGCATCCGTCAGAACATGCGCATCGCGATCGCCAACGATATCTACATTGGGAGAGGGGATGTCGTTACACAGGACTCGTTTTTGAAAAGCCACTCCTCGTAGAATAATATTTGTGCGCGGTGTGTACCAGGTTAAAAACGGCGCACGCATCAGAAGCCCTTGGCGGCGTTGTGAAATATCCACAGGAATTCCACCGGCTGCAGGGGCATGCCCGTAGATCGTTGCCAGTCCGGAGTGCGACGCAAACGAGAGTTTGGAGGTCATCAGGTCCTTCAAGCTTCCCGACGTTTTATAAACCATATGATCGATATACGCTTGAACTTCCGATTGGATGGCAGCGGACAATCCCGTCACAGACACACCTGTCGTTAAACTTGCGGGAAGACCAGCCACATCCTGAACTTTGTCCGTGAGTGACCATCTTTTGATAGCGTCAGCAACTTTTTTCTTTCCACGATTCGTTTGCAAAAGTCTTTGCACCTGAGTTTGCAGTCCCACCGGTGTGAGAATACTTCCATCCTGGGCTGCAGTGGTCAAAGCAGCGTCGGGTGTCGTATCGGTGATAAGATAGGCGAGCCGTGCTGAAACTTCGTGGGGAGTCAGCATCAGACGTGATCCTGAGGCTGTGGCACTGCCCATTTCCAAAAGCCATAAAAATGCGGGGGACGTGAGGTGATAGGTCAACACGGCTTTAAGGTTGTCTTTGTAAACACCGGGAGTGGCCATGATCTTTTTAACGAATTCAACCTCGTCTTCGATGCTATCCACTCCGACCGATTCGGCAACCACCTTTAAAGGTCGACGTAAGAGTCTACGGGCAAAGCCGTTGATGTATGTGTCGATGCAGGTGCTCGTTGGAGTGGCCACATTGGCGCAGGCACCAAAAACGGTTTGTGTGCGTGTTGTGTTAGCGATCACATAATTGGCAAGAGCCACAGCCACATCGTAGTAGGCAATGGCCTGCGATGAAGAAATCGTTGAAAGACGTTCATTGGTATCATCATTGTAGGTGTCGTCGGCCACTGTGCTCAGCTCGGAGGTCGCTGCAGACAGGGCGCCAGTTCCAAAAAGATCTTCAATCGTATTTAAATACTGAGTTTTAGATAAGATGTAATTTTTTGTTTTGGAAGAAAGATTTCTATCTGTGCACTTAAAGACGGCTTGTTGCGATGCGGAGGTGTTTTGTGATAAGTCGCTATGCATTGGAGCTGAACAATTATTAAAAAACGCAAAAGTAAAAATACTCAGAGATACAAAGCGAATGTACATCAAGCCCCCTTGGTCACTCTTCCAGAGTACAAGGGATTTATCGTTATCTATACAAAATTACTTGAGTTGTTTCATTAAAGTATAGAGTGAAAAACGAGATTTCTTACGATGAAAATATTTTGTAGATATCCTATGGAGTCGTCCCAATGTGAAACAGTTAGAAGCGTTTCACATTGAGATAAAATTAAACCTACATACCTAGTACGTAGGCAAAAATCAACGGGGCCACGATGGTGGCGTCGGATTCAATCATAAATTTTGGAGTGTTCACATCCAATTTCCCCCAGGAAATTTTCTCTGTAGGCTCAGCACCAGAGTAGGATCCATAGCTGGTTGTCGAGTCAGAAATCTGACAAAAATAATTCCATTTCGGAACATCTTTTTCGAGATCCTGCTCCACCATGGGAACGACGCAGATTGGGAAATCACCGGCAATTCCTCCGCCGATTTGAAAAAACCCAATGCCATTTTTTCCAGAATTTTCGATGTACCACTGAGACAAGCTGATCATGTATTCAATGCCTGATTTCATGGCTGAGGTTTTCACTTTTCCTTCGATGCAACGCCCGGCAAAAATATTACCAAGAGTAGAGTCTTCCCATCCAGGAACCACCATCGGAAGATTTTTTTCGGCAGCTGCCATCAACCAGGAATTTTTCGGATCAATTTGGTAGTACTGTTTGAGATCGCCGTTGAGTAAAATTTTATAAAAGTATTCGTGCGGAAGATAGCTTTTTCCTTGAGCCGTAGCTTCTTCCCAAAGCTTGATGATGCTTTTTTCAATTCGGCGAATGGCTTCTTCTTCGGGAATGCAGGTGTCGGTCACGCGGTTCATGTGCTTATCCAGAAGTTTATTGTCGTCTTCTTCTGTGCAATAGCGCCAGTTCGGAATTCTTGCGTAGTGTTCGTGCGCCACAAGATTAAAAACATCTTCCTCAAGATTGGCACCTGTGCAGCTGATGGCGTGGATCTTTCCTTGGCGAATCATTTCGGCAAGAATCTTCCCCATCTCTGCTGTGCTCATGGCCCCGGCGAGAGTTACCATCATTTTGTTACCAGTTTCGATGTGCTTTTTGTAAGCGCGAGCTGCATCTTTCAGAGAAGCCGCGTTGAAGTGTAAGTAATATTTTTCGATAAAATCTGTGATTGGTGACATGGAAACCTCTTGTTTGTAAAAAAGTCGGTAAAAAAACCAGAGACTTTCTTACCTCAGAAGTTTCAGCTCTTCAAGAATGACTCCATCTTTAATTCCAACCCCTGGAATCCGCAAATCCTTACTGAACGCTGTCTGCAAAAAATAGATGCAGAGCACGATGGCTGGCATGATCACGTCGGCTTGATCTGCCTTGAGATCGAACATCTTCATGCGCTTTCCCAATGAAAACGGCGTCAACACATCGTACATATTGATTAATTCCTGGAGTTGCACTTTTTTATCGTCTTCTGTGTCGGCGATCAAGCAATTGACCTTTCCCATGCGCTCGATGTTGCCGCCAACGCCGACACAAAACTGGAAGTTCAATTTAAAATCGCGAATATAGCTCAAAGCGTCTTTGAGAAGCGGCTCCAGGCTTTTAATGGGATCAAAAAACGCTTCGGGGTTGTTCTTTAGGGCACTGAGCAGCCGAACAGTTCCCAAAGGGAAGCTCTTCCCCCGCAGCACTTCGCCCTTTTGCACCGCGACCAATTCTACGCTGCCCCCGCCGATGTCGATAAGGAGAGCGTTATCTTTTTTTAGATCCATTTCGTGGCGGATGGCCTTGAAAACCAATTCAGACTCGCGATCGCCACTGATAACGTCGAGCTGAATGGCCGACTCTTCAAAGATTTTTTTAATAACTTCTTTTTGGTTTTTGGCATCGCGCATGGCGCTGGTTGCAATGGCTTTTATGCTGTCGCATTTATGCTCATCGGCGATTTTTTTAAAGCGTTTAAAGGCGAGCGCTGTTTCGTTCAGCAACGCGGGTGATATTTTTCCTTCCGAAAAAACATCGGCACCCAAACGAATTGGCTCGCGGTGCTTGTAAAGAACTTCGAACCCGTCGCCTTTGTCTCTGGCGATGGCTAAGCGGATGGCGTTGGAGCCGGTATCGATAACAGCAACTTTTGGCATGTACTATTATAGAGATGAAAGTGTCGCAGGATCCAGACGCGTGCCGTTAAGATTTAGATAGTTAGGGTCCTCATATTGAACACCTTTTTTAGATGCATTATTGTGTCGGCATGCGTGGGGCTTTAGTTTTTGTGGTACTACTTCATTGTGTGTTTGCTGGAGCTTCGGAAAAAGATTGGCCCGAAGATGCGCAAAAATATTTAGCACAGATCCCTGGTAAAAAATTGTCCCTCGAATTTGTCGTGGTAAAGGCTCTCTCTTCAGCCGATAGTTTCCAAGTGCCTGGTTACGAGGCTCTCAAGGCAGAGTCGCTTTACTATCAAACGACAGCCTACGAAGATTTTCGTCTGAAAGCCGGTTACAACTATTACAACAATCAAAACGAGCCACTATTGCCTTTGTTTCAGCCCAATTCTACTGTGGGTTGGGAAACGACAGTGGGCTTGGAAAAAAACTTTTCCACAGGGACAGCTATTAGTCTCGATGGAGTCTACTCGCCAAAAAAAGTGGGTTTTTTAACTGGGACCAGCTTCGATGCCTACGAAACTCGCGCCACTTTAGGCTTGCAGCAAGATTTGTTAGGCAATTTTTTTGGTTCGAGCTATCGCAAAAGTCGGAGGTCAGCGGATCAAGCCAAACAATCGATGCTTGCTGGAATTCAAGCGAGCCTGGAGACGTCGACTTTAGATTTAATTAGTTTGTATTATCAAGCCTGGTTTAAAAAAGAAGTTTCCTTAAACTGGCTAGAGGCGAAAAAGCGCAAGGAAAAGCTCGTTAGAATCATGCAATCGCAGTCCAAACGCGGCTACGTTGAAGTTGCTGATGTTTTGCAGGTAGAGGGTGCGGCCCTGCAGACCGAGTTACAATACCTTAGCACTCAACGAGAGTTGCAGAATATTTGGGAGCAGTTGGTTTTAAATTTAAAGCTCCCTCGCACATTTTTGCAAGTTCCCGCTGAGGATATACCGCTGGTTTTAGATGCTCCGGAAGAAAAATCGTTAGAGCTTTGTCAGAGAATCCAGTTTCAGGATCTGGAAAAAAACTCATCTCGTTTACAACAGTCGGAACATCAGTTGCAGTCGGCCCGGGAAAAATTTGAAGCCCAAAAAGAAAGAATGCTTCCAGAGCTAAAGCTCAAAGCGTCCTATTCTGCAAATAGCATCGAAGCCGACGATTTTACAACAGGTAGCGGATATCAAGCACAAAGTCATAAAACGTTTCGCGAGGTGGGAGACCTCGAAAACCCAGCCTGGTCTGCGGGCCTTCAGCTGGTAGTTCCTTTGCAAAACAAAGCGCAAAAGGCACAGTACCTCATGGTCGTGGCAGAGTATGAACAGGCCAAATTAAAAAAATCGATTTTGCTCGCAGATCTCGAGAATCAGTGGACGCAGTCGTGCGCGCAATTTAAAATCAAACTGAATGAGAGAGACCGCTATAAACAAATCAATGGTAAAAATAAACAGCGAGTTCAGCTAGATAATCGTCGCTTTGAAGTAGGACGTATCAAAGCCTTCCAATGGGTGCAAACCGAGGACGATGAGGCTCAAACACTGATTCAGTATAAACAATCCGAGATCGAAGCTCGTCGGTTGGCTTGGGATATTCAAAGACAGTCGGGGCATATGGCAGAGCTTGTTCGCGAGCATTTACCAAAAGTGAGTCTGAATGAATAAGCTGATCGCCTATTTCGCAAAACAAAAAGTATTTCCTGAACTTCTTACGATACTCATTTTGGTCGGTGGGTTAATTACTGTTTTTAATATTCGTCGAGAGTCGTTTCCCAATGTCAATTTTGATATTATTGTCATATCAACTCTTTATCCTGGAGCATCTCCCAATGAGGTGGAAAAGTTGATCAACTCTCCGCTTGAGGAGAGTTTACAGGAAATTAAGGGCATAAAAAAAATGTTCTCTGTGGCCATTGAAAGCCGCGGCGAAATTATTATTCAATTGGATCCCGACCAAACCAATTCCGATGAAGCCAAGGAAGACATCCAGCAAGTCATTGATCGGTTTGCCGAACTTCCTGAAGATGCGGAAGATCCCGTGGCGATTGTGCTCGAATCAAAAATAACGCCGGTTATCGAACTCACTCTGAGCTCTGACAAAGAAGACGTTGCTTTAAAAAAGTTAGCAAAAAGCGTTGAATTACAGATTGAGAAGATCGCTCCAGTGGCACAGGTTGACGTGTTGGGTGATAAAAAATACGAATACCGAATCGAAGTGGATTTACAAAAGCTCAAACAATTTGATGTTTCACTTTCCGAAATCTTAATTGCTCTCAAGGACCGCAATGTGACGATTCCCGGTGGGGATTATGCGATTTCTGAGTCAGGTTTACAAAAAGAAGTGGTGGTTCGAACAACTGGCGAGTTTCAAAACATCGAAGATATAAAAAACTGTGTTCTAAGAAGCAACGAGCTTGGGCGCATGGTGCAGTTAAAGGATTTAGCAACGGTGACATTCCGTTTGGCTGACCCCACGCTCATATATCGAGCTGATGGAATGGATGCCCTGAGACTGGTCGTAAAGAAAAAAGAAAAAGGCGACGCCATCACCCTGGTTGACGAACTCAAAGTATTGATCAACGACCTAGAAAAGCAAGAGCGCTTTAAAGACGTCAAATTTGGATATTTGAATGATACTTCGTTTTACATTCGAAATCGCTTGAACATCTTATCCGGCAATCTTGTGATGGGTTTAGTTCTTGTGCTCTTAGTGTTGTCTTTGTTTTTACCGTTCCGTATTGCACTGATGGTGAGTATGGGGATTCCGGTTTCATTTTTAGGTACAATGTGGGTGTTCGGAATCTATGACTACAGCTTAAATTTGTTGTCGGTTATGGGACTGATTATTGTTGTCGGTATGTTGGTGGATGACGCCGTCGTCATCACTGAAAATTCGGTACGTCTGATGGAAGAAGGAAAAAGTCCCGAAGAGGCGGCGATTCTTGGCACGCAACAGATGTGGAAGCCGGTGTTCGCCTCTGTATTAACAACGGTACTGGCGTTTTATCCAATGATGACCATGAATGGTATTTTTGGAAAGTTTGTAAAGTTTATTCCTTTTGCCGTTATTGTAGCCCTGCTCATTAGTTTGCTCGAAGCTTACTTTATTCTCCCTTCGCACTTTGCCCGCTACGCCAAGCCCTACGATCCCGATAAGATGCCCGCTTTTAAAAAGTACATCGAACGAAAGTGGTCTGCGTTTGTGAATTCCTACGTCCGATTGCTGGAAAAAGTTGTTTCGCCAAGAGGGCGCTACGTGACGCTGGCTAGCTTTTTTATTTTACTCATTCTTTCTGGTGTCATTGCGGCGAAATCGCTTAAGTTTATTCTGTTCCCACCAGACGGCATCGAAGTTTTTATGATCAAGGGCGAAGCCCCAAAGGGCTCAAGCCTTGAACAAACCAAAAAATTACTTTTCCCAGTGGAAGATCTCGTAAAAAAGTTGCCGAAAGATGAGTTGTTAAATTATGTCATGACAGTGGGCGAGCATCGAAGTCGCGATGACGGTGCCGATACCAAGCGCGGTACACAATACGGTCAGCTCATTGTATTTTTAACTCCCGAAAATCAAAGAAACCGCTTCGCCAATACAATCATCGACGATCTCAAACAAAAAAGTGAGTCCTTGCAAAACGAAAATATGAAAATCACCTTTGATCGCGTGATTCCAGGGCCGCCTGTTGGCAAACCCATCAGCATCGGTGTGCGCGGCGAGGACATTGATGAAATTCAAGATGCACTCAAAGAAGTGTCCAAAGTCGTGGCGGAATTTCCCGGGGTAAAAGATCTCACCACCAATTTAGCCTTTGGAAAAAATGAAAAACTTTTGGTGGTAAATGACCGGGAGGCCTCCCTCGCCGGGCTGTCCGCCAACACCATTGGCACCTCGGTGCGTGCGGCCTTTGAGGGCATCGTTCCTACCACAATGCGAAAGTTAGACGAAGAGATCGATCTGCGCGTGGTTCTCAGTGAAAAACAACGGGGAGAGAATGCCCTGCAGAGCTTAGAAATTATGAACCTTCGAGGTGTTTTGATTCCAGTAAAGCAAGTTGTTAAAATTCAAGACACGGTGGGGCTGGAGTCCATTTTCCACGAGGCGGGACAGCGGCAGTTTTCAATCCTCGGCGATGTGGACACCAAAGTGTCAACAGCCCAAGAAATTGCGAACAAAACCAAAAAATGGCTCGAGGAAAATAAAAGCAAATTCCCAAATCTCACATTTCACTTTGGCGGTGAGAACGAAGACACCGATGAAAGCTTGGCTTCGCTTAAAAGAACATTCGTCATAGCTATCTTGCTGATTTATTTTCTCTTGATTCTCACCTTCGGAAATCTGTATCAACCGTTTTTAATCATCCTCGCCATCCCCTTGGGAGTGATCGCCATTATTTGGACACTGGTGTTGCATGATAAACCCCTCAGCTTTATGGCCACGCTGGGCGTGGTGGCGTTGGCCGGGGTGATCGTCAATAACGCCATCGTGTTTATCGATTTTATCAATGACGGACAAACTCGCGGAGAGAACCTGCAAAAAGCCATCGTGAACGCCGGAAGAATGCGCCTCAGAGCCGTGTTCCTGACAACAGTCACAACAGTATTAGGCCTATTGCCAACAGCCTACGGCATCGGCGGCCTAGATAAGTTCGTTGTCCCCATCGCACTGTCACTCGGCTGGGGCTTGTTTATCGGCTCAGTCATGACAATGATCTACATCCCAGCGTTCGTGGTCGTCGCCGAAGACATCCGCACAAAAATCCTCCGCCTCCTCGGTAAAACGCCTATCTAACAAGACTTCTCGGCAGTTTTAATTCATAAAAGAAATTTCTCGAATTTGCAGAGGGCTTCTTTTTAGGACCTCTCGCAAACACGACGTTTCGGGCTGCGAGCGAGTCCATGGATGGACGTGTCCTAAAAAGAAGCCCTCTGCAAATTTGAGAAATTTCTTTTATGAATTAAATGTAAATCTGCAGAGAAGTTTTTTTAGAACAAGATGCCGATGCGGACGCCGTTCATGATGGGGTTTACGCCGTCCATGATGGATTGGATGTAGTACTCAAGGCTCATTTGCGCTGTGGCCGTGCGAAACATTCTCACGCCGGCAAAACCGCCAACCATAAATCCTGAGGGATCAGAGATGCGATCGATATGGGCATAACCATAACCGAACTCAGCACCGATGACGGGTGAAAAATCGTCGGTAAAAATCAACCAACCGCCGCCAACCGATGCCGAAAGCCAAGTGCCTTCTTCTTTCGAAGCCAACGCCGCATCAGCGTTGAGTCGAATCTCCGCGTGAGTTGTCACTTCCCAATGGCTCCCGAGGTGGAGTGAGTAAAACATTTTTTCGTTGTTCATGTCGGAACCAAAGGCAGGACCAAAGGAAATGCTTGTGAGTCTGAGGGCTTCGACTCGGGTGGCAACACGCTGTTGATCTTCCTGCGTGATTTCGCCCACACGTTGAGCGTGGGACATGGAAACAAGAATGGTAAGAATGAGATGTAACATGCGACTCCTTATTTATAGTTTCTCTGTAAGTTTCTCTGTAATTTTCTCTGTAAGTTTGTCTATAGCAGCTAATGCCGTTTTTCGACTCGTGCCTCCCGAAAGAGAACGAGCTTCAATAGAACTTTCAAAATCAAAACTTTGTCCATTTTTATAGTGTTCATGGATCTGCAAGCCTTTTTCGTCGGCTTGGCGAATGGCGCTGGCCACTGTGACGTAGGCTTCACGGAAAGTTGTTGATGTGGCCAAGTGATTGGCAACATCTGTAGCCAAAATATGTCCCTTGTTTAAGAGAGTCTTGGCCGCCACGTCATCCACCACCAAACCGGTAATGAAGGGGGGTAAAACCTTAAAACATTTTTTCAATTCTAGAGTGGCGTTGATAAAAGTGCGCTTGAGCTCATGAATATCGCTGCCGTAACTTGGCGTCACTGAGCGCATAAGAACGAGTCCTTCTTGTGCTGCCGTCATGACTCGAGCCATCTTAGCTCGGACCAGCTCTGGTACATCGGGATTTCGTTTGTTAGGCATGATGGAGCTGCCTGTGGACCAATCATAGGGGAGTTTAAGAACCTTGATTCCCGAAGAGGACCAAAAAAGTAAATCTTCACAAAAACGGCTGAGATGCATTGCCAGTAGACTGTAACTTTGTAAGGTGCTCAGCATGTAGTCACGATCGCTGACGGCATCATAGGAATGCTGAAGAGGATTTGTAAACTGCAAGGACTTCGCAAGAGCGGATAGATCCATTTTCAAATGTGTACCAGCAAACGCTGCAGCTCCTAGAGGAAGAGCTTCCATGCACTCTACTTGATTGTTCTTAAGTCGCTGAATATCGCGCAACACGGTGTAACCATGGGCAGAGAAGAGATGGCCAAAACGCAAAGGCTGGCCAAACTGCATGTGGGTCATTCCCGGAGTAAAAATATCAATCCACTCAGTGCTTTTGATTTTGATTGCAGAAACAGTTTGCTGAAGCTGTGGAATAAGTGCGGCGATTTCATCATGCACATAAAGACGAAGGGTGCTGGCTATCAAATCATTGCGTGAACGCCCCGTGTGAATTTTTTTACCCAGTTCGCCGAGTTCTTGAGTCATAAATCTTTCAAGATTCATGTGAATATCTTCGTCGGTCATCTTCCATTCAAACTGCTGGTTCTCAATAAGGGACTGAGCCTTATCCAAAGTCTGACAGAGCTGCAAACGCTCGGCCGCAGTCAATACTCCCGCTTGTTCAAGGGCCATGGCCCAGGCTTTTTGCACGCGTATTTCTTGTCGATAGAGAAACTGATCCACATCCAAACCCTGAGTGAACTCAAACAGGGTGTTGTTGTCGGATGTATTGATATCAGTATTTAAAACCTTCATAGTTCTGTTTTTTCCGTAATCCCGGCGTTCACTTGGCCCGACTGCCACTGTGCAAACGTTAATACTCGGCAGTAATCTTTCGCGGCTTTGTTAAGTCCATAGGAATCTTCCTCAAAACTCACAAGTTTTTGGCTGTACAAGGAATAAGGGCTTTCGCGCTTCGTGATAAAGGCTTGACCCTGACCTAACTTCATTCCCACGGTGCCAGTTAATTTTTTGCTGGCAGAGACGAAGTAAGATTCAAGATAGTTGCGAGCATCCGAATGCCATAAGCCATCGTAAACCAAATTTCCGTAAACAATGGAAAG
Source organism: Bdellovibrionales bacterium (assembly GCA_031429075.1). GTDB lineage: Bacteria > Bdellovibrionota > Bdellovibrionia > Bdellovibrionales > JAGQZY01 > JANPLN01. The sequence continues at coordinate 43,429 of JANOYW010000086.1, read as the reverse complement.
ATTTTGCGCCGTTGCATGCACGTCGCGATTCCAACAAATTTGTTTTAGATTCATTAACCCTTTTTGAATAAGAGTTCCGCCCGGAGTCTCGTAAATGCCGCGGCTTTTTACGCCAGTGACACGCTCTTCAACCAAGTCCACAAGACCAATCCCGTGTTCGCCGCCGATTTCATTCAATTTAACTAGAATTTCTGCAGGCGACATGGCTTTTCCATTCAGCGCCACTGGATTTCCCGCTTTGAATTGCAAGTCGATGTTGGTGAAGTCTTTAGAAACGTTTTGCGGTGGTTTAATAAACTGAAAAATCTCGTTCTCGTCATAGGGTTTTGAAATATCCTCAAGTATTCCACCCTCGGACGAGTTGTGAAAGAGGTTGGCATCGAGGCTGTAACGAGGATTTACTTCGCCAGCGTAATCAATCTTGTTTTCTTTTAAATAATTAATAAGATCTTGGCGACCCTTGTAATCCCAAATTTTCCAAGGTGCGATCACTTCGAGGTCCGGCGTGAGATAAGCCCAGGCACGTTCGAAACGAATTTGATCGTTACCTTTGCCAGTGGCGCCGTGGGCGATGGCCTGGGCACCAGACTTTTTCGCATAGTACGCCACGCGCTCAGCAATCAACGGGCGGGCGATGGCTGTTCCCAACAAATACTCACTTTGATAAAGGGCTCCAGAACGAAGCAAAGGAAATACGAAATCTTTAGCAAAAGTTTCTTTAAGGTCTTCGAAAATAAAGTCGCTGGCACCGATGGACATCGCGCGCTCGCGCAAAGTTTTTTCGGAGGGAAGATTGCCCACATCACAGCAGTAGGCGATGACATCTGCATCGTAATTTTGACGAAGCCATAAAACAATAGCGGTCGTGTCGAGTCCGCCGGAAAACGAAAGTACGATTTTTTTCTTCATGAAACCCTCTATATGGTTGGAAAGTTTGTTTGGTTTTATACCCTTCTTTCTGCTGAATTAAAGGGAATCTCGACACTTATCGCGCTGCGCCTCAATTTTTTGTAAAAATTGCACCATATAGAAAAATTTCATTACTGAGTTGATTTTACCCGGCAAAGAAACGATTTTTTAGGCAACAACGCGCGTTCAGCGCTGAGCATTTGAGGGGGATACACAATGAAGTACAGTTTCGTTTTCGCAATGATATTTTCAGCCATTCAGGCCCATGCCGTGGCGCCGATTCACGGATACACACCAGAACAGGAAAAGTTTATGGCTCAGCACAATAGAAATGTGCAAGCCTATGAGTTTTTTAACGGACTTTTTCGATGGGACAAGCAAGCGTCGTCTGCCACCATTGAGCGCGTGCCTTTTGCCGAGTACCACCAAGTGGGTTACGTTATCTTTAGCGACAGCGGGGAATTTAACTCTCTTGCGGCAAAAAAATTAATCGCAAAAAACTTACCACCTGATGTGACATTGGTAGTTTATTCGCCTAACAGCGATAAGTCTTACCTCAATCGCGTTTACAATTTATTCGCAAAAGAAATGGGATCGACCGACCGCTTACGTATTGTGCATTTGCCCCACGACCCCGTGTCGGTCCAAGGCCAAACCTTTATTCCGAATAGTTTTTGGGCTCGCGATGGAGTTCCGGTTCCAACGTGGAGTTTTGACAAAAAAGGTAACAAAGTTTTTACGGTGGTCGATGCGAAGTATTACCATTACTTTGAAGCCGACGACGTCGTAAGTAAATTATTTGGTGCTGATCTTGTGAAACATAACTACTACCACGAAGGTGGAAACTTTTTAGCCAACAATCGCGGCGAATGTTTAGTGGTGAATAACGCTCGAGCGGTGCAAATTCCTGATGAAACATTTCTGCTGAAGTACGGCTGCCAAAAAACAATCCGTTTTCCACACACCAAGGGAATTGGTCATATTGACGAAACTGTTAAGTTGATCAATGACGATTTGGCACTCACAGATGACGAAGAGTATGCAGGAATACTTAGAGATAACGGCTTTCAAGTGATGATGGTTCCACGCCCGGAGAGAGAATATGAAACCTACGTGAATTCACTTTATGTGAACGGCACACTCTTTTTGCCAACGTTTCAAGAAGCGGGTGATGCCGAAGCCATTGCTCTCTACGAAAGCTTTGGCTACAAAGTTGTCGCTTTGAATTCAAAGCAGCTTTCCAATGACGGTCTAGGTTCCATCCACTGCATCACAATGGCTTATCCACCTGTTCCATTTAACGAACTGCTTGCCAATGTGGGCGGTCGAGAAGTAACACCGTCGAAAAAGTAGAGCCGCTAGCCGCGAGCCGCTCAAAGGTGAGACATGATCAAAATTGAAGATAAAAAACCTGCATTGCAGGTTTTTATTTGCACCAGAACCAAAGAAAATGGCGAAAGTTGCGGAGCTAAAGGCTCCGCGAAGCTTCGCGATGATTTAAAAAAGTGGGCCAAGGAGCAAAAGCTCACTCCGCAGATTAAAATCACCGCTTCGCTCTGTTTAGGTCATTGTGAAAAAGGCATTACCGCCTGTTTTCAGCCCGCCAACGAATGGCTGGCCGAAATTAAAGCAGATGATTTAGAGCTATTAAAAGAAAAAATTCTAACGAGTTACCGAGATATCAAATCTTAAATTCACAGTTTTATTTTTGAGTTCAAAACATCCGTTTTTGTTGGCACTCACGTAGACAGTGCCGGCCTCTTTATGCCCTTCGAGTGCACGAACGGTGTTGTAGGCTGCGTTGGCTGGGGCCCTCACAGAAATCAAAGGTGTATCCGCTTTGTTTTTGCCAACAAAGTTGCGGTGCCAGTACAACCACTGCCAGTGAGGATCTTCTTTGAGCTCACCAAAAATGCTTCCATTTTTTTTAAACTCATAAAGCTCACCGGTGTGAAAAAGGCTTAACAGTTCTTCGGAATGCAAGGAAAGTTCTTTATGCTCGTTTGGAACCAGCAGATGCAAATGCCCCATATCGCCGTAATACAAAAAGTCCGCATATCTGTTTTCAAAAGCTTGCAGCAACTGGTCCTGCAGGTTTCTTATAAAAGAGTCAGGAATAATTAGAGTCTTGCTGCCAGTGTGTGAAACAAAGCTTGAATCTTGTGATGACCAGAAAATACGATTTTTAAGACGGCGAGAATCATTATAAACCATGGTGAATTGCTGTTCGGCTTCCAAAGAATTTTTCACAACGTGGATTTGCGTCTTCTCTACGGAAGACTCATCAACAGCCGTCGGTAAACAGTCGTAAGCTTTCGCCGTGAATATTGTTGATAGAAAAAATGCAATTAGTATCCCCATACCCAAGCCCCCACCAATAACCCCTTACTGGTAGAGCTGTTATACATAGAATTTAATTTAGAGACACTTTTTTTCGACGAGAAGTTCGGTTTTTTCTTGCGAACCTAAAAAAGCGGTGAGTCGAATGGTGGAGTTGCACTCGAGCTGTGCAGCTTCTTCGTAGATCACCTCGAAGGCGCCTCTGTCGCAGAGGGAGCGCCCACTGGAGATCTGTTGCGATTGTTCATCAGCCATACGCCAACTTAAAATCGCACCGTCCTGTTCGGCAGAGCAAACACCATAGGCAATAAGTTGAGTGGCAGAATTGTCGATTTGTGCTTTTGTTTGTAAAAATTGGATGGAGCCGGTTTGCACAGGGTTGATAATTTTCATATCGGAGTCGGCTTCTTGCGAGGGACTTGAGCCGCAGTTTTGAAAATTAAATAAAACTACAGCAAGTGCGATAAAGATAAGACTTATCTTGTAAGTGCGTTCTTTCATTGGATCCCCCACGATCTTCCTCTAGTATAAGGCGATTTTTGCCTACTACCTAAGACTATAAACCGCCGTCTCGATTTAGTCTCGTTTTGATACGTCCTCTCTTATTCCTTATTCTAGACAGCAGGGAATGAGGGGGGAAGATGAATTATATCAGAGCAATGGGTGTGAGTTTAGTCGTCATTGGATTTGCAGTTTTAGCCAATGGTTCCGAAAGAGTGGTCTATGGAACTGATGATCGTTTGGATCTTTTTCAGGTTGTTTCAGCGGATTGGCAGACTCGTGCCGCCTCCACTGTTGCATTAGTACAAAAAAGCAAAGTGGTCGCTGTGCAGAACGGCTATCAACTGCAAACGAGTCATTATGGAAACTCGCAAAATCTTTGTAAGACCGAGCCCTTCTTTGACCAGGTCACTGCGGCTTTTTGCTCGGGATCGCTCATTACACCGGATATCATTATGACCGCGGGACATTGTGTTCGCACGCAAGTTGCCTGCTTAAATACAAAATTTGTTTTTAATTTTACTTACAAGTCTATGACCTATGATCCAAAATTTGCTGAGGCTGACGATGTGTATTCGTGCCAGACGCTGATCCATAGCGAACTCAATTCGACGAACGATTCAGATTTTGCGTTGGTAAAGTTGGATCGACCCGTCGTGGGTCGAAAGCCTCTAACCATTCGTCAATCGGGACGAGTGCAAGACGCGGATCCTTTAGTTGTCATCGGTCATCCGTCGGGGCTTGCAACAAAAGTTGCTGCCGGCGCCATGGTTCGTTCAAATCTTGAAGACGCTTATTTTATCACAAATCTCGATACCTACGGGGGGAACTCGGGAAGTGCTGTATTCAACGAGCAAACGGGTGTTGTCGAGGGAATTCTCGTTCGCGGAGAAACAGATTTTAAATATAAAAACGGGTGTTATATCTCAAATGTTTGCGATGCTAATGGATGCCGCGGGGAAGACGTAACACGCGTGAAGGAAGTTCTCGCGTATGTGGATGCTTCCGAACTGAATCCAATCGCTTTACCAGAAGATATAGAGTCTAACCTCTCTCAAAGCGAACAGCTTCGCCAATAACATTGCTAAAAATCGAATTATCTCGCATGGCGATTTGTCCTTTGAGAATCGCCATAACAGGCCAGCCTTGAACCCGCATGCCGTCGTAGGGTGTCCATCCAACGCGGCTTCGAATCCAAGAATTACTTATTGTTTCCGTTCTTTTTAAATCCACCACCGTAAAATCGGCATCGTAACCGACTGCAATTTTCCCTTTGCCTTGGGCGCGGAAAATTCTTGCGGGGTTTTCGCAGATCAATTGTGTGAGGCGTTCAAGAGAAAGTCTTTTTTGCGCAACGTGATTCAGCATCAGAGGGAGCAGCGTTTGCACACCGGTCAGTCCCGCCGGAGAGTTGGGGTAGGGTTTATCCTTTTCCGCGCGCGTGTGGGGCGCGTGATCGGAGCCAATCACATCGATGGTTCCGTCTTGGATCGCCTTCCAAAGTGCGTCTTGATGGGATTTTTCACGAATGGGAGGATTCATCTGGGCATAGTTGCCAAGAATATCGTAACACTCAGGAGCGTGCAACGTGAGATACTGAGGAAGACACTCCACAGTGACTGTCTGTTTTTTTGTGCGCAAAAACGAAATTTCATCTGCCGAACTGATGTGCAAAACATGAACAGAGCGACGATGTTTTTCGGCAAGCGCTACAATCCTTCGGGTGGCGGTGAGAGCGCTTTCCACATTTCGCCATTCCGAGTGATATCGCGCATGCTTGCCGGAAGTTGCAATGGGCTTTCGGGCAATCAGCATCTTTTCGTCTTCACAGTGAACAGAAATTGGCACAGTGACTGTTCGCATAATTTTATCCAGTTGTTCATCGTCGGAAACAAGAAGATCGCCGGTGGAGCTCCCCATAAATATTTTTACCCCGCAACACCCCTCGGTTTGCGCTATGGAGTCCAGTTGGTCGGCATTGTCGTGAGTAGCGCCCACAAAAAATGCGTAATGGGTTTTGGCTTTTCCTTGCGCGAGGTGAAGTTTCTCGTTCAAACGAAACTGCGTGCTGGTGTTCGGTGAGGTGTTGGGCATTTCGAAAATCGTCGTCACGCCACCGGCAAGGGCGGACAAGGTGCCAGAGTAAATATCTTCTTTGTGGGTGAGGCCGGGTTCGCGAAAATGCACCTGACTATCAATCACGCCGGGAAGAACTGTGAGACCTTTTAAATTTAATATACTTTTTGCAGACGTTGATCCAACTAGACCAAGCGCGAGGATTTTTCCATCCTTAACACCGATATTTGTGACTTCGCGGCGAATCTGCCCCTTGGAATCCGATAAAAGACATTCCACATCCTGAATCAAAAGATCATAACTAGATGTTTCATTTCTTTCAGAACTAGACATTCGAATTTCCTCGTCTTGATTTAGGTTTAAAAACCATGAACAATAATAGTATGGAAGCATTAGTTTATTTTGTCATGGCTCAGGGGACAATGGTAATCACGTCGTTGTTAGGGGCGATTATCCTTTGTGTTTTTGCCCTTTTAATTGTCAGTTTCCACAGCCCAAAAGCAGCCATTGGTTTCGAAGTGGGTTCGGTGGAAAGGCTCGAGGGAGTTTTAAAAAACATGCTTTCAAGTCAAAGCTGGGCGGCGGGCAGCGGCGAGGGTGCGGCCCTCGGTGGCGCAGGACAGGATCAAATTAATCTTTTAGTGCAACAGGTTTCTGGGCTTGAAGTTGAACTCAAAGAAAAACAGAAAGCTCTTGATGAGATTTTAAGTATTTCTCCAGACGAGCCGCAGGCGGCTCCGCTGAAGATGCGAATCAAAGAATTGGAAGAAAAACTGTCAGAATACGCTGTTATCGAAGAAGACATCGCCGATCTCTCGCGTTACCGCCAAGAAAATGAAAGTTTACGTGCGCGGATTACCGAAGCCACTGGAATGGCGGCGCAAGACGCCATGGCTATGCCATGGGAAGATTTTGAAAAAATCATAAAAGAAAAGAAAGCCTCAGCCACACCCTAGGATGACCAATGACTTTGAGTATATTGTTAGTTACATTTGCATTGGCGCTACCTAACAAACAAGATTTGCGAGCAGCGCTGACACAAAATCGTTTATCAGATGTTAAAAGCATGGGTGCCGCGGGCTACAAAAGTTTACGTGATATTTCGCTTTCTGAAACCGAACCCATGGAACAGCGCTGGCGAGCCACTTTGGCCATGGCTCGAATTGGTCACAAAGAAAGTTTAGTGGATCTCGAGCTGTTTATGAAGAGCTCCACCTGGTACATGCGTAGCGCAAGTCTTTTGGGAATTGCTTTGGTGGATCCTGAGCTTTCTCAGCGGAAGGCCAAGGAGCTTTTAAGTCGTGATCCTGCGTTGTTGGTGCGGGCTTCAGCGCTACAGGTTTTGTCGCAGGAAAAAAGAATGGATCGCGAGTTTTTATGGAAGGAACTTCACAATCCCATCAATTTTCGTCGTGGGCGAAGTTTATCTTTACGAACAAGCATCTTACAAATTTTATCGCAAAAGCCGTTACCTACTGAGAAATCAAAGTTTGCACTTCTGACCAATGATTCCCACCCAGAAATTAAAAATATTTCTAAAAACGTACTAATTCGACTTTGATTTAGAAGCTTTCACAATGGAGCGATCGATTTCGATCTCTCGTTGAATCCTGTACAGGAGGATGGCCTCTTCCAGGCCATCACTGGTTAAATCTTCAGGCTTTGAAATAAAATCTCTATATACAAGCAAGTTTTTATGAATGCTGAGAGTGGTTTCTTTTTCTGACTCTTTAAGAAGATTAAAGCTCAAACTGTAGCGATAGCCACTGGCATGTTTTTTTGAAATATGCGGTGGACGGAAGTAAGTGTGACTGCGTAGCATGGTGGTTTGAATAACCCCTTGCTCCATGTTGTTCACTTTTAAGGGATAGGAAATGATGGCTTGTTGGCAGGCTCGCCAGACTTCGTCAAACGATGCCCGAAATTTTCGTTCATAGTTTTTTTCAACTGGGATGGGAGCTGAAACACAGCTCATGAGGTTACACACGAATAAAGCGAAAAAAAGTGTGCGAATCATTTAAAACGATTTCCTCAGGCCGAGGTTAAAGATAGTAAAGTCCGTTGTATGTCCCGAGGTCGAGCTTTGGAAGCTTGTCGAAGAGTAGTCCAGATACAGGGTCATGCTTTCGTAACTCTGTGAGGGATCCAATCGCAGGCCAACGCTGGCTCCCACCTCTCGGTTTGAAAAATTAAAGTTAAAATCTTGCCCTGTAGGTCCGAAGCGAGCATCGATCCAAAAATTTTTGTTTTCGAAACCGACCTTTCCCTGAAATCCCACAAATGATTTAAAGCCAAAGTCGAGTTGAGATTGAAACATGGTGAGATAGTAAAGACCAATCCCTACCTTTAAAGGCATGTCATTGATGCCAATCGGAGTTGTGTAGGTGAGCCATTGATCGCCTCTAAAAATAGGGGCGGCTTTAAAAAGGCCGTTGTCGGGGCCATAGCCCACCGGTACGCCCAGGGTGAATGTCCCCTGAACTTCTAAATCAACATACAGCGGAGCGTAGATTCCAAATCCAACCAGTGCGCTTTGCTGCGTGAATTTTTCATCTAGAAAACTTTGTTCAAGCCCGAAATTTTGATAACCCAAAACGAAATCATATTGAAAGGTATTGTCAAAAACTTCGTACTTTTCCCCAGGTCGCTTGGTGAGCCATCGGCTCATTAAGCGGTTGTTGGAATACATATTCTCTTCAAACACGTAATATTTAGAAAGCCGTAGTAAGCGCTCTTCATCAGTTTCGAACCCTGAAAAACCATACTCGTTTGTTGATAAAAGATCTTTCGCGACCGCCGAAATTTTTCGCCGAGCAAAGTAGGCGGGGACCCAGCCGATGCGGTGACGTAAGACACCTTCTTTGTCGTGGAGTTTGTAGCCAATTTTATAAAACAGCTGTAAAACGTTTTGCCGAGTTCGCATATCGTTGACCACCGCGAAGCCGGTGTCCATCAAGAAGGCCTCAACGTGCTGATCAACACGGTCAACGCAAATGTCTCCTCCAAGTTGGCAATCTTTCCATGTCCAAGGACCTGGGCGAGAAAAAACCGGCACGGAGCTCATGTCTCTCGGCACCAGGATATCGAGCTCGATGGATGATTGGTTGGTTAAAACCGTATCGAAATTTCTCCAGTCGTAATAAACGAAAAGATCGGAAGGGTCACCACTGTCTCTACGTCCCACTTGTTTCCATAGGCCCTGATTGTCTCGATCCATACGCATCTTCGTCACAAACTCTTGGCCTGTATCAACCACTTTTACCAGCTCTCCTGGCTCAATTCTCGCGGCAGGGGCATAAGACATGTTCTTGTTTTGATAAATATTTTTAAAATTGTTGTTCTGAATAGGGCGCAGTTCAAGAAAGTAAAAAACGTGCCGCTCCAGTTCACTATTTTTTACCACACCTAAACGCGTCTTATTTTCCTGATCGGAGTAAGTGGGTTTTGGAACAAAAGCGTCTCTTGAGGCAGGTACAGCAGTGGCTGGTACAGTAGAAGCAGGTAGAGCAGCGGAAGGTACATTCTGTGGCGCCGCTTGTATTTCTCGTTTTAGCTGATTTTCATTCTTAATTTCAGGATATAGTTCTTCGAGATTTTTTTGTTGTTCACTGCCATCTGTGAGCTTGTTCAAATTTTGTTTTGTATCTTCGCTACGATAGTTATTTTCCTGAGAGAAAATCGAACCAAAATGAACAGGCTCCGCTGCCTGAGCAACAGAAAAGGTGAAACCTAAACTCAAAATGAGTTCGAGGTGCCAGAAGAGAATCGAGGTGAGCCAAAACCGTAACATGTCGAATTCTCTATCGGTAGATGAACTCTGGAGTATTACGTCTAGGTCGAGATATCTTTAAAAATGGGGACCTTAATCCAGTACCCATTTGCATGGTCTTTTATATTTTGAAACAATAGGAGAATCAACCTCGTCCAAAGGCGGAACTCGAGTGGTTCAATTAGCTTTTTCAATCCTCATTATGGCGTGTTCGCTAACGGCTTCTGGTCAGTATAAAATATTGCAAATGTCACCTCCCGCCGCAAAGAAGCATTTTAAATCTCAGTTAACTCGCATGGATGAGATTCGAAAAAATAAATTTGCAGGTTACATCGGAGAAGCCGATACCGGTATGCTGGCGATCCGTGAAATTAAATCACTTTCAAAAGACGAACAAAAGAAAATTACCAAGTTAGTCGACGACGAAAACAAAGATCGAAAAAAAATCTATGCCATTCTCATGAAACATAACAAGCTCAATGAAAAAGAAAAAGCGATGCTGATTCGCAGTGCCTACGAAACCTATAAAAACATGGATTCCAAAAAAACCTACCATTTTGAAAACAAAAAATGGCTACAAAAATTTTAGAGAGATAAAACAATGCGTTATATGTGCATCATTTTGCTTGCTTCAATCCTGTCACCTTTTGCTCAGGCGCAAACATCGTTCCGCAGCAGTCCGTTTTCATCGGGTTTTGGCATGAAGGGGATTAATACCTACGCTGGGTTTGGTTTTGCCGATTTCACCGTGCAAAGTCCGTCCAGTGCCTTCCGAATGGACAAAGGGGTGTTTGCTTTTATCGGCGGCGAACGGGACATCAATGACGACGGAACATCGGTTACGATTTCTTTTAACTACATGACCACAGAGGGACAAGCCCTCTACAACTACACCACTCTCGGTGGGACAAATTATGCGGGATCGGATATCGCGTTCGACTCTACAAACTACCAACTCGGTATAGGACTCAAACAAAGATTTTTTCCCAACAGTTGGTTTCGTCCCTATGTAGAGGTCGGGGGGCTATTTGGCTATCACGAGCTCAAATACTCCATTTCCTCAGCGGCTATCGTAGTCACCGGCGCGGGTGATCCCAATGGTTATAAAAACAAAGATGCATTGACCGGATTTGGCTACTACGGTGAAGGCGGCGTTGAGATTGATTTTTCTGAAAAATACGGTGTCAAAGTAGGAGGGCGCTATCAGCTTACCGAAACACGGAAGTTCGAAACTTTGGCTAACCAAGTTCTCAAATTTGAGTCGTATATTTTTCAGCTCGCCTTTTTATTGCGATTTTAATCCTAATAGCGCTTTCCCAATTTATCCTACAACTGAGATCCTAACAAAGCCTGACGTCCTCGTATATTTTTCTGCAGTTTCACTTTGAAAGCTTCCTTTTTTCCATCGTTCAGAGATTTAATTTCAAGTCGATAAGGCTCGTCCTCCGCCGTCTTGCCAGCGATGATAAAATGATTTTCGACGATTCTCAATTTAACGGGTCCTTCGAGGTCGCCCTCGTCAGTTTCGTTAAAAAGCTCAATATCAATTGTTGAAACATCCACCTGCACGTTGTCTTGATCGAAAATAAATATCTCAATTGGCTTATGCTTAATGATTCGAACCGAGTAAATATTTCCCTCGTAATGGATCGTTTCAATCTCTCGATAAAATGAGAAGCCATCTTGTGGAAAAAAAATCAGAAACAAGAAGGTAAAATAAAAAATTTTCATCATTAAGAACCTCCTAAGTGGTCGTTAAATTAAGCCGCTAAATTCTGAATTATAAAATGTTGCAAATTTAAGACCCAGTCCCAGATTCAATTCGTGGGAATTAGAGCAAAATGCAGGGGGAATATTGGTCGTAGATATAATTTTAAGAGAAAAATTTCCTCTTAAAGATATGGATTTTCGCCCAACGAATGATCGGTCACATCGACGACTCTTTGAACAAACGGAAACTCCGCTTTCAGCGCTGTTTCGACTCCGTCGACCATGGTGGCTTGTGAAGAGGCGCAGCCCTGACAGCCTCCGCCCATGTGCAGATAAGCTGTTTGGCTATCAAAAGATTTCAGTTCAATCCAACCGCCATGCGAGGCTAATGAAGGATTGATGTTTTGTTCTATAAAATTTTTAATGGCGCTGGCTTCATCACTGGCTAAAGTTGGCGCTTTTAATACTGGCGACTTTTCCAGTGCTTCATTTTGAGAAAAGTGCTCTTCGAGAAGTCCTTGAAGAGGTTCCAGTAGAATATCCCAGTCCACCCAGTCCTTCTTAGTCAGCTCGATCGTCGATGAAGTCACCTTTAGCGACTCTGTCCACGGAAAGCCAAAGAGCTTTTTGGCGATGGGAGAGTTCACAGATTGCTGTGAATTTGTGATTATAAATTCATCAGCTGAAATGGGTTTTTCAAAAGTAAAGCTATAAGTCTGTTCGGAAACCTTCAAAATTTTCATACTGGCTAATGTAGCTCTGTTGTTAACATATTGCAATCCCATCGAATTAGCGAACTCTTTGAAATTTTTTCTCAAAGTGACGAAAATTGCTCCACTTGTTGAAAAAAAGACACGAATTGACCCTTTTCCTAACAGAGATTTGAATCATTCCAGGGGGTTATGTAGGGTACATTTCTTGAAGATATAACTGCGAACAGTAATAAAAAGGAATCTATGCGTAACCATATGCTCATTCTCTTCCTACTTATGTTCACAAGTATTTGTGGAACTGTAACGGCATTTGCTCAGGTAAAGAGTTCTGCATTTTCGAATACCTACGATCACGACGACGCCAAGGCTGATTTATTTACAACCGACGAAGGCAAGCTCGAAACAATTTGGCGTGCACGCATGTATGGTGAAAGCACAGCTCTCGAAACACAAAGCGCCCAAATTGGCGGCTTTGATCTTTTTGCTGAAACAAAATATCAAATGTTAGAAACCCTCGAAGCTCGCGTCTTTTTACGAGCTAAATTTGAATCGGGACGAAGCCAATCGTTCTTTGGTGATATCGAACCTAATAGCGGCATTTTCTTTCGTGAAGCGGCAATCAAATACCAACCCGTTGATTTCTTTAATATCAAAGCAGGCGTTATCAACCAGGACTGGTTGGATATGCCCCTTTTAGTTTTCCGCCAGTCATTCCCAGGCGCCAATGCCGAGCTTTCCTACGCAATCTCAGATGAAGCGCGAATTGGTCTGATCTCTCAGTATGCGATTCCTACGTCACAGACGCTGGCTCCACGCACCGTGGGCGCCGAGGCGACGCCAAGTTTTCTCACTCAAACTGCCTACGCAAAATGGGATGATAGAGCTCTTAAAATCAGTCTTACTGGAAACTTATATGAATACAAAAATCTTCCAAGTTTCGTAGCCTTTGAAAGTCAAAAGTACGGAAACTCGCTTTACGTTTCGGCTCCTGGAAGTCCTGGCATCATCGGTGGCGTTAACAATTCGCGCTTTAACTATGAATTTAAAGGTTGGTTTACAACTGCGGATATAAGTTTCCGTTTAAACTCTATGCTCGAGCCTCTTGCGAAGCTCAACGTGATGAGAAACGAAAAGGCTCCAGAAGCCTTTAATGATTCGCAAATCTTCGCCTTAGGTTCAAGACTTCACACCAACGATCATATTTTTACAGTCTTTTATGCAAACTACTTTGCTGAGTCTGATGTGGCCCCGTCTTATTACAATGCTTGGGTCATGGGAAATACGAACGGTAAAGGTGAAGGCGTGGAGCTTTACTGGCAATTAAAAAAGAAAAATTTTCGCGTGCATGCAGAATATTATCGAACAAATGTGATCAATGCGGGCGATGATCTACAAGAAAATCAGCAGTACTTTTATTTAGGGGTGGAGACGGGTTATGACAAAATCTAATATGTTGGTCCAGTTGTGCAAAGCCGTAATGACGCTCTTGTTTTTGAGCTTCGTTGTTTCGTGTGTGAAAGCACAAAAACAAACGAGTGGCCCTGCAACCGATAGCCGTCGGGTTTTTAACTTTTCGCGTTCAGGCACAACTGTAGATTTGACCGGCTATGCTGCCGATCAAATTGCATCGCAAAACATTCAAGCTCAACGTGTGGCTTTCACTGGAGTTATTAGCGACCAAGCCAACTACGGAAATCGCCGCGAGTACAATCTGTCCATGTGCGGTTTATCTGACGTGCGCATGTCCAGCGCCACGCTCATGGGGCAAAAATTTGAAATCGCCAGTGAACTGGAAGTTTATGCAAAACCCGATGGCGGAAAAATTGTCACTGTACAAAATGACAACTGTTTGTATTGGACGGTGATGATTCCTTTTGATCCTGTGGCCGGGTCTGTAAACCTTTACGTGAACTTTATTTTTAAAACTATCGGTGGCGCAAAAACATTTATCCATCGCACAGTTTTATTTAACCCTTGGGATCAGCAGCGCGGATCCAATCCGGAGTTTTTCGATTTCACTCGTTTTGGTTTATCTCCCCAGATGTCTGAATTGCCAATGGCCGTTGGACAAGACGAGATTTACCAAGCGCTTTCGGGCGATGGTAAGTTTTCAAACACCAATCGTAAATTAGAAATTGGATCCGTTCAGTTTGTACCTGTTAGAAAAAATATCAAAAGTGGTGAGTTCACCTTACCTGCAAGCTCGGAAGCAGCTCGCGATATCAAAGATATTGATACGGCATTCATTCACGGAAGCAACATCGGTGATCAAACGGATGCAGCCTTTAAGAGCATTTATGACATTCGTCAGTCGGCGTTGAGCGAAGGCCGCCCTGGAGCCGACCTTGAGCAGCTTCGAACGCTAGATATGCATCTCAATATTCGTTTAGCTAACTTGCAAGTTCGACTCAAGGACTCGGCGGGCGTGAATCACGATATGCCATTGCCAACAGGGCAATATAAAATAGAGGCGCAGGTGATTGCCAGTGACAGTGCTCAGTCAGCCGACCACCAAGGTCAGTATCATATTATTTCCAGCCGAGTGCCTTACAACTCCTGCGATGGAGCAAACTGTAATTCAAACTATCAAAGCGCTAATTCCACAATTTGGAACACGCAAACCATGGGCGTGAATGCGGTACTTCCGTTGTCCCTCGTGGCCCGCCCCATGTGGGGAAACATTCAGTTGTTGCTACGTGTGACTCCTGTTCAAGGTCTTAAGCTTGAGCCCTTTCAAGCGGTTTACTATCTTGGAACTTTTGAATCCATCGGACAGGGATCTTCACCCATTTTTGATCTCGCTCATTATTTTAAGTCAGCCACTGGCGATATCTCGTTTAATTATGAAGAGTATCTCAAAAAGGCCACAAACTATAGAGAGTGGCTTGCCGGTACTCCCGAAAAAGGAATAGATCTTCCAACGATTGAGCATGGCTTTCGTCAATTCCGTTTTACGCATTTGGATGTGCTTTTTAGTCGAATCGTTCCCGGCGACACGGCCACAGACCGCACAGTTCAGTACACGGTAAAGACGTGTCTACAGGCCACATCGTTTGGCGTTCGACCGCAAGCGGGACTGCGCTTTGATATTGAAACCGAAGATCGCGGCATTAAAACGAAAATTCCACATACTACAGACGACCAAGGGTGTTTGTCGTGGGTGGGTTTGATCTCCCACAAATTCTATCAGCGCGAAAGATTAATTCCCAAAGAATCCGTTCTTACTTACGTCGATGGCGGTCGCGGTAGCGAATCGCAAACCTTGCGATATTATATTAATCCCTGGGATGAAAAGTTCACCTTCGGTCGCGACGAGCGCGTGCTTCCGCAGTATTACATTCAACAGATTAACGATGGTCAAAAGTTTGCGCCGCCAACACGCTTACTGATTACTGATTTTAAATACGATGCCATCGGTTTTAGATATGTGGTTGATAAATATATGAATTTGACTGTTAAAAAAACAGTGCTTTTGGATTTGAAGCCAAAACTCCTTAAGTACAACAGTATTATTTGGGGTCGCAGTGGTTTTGGTGATCTTCGCGATGGTATCTATCTTTTAAAAGTGGCCATGCAGAAGGACTATTTGGATCCAGCAGCCCCTGGTCGCCGCATTGATGTGGACCCACAAGGAAAATATACCATTCCTTACAACCAACAAGATTCCAAAACGCGCCGTGTGTTTATCACCATCAAAGAAGTTTTAGTTCGAGTCCTGGGCGGACACGTTGTTACTCCTATCGAGTTTGATATTAACGATTTACGTACGTTGCGATTGCGTTCGCAGATGTTTGTTCAATTGGAAACAATTGATGAAATGCTTCTGCGTGCGGTGATGATGATGGATAACAAGCTCACGCAGCACATGAACACGTCGACTCAACTGACGTTGGACGTACGGAATCGTCAGTTGACGGACGATCAAATGGCTTTGGAAATCGATCGGCTTATGAAGGAAGCGGCGTCGGCTGCCAATGCTATTGAGATCCAGGCTAAAATTCGCGACTTGCAAAGCCGACGCAGTGAGAATTATGCGCAATTAAGACAACTTCTTTCGACTGTAGACCCCACGGTGGCTCAACAACTTTTTGCCGACATCGAGCGCATCGGTCGTGACGGTGGGCAGACAGCAGAATCGGTTCAGGGAAATCTGCGCTATCAGGCGCTCAACAGATATATCGAGATCATGAACAAAGTTGTGCGCGAATATCAAAAACAGTCCACTCAGCCAGACTTCGTGAGAACTCGTGAAATCCAGGAGAGTTTTGCTGAAGAGCGCAGTCGCGAGTGCGCGGCGACAGCTCAGCGCCTCAATCAACGCGGCGAGACCGCCTTGGCACAGCGCTACAGCCCAAGTCATGCGCAAACGTTGTGCCCTATAACGATTCCTGCGGACCAGATGTTTTACTTTTTGTCCTCAAGATCCGATCTTGGGTCAGAGCGCTGGCTATCAGAAGTACTAACGCCAGACGAAATTGCGATCTTAAAAAACAGTTTATTTCCGGGTCATAGCGGGGAGATTAGCAGCGAAATTATCAACGTGATGCGCGACGATTTTACTGAAGCCTATCGCCCAGATTACGATTTTAATTTATTATCGAATCAAGGGGACGAAATGACTCCTGGGGTTGATAGCCATGCTATATCGGGCCTTTCGCGCAGAACTTTTATGGGTCCTGTGACCTTCGTTCTTAACGGGAACGGGTCGGCAATGCGTCCAACAGATGTTCTGGATGAAGCCAGTTGTGGAAGAACCTGCGAACAGCTCGCCGAAATCGAACTTGATCAGGTGGTTGCCAGTGAAACTGTGCAAAGCACAATTGATGTTGTTCGCAATTTTGGCAGTGACGTAAACGAAGCTTACGAAAAGAACCCGTACTTTGGTTACGTTGGCCAGTTTTATAAAAAACAGGTCAATGATTTGATCCCTATGTATCGCGGTGTAAATCGTATTTATCGTGAGGAGATGGAAGCCTTCTCGAAGGATGGATATTTTGTAGATTCGTTAATGTTGGATCATGTTCGCTTGTCCAATCCAGACGCGGAGTCGTTAAAAACTCTCGATGTGAACTGTTATTTGGACTGGAAAGACGGCATCGAAAAATTATACGAGCAATGGCGTGATCTCAGCGAAACAACCACGGTTGACATCAATGTGACACCGATTCCGCAAAGTTGTTTTAAACAAACTTCGCGCACTGTGGCGCCACAAAACTTTTTAGATAAAGTAAACGCAGTAGTTCCCTTGGCCACAAACGCTTCGGGAGCCGTTTTGCGAAATCAACGCGTGGCCAGCCAGAACGATCCAAATTATTTTATCCGTCCAACCAACACCTATGCGTACTCAGCGACGCCGGTGACTTTGGCCGAGATGAAAGAGTTTTCGAAAAACGGAGTGCGTTCGGTTCGGTTGAGTTTAGCAAAGAAGGAAAACATCCTTCATCACATGTGTTATGTGACGCGCGAAACTGTGGCTCCGCAAGGTACCATGGTTCGTCAAATTATGACCGATGCCTTAAATCCAAATGCTCGCCCGCGAAGTGGTTCGAAAGGACCTAGTTTCGCAGCATTTTTAAGAACGCGTTTGGATCGTATGGAAGACAAGTGTCACGAGTACGTAGACAGCTATGTAAATACCATTAAAGCTGCGGGAAAGTTGACTCCAAAAAATCAGGCCATTTTGATGTCGAGCTTGGCCAAGCACTTGCCGTTCAATCTTGAACGCCGTGTTCGCGTGCTCGATACGACCAATCGTTATATGTATCAAGATGGTAAGACGTTGAACTATTCTGTCAGTAAGAGCTTCGGAATCGACGGTGGGTTCCGCACAGGTCGTGGACGAAAGATGGAATTTGACGCCGACAAGATCGTTGCCGGTTTTACAAGCCCATTGGGTGCAATGGCGGCTGGTGGAGCCGCGGGAGCATTGGTGGGGTCTTTTACAGGGCCTGGAGCGTTGGTAACGGGAGCTATTGGAGCTGTTGGAGGTCTTGCGGCAAGTTTGATTGGCTCCGCTACAGGAATGATGGGATTTAACTTTGAGTGGACCGAAGGCGATGGCATGAGCACAAGCAACGGCACGGGTGTAAGCTCGGGAACCACGCTTGCAGCTCAGATTTCCACTTTGGATATCGAACTCGCTCGCTTCGAAAAATGTATGGTTGTGCGACCATCCACTCAGTTTCTCATTGAAACTCGCAAAGATATTGATGAGGAAAACGACTGGATTGACAGTGACACAACGGATGGTTTTGGATCGTATCGTTTTGTTTTGGACTTTAAAAAAATCGGTTACTTTGTTTGTTCGGGTGAAATTCAAACGGAAGACGACCTAAATGTTGGAAACTCGTTGCGAGTTCGCGAAAAGTATTACTACTTTACGCAGATCTTTAACGACGGAGACATGCAGGATCCAGGAGAGCTTGTGAACCACCCATGGATGTTGATGCTCCGTGGACAACGGGATTTTGCGGTATTTGAGCAGGCGTTGATGATTCCTGAGCAGCAATTAACTTGGGGTGAGGCGCGAGATCAGCAGATCAATGATGTATTGGATTTCGTTGGTGCCGACCCTGGGTCTAATAACCGCGTGAGTGGAGCTACGTTGCATGGGATGCCGTCGTTTAATGCGCCTGGCGACTTTGAAGTTGTACGTCCTGACGACATTTCCAAGGCCTTGGATATGATGCAGGAAGGTTTCGAAAGAGCGCTCCCTGCGGTTCCAGGAATGTTCACGTTCTCGGACTATGAGAGTGATGGCGTGAGCGGGTGGCCACAGGGCCCAGCGACGCCGCAAACAGCGGTGCCACGCCGTAACACCCCCCGCGGGGGACGCTAAGCCGTGACAGCAGAAAAGGGCCCAGTGCCGCTGAGCCCTGAGGAAAAATTCTTTCTTGTTGTAACGCCAGGCTTTGAGCGCCTGGCGCTTTACGAACTCCACAGACATTTGGTGCGACAGCTTCCAGAGTGGCAGGGTGAGCCTGTGCTTTTTGCTGGAGGCGTGGAAGTTTCGCTGCCGCTTTCAGTTGGTTTAAATCTCAATCGGTTTTTAAGAATTCCTACGCGCGTACTTTTGCGAATTGCTTCGCAGAAAGACCTTCTGCTTTATCAAGATCTGCAAAAATGGTTGCGTACGTTAGACATCAAAAAATATTTTCCCTACGGAGAAATTTATGTGTCCACACGCAGCTCCAAACTGAAGATGAAGGACAAAATTAAAAACGTTTTTGCCAATAGTTTTCAGTTTCAAACAAAACCCAAAGGTCCCGACGTGTATATTCGCTTTTTTCGCGATGAGTGCACGGTGAGTTTGGACACAACCGGGGATGAGCTTTTTCGTCGGGGTCAGGACAAGTGGATTGGTGAGGCCCCCATTCGTGAGACAATGGCTGCAGCGTTACTACAGTTGACGAGCCAAGGGATTGAGGATTTCTCCCAGTGGGCGTTTTTAGACCCGATGATGGGCAGTGGCACTCTGTTGTTAGAGGCCGCGCAGATGCATCAGCCGTTACAGCGCGAGTTCTCCTATGAAAACTGGCTCAAAACTGATGTTGCTGGCAAACAAAGTCGATCTGAAGCCGAAGTGTCTTCCACTATCGAAACGTTGGTGGAACAAAAATCTTTTGCAAAAATTTATGGACGTGATATCGAACAACAAAATTTGGAAATCGCAAAAAATAATACAAGTGGTTTTCCGAAGGCACTCTTTGAGCTTCGTTGCGAAGACTTGTTTCGTGGCCATGCAGAGACGTTGCACAAGCCGCTCATGGTTTTGATCAATCCGCCCTATGGTAAACGTCTAAAAATTAAAAATGAGAATTTTTTTAATGATTTGTTGGAAACTATTGTTAAAAGATTTGCTCCAGAGCGCATTGGTGTGATCGTTCCCCGCGGAAAACAAATAAAAAAACCTGCTCATTATGAGCAGGTTCGATATTTAGAGTTTTCCAATAATGGAATCGACGTGCATTTCCACGTTCTACTGGCTGGCTCCTGATGGACCTTCGCCATGGCCGCCGCCTTGATCAGCGCCGTGTCCTGCACCGTCATTCGTGCCTTCACCCACTTCGCGTTCGCCAGTAGTGCTTCCCGTGGTGCTGCCGCCGTTGTTTGAACCGCCACCGTTGTCGTCGTCGTCATTTCCAGTATCTGGAACCACTCCGCGACAGTCGGCATTGACGTGTTGCCAAAGATTACATCGACGATAAACCGTTTCGCAGGCTCTTACACGGATCTCTTCGAAGGAGTCATCGTTGCAAAATAATACATTTCGGCGGTTATTGCGGCGCCAAGATTGTGTGCGCTCTGCCAAGCTATGGTCTTGCCAATTTCCATTGAGCCTTGGGAGAATTGTTGAGCTTGGATAGTCGTGTTGATACTTGGATTTAAAACTGCAATAGCCAGCAGTCAGGATTCCCAAAATCGCAAGACGCTTTTGACTAGTGCCACGCAATCGATAGGGCGATTGGGCTGCTGCGCTTAAGTAAGAGTTAATGTACTGAGACGAAAACGAAACACCTTTCACACATCCTGTGCAGTTGCTATTTGCATCGGCCACAAAAGCACGTTCGATGCAACTTTGCGCTGGCGCCTGAGGTTGCGGTGCTGGCGCCGGAGCCGGAGGATTGTAAGTCGGCTGTGTTGGGTTTTTATCAGATCCGCCTGAGTAATCAGGTGGTGGTTCTTCGACAGGATAATCTTCCGGAAGGGTAGGATCTTGTCCGCCGGCATCAACAGGTGTGCCGTCGTTAGTGCCAGCCGGGAATCTGTCTGGAAAATCGACAACAGTTACATGCGGCTCGTTCCATGCACTCCACCAATAATTTCCATCGGCAAGAGGAATAAAACAACTGGCAGCAATAGCGCTCACAGCCAATCCAGCAACAAAGAACATTTTCTTTTTCATAAAGACCCCTTTAGGATTTATAAAATCTCCACATCAGTTTATCGGAGATTTAAGCGAAAATATTGAGAAATGAGGGGAGAACTCGATCTTCATCCAGGCCCCGCTTCATGCCCACATACTTTTTGGGACTCATTGCATAAATTTTTATTCAAATTCTAGAAGGCTTCTTTTTAGGACCTCTCGCAAACACGACGTTTCGAGCTGCGAGCGAGTCCAGGGATGGACGCGTCCTAGAAAGAAGCCTTCTAGAATTTGAATAAAAATTTATGCAATGAGTCCCAAAAAGTATGTGGGCACGGAGCGAGCTCTGCTCGCGAACGAGCGCCGAAGGCGCCTGGCCCCTTGCCGTACCTAAGGGGTGGAGAGTTTGCGCTCGGCGAGGTACTTGCGACCAAAGTAAACAATGATCAAAAGAACAATGGCGATAAAAAGATACATTTTAAAAGGACGCATTTTCATAAGGATTTCTCGACCATAAAACGAAACAAGCAGGACCTGTGTGGGTACAGAGAAA
The DNA here is from genome assembly GCA_031429075.1 of Bdellovibrionales bacterium. Lineage (GTDB taxonomy): Bacteria > Bdellovibrionota > Bdellovibrionia > Bdellovibrionales > JAGQZY01 > JANPLN01. The sequence continues at coordinate 21,992 of JANOYW010000086.1, read as the reverse complement.
AGCGCCGCAGTTCCATCGACAAGCAGGAAGATCCAAGTTTTAACTCCGAGAGCTCCGCACATCAGGTGGCCGGGGAAGCGCACACCAGGGATAAAACGAAATATTCCCGGAGCGAAGTGTCCGTATTTTTGCACCCAAGCGCGAACCTTGACCATTTTATCATCGGGGAAGTATTTTTTAAGTCGTTGCGAATTAATAAGCTGGGTGCCAAAATATTTTCCCATGGAAAAGATAAAGTAATCAGTAATGATTACGCTGGCAAATGCGACTGCCGCTAGTGTGTAGGGATCTGTAGATATCGCCCCGGGATAGGGAGGTGGATACTCTTGCGGATTCAGTGCCATGTGACCAACGAGACCTGCCGAAACAATAATAACTTCCTCGGGGATCGGAACTCCCAAAGCACAAATACACATAAACCCAAAAATTGCCGAGTAGACAATGTAAGGTTGGTAAACGTACTGTGCAAAAAAATCGAGGATCTGTTGTTCCATCTCTTATTTTTTCCGAACGGACAAAATCAATACGGGTTCTGTTGGAACATTTTCATGTCCACTCTTAGTGCTTGTTGCGACTTTTGCAATGGAGTCCATCACCTCTAACCCTTTGGTCACTTTTCCAAAAACAGCGTAACCAAAAGTTTGCATGCCCGGTCCTGTGTGGTTTAAAAAATCATTGTCGACCAGATTAATAAAAAACTGGCTGGAAGCGCTATCTACAACCATTGTGCGGGCCATGGCCAGTGTGCCGCGCGTATTTTTTAAATCGGCACTGGCTTCGTTTTTAATTTCGGCCTTGGTTTGTTTTTGTTTCATGTCGGAGGTGAAGCCCCCACCTTGGATCATAAAGCTTGGAATGACTCTGTGGAAAATTGTGTTGTCGTAAAACTTTTCCTCTGTGTAGGCCATAAAATTTTTAACTGTGATCGGTGCTTTGTCGAGCCAGAGTTCGGCTTCAATTGGGCCTTTATTGGTTTCGATAACAACAACAGGGTTTGACATTTTTTTTGCTCCTTGAGGGGGTTGTGCGGCGAATGAAAAAACAAGGGTGAAAATCAGACTGATAAGCATCTTGCTAAGGTAAACAGATTCGGTGTTTTTGACATCAAAAAATTGACGGCGTCAGAATATTGACTCAGCAAGCTACTGTCTGTGTTGACCGTGCGTGCTGATTTTTTAATGGAGGGAGTGGTCTTTTTCGCGCACCGTGAGCTGGCATTGTGAGCAAAAAGCCGTTTCTTTGACGAAGGCATCTTTGTTATCAATTTCGTGAATCAATGTAAGAGGTTCGGAGCACAGGGCGCACTGATTTATGGATTTTAAAAACGCTCGAATTTGTTCCAAGCGAAGCATAACTGTACTTTTGATATTTTCCTTTAGATGCGACATAAACTCTCCCCCAAGAAACCGGTTAACGTCAGTGGAAGAGTTGAATGCAAATACTGTTCACAGACTTTAGTAGAGGAAAAAAGTAACCTCTCGGTGGGGGGCACCGAGAGTTTTTCAATTCAAGATTTGGGGAAATCTTTTATTGGGGGGTCATTCGAGATGAGGGGGTCATCTCGGTTACAGAGGGCATTGGGGGTAACCGCTCCGTAACAACAAAAACAGTTGTAGTAGCACTCCTAAAGAATGAAAAATTATTCTTAAGAATAGGCGTAAATCAGTTACGCTACTGACCCATTTTGGAACCTATTAGAATGATATGGCGCGGAAGCCCGAACAAGGTATGTAAGTGCCCAAAATTACTTGTTAATATGGGGGTGTTCTTTTACTATAAGAACAAACCACACCAAGGGAGTTCATTTTGGATCAACTCATATCACAATTCGGTTTCATGCTCGGAGAATGTTTTTGGTTTTATTTGGGCTGCGCAGCTGCAGTCACTATCATTTTAGGCTACTGGCGGGCGCCACTTGTTCTGTGGACTGTTTTCATAGGAACATTGCTTGTTGGCTGGAATGCTCCACTCACGGCCTTCTGGATATTTATCGCAGTGGCTTTAATTTTTAATGTTCCGTTTTTGCGAAGTATTTTGGTTTCCAGTGGAATTTTAAAAGTTTTTAAAGCCCTAGAGCTTGTACCAAAAATTTCTGAGACAGAACGCACAGCGCTCGAGGCAGGAGTTGTGTGGATTGAATCTGAATTGTTTTCGGGCAAACCAAATTTTAAAAAAATTCTTCAAGAACCATATCCAGAACTCTCAGCTGCAGAAAAAGAATTCATCGATGTAAAAGTTGACGAACTTTGTGCCCTAGCAAGCGACTGGGATCTTTGGCAAAATCGCGAGCTTTCGCCGCAAGCCTGGGATTTTGTAAAGCGTGAAAAAATATTTGGAATGATCATTCCCAAAGAGTATGGGGGACTCGGGTTCTCGGCTCTTGCGCACTCCGAAGTTGTTGCGAAAATTTCCACGCGCTCAGTTCCGCTGGGCGTATTGGTGATGGTGCCAAACTCTTTAGGACCCGCCGAACTTCTTTTGCACTATGGAACTGAAGCACAAAAGAAAAAATATCTTTCACGCTTAGCATCGGGCGAAGAAATTCCATGTTTTGCATTGACGGAGCCTGGGGCGGGAAGTGATGCAGGCTCTTTGCAAGCATCGGGAACTATTTTTAAAGGACCAGACGGAAAACTCTACATAAAACTCAGTTGGAACAAACGTTGGATCACGCTGGCTGCGATTTCAACATTGTTGGGCGTTGCTTTTCGCTTGTACGATCCAGAAAATCTTCTCGGCAAGGGCGAAGATCTGGGGATCACCTGTGCGTTGATTCCTACAAAAACACCTGGTGTGGTTGTTGGTCAGCGCCATGATCCACTCGGTGTGCCTTTTCATAATTGCCCAACGCAGGGCAAAGATGTGGTGATCGATCTTGAAGATTGTGTGGTTGGCGGAAAAGAGGGCTGCGGACATGGTTGGACAATGCTCATGGATTGTTTGGCAGCGGGTCGCGGGATTTCTCTTCCATCGCAAGGCGCAGGTGCAGGAAAACTCGCCACGCGTGTAGTTTCGGCGCATGCGACAAACCGTAAACAGTTTGGTGTTTCCATCGGTAAGTTGGAAGGTGTGGAAGAAGCAATTTCTAGAATTGTTGGCTACACCTATATCATGGAAGCTTGTCGTAAATTTACGGCGGGTGCCATTGACAAGGGATTAAAACCACCAGTTGTCACGGCCATTGCAAAATATTTCAACACAGAGCTCATGAGAAAAGTTTTAAACGACTCTATGGATGTGCTTGGTGGCGCGGGAATTTCTCTTGGGCCCCGCAACACAATAGGACATGCTTATATCGCTGCACCGATTGCAATCACTGTTGAGGGTGCAAACATTATGACGCGTACATTAATTATTTTTGGTCAAGGTGCTTTACGTGCGCATCCATATGCTTACAAAGAAGTGGCTGCCATCGAAAAAAACGACGTTCGTGGTTTTGATAGTGCTTTCTGGGGACACATTGGTCATATCGTCAACAATCTCTTTCGTTCCTTTGTTCTGAGTTGGACGCGTGGTCAGCTCTCTTGCTCTCCAGGTGGGCCTTTGCGTCGCTACTATCAAAAGCTCTCTTGGGCTTCGGCGTCGTTTGCCATCTTGGCAGATATTGCTATGGGCACGCTGGGTGGACGTTTAAAGATGAAAGGTAAAATCACGGGTCGTTTTGCAGACATTCTTGGATGGATGTATTTAGCCTCATCGGTGATTCGTCGTTTTGAGCATGAAGGTAAAAAAGAAGATCTGCCGATTGTTAAGCATGCTTTGGATATGGCTTTGCTAGAAATTCAACGGGGCTTTGAGGGCTTATTTGCCAATCTTGAAGTTCCGGGGCTGACGTGGTTCTTCCGTGGACCTCTGAGTTGGTGGGCCAGACTCAACGCTTTCAAGTCTTCAGTTTCGGACGAGCGCAGTCACTTAGTTGCGCAAATGATCCAAGAGGACAGCGAACAGCGCGATCGCATGACGAGCGGTATCTACTTTCCTAAAAACCCAAATGAAGGTTTGGCGATTTTGGACACAGCTTTCAAAGCCGTGAAGCAGGCTGAGCAGATCGAGAAGAAGGTTCGTCAGGCCGTTCGCGATAAACTATTGCCAAAAATTAAGAGTGATAAAATTTACGACGAAGCTTTGAGCAAGAACGTGATCACTCGCGCTGAGTACGATCAGCTTAAGAAAGCAGCAGAATTGCGATGGAACGCCATCCAAGTAGATGACTTTTCACAGAAGGAATACCTTGAGCGTCGTGGTGGATTGAACGTTTAATAAAACGTTCAATTGACTTACGCTGCAAGATGACTAGAAAATTAAGTTTGAAAAAAGACAAATGATAACTACAATATGGCCAGCACACAGCATGACCAGTTGAGCATAAGGAGAAACAACACATGAAAGCATTAAACGTTATTTATATGGCCCTTTTGGGTTTAGCACTCGTGAACTGTCAGGGTGGCACAGCCAGCCCAAAATCAGAAGATGACAAAAAGATTTACGCTGTTGCCTACGAAACAGGTAAAAAGCTACAAATCTTTCAATTAACAGATCCAGAGATGAAAGTTTTCAGAAAAGGTCTTCAAGACGGCCTTAAGGATGCAAAAGAAGAAGTAGACATCAAAGCTCAACTTCCAGGTCTTTCTGAGTTGATCCAAAAACGTTCTGCACAATTTGCAGAAAAAGAAAAGAAAGAGTCTGTAGCTTTCCTAGATAAAGAAGCTAAAGAAACAGGTTCTACAAAAACAGAATCAGGAATGATCTATCGCGAAGTGGCTGCTGGTACAGGCGCTGCTCCCGTTGCGACTGACAAAGTAAAAGTTCACTATCATGGAACACTTCGCGACGGAACTGTGTTTGACAGCTCCAAAGATCGCGGAACTCCTGCAACGTTTCCTTTAAACGGTGTGATTCCTTGCTGGACAGAAGGCGTTCAAAAAATGAAAGTTGGCGGAAAAGCCATTCTTGTATGCCCATCTGAGATTGCCTACAAAGATCGCGGCGCTCCACCAGTAATTAAGCCAGGTGCTGCTCTTAAGTTCGAAGTTGAACTTTTAGAAGTTGTAAAAGAAGAAGCTAAAGCAGCAACACCTGCTGCCAAGCCAACAATCAAGAAGTAATAGCTCCTTGATATTGTTAGCGGCCATCCCTTGGGTGGCCAAAATAAAGAAAGCTCCGAAAGGGGCTTTTTTTTTAGGTACCAAGTACTTTAGCGGCGGCGGCGCATTAAAGTTGTGAACGACTCGTTGTTAATTATGGGATTGGTGAGTTCTCAGGAATAATCTCCACAGGCAACTCAAGGCCTCGAATACCAACGGTGCTTGCGGCGGGAAGAAGCACCTGTGGATTTATAGTACTGCCAAATCCATGGGGAAAAGTGAGTTCATGGCTATCAATACCCATCCAATCAATATTCTGCAAATGTCCTAGATCACTCCAATGAGTGCCATCGTCAGAGGTACGAACAGTAAAGCTCGCGGCAGGGTCTGAACTGAGGGATTCTACGTAGGTGTTTGCTGCGGGTTTCAGTGCGCCATTGTATTGAAGCGCGATGAAGCGGGGTGCAGAAATGACGTCGCCGTTGGCTGTGCTGACCATGTCTGTGGCGGCTCCAAGGGTGGAGCGATAATTCCCTTGAACACCTCGTCCAGAATCTCTTGAATTCAGGAGGGAGGAGAGGCCCACGCCCACCACAGTAAATCCTTGTTCGAAAAATTCACGAATCGATGTGGGAGAAAATTTAAATCCTGGGTTGTTTGTGAGCTGAAATTGAGTGAGACCAGGGTTTTCAACTGGCAACAGACTGTCCTGAACAAACAAGATGCCAGGTTGCTCTTTTTGATTTTGAGTTCTAAATAAAAGAATCCCCATGGCCAAAGAATTTTTTTCTACGTTACCTTGAGCATTTTCAATTTCTAGATTTTTCATGCTCGAAGAGAGTCGACCGAGAGCAAAGTATTTGCCAGGAGCTAAGTGTCCAGAGTAGGGACTGCCTGGAGTAATATTAAATTCTGCGGTAAAAATCTGACCCACCACATGCAGATGTTTTACCTTGCCTGGCACAATCACTCGCTCCACGTCTAAAAGGGCTCTCGAATCTTGTAATGCATTTAATTGTAAGCGAGGACCAAAAATTTGCACCCATGCTCTGCCAAATAGAAAACGCAACAGATCCGAAGCAAGAGAGCGACGTGCAGAGTTTTCGTTGCGAGGATTATCTCTTAGGTATTGTACGAGTTCATTGAAGGATGTGGGCTCTATATTTAGTTTCCGGGCCACCAAAATTTTTGTTTTTAGCCGTCCAGTTGTTTCGAAACCAAAAAAATTTCGTCTCCTGATGATGATTCGAAGAGCTCCGTCTCCGGTCTGATTTTCAACCCTAAGAATATTTTCTGGAGCTATTGGAATGAGTTGCCACTGCATGACCTGTTGATTGAGTAGCTGGCCTTCAGTACCTGTTTGTGGAGAGTTATTTTTTGCCACCAGTGCAAGGAGAGTTTGTTCTTGCCGTGTTTTTAAGACGACGAGCTGGAATTCAGATCTCAGGTTGAGAGGAAAATTTGTCACCATACGACTCAGGTCGGGCCTTGTGAAAAACACAGGCTGCATTGTGGTGTCGTCAAGTTGCTCGCGTTCGATGGCTTCGAGCACTGAAAGTCTTGTAATTGCGAACACGTCCATGCACAAAGATTGTGCATGTAATTTTTGCGGAAGCACTGTCAATGAAATGAACAAAAGGGGAAGCCAAATCAAAATAAGCGCTTTTTTATTTTTCATAGGCACTAGCTGTGCAGAATTTAAGCCAATTCTTACTCAGGATACCGGATGTGAAGCACTTCAGAGGTGGGGCGCGCACAGCAGGTGAGGATTTCACCGTCCTCGATTTCGTCTTCGGTAAGAGCTTCGGCGCCCTCCATTTCGGCTGAGCCTTCGAGAACTTTGGCCTGACAGGAATTGCAGGTTCCTGACATGCATGCATAGGGTGCGTCGATGTTATTGCGAAGAGCGGTGTCGAGAATCGTTTCTCCGTCTTCGGCTTCGAGTTCGTGTTTTTCGCCGTAAAGCTCGTATATAATGGTCGCCATAAATACCTCGTATTTTGGTTATAAATGAATTTACGGAGCTTGGAAAGCTTTAGCTAAAGAGCGCATCGTAGGCGTAGAGATCACGAGGATATTCATACCAAGCCACGGGCTTGCCGTTTTCGAAGCGCCAAACGTGAACCGTACGCATTTGTACTGTTTTGCCATCGCGTACTAAGGTTTGGCTAGCTAAGGCCACCGCATGGCGGTCGGAGGCTAAAATATCATGAACCTCTAATTTTAAGGTATGATCGGTCATTTCCAGCATGGGAGCGAGGTAGTTTTGTTCGAAAGTTTCCTTGGTAAATTTTCCCGCCAGTTTGCTTTTGCCCGCCACTTGAAAAGTGACTTCGTCGGCGCAGGCCGCCATTAGGGATGTTAAATCGTTTTTGGAAAAATCAGAGTAGATTTTGTTTAAAATAATGGCATTTGGGTGATTCATAAATTCTCCTTCGAAGGGCTTAACGGGTTTGCTTTAACCCGTTAAGCTCAACAAAGCGAGCAAACACTTGGCGTCAAACTATTGTTTTGTGAGTACAGCGTTCTCATTTTCGTCAAACGGCGAATAGCCTTTGATTTTATTTTTAGAAAGCACTTCGAAGACCACTTCGTAGCCATAAACTTCGAGAAAGTACTGGCCATTGTCGTTACAGATTTTGATGTCGGTGGGGCCGTATTCACTGCCATCAGCAGTCACCACACCGCGGGTTTTTAAGTCGGTGTTTACATAGAGTTTTGCAGAAATCGGCTTATTATCCCAAGTCCCAGTCCATGTCCCAAAAAGATTCACTTTTTTTGTGATCTCTTTAATGTTGGGTAACTCGGCCTTTGTCGCTGCGCAGATGGGCACTGCCTGTGCCTGAAAAAACGTCAATAAAATCAACAACACAATCCCTGTCTTCACTAAACACCTCCATGGTTTAGTTAAATGGTACAATTCATTAAAGAAATGTCAATTGTCATGACAATCAAGTGACAATTCTCATCTCTCTTTCATGTACAAATAAAGAAGATGTTCAGCGAGTTTTATATCCTTCATAAAAAGAATCCTGCCGGGGCCGAAGTGCTGCCGAGCCAAGTGCAGTGCACTTTTAAAACCTGTCTGCGGTTGATGGGCTTTGTGTGGTTGAGTGAAGGAGAAACTTTAAATTCTACAAAAGGTTTCGAAGTTTTTCGAGGTGTTGAAGCTTATCAGTTTTTGCTCGAAGTGATTTCGGGTTTGCACTCACCCGTGGTTGGCGAAACCGAGGTCTTTGGACAGTTTAAGACGTTTTTGCAAAACAGTGAAGTGGATCATCCTTTGGCCACGATTTTAGCTTATGCCATTGTCGATACAAAAAAGATTCGCGCTCAGCATTTGCGCGATCTAGGCGGTCAGTCCTACGGGAGCCTGGTGCGCAAGAAAATTTCGCGGCCCGCCGAAGTGCATGTGCTTGGTGCGGGCTCCTTTGCCACGGAACTTTTGCCGTGGATTTACAAAGATGAAAATCAGGTTGTGGTTCACGCACGAGATGTTGCGAAAGCGGAAACTCACCTCAATGGAAGTTTTCCGAAAATTCAGATTGTAACTTTGCTTTCGCAACAAATCACATCGGGAATAGTTGTGGTCGCTGCGCCACTTGCAGCCAGTGAGATTGAGCAGTTAGTGGAAAATAAAAATTTAACGGTGATCGACCTGCGCGGGGAGAGCCGCGAAGATGCTTGCCGTGGGTTTCAAAACTATTTCACGCTGTCGCAATTTTTTGCGAACATCGAAAAAAATCAGCAAAATTTAGATCAAGTCAAAAGTGCTGCCCTTAGCGCCATTCAACATCTTAGTAAAAACAGAATGCTGGTCGAAAACTTTCGACCGTTTGGGTGGGACGACATATGCGTCTGGTGATCGCTTCGCGAAAAAGTGATCTGGCTCGAATACAATCTCTGCAAGTAGGCAAAGCGTTACAAAAACGGCATCCTCATCTCACCGTGGAGTACCACTGGCGGGAATCCTTGGGCGATGTCAACCTGAGCGATCCGCTTTGGAAAATGCCCGAAAAAGGCGTATTCACAGAAGACTTCCGCAAGGGTTTGCTGAGCGGCGAATTTGATGTGGTGGTGCACTCGTGGAAGGATCTGCCCACAGAAAGCCGCCACGACACTGTGATCGCCGCCACGTTGCCCCGGGAAGATGTTCGCGATCTTTTGCTATTTAAAAAAAAAGACCTCGGAAAACAAAACCTAACACTACTCAGTTCCTCTCCGCGACGCATTCATAATTTGCAAAAACATCTTCCCTCGTTGCTTCCAGCGGGCGTGCAGTCGCTGGGTTTTAAGACGGTGCGCGGAAACGTGCAGACCCGCGTCCGCAAAATGCTCGAAGACCCCGAAGTTTCGGGATTGATTGTGGCAAAAGCGGCGTTGGACCGATTGCTTTCAGATGAATTGGACGCCGAATTTCAGGAGACAAAACGTTTCCTCCGCAAGGCTTTGGAAGATGTTTTATGGATGGTGCTGCCAGTGAGTTTAAATCCCACGGCGGCGGCTCAAGGAGCTCTCGCCATCGAGATTCGTAAGGATCGCAAGGATCTTCAGGAATTACTTTCGGCAATCAATTGCTCAGAGACGTTCGAGACTGTGCAGAAGGAGCGCGCCCTTCTGGCAGGTTGGGGCGGCGGTTGTCATCAAAAAATCGGTGTGACTGTTCTTAAACGGCCCTATGGCGAAATCACGTGCGCCCAGGGCTTGCACGATTCAGGTAACGCCATTGATCTTTGGGAATTAGCTAACACTGCGCCCACAACGTTTTCTAAAACCTCCCATTTTCCAAATACAACGCAAGAGGCGCTGTGGTTTGATCGCGAATTTATCACGCCGAGCGCCGACTTAAAAAAATACAACGCCCATTGGGTGAGCAAGGCAGAGGCCTTGCCGAAGACTATTAAAATCTCTTCGGAACAGCTTTTATGGACAAGTGGTGTGCGCACCTGGCAGCGTTTGGCGGCTCGAGGCCTTTGGGTGCATGGTTCCAGTGAGTCCCTGGGCGAGCGGGAAGACTTGCTGTTACAGACGCTAGATTCCACAGCTCGGAACTGGTGCAAGTGGACCCACAAGGGCGGAGAAGCCAGCGAAGATATGGATTTAATCAAAACCTACATTTTGCAAAGCAAAGCGCAAAAGCCCAAGCTGTCGGAAGACACCGAGCACTTTTTTTGGATGAGCGGAAGTTCCTTTCGCGAAGCTGTGAAACACTATCCATGGCTCGCTCATAAAACCCATTGGTGTGGACCCGGTTTAACGTCTGAGGCGGTGGCTCGCGAGTTAGCGGTTCGCAAAGGTCGTGGGGCGGTCCATATTGCTTTGAACTTCGAAAAGTGGCAAAAATTATGGCAAGTTTAAAATTGTTTTTTTATGGAGTATCTTTCTATGAATTCAAAAGAGCTTTTTGAGCGGGCGTTAAAAGTCGCGCCTGGTGGTGTACATTCTCCCGTTCGCGCTTTTAAAAGTGTGGGCGGAACGCCGGTATTTTTTGAATCCGCTCAAGGTGCCTACTTGCAGTCTGTGGAAAAAAAGAAATACCTCGATTTCTGTATGAGCTTTGGTCCCCTGTTGCTCGGTCATCGCGATCCCGAAGTGCAAGAGGAAGTCTTGTCCATGGTGAACACCGCGTGGACGTTTGGCGCCTGTGAGCCGTACTCTTTGGAGCTGGCGGAGTGGATGACCTCGCAGCTGCCGTGGCTGGAAAAAGTTCGTTTTGTGAGTTCTGGCACCGAAGCAGTGATGAGCACCCTGCGTGTGGCTCGCGCTGTTACTGGCCGCTCGAAGATTTTAAAGTTTGAAGGGTGCTATCACGGTCACTGCGACTCGTTGCTGGTGAAATCGGGAAGTGGTTTGGCGGGAACGTCAGCCAGTGACAGTGCGGGTGTGTCTCCGCAAGTGGCCCAGGAAACTCTTGTGGCGCCTTTAGATGATGAAGAGGCCTTGGAAAAAATTTTCGCTCAGTATCCATTGCAGATTGCGGCGGTGATCATCGAGCCGCTTCCGGCAAATTTTGGTTTGATCGTACAAAAACAAAAATTTCTAAAAAAAGTCGCTGAGCTTTGCGAAAAAAATTGCACGCTATTAATTTTTGATGAAGTGATCAGCGGCTTTCGTGTGGATCTAGGCGGTATGGCGGCGCTCACTGGTATTCAGCCAGATCTTGTCTGCTACGGAAAAATCATCGGTGGCGGTTTTCCTGTGGGCTGTTACGGCGGCAAAAAGAATTTTATGGATTTTGTGGCGCCAAGCGGTCCAGTTTATCAAGCCGGAACCTTGAGTGGAAATCCCATCGGCATGCGCGCCGGACTTACGACGTTAAAAAAAGCGGTGCGGGAAAACGCCTGGAGCGTGCTAAAACAGCGCACGGAGAGTTTTAAACAACAGTTGGGCTCTTTGTTTTCCGCTCACGACGTGGATTTTAAAATCGCCCACCATCCGTCGTTGTTTTGGATTCATGGTTCAAAGCTCGAGCACCCGGCTTCTTTGGGTGAAATCCCACTGTCCCACGGTGAGAACTTTAAAAAGTTTTTCCACGCCTGTTTGGAAGAAGGCATTTATCTTGCCCCCAGTGGGTTTGAAGTGAGTTTTTTATCGTTGGCCCATGATCAAAAAGTTTTAGATGACGCTCTTGAGAAGTTTGCGCGTGCCATTAAAAAGTTTAAAGGCGGACTGTGAACAAAAGTCGGTGGACCGTTACTTTTTTTGCTCTCTGGTTGGTCTTTGTGGTTTCATTGGCCATTTGGTGGATGATATTTACCCTGCGTACTCTCGGCAGGTTGCACGAACAAAACCCCTCCATAGAATTGCAGCCACAAACTACGATGCTTATCACGGAAGGCAGCGTGTTGATTGTGCTCCTCGTGCTGGGTGGAGTGACATTGATTTACTACGCGCTCCGCGAGCAAAGACGGTTTTCGGAAATCCAACTTTTCTTTTCCACATTTACCCATGATCTTAAAACCTCCATCACGAGATTGGTTTTGCAAGGGGAGCGTTTAAGTTTAAAGGATCAGGAATCCGAAGCTTTTCAAAAAAGCTTGATGGCGCTGGAGATGCAACTGGAAAACAGTTTGTACTTGGCGCAGATGGATCAGCGCGGATTGGTTTTGGAAGCCATCGATCTAAAAAAGATTGTGGCGCGTCTCCATACTCAATGGCCGGACCTTAAAATTCAATTGCAGGGTAAGGATCCGTTTTTAGCAGATTCGGTGGCACTGGAAAGCATTTTAAAAAATTTGATTAGCAATTCGCTCTTGCACGGAAAAGCGGATGAGATTTATTTAAAAGTCATTTCACACAAACCAGATGTGCAAATTATTTACTCGGACAACAGCGAAGTGGCTTTGCAGAGAAACCCTGAAGAGTTTGGGCAAAAACTTGAACCGTCGCAAAAGGGATCTGGCCTTGGATTGTACATTGTGCGTCGCTGGATGGCTCTGCAAAAAAGTCGCATTGCTTTCTCGGTCACAGACAAAAAAACTCTGCAAGTGGAAATGCAATTTTCAGCAATGCGGGGTGAGGCATGACCTCGCTTTTGCTTGTCGAGGATGATCTCCAGCTTGGTAAAACTCTCTCCAGTCAGCTGACCGACCAGGGTTACAAAGTGCACTGGTGCCAAACAGTGGAGAGCTACAAGGAGCTCGACGAGCAAGGATTCGACCTCGCCATTGTGGATTTAAATTTGCCCGATGGATCGGGTTTTGATGTTATCGCCAAGTTAAACATTCCAGTGATTATTATGACGGCGCAAAACTCTCCAGAGAATCGCCTGCAAGGTTTGGAGTTGGGTGTTTATGATTTTATCCCAAAGCCTTTTTTATTTAAAGAACTGCACTTAAAGCTCAGCCGCTTACTGTCGGAACGGCAGCAGACTATTGATTTAGAGGGGCGATTGCAGATCGATCTTAAAAGTCGAACCATTGAAGATCAAAAGGGCAACACCACTTTTTTAAACGAGAGAGAGTATCAGATATTAAAACTGCTCATCGAAAAAACGCCACAAGTGGTGAGTCGCGATGAAATTCTCAATTTTTTAAAAGAAGACGAATCCGCTTCGCATCGGAGTATCGACAATGTGATTGTTCGTCTGCGGCAAGTGCTCGAGGATGAAAACCACAAGTACATCCACTCTGTGCGCGGCGTGGGTTATCAGTGGTTGGGAGAAAAAAAATGAATGCAAAGTTTCAGAACGCTTTAAAAAGAACGCCACAGAAGTGTCCACCGATCTGGTTTATGCGCCAGGCGGGCAGATACCATCAGCACTATCAAAAGTTACGCGCCGAAAACTCGTTTATGGATCTGTGCAAAAAGCCGCGCCTCGCAGCTGAAGTTGCCCTAGGTCCCATCGAGGATTTTGACTTTGACGTATCGATTTTATTTAGCGATTTGTTGTTTCCCCTGGAAGCCATGGGCATGGGACTTGAGTATTCTCCCGGCCCCAAACTAGGCTGGCATCTAACATGCTTAGAGGATCTTAAAAAACTCGACACCAGCTCTCGGGCGCTCGAAAAACTTCAGTTTCAAAAAGAAGCGTGCATCGAAACTCGCAAAGCACTGCCAGCCAACAAAAGTTTTATTGGCTTTGTGGGCGGTCCGTGGACGTTGTTTTCCTATGCCGCAGGGGGAAGCCACGAAGCCCAACAGGTGAAGCGCTTGATCTCCCTTTACGAAGGGTTTTCGGAGGTTTTGCTACCTCTGCTCAAGCAAAACATTCAGTTGCAGCTGGATGGCGGAGTGGAAACGGTGATGGTGCTCGACACTTCTGCGGGAGATTTGTCGCCCGGTATGTATCGTGATTATATTGTTCCGCAAATCAAAAACCTAGCGCAGAGCTTTCCTGGCAAGCTTGGTTATTACACAAAACATACAAATCACGAGCACTTGGACGCTTACTTTCATGTTCCGCAATTGGCGGGTCTGGGTGTGGATCACCGCTGGGATTTGGCAAAATTGTTTGCTCACTCTCCGGGCATTGTGCAGGGAAACTTTGATCAGCAGCTGCTGTTTTTAAAGCCAAATGAGTTTGAAAAAGAGTTTCGTCGTTGGATGGCACCACTGCAAAAGCTAACACCAGAGCAACGTCGAGGATGGGTGTGTGGACTTGGACACGGAGTCCTCCCACAGACTCCCGAAGACAACGTGCGCGCGTTTGTTAAATTCGTGCGTGAGGTTTTCGGATGAGTTCAGACGTAAATTTATTTCACAAATACGACGTCCCGGCACCGCGCTACACAAGCTACCCCACGGTGCCTTATTGGTCCGATAATCCTACCACCGAGCAGTGGTTGGGATTTGTGCGGGAAAATATGCAAAAACCCTCTACGACGTGGTCCATGTATTTGCACATCCCTTTTTGCGAAACACTGTGCACGTTTTGTGGTTGTAATACGTCCATCACAAAAAACCATGATCGTGAAGAGCCCTATGTTGGAATGCTTTTTAAAGAATGGGAAAACTACATTGCAAAAGTTCCCGAGCTGTTATCTCGACCGCTATCGCAGTTTCATTTAGGGGGAGGAACGCCGACTTTTTTGTCAGCGAAAAACCTCGATCGTTTAGTGGGTCGATTTTTTGCGGATTGCAAAAAGTCCAAGGACGATGAATTTGAAGGCGCGGTGGAAGTGGATCCTCGCCGGACCACCGAAGAGCAGTTGAGTGTGCTCCGTCAGCATGGCTTTAATCGAATCAGTCTTGGCGTGCAGGATTTTGATCCCGAAGTGCAAAGATTAGTAAATCGCATTCAGCCCTACGAGATGACCAAAAAAATCACCGACACCGCACGCCGACTTGGTTACGAAAGTGTGAACTTTGATCTTATTTATGGTTTGCCGTCACAAACGGAACAAAAAATTCGCTCGATGATGGAAAAAACCTGCGAACTGATGCCAGATCGAATCGCGTTGTACAGTTTGGCAGTGGTTCCGTGGATTAAACCTGCACAAAAACTTTTTAAAGACGAAGATCTACCAAAGGGGCAAGAAAAGCGTCGCCTGTACGAAATCAGTCGCGAGCTTTTACTCAAAGCCGGGTACATCGAAATCGGCATGGATCATTTTTCGTTGCCGGGTGAAGCTTTGGCCGTTGCCGCCCGGGAAAAACGTTTGCATCGCAATTTCATGGGCTACACGGATCGCCGAACCGACGTGCTTTTAGGAATGGGTGTGAGTGCCATTTCGGAAGCGCCGGAGTGCTTTCACCAAAACGAGAAAACGTTGCCAGTGTACGAAAAAAGAGTGAGCGCGGGCGAAGTGCCAACCCATCGCGGACACGTGTTGAGTTCCGAAGACCGTCGTCAGCGCGAACAGATTTTAAAGTTTATGACCGAGGGAGAGTTAGAACTCAGTGAAGCGCAAAAACAGGATGCGCAAACGTATCTTCAAGAGATGATGAGTGACAAGCTTGTAGTTTTTGACAAAAACACCATGAAGATGACTGAACTGGGAAAACCATTTCTGCGCAACGCCTGCATGGTGCTAGACCAGCGGTTAAGAAATCAAATGCCAAACACACAAGTGTTTTCAAAATCTTTATGAAAAAGTCAGTGCAAATTATTGGAGCAGGAATCAGTGGTCTTCTGTGTGCCTATCACGCCATTGAAAAAGGCTACGATGTGGAAGTGTACGACGCCGCCGCACAGCCAGGCGGGAAGATCCAAACTCTTCAAGGCAAGAATGGCCCTATGGAAACGGCCGCCAACGCCATTCTTGCTGATCAGCTGGTCGAGAGCGTCGCCCAAAAGATTGGTTTAAAGCTGATTGCAAAGCAGCCCATTGCTCGTAAACGCTACATCTATGCTTTGGGTGCTATCCGTCGGTGGCCCTTGGGAATTTTAGATTCGCTGCGCGTGCTGCGGTTTTTGTTTTTGTGGAAAGTGGGAGCCCTATCGATTCAACCTCGCACTCAAGAAGCCTTAAAGACGTGGTCCGATCGCGTATTAAGTTCTGCAATATCAGATCGTTTATTGGGGCCAGCGTGCCAGGGAATTTTTGGTGTAGATACTCAACCGTTAAGTGCGTCATTGATCTTTAACTATTTTTTTGCAAAAACTCCGCGTACCTACGGAGAGCTTCGAGGCTCTGTTGCGCCCAAGGACGGCATGGGCCAGTGGGTGGAGCTTTTAGTTAAATACCTTCGCTCAAAAAACGTCCAATTTCATTTATCAAAGCCTGTTAGCGTGAGTGCGGATAAAATTGTGATCGTCGCAACGGATTTAAAAAACGCCGTGCAGATTTTAAAAGAACAAAACGATCAGCGGGCAGAAATTCTTTCTTCTGTTTCTTTCGTAGACCTCGTGAGTGTGAATGCTTTTTATAATAACAGACCTTCATCGCAAGCCGCAGGGTTTGGTGTGCTGTTTTCGCGGTCTGAAAAATTAGAACCGCTGGGTGTATTACTAAATAGTGACATTTTTGCAAAAAGAGCCGAGCAGGCACATTCGGAGACATGGATTTTTGGTTCGCAGAATTCAGAATATTCGCAACAATCGGATGACTTTTTCTTAATGAGCATCCAAGCAGTGCGTCAAAAACTGTGGAAAACGTTAGAGGCGCCAAAGGAATTTAAAATCAACCGTTGGCCAGGCGCCATACCACTTTACGGAGTAGAGTTAGAAAATGCTTTAACAAGTTTAGGAAAACATCCGTCAAGCTCAGGGGTGTTTTTGATGGGTAACTACCTTGGAGAATTGGGCCTGAACCGCTTATTTCATAGCGCGAAATCTTTGCTAGACCGCATAGATAATGCAATAATCAAATCTTAGAAATTTGCTTGAGGGAAAACTTTGAATCAGCTGTCGTTTGCAAAAGATTTTTTAATTCGCTTTCTGTTCTCCCGTCGTGCAGGAGCGCTTATCAAGACGATTTCTTGGCTGTCCGTGTTCGGCATTGGCATTGGCGTGAGCTCCCTTATCGTCGTATTGAGTGTGATGAACGGTTTCAATAGATCCATACGCGAACGAAAATTCTCCGTTGAACCCCATCTTGTTGTACTGTTTGAACAAAAAAGCATGAAAGACGTCAAAGATCATCCAGCCACGCGCTGGATTGAGGCACAAAAAAATATCCAAATGTCGTTTTCCGAAACGCAGGATTTAATTTTGCGAAGCTCGGATGGTTTTGTTCAGGGAGCCATTGCGCAAGGAGTGTCAGAGGATACCTTGAAACTACTTTTTAAAGCCAAAACTCGTTCCAGTGAAGGTGCGAAAAAGAAAGAACGGATTCTAAAGCCGGGTGAAGTTCTTGTTGGCGTTGGCTTGGGCGATATCATGGGTTTGTTTGAGGGTGATCAAGTGGTGGCGTTGTCTCCCGAGTCATTGTTGACCACACAAGATGGTGCTAAAAACTTCGAGACCCTCAAAGTGAAGGATTTTATTCAAACCGATATCGAAGATATCGATACCCGAAAAATCTACTATCAAATCGATGAAACGCTTTTGCGATTTCGTAAAACCGCAAGTCTTGAGCGCACTCTTGAATTGCGCATTCCCGATGCCGAAAATTTTAAGCCGATCAAAAATAAAATCGAAAGCTTTGGCGTAAAAGTGGATTCGTGGCAGGATCGAAACTCGAATTTATTTTATTCATTAAAACTCGAAAAGTTTGTGGTGGGTTTGCTTTTAGGTTTAAGCACCTTGATCGCGAGTTTTTCTTTGGTCACAGTGATGGTGTTATTGGTGACTCAGAAACGTAAAGACATCGGTTTGATGCTGGCGCTGGGGTTTCATCCCATGAGTTTACGAAAAGTTTTTGTGCATGTGGGTGTCTTTTTAGGGTCCCTTGGAATCTTTGGCGGTGCTCTTCTGGGGCTTGGTTTATCGTTCGTGATTCAACGCTATTCCCAGGGAATGCTGCCAAATATTTACGAAGATACCAATATCCCCGTAGAGATTCACTTCTCACAGGTCATCGTTGTGGTTTCCATCGCCTGTGTGGTGTCTCTGATTGCGACCTGGATCTCTGTGCGCCGTTTGTCTTCGTGGATTCCCTCCAACGCCCTCCGCGGACTCTAGAACCCCTATAATCTTTTCAAACCTGGCTAAAACCTCAGCTGTTATTTTACTTTTTCAAAAAAATATCTTTAATTGGCTAAGGGGATTTAAAAATGAAGTTTGGGGTTTGTTTTGTTGCCATTTTATTTATTTTTTGTGCAGTCCGCGGGGAGACTTTGCCAGCTTGTGAACTTACAAGCTATGCAGAGAGCAACGCTTCCGAGAGAGATTTTTTTCTCCGTTCCCTCAAATACAAACTGATACAAGATTCACAAAAGTCCATGCAAAGCATAGCTTCAGCAAAAAACATGCTCGTCCAGTGCCAAGCTGGAAGTTGTCCAGAACTTTATGAGAGTTTTATGGCTGTACTCAACGAGCAAATGCATTTGGCAAAAATGGTAAAAGCCATAGTTAAAAAAGGTGGCTTGCAGCGGGTGAATGCGCGACAGGTGTTTACAGTGTCGGGTGTTCTTAGAAAAATTAAATCGGGCAGCCTGCAGCCTACGGAGATTGGATCTTACAGTATTGATGGTTTTGAATACTCAAAAGAGGATCAGGAAAAAACTCTGCAACTTTGGCAACATATTTACGTAAAAACTGTGGCCCATTTGCCACAGCAATCCCATTATCAAGCATCCATCGACGCCACAAATTTATTTTTTCGTCAGCTGTCCCACGATTTGATTGCACTAAATCCCTTACTGGCATTTCTTAATGAAAACGATCTTTCTGAGCCGCAAAAAATATTTGCAGTTTTTGATAAACTTGTTCAGTTTAATCAAGACTTCCTTGTATCGGTGGAAGACATGAAGACTCGCCACAGCACCACTTTTTGGAGCACGCTCAATTTGACTTCACCCGATCACGAAATGGGACTGGTAAATTTTAGTAATTATGCCAATGGTGTGGTGGAGCAATACTCACGCACCGAAACCGACCAAAAAATTCTTTGTTCAGCCTGGGTTGACCTTAAGTCTCAACAGCGACGCCGTATTATATCCTCCATTGGTGTAGGTACAGCGGCTGCTGTTGTTTGCGGTGTGGGTATCTGGTCGGGCGTGGGAACCATTCCTGCGGCAGCGATTTGTTCGTTCACCGTGGCGGACGGTCTTTGGGGGGCTCGCCGAGGTTACATGGATTCCGAAATTGCTTATATATCGCGATTCGCTGGTGTCCAAGCCCTGAGTGATGGGACCTTTTCGCAGGGCATGCTTTCTCTGTCGGAAAGTAAAAAGCAAGAACTCCAGGGAGATGTGGTATTTTTGATCAACATCATCGGTATTGTCCCTGTGGCGAGAGCTTTAAAGATGGCTCAACCAGGAGTGCGGGGAAAGATTTTTGATCTGGTCAAAATCCCGGGAAGTGATGTTGTGGTTTCTACCATCGAATCGCAGTCGGCGAATATCGGCTACGGTTTATTGATATTGCAAAAGTCTGACATGCTCAATCGGCAAATGGATAGAGAGCTCAACGAGCTTATGGCGACATATAGATAAAGCAGCAGAGATAAAAAAAGCGGCGAGTCTTTTAAAGAGGCAACACCGCTTTCTTACTTAAATGAAATCAGCTATTCACTCCTGCTTGATTCACTTTTCTTAAAGCCTTCTTTTTTATTACTGGATTCGGAGCCTTTTTCGTTCTTTTGCGACGTTGATTGGGTAGACGATTTGGCTCCTTTTTTACTAGTGTTATTATTCATAATACCTCCTTCCAATAACGAAAGTATGAGCTAATCTGCTTTATTTTTCTTGTTCCAATTGTTTAGATTCAATGATGAAAATTTAAATTGACCCGGCTCTGCATAATGGGTCCAGAGGTAACGCCGTGTAAAACGATCGACGATGCCACAACCACTAATACAGAAGCGAATACATCATGCCATTGTGATGGAAGCCCATTGTTGAAAGCATAGGTAAGGTAATAGATGGAACCCACACCGCGAACTCCGAGCCATGAAATCAGTGCCACAGACGCCCAATCTTTTTTTACCAAGCCTAACGCTCGCAACATAAAAAATGCTAAGGGGCGAATCAAAAAAATCACAATAAACGCCAAATAAAAATGTTCTTTACGAAAATGAACTTCGGCCATGAGAATCCCAACAATAATAACAGTTAAAAATTCTAAGATCCTCTCCAACTGCTCTGAAAAATGCAGAAGATATGGCGCTGTTTTAATATTTGTTTCGCCGTTAGTGAGATGAATATTCGTGTCTACATGACGAAAATAAAGTCCTGCAAGAAAGCACGCCACGAAGCCGTAGGTGTGCGCATACAGGGCACACGCATAGGCAGAAAAAAGGATACCCAGACAAAACAGATCCTCGACAATGTTATTCTCGCCATCTTTGCGCAGAAAGCTTGCGACTTTCGCCGACACCAAGCCGAAAATTACGCCCACCACCACCGAGCCGAGAATTGCCCACAAAACATCGCGAAAAAACCAAATCGACCACGAAAAATCCATTGCCGGAACAGTAAGAAGAGTTAGTGTAAGCACAACAAATGGAAAAGCGGCCCCATCATTCAGAGCTGCCTCTGCCGTTAGATTAAAACGTAACCAGTCTTTGTCCTTTTCGCTGCGAACTTGCACAGCTGACGCCAGGACGGGATCCGTTGGAGCTAAGATCGCACCCAGTAGTGCTGCCACTAGAAAGGGAATACCATAAAGTTGTGTACCAGCCACGGCGATACCTAAAATTGTGAGGGCCATAACAACCGTTGTTAACACAATCGCTTGCCACCACCGCCCTTGGGGCTGACGAATTCTTAGTTTTAATCCTGCGGTGAACACAGAGATGAGAACTGCAATTTCAGCCATGGTCTCGAGCAATGGAGAATCCTGTTGGAGATCCATGCTCATTTTTCCAAGAACCCAGGGGCCGAGTAAAAAACCTACTGCGAGATAAATTATGGAATTAGAAACTGGAAGCGGCTCTATGCGCTTGCTCAGCACCGCCATGGAGCCAAAAACAAGACCTGAAACTAAATACCAAAAAGCTGTGTCGTTCATCAAGCGTCTAGCATGCAATTGCTATGCACCTGTCCATGTTACCAGAACTGGACTCCAAGGTCCAAAATTCTACCGTACTGGTGTACGATGAGTAGATTTTCATCGTTAATTGAGTGATGCTTATCTTTTGGCGAAACGATAATTTGGAGGTACTTAGTGAGCTGGTATTTAATGGCGTTTAAAAAATATTTTGAATTTTCCGGAAGGGCTCGTCGTAAAGAGTACTGGATGTTTATGCTTTTTACGATTTTGATTTCTTTTGCCGTTGGTTTTGTGTCAGGCCTCTTAAAATTGCCGGCCTTCGTGCTTGTGATTTATCAGATTTTTGTGACGATCCCTAACATCTCCCTCGGTGTTCGCCGTTGCCACGACGTCGACCATAGAGGATGGTGGCTGATGCTGCCATTCTATAATTTGGTATTGATGTGCTATCCTGGAAATCCTGGGCCCAATCGTTTTGGACCGGATCCTAAGAATGTAAATCCCGCTCCATAGGACGTTTTTTAATTCAGGCTGGTAAATACAAAAAAAGAAGCCAAGATGTGGGCGGGTAGATCTTTGGCTTCAAACGTCACTCGAAATTCGCGAGCTGCGTATTCGGAGTGAATTTGCTCAATGATTCTTGCTTGCGGAAGGCGGTAACCTGTGAGTGCCTCAAACTCTGAAGCTTTTTTGAGAATGAGATGCTCCATACGGTCGATCTCTTTCGAGGTCACGGCCTCAGAAAAGTGAAATTGAAAGTGCCCAGAGACAATATCGGCGCTCGCCTCTCTATTCCTACTGGAAACATTAGTTTTTCATTCTGACGAACCAATTTGCGATATTCATCGTTAAGATAAATTTTAAACTTTTGATAGTTGGCCAGATCATCCTCTCGTGGATTGAGTCTGTTGACGGCTCGCTGAACTGCA
>JANOYW010000085.1:0-47602 GCA_031429075.1 Bdellovibrionales bacterium | reverse complement strand
TAGGTACGGACACACTTTTTGGGACTTCCTGCGTAAAAAAGTTCACATTATTTTAAAGGCTTCTTTTTAAGACGCGTCCATCCATGGACTCGCTCGCAGGACGAAACATCCTGTTTGCGAGAGGTCTTAAAAAGAATACTTCTTATTTAGGAATAAAAAATTTTACGCCATGAGTCCCAAAAAGTGTGTGTGTCCGTACCTTTAGAAGTCGTAGGCGGCGCCGATGCTGAGACTGCTGAAGGATTTGCTGAGCTCGAGGCCGAGTTCGGCAACGGCATGACATACTTTGTGATCTGGGTGAGTCCACTCGGTTCCGAAGGCCAAACGCGACGAAAAGAAGGTGTCGTCTTTGTTGGAATTCATCGCGATGGGAAGTCCCAGGTAGGGAACGATGCGGCCGTATTTGGTTTCAATGCCTTTGCTGATGAATGGCATAGCGGTAATGCTGGTTTGTGAGTAGGCATCTGTGTCGATGTAGCTAATTCCGCCGCGAACACCGATTGCCGGTTGTTTTTCGTAATCGGGAATGGGCACCCATTTTAAAAATGCACCGAGCATAACATCCATTTCGCCAGTACCGATTTCGAAATCGGTTTGCAATTCGTCGTTGAGACCATAGGTAAGACGAGTATTCAAATTGAGTCCGTCGATGGGATCGTCAAAAATACTTTCTAAGTACGGCAACACCTGAAAGGTTTCTGGCTGGAGCAGATCACCACTGGTCATTAGACTTTGGTAAGCACTTGCGCTGAAGGAACAACATAAAATTAGAACAACCATCAATTTTTTCATAAACTTATTCATAACCACTCTCCCTGACTCGACCATTGTAGTGGGGCGAATTGAAAAAATAAAGTCTATTCTCTGTATCAGTCTTAATTTGCCACTCAATGAAACCGATAGAGAACTATGGTGTTGAGAGTCAAATTTGTAATATTATTGCTGCTGTTTTCGACATCTGCTTTTGCGGAGAGCTGTCTGTGCCCGCAGGTCCAATGTGAGCCTTGCCAGCGCCTGATTCTGTTGGGTGTGGAAGACGTCAAGTGTGGAGCCACAGGTAAGGGCTCTTGCAATAAATATATTTGCGAAAACGTGGACAATTTTTTTCAGTGTTTAGCTGGCGAAAGTCCCGTGCATGCATCGCCCAAAGATTTTATGAGTCGATTGACCGAACCGCAAGATCCCGCAGAAAAAAAACCTGAAGCCATTGATTTTAATAAAATGTCGCAGGCGGCAGAAATCAATTTACAAAATGAAGAGGTCGCCCCCACAGTTAAAAAACCAGCTTTGCCAAAAATAAAAGAAGAGCCTGTGCGCACTCTCGCCTCCATGCTGCCAAAGCCTCAGCCGATTTCCTTTCAAGTCACTTCGGTGTATGGAAAAGTGGAAATCAATCGTAAGAATTTAAAAAAACCAGTGCCTGTTCAAGCCGCATTTTCGGTAAAAGCTCGCGACAAAAGCGAAATCAGTATTGCCGGTTCTAAAAGTCAGTTTACAGTTAAAATGACAGCGGGTAGTGAGTGGTCGGCGCGCACGGACGATGACGTATTGTGGTTGGATTTAAAAAAAGGCGATATTGTTGTCTCTCTGAGTAAAACAGAACTTGTTCATGCCGTAGATGCAGGGTTGTGGCGCTTGGCGAAGCGCGAAGGTGTGTTTGGCGTCAGTGTTCAGCAAAATATTTACAGCATTCTTAACGACGAGGGTCCCGGCTACTTGCGGCGCAATGAGTTGATATCCACAGCTCAGTTGATAGAGCCAAAAAGATTAATTCAATTAAGTACAGACGATGGGATTTTGGCAGTGAAGGACACTCAGCAAGCACCTGCGGCGAAAAAGCGGTTTGAAATGCCAATAAATAGGCAGTCGAACCTCCGAGGGGTTGCCAGTACTGAAAAATCCAGTGAAGTACTGTGTGCTTTGCCAGCAGGTATTTTTGAAAGTTGTGCTTGGAAATGTTTTGGCATCGGTGCAAAAGATAAAAAGTGTGGACAAGCTCAGAACTCGCAATGTATTCGATTTACATGCTCAGCGGATGGGCTTTGGAAGTTGCCGACCACGGCCACTCCCACGGAATGTGCCGCAGATACAGTGAGGGTTGGAGTGTGTCAGTAATCAAAAATTCCCATGTGCTAATTACCGGAGCTTCCCGGGGCATCGGCCGTGCGCTGGCTGTGAGCTTTGCGCAGAAGCAAGCGCACATCATCATCACTCTTCGCAGTCCAGATTCAGAACTCGAAAAAGAGCTGACAACTTGTGGGGCTCTTTCAGTAAAAACCATTCTTGTCGATTTTTCGAGCAAAAAAGGTGTGGATGAGTTTTGTAAGACTATTGAGTCCACGCAACAGCCCGTGGATATTTTAGTGAACAACGCTGGTCTACTGACTGGCGGATTACTGGAAAAGCAAAACCTCGACGACATCTATGCCATGATTCAAGTGAATCTGTTGGCGGTGATTCAATTGTGTCACTTTTTTATTCCTCGCATGCTCAAGGCGGGGAGAGGCAAAATTGTTAACAATGCCAGCGTGTCTGGAAAAATGTTTATCCCCTGTGCAAACACCTACGCGGCCGCCAAGGCGGGTGTGGTGGCGCTCACTGAAAGTCTACAAGGAGAGCTGTCGGGCACCCCGGTTTCCACACTGCTATTAATCACGCCGGGTGTGAAAACAGACATGTACGATAAAATTTCAACAAGCTACGGTAATAACTTAGATCTCTCTTTTTTGAGCTCCATACCAGCCTCTGAGTGGGCACAAAAAGTTGTGCATGCGGTGGAGACGGATCAGTCCAATCTTTATCCTTCGGGGATGACCTCGGTCGGAGTCTTTGTGGCTCACCATATGCCCGATCTTTTTCGAAAAATAGTGCTTAAAAAATTTAAAAGAACAGCCTTGTCTCCGAAGTGACATTCTCGTTGCCTGCCGACGGGAACCCCTCCATACTAAATAAACAACAAGGAGACCGCCATGGCTAAAAAGAAAAAGAAAAAAAAGAGCAACCGTTTACATGCTAAGAGAATTCTTAAAAAGAAAAGAATGATCAAAGCAAAACAACGCAGCAAAAAATAAAGCGTAAATGCAGACTCGGGAAATCAAAACAGATTCTTTTCATTGGGTTGATATTACCGACCCAACGACTGCGGATTTAGAAAAAATTGGTAAACAATTTTCTTTGGATGCGACAGCTATACACGACTGTATGGAGCCCGAGCATCTGCCCAAGCATGAAACGCTTAACGACGTACATTTTGTTATTTTGCGGGCCTATGATTTTGAGGCCGATAGAAAATCTGACTCCGTGCAGACCATCACCACAAAAGTCGCCATCTTTATTTCTCCTCAATTCTTGATTACAATTCATCGACAAGAACAACCGTATATTCGTGAACTTTTTGAAAAAACTCAAAACGAAAGCAAAGAAAAATTTTTTTCCACGTTTGCGTTAGCCAATGAGATTATTTATCGTGTAACTAAAACCTACGAAGTGGCCCTTCTAGGAATGTACAAACTTTTTGATTCCTTTGAACAAGATGTTTTCAATAAAAATAAAAAAGTAAAATTGGTTCAGAGTTATCTTTTAAAGCGCCGAATCAATATTATGCGACGAGTGCTGAGTCTGATGAAGGAGCCCATTATAGGTCTCATGATGGCCTCGCCCCCGAAATGTCGACAGGACTACAAAAACACCAAAGAGTTCATCGATAAGATGTCCTATCAAACGGACGTGGTGCACGACAACCTTGTGTCTCTTTTGTCGCTGCAAATTTCTCTCGCCTCGCAGCTGACCAACGAAGCTTCGCACAAAACAAGCGAAGTTATGCGCACGCTGACGATTGTTTCTATCTTTTTTATGCCACTTAATTTTTTGGCAGGTATTTACGGCATGAATTTTTCGTGGATGCCTTTTTTAAATGATCAAATCGGCTTTTGGGTGATTCTCATCGTAATGATTGCCAGCACTATGGGAGTTTACAGTTGGTTCCAGCAAAAGGGCTGGTTGCAATCTAAGGATTAGGGTCGTTGGATTTTTTTTCTTCTTCCTGCTCTTTTTGAATTTGCAGGGCTTTTTTGCCGGTCATACCCACCCACTCAGGAAAAAGAATAGAAATGACGATGTAGCAAATGGTTAAAAAAATCACAAAGCCAATGATAAGCCAGCTCAAAATGCGCTCCTAAAAGTAATATCTGGCTCCAATGCCAATATCCAAATCGCCATCCACATCGGGTACGATTAAAAACGAAGGACCAATCTCGGCAAAGATTCCAAAACGTGTGGTGGCGGGAACCCACTCAAATCCGAGGAGCGCACGGATAAAAACTCCTGTGCCAGAATCATCCCTTCTGCGATCACAACCAAAGCGGCCGCAATCGTAGGAGTCGTCCCAAAAGCCAATTCCTGCACCGCCGCCGATGTAGCCTGTAGTTTCACGGCCAAAGCGCGTGGACGAACCAAAAACGCCGCGAATATGCCACAGGTAATCTGCATAGATGGCCACTTCGTCACCACCCGAAAAACCCAAACCAAAATCCACAGCATTTTGTTCGTCGACCCAAACTTTGCCCGTGGCCGAGACCATGCTGCCGATCATGAGCCCAGCGCCAAAGTCAGATGGGGGAGCCGCGAACGCTGCGGTTCCGTGTGTTAAAATCAAAGCAACTATGAGACCTGATATTCGAAGTGAAATTGTTTTCATACTCAGATATTAACGGCCGGTTGCTTACGGGTCAAGGCTAAGAGATATGCTTAGCTAAAGCCGCGAGCAAACGAGTGGAATTGATCGGCTTCGTGAGGTAATCGTGACAACCGCTTGCGATGCTGCGCTCGCGATCTTCCTTCATGGCATTGGCAGTCAATGCGATGATCGGCTTATTGTAGCCTGCGGCTCGCAGGGTTTTGGTCGCGGTGTAGCCGTCCATGATCGGCATTTGGATATCCATGAGAATTAAATCAAAATCATCTTTTAAAGCTTTTTCAACACCCATGGCGCCATTCGCAGCACTTTGCACCTCAAGGCCTGCCTTGGTCAGGTAGAAGCGCAATAAAATTTGATTCTCTTCGCTGTCATCAACCACCAAAATATGTTTGCCGCGGAGATTTTCCACAGAACCATTCGCCAATGACTTTTCATTTTTAGAAGGTTGTTTATTATTTGCGATGTTGGTCTCGTTGATCGTTGCCAGAAATGAAGATCCTTTATTGAGAGAGGTTTTTTCGAGGATCACATCTCCTCCGAGGATTTGCGCCAGCCGTTTTGAAAGCACCAAACCAAGTCCGGTGCCTCCATACTTGCGCGTGGTGGACTGGTCGGCCTGCGAAAAAAGCGTAAATAACTTCTTTTTTTGATCTTCATCCAAACCAATACCTGTGTCGGTGACTCGAAATTGCCAGGTGCTGTTATGAAACGAACAGGTCACTGTGATTTCGCCTTGGTGGGTGAAGCGGAGTGCGTTGCTAATCAGATTCACCAAAATTTGTTGCAGACGCACTCGATCGGAAAATACGGTGAGTGGTGCGGTGGGTTCGATTTGAAACCTCATAACATTGCCACGTTCTTGAGCTTGGAGTTGAAACAGAATCTGCAACTCGTCGATTAATTCTTGCAGAGGGAATGTAGTGCTCTCGACTTCGAGGTGTCCAGACTCCACTTTCGAAATATCAAGAATGTCATTGATAATACGGCTCAGATTCTTTCCCGTACGTTCAATAACTTCTAGGTAGTTGGTACGATCTGCGGCGTTCATCTGCGGATCCTTCAAGGCCTCGGCAAATCCTAAGATGACTCCCAATGGAGTGCGAATTTCGTGGCTCATGTTAGCAAGAAAAAGCGATTTGAGCTGGCTTGCGCTTTCAGCATCTTTACGTTCGCCAATATTTTTCTTGAGATCCTCGATCATGTTGTTTACCGAGCGCGCGAGTTGTCCCAGCTCGTCATTGGAGCGAACTGTGGCAGGTTGAGAAAAGTTGCCCTGTCCTACGGCGTTCGTTGTTTGCGTCAGCTCTTTGAGGGCAACGCTGAGGTTGCGACCAAAACGAAAAGTTAAATACAATCCGGTACTTTCGATTGTGAGAACCGTTAGAAGCAAGAGCGACATCAAAACACTCTCTAGCCAACGAGACCCGGCACCGAGAGATTCAGAAAAAGCGTTCTCCAGCGTGCTGATTTCTGCATTGATCTCCGAAACGCGATCCAGGCTTTTACGCAAGAGTTCGCGATCAAAGTTTCCCACTTGAATACCTTGATGAATATCCTCCGACACCTCAATCAACTCATCCATCAAAGTATCTGCTCCAGACCAAGCCACAATTGCGTCGTTAATATAGCTGATGCGATAAAAGCGGCGAAGAAGATGAATCATTCCATCGATATCGCTTGGGTGATTACCACCTTGAATAAAGCCTTTTTTAACGATTTCGTAGTCGAAAGAAGGCTTCATCAGTTCGTGGCGCGCTAAGCGATCGCCGTTTGGAATTACCAGATGTTGATGGAATTCTTGGTAGTATTTGTCGTCTTGATAAATAGCATACAGGTACAAAGATTGAATCGCATTTTTTTGCGACTTCGACCAAACTCCCTCGCCATTCACAAAAGCACGCACGGCAGAAAAAGTATTCACGGCAAAAAGAAGAGTGAAGAGTTCCAGGGCGATTAGGATGGTCATAAGGCCAACCACAGCATATAGTTTTTTTGAAACAGAAAGATCTTGCCACATTTTCTTCATAGATAAATTCCTAACTAATCACTATATATCGTACCTGAAAGTAGCTAAAGTGGAGTTTTCTTGACACTTACCCAGTGTCTAGTGAGAACCCCCGGAGTCCTTACAAATCCAGTCTTCAAGCTCTTCGCGTTTTTGCATGGTATCCTTGTAACCAAGATCGACTAACGGTTTTGTAAAGCTTGGATGAAAGAGCAAATAGCTCGAAAGTTCAGCGGTGTCTTGCCGAGAGCCTAAGCCATCGATTAAAAATTGCAACACCTTCGGAAATCCCTGATGCGAACAGGTTTCAGCAATTTTGGCGATATCCTGAGACGGTCGAATGAGTTGATAGTCGAGAGCCGCGTAGTCAGATCGTTTTGTTTGAATGGACTGAGACACACTTTGAATAATTTCGTTAACTAGTTCCAATCGTTCGAGATCTAAATCTATATTATCAAAAAATAGAGCGTTGAGCATCGAGCCCGCAACTTTAGCCACGCCCGGTTCCGATGAGAAGCGGGATGGCTCGTCGTCGTTTATGGGTTGATATCGCACGCCGACCATTAAAATCTTTTGGGCCCCTTGATGGATGACAGACGACGATGGCGCTGTGTTGCGAAAGCCGCCATCGGCGAAATATTGATTCTTTATCTTAGTCAGCGGAAACAGCATTGGAATCGAACAGGAAGCGAGAATATGCGAAGCCCCGATGGTCTCGTGCACGGAGTGTCGATTGGATCGTTTCCAAGATGGACTATTACCCTGAACAAACGAAACAGTCTTTGAGGTGTTAAAGCAGTAGGCCGTGCAGGATAAAGAGTGAATAATTTGCTGATCAATGTTTTCCTGAATCTGTTGAAAATGAATTTTTTTATTGAGCAATGAAATGAGGGGAGTCGCGTTGAGCAGATACTGGGCTAATTTTTTTTGAAACAAAGACCCAAACGTTAAATCGCGAATCCACTTTGCGCTGTTTTTGCTGAGGCTTAAAAGATCTGTGCGGTAGATTTGGTCTGGAGTGATTTCTTGCCAAATTTTTGCGAGCTGTTCGCCAGCAAACTCTAAATCTGTGGCCTGCGAGGTACAAAACGCAGCATTGATCGCGCCTGCACTTGTTCCTGACCAAATTTTAAAGGGGTTCTTGGTGCCGAGGAGATTTCTCTTCTTCAGTATTTGCCCAAGAGCCTTCAGCACCCCTGCCTGATAACTTCCTCGTGCCCCGCCACCATGCAGATTGATTCCAATTGGTTTCATGGAGTTTAGGATAATGGCTAACAAGTGGAGTGTAAAGGGGATGGTCAGGGGAAGTGCCAAATTACGGCACTTGTCTGTTTTTTAACGGTATTGGCCGAATCCTTCTATTCAGGGGCGGCCTGGATCTTGCTTTGTTAATGGAATATGCGGAATAAATCTTTAATTAAAAGTTTAATCTTAACTGGTATTCTTACAACCTTTATACCTGCCCACTCCGCAGCCCCTATGCAAACTGCGAGAGAAGTCTTTCCCCTTACAAAAATACCCTTCAATCAGCAACGACCCCTCCCCACAGAGCAGCTGTCGGAAAAAAGTTGGGCGGATCTCAAGGCAAAAATTTTGAACGATTTTAGCGATCGTCTCAGCGGTGAGTTTAAAGTATCTGATGGTTTGCGAGAACGGGCTGAATTTTGGTTTGATATTTACACCCGTTATGGCGAAGCTCACCATGTGATTCACCATATGCGATTTCCGTGGATTGTCTTCGAAGTTGTCGATGCAACAGATTTGGTACTTCACAGCAAAGGACCACTTTGGCTCCGCCGTGAGCGCGGGGACAAGCTCGCTAAAAAACGAATTGTAGAAATTCGTACGGCTCTCGTAAATCTATCGCGAAAAAAGAACTACGAAAAACTTCCGCGCTTGGAGCAAAAACTTTTTGAAGTTTTAGCCAAGGTTCCAGGGGCTCGCAAACAGGCCTTTAAATTCGCAGCCGAAAACCTGCGCAGTCAATTGGGGCAGCGGGATTTCTTTGAGCGCGGCCTGGTTAACAGCAGCAAATATCTGACTTACATGGAAGAAGAGTTTCACAAAGCCGGTTTACCCACAGAATTAACCCGCATGCCGTTTGTGGAAAGCAGCTTCAACGAAGCCGCCTATTCAAAAGTTGGCGCCAGTGGTATCTGGCAAATCATGCCAAAAACAGGCAAGTCGTACATGATTGTAAACGACCACATCGATGAGCGAAATTCTCCGCTCAAAGCCACCGCGGCCGCCGCACGCTTGCTGCGCTTTTACAATCGCACCCTGGGGTCGTGGCCGCTCGCCATCACAGCTTACAACAACGGTATCGGAAACATTAAAAAAGCGATCAAGAGCGCTCAATCCAAAGAGCTAGATGTTATCATTGAGCGGTATCATAAAAATGACTTCCGTTTTGCTTCGAGCAATTTTTATACTTGTTTTTTAGCCGCGCTGTATGCGGAAAAATATCATGAACTGCTCTTTGAAAGCATCCAACGAGAGCCACTCCGCAAACGCGAAGAAGTTCGACTGGCACAAAAAACCAAGGTTCGACGTCTTCCGCAAATCATGGGCGTGAGCCATGAAGAACTCCTCAGTTACAATTTAGATTTACAAAGCGCTTTTAAAACCGGCGCCGTGGTGCCCGCCGGTTACCGCTTGCACCTTCCGCTAAATATGAAAAAGAATTCCAGTCAACGCGTTGGCCGCCAAGATCCAAAGGGAAAACCGAAGTCTTAAGAGCGGTTGACGTTCAAGGTAGAAGTTTAAAAGCATTCCGGTCCACGAACCGTCTCGTTTTGAGAATGTGCTGTACAGAAATGTGCTTTTGAAAATACAATAAAAGCATCACTTTTTTGTACGTCGGGGGAGGGCTTTGTGTTAGATCGAAATAAGCGGCTTTACGTTTCGCTAGGGGCTTTTGTAATAGGTGTCCTTTCGCTTTTTGCTTTTCAGAACTGCTCTAAAAATAGTTTTGTAGTTCGAAGCAATCCTGACAATACTCGGCTCGGCTCCCAAGACAATTTCATGGTCATTGAGGATGGAAAACTTTTTACCAATAAAAAAGTTTTAAGCGTCAAATTTCAAAATCTAGCCGGAAAATATTTAAAGATGCGACTGTCGCTGGTAAAAGAGATGAATGATGCCGAATCTCCTTGGGTTGATTACAGCGCGCAAACGACTTTTGATTTACGCGCAAACTGGTCTTTGGATGGTGCGTTTGATGGTACAAAAAAAGTCTACGCCGAGCTTCAGGAATTTTCAGGGGAGATTGTACCCCTTTCAAGTGACATTGGGCTCGATACCCTTCCGCCGCAGGGACACCTCCTTGGAATTTTGAGCAAGGGTCTTCAGGGTAAACAATTTTCTGAGGGGCAAAAAGAAACAATTTCTTGGGATATTGCGGACTCAGCCAGTGAGGCGGGCTTTTCGTCCGGTTTTTCGAGCGAGGGTATGACAGTCTCAACGACCTCGGTGCCAGATTGTTCATCCTCAGCAGTCAATGTTGTTCTTGCAAAAGCCCCCTACGCGAGCTCCTACGCGCTCAGCTGGCCAAAAAAACAACCGAATGAGGCGTTCTATATTTGCGTTGTTGTTGCGGACAATGCAGGAAACAAATTGAGTCTCATGTCGCAGCCAATGATCAGCTTGTGGAGAGTCTTTGCAGGGGATAATACTCAGGGCAATGGTGGGTCTATCAATTCCCAAAACGTGCGCTTTCAATCGCCGGCCCTACTGGCGAAAAATTCAAAAAACGAAACCTATATTTATGACTCCCAATTTAACAATATTCGTAAAGTTGATGAAAATGGGATTATTTCTCTGGTCGCCGGAGACGGGCGTGCAGCCAACATCACAGTGAATGTGGATGCGCAAGTTTCGTCTCTCAATAATATTAACTCCATGGAATTTGACTCGAACGACAATCTCTACGTGGGAAATCTTCAAGGAGTTTTCAAACTCGTTAAAGCGGATCAGCTTTTTAAATGGGAATCGCGAATCACGAATGCGAATTGTAAAAATTCGATTGATATCCTGAAAATTCCCTTGCAAGAAGACCAACTTTATCTGCATTCGGCCTGTAGTAGCCGAACAGAAGTACCGGCTTCGAGCGCTTTGGCTTATATTTCTAAGTTCAATCTTGTGATTTTAGATGCGTCACCTTTGGCGGCCAACCAGCTGGCTGCTTATAGGATCCTTGGGAATGGCAAAATCTCTTCCCGTAAGACGGTGACGACAAAGGGTTTTGTTGCAACAGTGAGTAGCGACGAAGCTGATTTTCGACAATCCGTGGATTATCCTGGAGCGCTTTCCGCTCTAGAAAACGGAGATCTTCTTGTGAATCCCATTGGTCAATATTCCAACGACACAGATGGAAGATCTCTTTTGACGTACTACAAAAAAATAAGCGAAACCCAATTCGAAAAATACGAGCTTGGAATGTCACACGTTGCAAGCCAAATGGATTTTGCCAAATACAAAAAAGACAATCAGGATTATATCGCCGCTTTTGTCGGTCGCGCAGATAGGCCCGTCAATTTAGTAACTTTTAAGCAAGCTGATTTCACAGACATAAAAATGCAAGTGATTAGCCCCACAAAAGCAGGATCCACCACGAATCCTTGGATTTTGGGCGTGCTCATCAACGAACGCGACGAAAATCAACCGTATGGTGTAAAGTCTTTAACATTAACAGCAACGGCCCTGAGTCAAGTTTTTGGAGTTTCATCTCTTTTTGAGGTTAAAACCGTATGGGGACGAGATTACACAACGGAAAAATCGTCGGTTGCAACAGAAATGTTTTTACCGAATCCCACAGGAATCACGCAAACAAAAGATGGCATGACTTACGTTTTCGATCGTTTCAATAGCACGATCTATCGGGTCGATGGTAACGGGCAGATGACTTCGTTTCTTGGGAGTCCAGCAAAAGTGGCAGAAAAAACATTTAGTAGTACAGATTTCAAAGATGTCACTTTTAATAGTATTGTGCATCCGAACGAAGAATTTGATTTGTTTGCAGACGAGGTAGGAGAGGTACGGCTTTTTCTTTCCATTGGTGGCTACTATTTCGCAAATAAATCTATCAACGTTTTCAATTTGCAAACTCAAAAAGCTCAGTCCATGTTGGTGAGTACGCAGCGGAGCTACAGTAATCTTTCTTCATGGGGAGCTTCCGAAGCGCATGTAACTCCAAGTGGAAAAATTCTGATCGCAAGATTTTATTTAGACACAAACTCAGCAAACGGAACGGCGCCAACGAGTCTCATTGCAGAAATGACGTCACAAACCGCGCAGTCAATCGTCGTCGGTCAACAGTCTCCGCCAATTTCGGCGCCACTAAGCAATATGAGTCTCAAGGGGCAAAGCTATGCTAGTATCACTGCGATGACATCGCATTTATTTAACGATGGCGGGATTGCTTCTGAGTTGCTGATTTTTCAAAACTCGACAGCTGGCAAACTGCAGCTGGGCATGGCTAACATGTCTGATTTATCGGCGCCCTACAAAGTCATCGCAACAACGGGTTTAGGTGTGACTCTTCGCAGTCTAAAGGTAATGCAAATCGAGGGCGCTCGCTATTTGATTGCGTCTTCTTTTGATTCCCTCATGGTGGCCGAAGTCCCCGCGAACTTTTATAATATAAGTTCTCCGGCATTGGCCTTTAAGAAAGTATGTCTCCCTGGTACTTATTTTAACAATGCAAAATATACGGCTCTAACTTCGGCAAACAACTTATTGATCTCAGATGTAAATAGCGGGCGAGTTCTGGAATACTATTTCCAAGATAAATTTGGCAAAAAAATGCTCATTTATTCTGACGATCCGACGTGCACAGGCCTTTAAAGTTGCAAACGTGCAGAATGTTGAGGCGCGCACAGCAGGCAGGAGCGGAGCGACCAAGAAGCAGCCGGAGCGACCAAAAAACAAATCGTAAAAGTCTGGGGAACGAAGTGACCATGCGAACCCACTTTGAAGAGTGGAGCGGGAAAAGGGCGCGTTCCTTTGGAACGCTGGCTCGAGCTTATTGGTTTGTTCGCTCTCGCTCACACGGGTTCGAGCCCCTTTTCCCGCTCCACGCGAACGCGAGTGAGCCAAACAACAGAACGAAATGTCCTGGTGAACGTAAGTGAACATAAAAATGGAAAATGAAGTGGAGCGGGAAAAGGGGCTCGAACCCTCGACCTCAACCTTGGCAAGGTTGCGCTCTAGCCAACTGAGCTACTCCCGCATCGCTAAAGAACCGAAAAACTATAACTTTTATTTATTGAAGTCAATTCGATCTGCCGCACAAATCGATAAGGGTTTCGATACGCCTCATGATTAAGCAAAAAAAAAAGGCTTCTTATATGAAGCCTTTTTTATTTAAATGTAAGTGTGATTTCTAGTAATCGTCGTCACGGTAAGAACCGCCGCCGCCGCCGCCACCACGACCGCCGCCGCCACCACCGTAACCGCCGCCTCCGCCGCCACGTCCGCCGCCGCCACCACCGTAACCGCCGCCGCCACCACCGTAACCGCCGCCTCCGCCGCCGCCACGTCCGCCGCCGCCACCGCCGCCTCCGCCACGTCCGCCGCCGCCACCGTAACCGCCGCCTCCGCCGCCGCTACGTCCGCCGCCGCCACCACCGTAACCGCCGCCTCCGCCGCCGCTACGACTTTCTTGTGGACGAGCTTCGCTGATTTTTAAAGCGCGACCGCCAAAATCCTGTCCATTCAAAGACTCGATAGCTTTCATAGCTAGTTCTTCTGAATTCATCTCTACAAAGGCAAACCCTTTGCTCCGACCAGTTGCGCGGTCGCTGATGATTTTTACGCTATCGACATTTCCAACTTTCGTAAAAGCTTCTGTTAAAGCTTCTTCGGTTGCTGAAAAAGGAAGATTTCCTACATACAATTTATTACCCATGATTCCTCACTACTTTTCCTATTAATTAGGATTCTATTTTTCACTTTTTACCGGAGTCCTCGAAGACCCCTTACCTCAGCAAAAAGCCCGGCTAGAGTATCAGAGGTCATTTGAAAGGGAAAGTATTTTTTGCCGTCTTTTTTAGTGACCTATTGCAGACTTTTTAGATAGCCCCAAAGGTACTGACCGGCGGAAATCAGGCTCAATACCAGGCTTGCCCAGAGCCCCCAATAACCAATCCATTGTCCAGAAAGTGGTCCCACGGGTTCGTAAATAAGGATGGCAGGAATGGCCACCATCTGCAGCCCGGTTTTCCATTTTCCTAAGGATCCTGCGGAGATAATCTTTCCCTCCGAGGCGGCAAACGACCGCAAACCATTGATTATGATATCGCGGTTTAACAGCACAACAACCAACAGGGCTTCGATGCGACCCAGTGGAATTAATAAAATCAGCACTGTGGAAACTAAAAATTTATCGGCAATGGGGTCGAGAAGTCGCCCCAGGTTTGATTCCACTTTGTATTTGCGGGCATAATACCCATCGAGCCAATCAGATAGCGACGCGAGAATAAACAGCCCTGCCGAAAACCAGTTCCACAACGGTGGTGCCATCAGTATAAGAGCTACGATGAAGGGCACGGACAGCATGCGAAACAGTGTTAGCCAAAGTGGGAGTTGTTTTTTCCAGTAGGGAAGCGCGCTCATCGAAACAATCTACCGGAGAGCCTTGAGGTCTGTCCATAGACATTTGCAGCCGTTCCGTTGATAATTGGGAATGGGTTCCATCGTCTTCGTCTTTTTTTCCATATGTCTCACTTTCAGTCATGGCACAGAGTCCGAGTGGTGGCAAAAGCCAAGCACGCAAAAAAGAATTCGCGAAGAACGGGCTGTGATAATTTCTATCAATAGCAAAAGCGAAAATTCCAAAAATTATTATCACATGACGGGTGCGGGAGTGGTAAAGGCCACACGCGCCCATACGCTCAAAAAAATATTGTCATTTCAAGAGCTAGAAAAAGTGAGTAGCTACTTTAAAAAGGTCACTCATCAGCCCGAATACAATAGGGTTTATTTTCTTTTAGAGGCCTACGGTTATCAGGCAAGGCTGCTCATCAAATACGAAGTTCTTGAGAAGGACGATAGAACGGTTTTTATGTGGAATGTTGTCTGGGGTGGCTTTCAGGGTATGATAGGACGTGTGGAATTGACCAGTTTAGGGGCAGGTTTAGGGACCAGTTTAGGGACCGACAAAACCCAGGCGATTTTAGTGTCGCGTTTTGAAGATAAAGAAATCCCTTTGCCACATATTTTTAAAGGCTTCGTGTTGGAAGTGATCGTGCAACATGTGGCCAAAAGCATGCGCGCCTGGATCGAAGAATCGGTAGCCCTGGAAGGGCTTAAAGGTGCCAACAAGGAAGGGCAAAAAAAATGAGTGAGAGAGAAGAGCGGCGGCGATACAGTCGAGTGCAGGTGCAAGGTGTAGGCGCCATGATTTCCGGCCTGAGTGTGGAGTTGGTAGGTGTGGGCCCGGTGGAGCTAGTCGATCTGGGCTATGGCGGAGCCGCTTTTTCACAACCCGAGAAAGCCCGCGTTTCGCTCACTGGCGAGATTATCAATCTTGATTTTTTTATGAATGGAAAAAAAGGCCATACTCTCAAAGCGCGAGTGGCCCGTCTCACCGATCAGATGTTCGCGGTGGAGTTTGTAGAAGCCACGAAAAATATGAAAACCTTTGTCGATCAGCTGATTTCAAACCGAATGGTGGGGCTCAATATGAATCTGGTGGATCCGCAGTTTTATCGCGGAAAAGAAAGCTTCGCATATTGGTTCCATGGTCCCAAGGGAACAAATTTATTTTTATGGGAAAACAACGGCGCCTTGCAGAAGGCCACTATGGATTTTCCCGATTTGGCTTTGCACTGGGAAAATGGAAAATTTCATATTGATAATAAAATGAATCGCGGCAATAAACTGCAAGGGCCTGCACTGGGAGAAGGTTTAATGCGTTTGGCTGCCGAAATATTAAGCCAGATGCGCTCCAATGTGGATTTGCTCGATGCTTTTAAAAAAGTCGTCACTGAAAAGGTTCTTGCCGAGTGAAATTTTGCTATCTAAGACGAATTAAATTTTACGAGACCGATGCCATGGGAATCGTGCATCATGCAAATTATTTGCATTTTTTTGAAGACGCCAGAACCGAGCTTCTACGGGCCAGCGGCTTTCTTCAAGAAAAGTCCCTCGATCAGATCAATTATCCACTGTTAGAATGCCAGGTGAACTATAAAAAACCGCTTTATTTTGACGACGAAATCGAAGTTATGGTGGATCTCACCTCCGATCTGCTGCGAATGAGCTTTCGCTACGAAATCAGAACAAAAAGATACCCTGTTCCGGCGGCATTTGGTAATACCGTACACATCGCTATGGACATGGAAACACGCAAGCCCATTCGGCTTCCTGATGTTTTGAAAAATCTCACTTGAGGATGATGTATGGATCGCAATTTAGCCCTAGAGTTTGTTAGAATTACAGAAGCTGCTGCCCTAGCCTGTTCAAAATGGACGGGGCGCGGGGATTCCAATGCCGCTGATCAAGCCGCCGTGGATTCCATGCGCAAGGCATTCGACTCCATCGATATCGAAGGAACAGTTGTCATCGGTGAAGGTGAGCGCGACGAAGCTCCCATGCTCTACATCGGCGAAAAAGTAGGAGCCGCAAAACCCGGTGCACCGAAAGTCGACATTGCGCTAGACCCTCTTGAGGGGACCAGTCTTTGTGCCCACGGAATCGTAGGGGCGCTGTCGGTGATTGCCGTAGCGGGGCAAGGAAAGTTTTTGCACGCTCCAGACACCTACATGGAAAAAATCGCTGTGGGCCCAGCGGCCCTGGGTGTGGTGGATATCGACGCTTCGGTGGAAGACAACGTTACGGCCGTGGCGAAGGCTCTTGATAAAAAAGTCAGCGAAGTCACCGTGGTGGTTTTGGATCGTCCGCGCCATAGCAACATAATTACCAGTCTGCGCAAAATGGGCTGTCGCATTTTATTAATTTCGGACGGTGATGTTTCAGCGGGAATCGCTACCAGTTGGGCCAACAGTGGCATCGACATGCTCCTTGGAACGGGCGGAGCCCCAGAGGGTGTCATAACCGCGGCGGCATTGAAATGTTTGGGTGGAGATTTTCAGGGCAAGCTCAAGTTTCGCAACGATGATGAGCGCCGCCGAGCCGCCAAAATGGGCGTTAGCGATTTAGATAGACCCTATAAGCGCGACGAGCTCGCGCAGGGGCCGGTGATGTTTTGTGCCACAGGTGTGACCGACGGAGCGCTGTTAAAAGGTGTTCGCTACTTGGCCCATCGCCGCGTGCTTACGCAGTCGGTGGTGATGCGTTCCGAAACCGGCACGATTCGTATGTTGGAATCCCATCATGATCTCTCGCGAAAACCAATTATGTTTTCGGGCGAGCTATGAAGGTGATTTGTTTTAGCTGCCAAAAACCGGTCGAGGTGATCGAGCGCGTTGGCTTTCGCGAGGAGTGTGACTGCGGAGCCGATCTGCATGCGTGCAAGTGCTGTTCGTTTTATGATCC
The DNA here is from genome assembly GCA_031429075.1 of Bdellovibrionales bacterium. Classification (GTDB taxonomy): domain Bacteria; phylum Bdellovibrionota; class Bdellovibrionia; order Bdellovibrionales; family JAGQZY01; genus JANPLN01. Next base: position 30,404 of record JANOYW010000085.1, on the reverse strand, counting down.
CAAGGCGTACAACGAATGCCGCGAGACAAGCGCGGATGTGGTGCGCGAAAAAGAGCGCGCTAATTACTGTGATTTTTTTCAGCCCAATGGGCAAGCCGCCGAAAAAAATAAACGCGACTTGCTTTTAGCTGCGGCAGAAGCGCTTTTTAAAAAAGGAGGCCAGTAATGGCAGAGGCCAATTATGTAGAAACTTTTAACTGCAGTCCGCAAGAGCTTTTTGATATTATTAAAGACTACGAAAAATACCCTGAGTTTTTAAAAGAAGTAAAATCCTGTAAAGTGATCGAAGACAAGGGCACCGAAAAAATCGTGGAGTACCAGATTTCTGTGGTTAAGGATTTTTCGTACACCAATCAGCAATTCGAAAAAGCCCCAAATCAGTTGCACTGGAAGTTTATGAAGGGCGATCTTTTTAAATCCATGGAAGGCGGCTGGAAGCTGGAAGAGGTGGCAGGAAAAAATGGCCAGCAAACCAAGGCCACGTATATCATCCGCGCCGAATTTTCGATGTTCGTGCCGGGATTCATGGTAAAAACTGTTCTCTCTGCAAATCTACCGGCCATGATGAAGGCCTATCAGCAACGAGTGAAGGAAATTTATGGAAAATAATAAATCAGAAGATAGCTCAAAAAACAGCTCAAAGAGCGGCGTAAAAAATACTGACGTCGAATTCAACTGGGAAACCGAAGCGCAAAAGACCAGCGTCTCTGCTGGTCTCACTGAGGGCCTCAGTGAGGGACTCAAAAAGCTTTTAACCACAGGGATTTCCGCGGTGCTGATGTCCGAAGAAGGGGTTCGCCAGTACGTGCAGGAACTCAAGCTTCCAAAGGATGCTCTGGGAACTTTGGTTAAAGGAATTGCAAAATCCAAAGAGGAAATCGTAACTCGCGTGGGCACGGAGTTTTCAAAACTGGTGGAAAAAATTGATCTGATCGAGGAGATGGCAAAATTTTTGCGCGAGAATAAGATTAAGATCTCCGCCGAAATTGAGTTTTCCAAAAAAGAAAAGACCAAGCCAGAAAAAAATAAATCCGAAAAGGGCTAAACAAAATGGGTTTTGCGCTCGAAGTGAAGGTTTACAATATTTTAAAACCACTTCGCGGAAAAAAATTTCTACTCGCTGTGAGCGGCGGGCGCGACTCAATGGCACTGCTCAAAGTATTTGAAGCTCTAGCTCCTAAATTGCAAATTCAATTCACAGTTGGACACGTTCACCACGGTGCCAGTGATAATAAAAACCAATTTACATTTCGCAATCGCTGTTTTGAATACTTAAAAAAACACTGTCAAAGTCGCAAGATTCCTTTTGTATCCAATATCGATCAGCTTGCAGATGTGCAAGGGCTTCAGCCTTTGAAAGATTCGGAGGCCGAACACCGGAGATACCGCCAGGTGTGCTTCAAAGCTTTCGATAAATACAGTCCATTTGATTTTATCGTTTTTGCTCATCATCAAGAAGACCTCTTCGAAACTCGCCTGATTCGCATGCTGCGCGGAACTGGACCCCAAGGACTTGTGGCCATGTCTCTGCAAAAGGGACGGGTCTTGCGGCCATTTCTGCATACATCAAAAATAGAATTGAGTGCCTATTTGGGAGACAGCGGGTATTTCGAGGACCCTTCAAACACTTCAACGCACTATCTACGGAACTGGCTGCGTAAAACCTGGCTTCCCCTTTTGGAAAAAAAGCGACCGGGATCTGTGTCGAGGTTGCAGCAGTCTCTATCGCTTTGCTTAGAAGCATTGCAGACGGTGCCTTCCTTGGACTTTTGTTTTGATGATAAAATGCAGGTCCTGCGTTCAGAGTACACTGGACTGTCAAATGCAGAAAAAAAGCGGGTCTGGGCGCAATACTTAAAGCAAAAAGGTGTGAAAAACTACGGACTTTCGCACATAAATGAGCTGGTGAAGCGCCTTGACGTGGAACAAAAAGATCTCACATTTATACTGTTAAAGAAAAGATGGCTAGCTAACGCACGGCACATTTGGTGTGAGTCGAAAAACGCGTTAGAATAATAAGCCAGGGTCTCTGAGTTTTAGGCCCATTTCATGAGGAGACTTGATGAGCGCATCACAAAAAACCGCAGCCTTTTGGGCCTTAGCAATTGTTGTCGCATTAATTGCCGTTCAGTTTTATCAGCAAAAACAAGACACTTATATTCAAGACTTTGATTATTCAAAGTACCACGCGGCGGTTGAAGGCGGAAAGCTTGAGTCCGTCACGTTGACTCCACCACTGGGCCGAATCGCTGGCGTTGTGAAGGAAGCTTTCGTAAAAGAGCTTGGCGGAAAAAAGTTTTCTATCGACGGTGACACTGGCGATCGCCAAGTTACATTTTTGGAGCGCAACTCTATTATTCCAAATTTCGACAACAACCAAGAAACTCCCTACATGATGATTTTGGTGCAAGCGTTGCCGTTTTTGTTGATCGCAGGTTTTTTGTTTTTCTTATTTCGGCAAATTCAAGTGGGTGGTGGAAAAGCCATGTCGTTTGGTAAAAGCCGTGCAAAACTTCTCACCGAAAATAAAAACAAAGTCACATTTAAAGACGTGGCTGGAGTTGAAGAAGCCAAGGAAGAACTTCGCGAGATCGTCCAATTTTTAAAAGACCCAAAAAAATATACCAAGCTCGGCGGAAAAATACCCAAAGGTGTTTTGCTCGTCGGGTCTCCAGGAACAGGCAAAACCTTGCTAGCTCGCGCTGTAGCGGGTGAGGCGGGAGTGCCATTTTTTACAATTTCCGGTTCTGACTTCGTCGAAATGTTTGTCGGCGTTGGTGCAAGTCGTGTTCGCGATCTTTTTGAGCAGGGTAAAAAAAGTGCGCCGTGTTTGATCTTTATCGATGAGATCGATGCTGTGGGTCGCCATCGTGGCGCTGGAATGGGTGGGGGTCACGATGAACGTGAACAGACTTTAAACCAAATGCTCGTGGAAATGGATGGTTTTGAAAGTAACGAAGGCGTGATTTTAATTGCCGCCACAAATCGTCCTGATGTTTTAGATCCAGCCTTGCTGCGTCCAGGTCGCTTCGACCGCCGTGTGGTGGTGAACTCTCCAGATCTTAAAGGTCGCGAAATGATTCTGGCTGTACACAGTAAAAAAGTGCCTTTGGCTTCGAACGTTGATATTAAAAAAATTGGTCGTGGAACTCCTGGATTTACCGGAGCCGATCTTGCGAACCTCGTGAACGAGGCGGCACTGTGTGCGGCGAGACACGAGCGCAATAAAGTCACCATGGAAGACTTCGAATACGCCAAAGACAAAGTGATGATGGGCGCCGAAAGAAAGTCCATGGTTATTAACGATGCGGACAAAAAAATCACGGCCTATCACGAAGCTGGGCATGCTCTTGTTGGAAAACTTTTGAAGGGCGGAGACGCCATTCACAAAGTAACCATCATTCCGCGCGGAATGGCATTGGGACTCACGCAGTTTTTACCCGAAGAGGATCGTTTAAATATTTCGAAGAAGAAAGCAGAGATGATGATAGCTACCTTGTTCGGTGGACGTATCGCTGAAGAGCTCATATTTCAGGATTGCACGACGGGAGCTGGCAATGACATTGAACGAGCCACTTCCATCGCTCGCCGAATGGTGTGTGAGTGGGGTATGAGCGAAAAGCTGGGTCCATTGGCTTATGCGAGGAGTGAAGGGCCGGTGTTTTTGGGAATGCAAAGCAATCAAACCAAAGAATACTCCGACGCTAAGGCGCAAGAGATCGACACCGAAGTTCATCGCATCGTGATGGAGGGTTACAACTACGCCAAGCGTTTGATTCAGGACAACATGAAGGTTCTGCACGAAGTGGCAGGGGCTCTCTTAGAGTTTGAAACCATCGACGGCGATGACGTGGATATGATGTTTAAAGGTGGCACCATCGAAGACGTGCGCCGTAAAATCAAAGATCACGAAATTTCCATGGCCAAGGAACAAGAAGAGGCGCGCGAGAAAGAAAACTCCGAGCGTGAAGAGCTTGTGAAAAAACCCATCAAGGGTGGTGGTGGCCTCGGCGACCCCGACCCCATAACCATCTAGGGCTCCAGAAATAGCTTGATCCTTCGTTGCTCAATCGTTTCGTTCGGTCGGTGTACGGGAAGTACACCTCCTCTCTCAACTCAATCGCGCCTCGGCTGAAGCTATTTCTGAAGCCCTAGGTAGCAACAGCAGATTATGCTTTTTGAGCTGTTGCTGAAGGCGACTTTTATTTTACTCGAGGTAGTTTAAATCTTTGTGGAAGGTTTCTTCCATGCGCCAGGTGGAAAGATAGGCTAGCGTGAGGCAGCCGCCACCGACAATCATGGCGGCGGTTTTTAGGTCAGTGTGATTTTGAAAAAGTCGAAAGCAAAAAGTGAGGGGAATCACGGCGCCGCGGACAAAGTTGGGTACTGTCGTAGCGACAGTGGAGCGAATGTTAGTGCCAAACTGCTCGGCGCTGATGGTGACAAATACGGCCCAGTAACCGGTAGAGAAGCCGAGCAGGCTGCAGACAAAATAAAACATTGTGAGTGATGGGGAATCTAGATTTAAATACATAAAGCTTGTGATCACTGTGAGATGTAAAAAAACAAAAACCGAAAATCTTCGACTTTTAAAAAACTGACTCAGCAATCCGCTGGCGAGATCTCCCAGTGACAAGCCCAAGTACGACCACATCACCGCATGACCCGCCTTGACCAAATCTCCCATCCCCATGTGCTGGCTAAGTTCGGGCGAAAAGGTAATTAATATTCCGATCACAAACCAAATGGGCACGCCAATTAAAATACAGCGCAGGTATTTGAAAAAATTTTGAAAGCTCGAAAAGAGTAAAAGAAAATTTCCTTTATTAGACGCTTTATCTTTAATTTGATCAAACAGATGGGATTCGGCCACACCCACCCGCAGAGCAAGCAGACTAAAACCCAAGCCGCCGCCGATCAGGTAGGCGGTGCGCCAGTGAGTGAGATCGCCGATCACGCCGCCTGCGACAGCTCCTAAAATTCCGATGCTGGCCACAATGGTGGTGCCGATGCCGCGCTTGTTTTTGGGTAAAATTTCTGAAACCAGCGTAATGCCGGCACCCAATTCCCCTGCCAATCCCACGCCGGCGATAAAGCGCCAGATGGCGTAGGTGTCGACACTGGTTACAAAGCTATTGGCAATATTGGCAGTGGAGTACAAAAAGATCGAGCCAAACAAGACCGACAAGCGCCCGCGAATGTCGCCAATGGCTCCCCACAAAAGACCGCCCACAAGCAGTCCCAACATTTGAATGTTGATTAAAAACATCCCTTGATCGAGTAAATCGGCATCGGCCACGCCGATATCCTTTAAACTGTTCACGCGAACGATGCTAAATAGCAACAGGTCGTAGATGTCGACAAAGTAGCCCAAGGCGGCCACGATCACCGTGAGCACAATTTTTTTCTGATCTGTTGATTGCATTTGGGGGCCCCTTTGAGAGATTTCGTACATCTCTTGATGTCTTTTGGCAACTCAGTTAATCTGAGGACCTATGGAACAAAAACTCTTTGGTACAGATGGCATTCGCGCGACGGCAAACACCTATCCCATGACTCCCGATATGATTATGAAAGTGGGGCAAGCACTGGGATATATGATTCGCAGCAACCCGCCGCGAAATCAGGAACCAAAAGTGGTTATCGGCAAAGACACGCGCCTGTCGGGCTACATGGTGGAGCTCGCATTAACCAGTGGGCTTAATTCCATGGGCGTGCACGTTCGCCTTATCGGGCCGCTGCCCACACCGGGAATTGGTTTTTTGACTCGCGATATGCGCGCCGATGCGGGCATTGTGATTTCGGCCTCCCACAATCCGTACTATGACAACGGGATTAAAATTTTTGGACCCGATGGCTACAAAATTTCGCAAGACAACGAAAAGCAGATCGAAGATTTGGTTTTAAACAAAGACCTCAATCAGCTGTTGTCCGAGCCTTCGCGCTTGGGTCGCACCAAGCGCATCGAAGATGCCATGGGCCGCTACATTGTGCATATTAAAAACTCGTTTCCGCTGGAGTACACGCTCGAGGGGATGCGTATTGTATTGGATTGTGCAAACGGCGCATCCTATAAATTAGCCCCGGCGGTTTTTGAAGAGCTGGGCGCCGAAGTCATCGTGATGGGCAATGCCCCGAACGGTTTTAATGTAAATGACAAATCCGGCGCGCTTTATCCAGAAAAATTAGCCGACAGTGTAAAAAAATATCGGGCCGATATTGGTGTGAGTTTGGATGGCGATGCCGACCGGGTGATTTTGGTGGACGAAGAGGGCAGCATCGTAAATGGCGATCACATTCTTGCCATCAGTGCGCTTCATCTTAAAAGAAAAAACAAGTTGGTAAAAAACACCGTGGTGGCGACGCTGATGAGCAACTATGGTTTAAACAAAGTATTAAACGCCCATGGTATCGAAGTGGTTCGCACCGCTGTGGGCGATAAATATGTTGTCGAAGAAATGCGACAAAACGGCTTTATCCTGGGCGGAGAGCAATCGGGGCACATTATATTTTTAGACCACTCCACAACAGGCGATGGCTGTGTTGCGGCATTAAATGTACTCGCTATCATGAAAGAGCAAAATAAAAAACTCAGCGAGCTTCGAGAAATCATGGAAGACGTTCCTCAGGTGTTGATTAACGTTAAAGTGAAAAATCGCAAAGAGCTTGAGACCATCAAAGGCTACAAAGAGTTGATTAAAGATATCGAAAAAAGTCTTAAAGGCCAAGGCCGCGTGCTGGTGCGCTTTTCGGGAACCGAAAACGTACTCAGAATTCTGGTGGAAGGCTCGGATCGCAAAATGATCGCGCAGTTTGCAGAAACCATCGCGAAATTTGTCGAAAAAAGTTTGGGCTAATGGAAGCTCTCATTGCACTTCCAATGCTTGCGGAGTTTTGCGAAAAAATAAAAAGCAACTTTGCACCGAAGCAGTTAGTTTTGCTAAACGGTCCCTTGGGTGTAGGTAAAACCCAATTCGTCAAATCCATGGTTTCAACCATGGGCGGCGAGATGCCCGACTCTCCCACATTCTCCATCATCAACCAATACCCGTGCGCAGACAAAACAATCTACCACGTCGATCTCTACCGCTTGGAATCCGAAGCCGACGTGGAATCCACCGGCTTTTGGGACCTCTTCCGCGAAGACGAAGCTTTAATCTTTGTAGAGTGGGCGGAACGAATTGCCGACGACAATTGGCCCAAAACCTGGCCGCGCCTCAATATTCATATGCAGTTTGCCGAAAAAACTGACACAAGAAAAATTCAAATTTCTTTATAATTAAAAGGAAAATAAATATTTATTCGCATTGAGCAGGAATTTCAAAGGAATCCAACTGGACGGGCGATGATCTGTTCGCCTTGCAATCTTGTTTGGATTTTAGATGAAAGCGAAAGATATAAGGAAGTGGACATTCGCGGCTGGATATTTTTACAGTGTCTTCGTAGCCGATCACCAAGTTTTTACTTTCGTAGTAAACTTGGGTGGGCGTAACTGTTTTGTTGAGGTCGCGTTGGAGGACGGTTATTGAGGCATCCATGCAGCGGTTTTGGGTGAGTGAATCGCTGTGAGTTGTTCGTTCGTGACGGGTGCTGGTGGGGATTCGATTTCGATCGATCAAGGCTTCTTGCTTTTTAATTTCTATAATTTCTTCAGGTGTGTGGGCGGACGTGTTGTGTGGAATCACCCAGCCGTAGCCCCAGTTTTGCACTTGCGAAGATTTTTGCACCGAGCGTAGGGAGTAATACATCAGGCGAGCGGCGTCGGGAGAGCCGCGCTCGGAGACACAACTGTGAAAAGCAGAATCGGCCTGTTGTTTTTCTTCGAGGCTTCCGCCTTTCCAGTAGGCTTTGTCGTGTTCGACACAACAGAGCTGCCAGTGGTCTTCGCGCGAATAGGAAATCATCTTTGCCAAGCGAGGGCATCCGTCGGAGACAAAGGGCTTTAGCCTATTAAAAATAATTTTTGGATCCAAACTCTCGTAAGAAGCAGGGGCCCGCTCAGCTGTGAAACTGCTGCTGCTAGCAGTGAGACTGCTGCAGCGAACGGTGAGTGTTAGAGCGATAATCAGGAGAGTGAAACGCATCACTCCCTATCGGATTTACTCAGCTAAATTTTGAGTGGATTCGAAGGCGTAGGTGTCGTCGATAACCTTTTCGTTGGACGCGACGGTGTAGCATAAAATTGTCAGCATAAAAAGAAGGATCTTCATAGTTGCTCCCAGTGTTGTTGTTTTCATAGCTCTGCTATCGGTCGTAGGTCGAGTCGAGATAAGAGCAAGGTCTGTAAAATCTCATTTTGAGATATGAAAGAAGGCATTTTCTACTACGAACTCCGTTTTGAAAAAAAATTGATCATAATTTGCAAGCAATACGGGCGACCACTCTCGATGTAAAAATTGCAATGACCTAATAATTCTCAAAAAGGATTGAATTTTTTGGGTTCCGACGATTAGTTTCTCTTTAGGGGAATCTGTTCCGGGGGGAATGCATCCATGAAGTCTCTATTTTTGTTGCTCACGTTTTTTTGTGCCCAAAGTTTTGCCAATGGGCGACTTCAGTGCATCGATCTTTTTGCAGTGCGTTTTGGAGAGCTCAAGTCGGACTTTCAACACGACACACGTTACGATGTCTTAGTTCCCGATACGGTAAATATCAAAGATCAATGCTCCACTTCGCACTGCCATATGTACACGTGGTCAGCAGAGCTGGAAAATTCCAGTGGAATTCAAATCGCAAATAGCTATCTGGATGCCATGCGACTGTATGACCAAACTCTAGCAGCGCTGAAATCAGGAAAAACAGATATTTCCTTGGGCTCTTTTGCTTTTGAGTCGCGAAACTCCATACGGAAATACGGAATTATTCCAGAGAGCGCGTGGCAGGGTTCAAAAAAGTTTATAGAGCAGCCCATGTACAGCCATCTCGAAGGAGCTCTCGAAGCTATTATAGTTCGAGTTGCTTGGACGGTTGCCAATTCGACCGACAGCGCTTTAAAAACTTTTGCTAAGGAAGAGGCTCGGCGAGAAATTTTACTGATGATAGAAAACGTCACTGGCAAACTTCCCACAGAGTTTATGCACGAAAACAAAACCTACACCCCACGTTCCTTTGCAGAAACCTTTTTTCCAGAACTCTATGTTCCCATTGTGGACGTGCGCATGCAAAACGTTAATGTTGTTGAAAGATACAAAACTGGCGCGCGGATCTCTTTAAAAATGGATTTTCAACGAAGTGAAAAAATGATGCGGCAGGTGCTTGATCAGGGGCGTGCGTTGTTTTTGTCCTATCGTCATCACCGACAGTTTGTTGACCCAAAAACGGGAGTGATGAGCATCGAAGCTTTTGCCTACCCAAAGATGGCAATAGCGCTTAGCCCCGCCCTGATGTCTCGTTATAGTAAGTGGGGCGGCAGTCACGCTGTTCTTGTTGTTGGCTACGAGGTAGATCCGATCACTGGCCGCGTTCGTAAATGGAAAATTCAAAACAGCTGGGGAGAAGCGTCTGGCGATCGCGGTTACTTTCACATGTACAGGGATTACTTTGAAAGATTTGCCTGGGGTTTTTCTTTCGTCAAAGACGAAAATATCCCGTTGCCTGCGGGAGTGAAGCCGCCGAAAGCAGCGAAAGTTCCTACCAAAGCTTAATTTTGTGAATTAAGAAATTACGTTATTTTTCAATCGTAACTGCGGAACGCGCACAATTTGTGCGTGCAAAACGGCAATGATCTCTTTTCAAAAGCGAAAGCCATCATCAAAAAATTGACAAATATTACGATGCTGGCTTTAAACATGCCTGAACCAGGCTCTTGCAAATGGCATAGAGATCTTACGAAGGAGAATTAAAATGAAGTATGTTTATTTAGTAACGGTTGCATTGTTTTTTACGGCGTGTCAGACAATGCCCTATCAACCCTATGCAAGAGACGTGAAGCGTTTGCCAAATCAAGGCGGAGTGATTGCGCTGAAGACAGAACATCGGGATGAGGATCGAACAAAAGCAGAATCCATGATGAAAAAAAATTGTGGAAATGCGGCGGTCAAAATTAACGAGGAGGGTGAGGTGACTGTTGGACAAACAACCTCAGGCAGTGCCAAAGAAACCAAAGATGCGGGTTCGGACGGATTGAAGCTGGGAAGTCTTTTTGGAATGCCTGTCATGTCAGGGGCTAGCGATCCTAGTAAAAACACGGCCACAACGTCGACAACGACAGCCGTGAAAGAGTGGCAAATCTCCTACGAGTGCGGAAGTGGAAAGAACAAAACAAAGATGTAAATTGATCTTTAATTGCAGGAAGGCCTCTTTGGAGGCCTGAGTGTCGTGTGTCAGATCCATTGACAACGATGAAAATCATACCTTGTCCGTAGAATTCTCAGACTCTATATTGCTGAAATTCGTCATGATTAGGCACAAATGTTGCTCTTAGTGAAGATGCCTATGCATACTCACGCTTTCATAAAACATCGTTTTTTCATTCCTCTGTACGCCGTTTTCGTTTTTTACACGTTTTCTGCCCAAGCCTCTTCGTCTTCATGTGCTGATATTTTTGCTCAGGCCGTGAGCCGATATGATTTCAGCTCCGCACCAAAGACAAAAAAACTCCAGTTTGCGAACCCCCCAATCCTACGCCTTACAAACTATAACATGCACAACGGAACATTAAATCAGGGGACTGTGAGTGAGCGGAGGTTTAATGGCGAAAGCTTTGACTACGTTGACTCTTATCTCTCGATACTTGGAAATGCGGGTCGCAATGGAGAAATGCTCGGAGACCAACAAGATTTTTCTTTAAATAAAATGGTTGAAACGGGCTACATCTCGTCTCAGGAGGCTGAATACTTTCGAAATCTTGGTCTCAAACTAAACTCGAACCAAGTTTATTTTTGGGAGGTTTATCGCGAGGCGACCTATGAAGAAATCTCGCAAAATTATGCAGATTATCGATTTCGGAATATTTCCGCAGGCGTTCACTTGTCAGACTACAGCCTTTGGCCTGCCAAAACGGCCGCCATGTGGAATGTGGCCGGGCAGGTTTGGGATCATGGAAAACTCTTTACTCCCCTAAAATTGCCATGGGAATTAGAAGAGGCGAGAAAGGATTTTGCACTCGATCGCACAAAGTATAAGTTTGTTTTTGAGTGGGGTCGCGCCGCGCAAGACTTAGCGGGAGACATTGAACATATCTATGCCGCCAATACCTTACTCAGTTTGGTGCAGGTCCTTGCCTACAAAGGTTCTGTTGAGGATGCCTATGTGATGGTTCACTCCTTCGACAAAGTAAATACTCGTTTGTATTCGCGAATGCACCCTGACACACTCTATCCTCCTGGCTGGAAGAATCTTGACGATGCGCTGTTTCTTGTTCCACTGAGGGAGGCTCTAAAAAAATATCCAATAGCTCGTGCCTCAGAGCGCGTACGTAAAATTATAGAGCTTTCAAATGGTAAACTGACGCCAGTGCAAGCTGTTGAACTCATCATCAGTGGTGTACTCCATCGCAAGTCAGAAATGCATTTTATATCAAGCGCAGGTGAGCAAAGATCTCCGGTGATTCTTACAGACAGCTCGGCGTGGTTAGCTTTTGCTACGCACGGAGCGGCTCGAAGCTATGGCTTAACTCCTGAGGATGCTCAAGCGATTTACGAGTACTTTACAAACCAGCCGCCTCCGGGAGCGAGCTATAACTATTTAGAAAAGTATGAGAATGCAGCCGATTCAAGGCTGAGTCGATATGAATATGCAGCCCGTAATGCCATAGAAATTTCGAATCTAGACCCAATACTTGCGCAATACGATCCCTTCTTTGTTGTACGAGCTCTTTTTTCAACACTCCATCATAAGATGGCCACGTTGGCGCACATGATTCAAACCATTGATGGCAGGTCTTCGCAAGCTGCTTACGATGAAGCTGCAAATATTCTCAGGACTCATAAAATTGAAATTGGAATCTCCACTCATTCGCCAGTGATTCTGCAACAGATTCGAGATCTACAGCCGGTGGCTACCGTGCCCCTCCTCGGCACCATTGTCGAAGGTTCTGTGCCGCAGAGCTTGATTGATTCGCAACCCTATCTCTTTCGTGATGCAGAAATGAACTTTTTTACTGTGGAGCAAATTATGAACTGGGGAATTGAAAATCCCGGGATGTTCCAGTTCATGAAGGGAAATTTACATTACGGATCATGGACTTCGCAGTATTTGATGTCACTTCCTGACAGTCTTTGAGTCCTGATGGTCGATACTCAGGAAGCGCAGAACTTCTTCAAGTTTATCTCGCACTGCTTTATCCACATGGGATTCGAATTCGATTTTAACTCCCTCTATAAATGTGTTTTCATTCCAAATAATTTGTTTCATTTGATGGTACCGTTGTAATTTTTCTTCGATTTCATCAATTGAATGTTTTGTTAAAAGACATTTCGATTTTTCTGCGAGCAACAAGAGAAAATCTTTTTGCTGAGGTGTGGCTTCGATAAAATGAGAAATTTTTTTTACCAAAGAAAAACTGGGAGCTCTTTGGCGTTTGGCGATCATTCCTAGAGTGCGAGGTGATTTTATTTTAAGCCTCCTCGCAAGTCCTGCGTAAGAGCGACAGGCTTTATTATTGCTTTGTCGGCACAGCCAAGAGATCAATTCGGAAAAGTCCTTGTTTTCATAAAAACTCATGCGTGGACCATAGCTGAAGTTGCAGCGCAATTGTATAAAAAGTAAGTAAATAGTCACTTTTAATTTATAAATGATGATAAACATGATTAAATACAAGTATTTATACTTATTGAAAATCTTATAAAATGAGTGTATACTTACATTTAATGAATACTCCAAAGGATAATTATGGCTGTTGGTAAAAAGGGTGAGGCCAAAAAACTAAAGATCATCCAAAGCGCCAGCTATTGTCTTTGCCACTATGGCGAGAGGGGAGCAACCTTTGAAGCCATTGCTAAGCACTGCCAGGTCAGCCAGGCCTCAGTTGTGAAGTATCTTGGAAGCGTTGATAATATTTTTCCCACAGTTTTAAATCACTGGCTTACGCATGCACGAAAAAAAACTGAGAGCGAGCTTGATTCGCCTGGAACACCAGAGCAAAAGCTTCGTCGATATTTAAAAATATCAGTGAATATTTTTTTTGAACATCCTGATATATGCAAGATCTATCTGATGCTCCATTATTTCGCGGCAGTGAATGAGAGATACAAAGTGATCAATTCTGATATCAAAACTTTGGCTCAAGAACGTATTGCTAATATCCTTCAAGCAGGAATTGATGATCAATCTTTTAAAAAAGTGGATGTTCGCGCCACTGCAAAAACGATTCACAATAACTTGACGGGTCTACTTATTGCTTCTGTCTCAGAACTCAAAAAACCAAGTGATCTTCATCTCTCGGATTTTTTTGAGGAATACAGTTTATCTCTCGTTTTAAAATAATAAATGCGCACAAACGGTGACATCTGAATTTCCGTTAAAGAGAATTCCCATAGATTTGTTAACTCTCCTTGGGTTATTGCTTTTGGCCAATAACGAGTCGAGCCGACTCAATAAAGGAGTATGCATGAAAAAGTTAAAGTTTTTATTTATCAGTCTGATGGTTTTCAATCTGGTCGCATGTGGTGATGATGAAGTTGAGGATGTATTGAATAATAAGCCACAGACAAAGTCCATTGAGAGACTCAATGGAAGCTGGACGAGTGGGTGCATTGATAGTGAGTTTGGCGCGTTCTACGGTCGCAGAATCGTCACTTTAAAATTTTCGAATAACAATTTTGAAGCGCATATTGATAGCTATTACTCTACGGAGTGTGCGGCCGTTTCTGATAGAACAACAAGTTACGTCGGTAGCTACACAGTTCAAAAGAACTACGATGCAAACACTGTTCTTCTTGATTACAGTGTGCCCATTGATGCGCAAGTTTGGCAATTGTTGATCCAGAAAGTTCAAATCAGCGATGAGGGTTTGCTCACGTCAGAATTGATTTCCGGCTTCGAAAAAGACAATGAGTTTACTTTAACGTTGGAAATGACACGTATTGATTAAGGTAGAAGCTCAGCCATTGTAAACAAGGGTCGCAGGCGAAGGTGGGCTTCGGCCAGTTTTTCGGTTTTGCCTTCACTGCGGTCGATCACACACAGCACGTCGTCAACAAAAGCGCCTTCTTTGCGTAGCATTTCGGTGGTCATAACAACCTGACCGCCGGTGGTGATAACGTCTTCAATCAATACAAGCTTCTTACCTTTGATTGCCGGGCCCTCAGCAAATTTACAGGTGCCATATTCTTTGGCTTCTTTGCGAAGGAACGCTACCGGGATTCCGGTCTTTAACGAAATGGCGGTGGCGATGGGGATACCGCCCATTTCGAGAGCTCCCAGAAGATCAATTCCTTTGGGCAAAAGAGGAATCATTTGCTCGGCGATGGCGTTTAAAATTTCGGGACGCGCTTCGAACTGATATTTGTCGAAGTAGACGTTGGAGGTTTTTCCCGAGCGGAGCAAAAAAGTTCCCGTGAGGTGAGCGACTTCGAATATTTTTTTAGCAAGATCTGTTCTGTTCATGACTGTCTTGTTCATAGCGTCTCCGTTTGTTGGTGGCAAAAAAAACCCTCGCTGCTGACAGCGAGGGAATTGAAAATTCGCAACTCTGGACATTGAAGTCCAAAATTAAAATTACTTCTTCTGATCAGCGAGGCGCTGCTCTTGGTACTTCTTCGCAAGCTCTTCTTGGATATTGCGAGGAACCGGTGCGTAGCGCGAGAATTCCATGGTGAATTCACCCTTACCTTGCGTGGCAGAGCGCAAATCTGTGGAGTAACCAAACATTTCAGAGAGTGGAACTTCGGACTGCGTAATGGCAAAACCCTGTTCACTGGTTGTTCCTTGAATGATTCCACGGCGCTGGTTGATCTGACCAAGCACGCTACCTTGGAATTCTTCGGGAGCAGACACTTCCACCTTCATGATCGGCTCAAGGGCTGTTGGCGACGCGTTTTCGTACGCCTGTCTCATGGCAGCCATGGCACAAATACGGAAGGCCATCTCTGATGAATCCACATCATGGTAAGAGCCATCATCCAAATCAACTTCCACATTCACAATCGGGAAGCCTATGAGTGGGCCCTTAGCCAATTGTTCTGCAAAGCCTTTTTCGCAACCAGGAATAAATTCGCGCGGGATACGACCACCCACAACGTTGTTGTTAAATTTGTAGGAGACTTCGGAGTTCGCAGGAAGTGGACGAATTTTTCCCACCACTTTTGCAAATTGACCCGAACCACCGGTTTGTTTTTTGTGAGTGTAATCGTACGCCGCTTCCTTGCCGATGGTTTCACGATAGGCAACTTGTGGTTTACCTGCGATCACTTCGCATTGGAATTCACGCTTCATGCGTTCGATGTAAACTTCTAAGTGGAGTTCACCCATTCCCGAAATAATCGTTTCGCTGGATTCTTCATCGCGATGAACACGGAACGTGGGATCTTCCTTACGGAATTTTTGTAAAGCTTTTGAAAAGTTATTAGCTCCACCTTTGTCTTTTGGAGAAACAGCTAGCGAAATCACCGCTGCAGGAACGTGCATCGATGACATTGCGATGCTGACAGAGCCATCAGTGAACGTATCACCCGTGGAGCAATCCACACCAAACAGAGCAACGATGTCACCCGCGTAAGCATGATCGATGTCTTCCATTTCATTGGAGTGCATTTTTACCAAGCGTGGAACTTTCACTTTTTTACGATCGGCTGTATTGACAATGAACTCGCCTTTTTTGAGAGTTCCTTGATAAATACGCATGTAAGTGAGCTGTCCATAACGGCCATCATCCAATTTAAACGCGTAAGCAATAAGTGGTAGCTTTTCATCGTTGATAACGATGACTTCCGCCTCGCTCTTATCGATGTCGAGACCTTTGTTTACAACCTCAGTAGGATTTGGAAGATAATCCCTTACACCGTTGAGCAACAGCTGAACACCTTTGTTTTTAAAGGCAGAGCCCATAAACACGGGAGTCAATTCCATTTTAATACAACCAACGCGGATGGCGCGCTTTAAAAGCTCTTCTGGAATTTCGGCGCCTTCGAGGAACTTCTCTGCGAGTTCATCATCAAACATCGAAGCGGAGTCGATGAGTTTTTCGCGATATTCTTTGGCTTGATCAGTAAATTCAGCGGGGATGTCGATTTCTTTGACGTCATCGCCGTCTTCACCCAAAAATTTGTAAGCTTTCATATTAACCAGATCGATAATTCCATCATGCGCGTCCTCAACACCAATTGGTATTTGCATCATCGCCGCATTGTGATGGAGTTTTTCGCGAAGCTGACCTGTCACGCGGAAGGGGTTTGCGCCCGAACGATCTAATTTATTAATAAAGGCAACACGGGGAACGTTGTAGCGACGCATTTGACGATCCACCGTGATGGACTGCGATTGAACACCGGCAACACCGCAGAGAACGAGTACCGCTCCGTCGAGTACGCGCAAAGATCTTTCCACTTCGATTGTGAAATCCACGTGCCCGGGTGTATCGATGATGTTGATCTGAGTGTCGTGCCAATAAACGTTGGTGGCAGCTGACTGAATTGTAATTCCGCGCTCTCTTTCGAGCTCCATGGAATCCATTTTTGCGCCGACGCCGTCTTTTCCGCGCACGTCATGAATGGCGTGAATTTTTCCTGTGTAATAAAGAATACGCTCGGTCAAAGTTGTTTTGCCCGAGTCGATGTGGGCAGAAATACCAATGTTACGTACGTTCTCTAGGACCCATTTTTTAGCCATTCGTTACCTCGTCGTTTGAAATTCCGGGCAAATAAAAAATTTGCCCGCTACAATATATGTACAATTTGAAAGGACTTAGTTAGCATGTAAGTGCATGAATATTCAAGAAATTCTTGAGTCCCGTTGGGGTTATAAAAGCTTTCGCGGGGAACAGCAGAAAATCATCGAGCAAATCCTGCAAAAACAAAGCGTATTAGCCGTGCAGCCCACGGGCTTTGGCAAGAGCCTGTGCTTTCAAATTCCATCTATAGTTTTTAAGGGTTTAACACTGGTGGTTTCGCCGCTCATCGCACTGATGAAGGATCAGGTTGATGACGCGCTACAAAAAAACCTCAAAGTGGCGGCCATTCACTCGGGGATGAGCCGAGACGAACGGGAAAAAGTGCTTAAAAAGCTGGCTCGCTGCGAACTCCAACTCCTCTATGTGACTCCCGAGCGTTTTCGGAAGGAGGATTTTTGGGCCGCTCTTTTGAAAAATCAGATTGAACTTTTTGTCATCGACGAAGCCCATTGCATTTCGGAGTGGGGTCACGATTTTCGACCCGACTACAGCCGCTTGGGAGATATTCGCAAAAAATTAGGCGACCCTTGCACCTTGGCGCTTACGGCCACCGCCACCAAAGAGGTGCAAAAAGATATCGTTGAGCAGTTGCAGATCGAAGCTGGCCACGTTTTTGATGCAGGTGCCATTCGTGAAAACCTGTTTTTGCAAACTGTGGAAGTCTACGGGCACGACGAAAAGGTGCGAGCCTTTATCGGCATTCATCACCAAAATCCTGGCGCCAAAATTATTTATTTTGCTTTGATTTCGACGCTTGAGAGATTTTCGCGGGATCTGCAAAAATTGAGCATCGTGCACAGCGTGTACCATGGCCAATTGCCGGATAATTTGCGCCGCCGCTCGCAAGAGGGCTATATCAATGATCCCAATGGGTTAATTCTCGCCACACCGGCGTTTGGCTTAGGAATCAACAAGTCGGATATTCGCGTGGTGGTGCACGCCGAGGTGCCCGCGTCCATCGAAGCTTACTACCAAGAGGTGGGACGCGCGGGACGTGATGGTACAGCCGCCCATGGATATTTGCTTTACGACGCCGACGATGTGGCCATTCAGATGGACTTTTTAAAATGGTCAAGCCCGGAGCCCGAGTTTATTTTTCGCGTGTATTCACTTTTAGAATATAATATGGACAAAGTTCGCGCCGGTGGACTGGATTATATGCGCGGGCAACTTTTGTTTTACCATCAACGGGATTTTCGCCTCGAGACCGCGTTAAACCAGCTTGAGCGCTTTGGTTTTATCGAGGGCAAAGATGCAAAGACCTGGAAGTGCCTTGAATATCCTAGCGGTGAGTTGGTGGATGAGCAGCTGCATAAAAAACGCTTGGTGCAACAGCAAAAAAAACTTTTGCAAATGATCGAGCTCACAAAAGTGGGCGATCCCAACATAGCAATTAAAGAGTATTTTTCGTGAAGATTCAATTTCCAGCGGTGGAGCAGGTCGGCCAGCGGGCAGACGAGCATGGCATTGTGTGGGTGGGCGGAAAGCTCTCTGTGGACAATTTGCAGACCGCCTACTCCCGGGGAATTTTCCCCTGGCCCCATGAAGGTTTACCTCTATTGTGGTTTTGCCCTGAAGACCGCGGAGTGATAAATTTTTCGGAGTTTCGCGTTCCGCGCACGATTCAAAAAGAACTTCGTCGGGCCCAATTTAAAGTCACCTTTGATCAATGTTTTGAGCAAGTGATTGAGGCCTGCTCCAAGCAAAAGCGCTCTGGCCAGCGCGGTACCTGGATCACACCAGAGATGAAAACAGTGTACACCGAGATGTTTTGCGCCGGGCTTGCCCACAGCGTGGAATGTTGGAGTGTTGGGAACAGTGGAACTGGCAGCGTTTTGGTGGGCGGGCTTTACGGCGTCTATATAAAAGGTGTATTTAGTGGCGAAAGCATGTTTCACACGCAAACCGCCGCCTCTAAGCAGTGTGTGGTGGCGCTTGTGGAGGCGTTATCAAAGATGGGTCATACGTGGTTTGATATTCAGATGGTAACACCGGTTCTCGAAAGCTTTGGCGGAAGTTACATGCCCCGCAAAGAGTATCTTGCACGTTTGCAAAAAACGCAGGATAAAAAAATTCTTTGGAGGATTGATGAAAATTGACGAAAGCACCGTAGTCACCTTGGCCTACGAACTGTACATCAAAGAAGGTGAAGGACTGCATTTGATGGATCACAGAGACCGTCATGATCCCGTAGAGTTTGTATTTGGTCTTGGGCTGTTGCTACCCAAAGTGGAAGACTCGCTTTTACAACAAACTGTTGGTTTTAAAAAAGAGATGGTGCTGTTGCCAGAAGACGCTTACGGCCAACCGGTTGCCGAGCTTGCGCAGTGGGTGCTGCGCGATAAATTTCCCAAGGAGCTGGAGCTCAAAGTCGGTATGAAGTTTCAAACCCAAGGAGCCGACGGTGAAGTGATTTCGGCTATGATCAAAGAAATCAAAGACGATCAGGTGATGCTCGACGGAAATCATCCTCTGGCAGGTTATGTTGTGCATTTTAATCTCGAAGTCCTGCGGGTGCGCGAAGCCACTGAGGACGAAATTCTTTCTGGACAGGTTCAGCGCAAGTTTCATTAGGATACAATCTAGGTCCAAATACACCACTTGTTGGGAGATTTTTGGACCTTATTTAAAATCAATTCGATTTCATTCTGCAGTCGTACGATATTCCCTTGGCACTGGAGTTGCTAGTCTTAAGTTTGCAGCAAGTGGTTTGCAGCAAGTTTGCAACAACATTTTTAGGGAGTATCAAAATGTCAGCAAAAAAAATATCAACTAAGAAACATTTGTCGACGAAACATTCACCGACAAAATCATTGGATCAGGAATTAGATATTGTCGATTTAATTCTCGAGGATCACAAGCCGCTGAAGGAGCTTATCGAAGTGATGAAAGACACGGATAATTCGTTGGCCGAGCGTAAAAGTGCCTATGAGGAATTTGCACCACTTCTTGCTAAACATGCCAAACCCGAAGAACAAATTCTTTACGTGCACATGAAACGTGACAAACGTCTTCGCACCGAAGGCTTTGAGGGTGACGTGGAGCACGTACTCGCCGAGCAACTGGTGGACGAAACTAAGAATACTGCCGACGAAGAGCTTTGGTCGGCACGGGTAAAGGTTTTGGCCGAGCTTGTTGAGCATCACATCGAGGAGGAGGAAGAGGAACTTCTTCCAAAATTCAGAAAGTTTTCGACAAGAGAAGATCGCGTGGCCATGGGAATTGAGTTTCTGGACGCAAAAGATAACACACTCGACGACGGAAATGAGCGTATTCCGCACAAGAGTGAAGATGAAAACTCTATTATCAAGGAGGAATTGTATGCCTAAAAAAAGAATCACCACAAAAAAAATTATAAAAAAAAATCCAATGCAGAAGACAAAGCCCTTGGCGCTCATCACTGGAGCTTCCAGCGGAATCGGCTTTGAACTGGCAAAAGTTTTTGCCGACAACAATTTTGATCTGATCATAGTGGCTGAAGACGCCGCCATCAACGAGGCTGGCCAGTCGATACGCAACCTCGGCAAAGAGGTAACCGCTTTACAAATCAATCTTGCATCCTTTAAAGGCGTGGAAGAACTTTGCGCTACAATCAAAGGTCGTAAAATTGATGTTGCAGCTATCAACGCCGGTGTGGGCGTTGGCGGCGAATTTATTGCCACAGATCTGTCGGACGAAATGAATATGATGCAACTCAATGTGATGGGTGCGGTTCACTTGGCTAAATATTTGGCAAAAGATTTTGTCCAACGCGGTGGCGGAAAAATTCTGTTCACCTCGTCACTGGCTGCTGAAATGCCGGGTCCTTATTTTGCTGTGTATGCTGCAACCAAAGCGTTTATTCAGCACTTCTCTGAAGCTTTATCTTTTGAACTCAAGGATCATAACGTCACCGTCACCGCTTTGCAGCCTGGTGCCACCGACACAAACTTTTTTAAACGGGCCGACATGCTCGACACCAAAGCTGGAAAAGCCAAGAAAGACGACCCCGCTGTGGTGGCCCTCGATGGTTACAAGGCTTTGATGGCGGGAAAAGATCATGTCATCGCAGGCTCCTTTATGAACATCGTTCAATCGGTGGTCGGTAAGATTATTTCCGAAAAAATGGGAGCGCGGATACAAGGGGCGCAAACCAGATCCCAAGCGTATTAGGAGGACCAAATGCAGCTGGTAATTAATAACGATACTAATGAATTAAAAAGATCCATGGACCCTTATTTTGCGGAACGCAAAAATCGCGAGATCAAGCTGCACAAGGTGCATGCGGCGCTCACCACAGTGGTGAAGCCTGCGAAGGTTTACGAATTTTTACGGAATTTTCAAAATGTTCCGCTGTTTATTAAGGAAGTAAAATCGGTGGATCCCATTCGCGCCACGCAAACGCGGTGGAAAACGCTGCAAGAGTCGGGCGTCTCTGCGGAATGGGATGTGGAAGTGGTGCGTGACGTTCCCGAAAAAATGATAGTGTGGGCCAGTGAGCAAGCTCGAGGCGAGGTGCGGCTGATGCCGGCTGCTGGAAATCGTGGAACGGTGATTGAAATTCTGCTGGATTATGAATTGGCGGGTGGGGCTTTTGCCGAGCTGGCCAATAAAATTTTTGGCGAATCGCCGCATGATATTGTGAGAAAAAACCTGCATAAGCTCAAGGCCTATCTTGAAACGGGAGAGGTGCCAACCACCGAAGGCCAACCGTCGGGCCGCGAGAAAACTTCAACACTGGTATTGCCAAATTAGCAGCCACAGCCAAATGAGGAGATAAAAATGAAAGCATTATGTTGGGAAGGCAAGTACGACATTAGCGTAAAAAATGTTAGCGAGCCTAAAATTTTAAATCCCCACGACGCCATCATCAAAGTCACATCTGCGGCCATCTGCGGATCGGATTTGCATTTGTACGATGGCTATATCCCTACCATGCAAGCAGGAGACATTATGGGCCACGAAACCATGGGACTGGTTGTTGAAATTGGGCCGTCTGTCAGACATGTTAAAGTGGGGCAAAAAATCGTCGTCGCCTTTGATATCGCCTGTGGCAGTTGCGGATATTGTCAGGTGGAAGAATACTCCGCCTGCGACAATACAAATCCCAATGCACCCATGGTCGAAGCTCTCTATGGTTATGCGGGTGCCGGTCTTTACGGTTATTCGCATCTGTATGGTGGCTACGCCGGTGGGCAGGCCGAGTACTTGCGGGTTCCGTTTGTGGATACCAATTCTTTGGTGGTACCGGAAGGTATTGACGACGATAAAGTTTTATTTTTAAGCGATATCTTTCCCACTGGCTACATGGCCGCCGAAAACTGCAACATCCAGCGCGGGGATACCGTGGCTATTTGGGGAGCCGGCCCCGTTGGCCAGATGGCAATCAAAAGCGCTTTCCTGTTAGGCGCCGAGCGAGTGATTGCCATTGATCATTACCCAGGTCGTTTGGCAATGGCTAAACAAAATGGCGCCATGCCAGTGAACTACGAGGATAGCGAGGGAATCCTCGACGAAATCAAATATCTCACCGGAGGAAAAGGTCCCGATTCCTGCATTGATGCCGTGGGGCTTGAAGCCCATGGCACCACACCCATCGCTATTTTAGATCGTGTCAAGGCCGCTACTTTTTTAGCAACGGACAGAATCGATGCTTTACGGCAGGCCATTCAATCTTGCAAAAAAGGTGGCACAGTTTCCATCCCAGGAGTCTACGGCGGCTTGCTAGATAATGTTCCCTTTGGCGCAGCTTTCGGAAAAGGGCTAACACTAAAAATGGGACAAACTCACACGCAAAAATACATGCAGCCTCTGCTTAAAAAAATTGTGGCAGGCGAAGTGGATCCCTCAACAGTGATCACCCATCGCGTTCAGATTGAGCAGGGACCAACAGCTTATAAAACATTCAGCGATCAAAAAAATGAATGTATTAAAGTTGTTATTAAAATGGTTCATTAGTGATTATTGAAAAGGGTCAGCCCGAAACAAGACTTAGTTATGAGGATTTTCGAAAAGAATTCCTGCAATCTTTTTTTGATCCGCGTTTTAAAGAGCTGAGTGGTGCTATCGATAAAATTTGCGACCAAGCTTGGAAAAATTATTCCGACGGGCGGAAAGCACCAGTCACGGAGCGTGCAGGCAGGGGCTTTCAGGATCCGCAGTATCAACTCTCCGTGGAATGGAAAGAAAGTCAAAAGCAAGTTCAAATTGCACAAAACGAATGGCGCGGTTCCCGGCCAAGAATATTAGTTATTAACGGATCTCCGCGCAACGAGCATACCTGCCCCGGCGAAGTGTCCAAATCTTATTTATTGTCGCAAATGGCAATGGATTTAATTACGAGCAACTCCATGGATGTAGAGTTGTTGGATTTAAGTCGTACCACGGTTGAGTTTGGTAAAAATATTTATCCTTGCAAGGGTTGCGTTTCAACGGCGATGCCGTTATGTCATTGGCCCTGCAGCTGCTACCCAAATCATGGCTTGGGGCAGGTCAACGACTGGATGGCTGAGATCTATCTTTCTTGGGTGAGAGCTCACGGAATATTAATCATTACGCCCGTGCACTGGTATCAAACTCCGAGTGTGCTAAAGCTGATGATGGATAGAATGGTTTGTGCCGACGGTGGTAATGAAGATCCCACGTCAACTCAAGGAAAAGACGCTCGGCGTGCTAAAGAAATAGAATTGGCAGGGTGGAATTACCCGCTTCATCTGCGCGATCGAACGTTCGGCGTTATTGTTCACGGTGATACTGTGGGAGCTGAAGCTGTCAGAAGAAACCTTTGTGACTGGATGACCGATTTGGGCTTATTTGCAGCCGGCCCTCGGAGTGCATTGGATGGGTATATTGGCTATTATGAACCGTACGCTTTGAGCCATTCAGCTTTAGAAAAAAATAAAGAATTTGCGGAAGAATGCCAAAACACCATCGAAGCTCTTATTCAACAGGTCATGTTACTTAAAAAAGGTTTTAAGGTCTCAGGCCAAGATCTCGAGCAAGTGAGAAAGAAATAAAGCCGATCTTGGTCTTAAAGAAAAAGACTAACGAAAGCGGCAATAGTGCCAAGAACTCCTATTGCGGCAAATCCTAAGCCAATGCATAGACTGCGTTTGAACTTCCAGTGCCATTGCAGCTTTAACCACAGCTGTTGTCTGCGAAAGTGCATATTCATTTTTTTAAATTCAAACTGTAAACTTTGTCGCAGTGTTTGATGCTGGGCTGCTGGAAGTTTTTGAAATTCCACAGCAACAAGTTTACAGTCCTTCTGAAAAAAATCAGCTTCGATAAGGGTGTATTTTTGCACCCTATGTACTTTGGCAAAACAAGCAACGGGTTCGCCACCGGGAACGGCAAATTCCACCATAATCATCTCGTTGATTTGCGGCGAGTCTAAAAACGGCACGGTGAAAGCCATTCCGGTTTCAGAAAGATTGACCACTTCGGTAAAAAACGCGCGATGCCCCTTAGGATAGGGAGCGTAGCGCATGATTTTTTTATCTTTCATTTGCAGAACGTAGCGGGGCGATCGATTGTGAAGTTTTTCGGTTGATTGGCTGCTCACTCTTTCTATTCGACAAAACTTTCGCTTGTTTTACAAGTCAAAAGGGTCCCAACCGACTTCGGTCATTACGGTTTTTTCGCCATCAGAAATATAATAGTTTTCAGCGCCGGTAACGGCTTTGCCGATGATATGTAGACCAAGGTCGGAGATTACTTTTTCTGATGACTGTTGATTGATTTGCGACTGATTGATTTGCGACGAAGAAAGCGTTAGTAAAAGCTGATAGTCTTCGCCGCCAAAAAGCAGCATGTTTTTAAAACTTTTGTTTTTTTCACTGCAAAGCTTTTGCAGCTCGGTGGGAAAGGGAATTTTCGCAAACTCAATTTCGAAAGCGCACTGCGAGTGACGACTTATATCCTGCACACTGCGAGCGAGGCTGTCACTAATATCGGTGAGCGACGTGAGGGTTTTACTTTGGGCGAGCGCCAGCGCTTTTTGAATTTGTGCTTTCGGTTTTATAAAGGCGTTCACAAGTTCGGGATAGTTCCACTGGTTTTCACAACAAAGCAGTCCGGCCGCAGCACCGCCAAGAGGGCCGGTGACGGCCAATAGATCCCCCGGCTGTGCACCTTTTTTAAGGGCGGGCTG
Organism: Bdellovibrionales bacterium; assembly: GCA_031429075.1. Lineage (GTDB taxonomy): Bacteria > Bdellovibrionota > Bdellovibrionia > Bdellovibrionales > JAGQZY01 > JANPLN01. The sequence continues at coordinate 5,445 of JANOYW010000085.1, read as the reverse complement.
GGTGTTAAAGCCGAAAACCACGAAATCCAAATAGGTGAGCGACGAAGACTGAGTTAGATCGCCGCCAATCAAGGGCACTTTGTACTCAAGGCAGGCTTGCTCCACGCCCTTAAAAATTTCGGTCCAGCTATTTTTATGATATTTACACAAAGCCGCAGACATCAAGAGCCCGCTGGGCACCGTGGCCATGGCCGCCATGTCGCTCAAGGCCTGAACCACACCCTTGTAGCCAATTTCTTCAGCATTTTTATGATAATCCCAACGGAAGTGGGTGTTTTCCACAAACTGATCTGTGGAAATAATCAGGTCGTTAAAGATGGCAGCATCCTCGTCCAGGTTTTTTGCACCTGTGCGTTGACTGATGCCCTGTACGATTTTTAACAAATCTCGTTCTTTCATAGCGTCCCTTGTAGCATGGATTCGTATTTTCTGTTAATCCTCAACAACAGATATGGATTTATTAAAGCGAGGTTTTATGACTCTTTGGATGCGCATCATATTGGTTTTGTTATTAACAAGCTGCGTGAACTTTTCGAAATCCGGCAAAGGCACCGAAGCGTGGGAAACGTTTGAGACTTCTCTTTTTGCAGATCTGTGGAATCTCTATCCCAAATGGGCCTTCGGCTTGGGCCATAAAGACTTTGCGGGCCAGCTTAAAATTCCCAACCGCGCGTATCTGTTAGAGCAGAAAGAGTTTTTAGTAAAACATCAGCAAAAACTCACAGCGTTGAAATACTCGGATCTGACAATGCAAGAGCAGACCGATTATGAATTGGTGAAAAATTTTATTGAGTCGTCGCAGTGGGAATTGGACACCTTTAAATCCTACACTTGGGATCCTTCGCAGTACAATCTTGGCAGCACGCTGACTGAAGTATTGGAGACAAAAAGACTTTCGGGGTCAGAAAAATTGGCTGCAGTTGTGCAAAAGTTAAAACTGGTGCCGGCCTATTACAAAGCTGCCTTTGAACAGTTGCAAAAGCCGACTCAGGAACATATAAACCTGGCGGTTCGACAAAATCAGGCTTTGGCTGATTATTTGGATAAACAATTTTTAGATCAGGCTTTGGATCTAGCCACTCAACTGGTCCAGAAAAAAGAAATCCGCGAACTGGTGCAAAACGCATCGGCCGCGGTGCGCGTGTATGTGTCGTCTTTAAAAAGCCTCGAGAAAAATTTGGCTCAGAAAAAAGATTTTCGCAACTTCCGCATCGGCCGCAAACTCTATGCGCAAAAATTTAAGTACGATTTAGATTCCCAATCCACGGCTGAACAGATTTACCAAAAAGCTCTTGCTGCGAAAAAAGACACCCATCAAGAAATGATAAAAATTGCTCAGCAGCTGTGGCCCAAATATTTTGCACAGCAAAAACCACCTAAAAACAACTTGCTAATGATTGGCAAAGTTTTGCAAAAAGTTTCGCAAAAGCATACTACGCCAGAAGACTTTGTAAAAACCGTGCGCGAACAAATCCCCGAACTTTGGAAGTTTGTGGAGACGAAAAAACTTTTAACCATGGACTCTAAAAAACCCCTAGTAGTGCGTGAAACCCCCGTTTTCAATCGCGGCTTTGCGGGAGCTGGAGTAAATGCTCCTGGCCCTTACGACGACAAGCGCGAAACGTTTTACGAAGTCACTCCCTTGGATGGAATGCCTGCAGAAAAACAACAGAGTTATTTGCGCGAATACAACCATTACACTCTGCAAATCTTAAATATCCACGAAGCCGTTCCCGGCCACTACACGCAATTGGTGTACAGTTTAAAATCGCCAAGTTTGGTAAAAAAAGTTTTTGGCAATGGCACCATGGTTGAGGGGTGGGCTGTGTACACCGAACGCATGATGCTGGAAGAAGGCTACGGAAATAACGAGCCCGAACTGTGGCTGATGTACTACAAATGGCGTTTGCGAGTGGTGAGTAATACCATCCTGGATTACAGTTTGCACAATTTGGACATGGATCGAAAGGGTGCCTTAAAGCTTCTAACGGAAGAAGCTTTTCAAGAAAAAGCCGAGGCCGAGGAAAAATGGAATCGCGCCACCTACTCTCAGGTGCAACTTGCGAGTTACTTTACGGGCTTTACCGAAATTTATGAATATCGCGAAGAGCTTAAGAAAAAAATGGGCCAGCGTTTTGATTTAAAAACCTTCCACGAAAAATTCTTAAGCTTTGGCAGTGCGCCCATCCACGTGATCCAAACGTTGATGAACAAGGAGATGCAGTGATGTCACCTTTTGCCTTGTTTACCGAGTGGTACCAAGCCGTCGAACAGGGCGGTCAAGTGGAGCCCAATGCGCTAGTGCTTTCTAGCGTACAAGAGAACGGGCGGCCCACGTCGCGCGTGGTTCTGCTAAAACATACCGAAGACGAGACGTTCTACTTTTTTACCAACTACAATAGCAACAAGGCAAAAGCACTTTTGGCTAATCCCTTTGCAAGTTTTAATTTTCATTGGCGCAGTCCTCTGCATCGGCAGGTGAGAATCGAAGGGGATATCGTTCGCGCATCGGCAAAAATTTCGGATGATTATTTTAAAACTCGCCCTCGTGGAAGCCAAATTGGTGCATGGTCTTCACCGCAAAGTCAAAAAATTGAAAATCGTTCTGAGTTAGAAGCTCGCGTGTTGGAGTTTGAAAAACAATTCGCTGGCCGCGATATTCCGCGTCCCGAATACTGGGGCGGTTTTGGTCTTAAACCCACGCGCTTTGAGTTTTGGCAAGAGGGCGAGTTCCGCTTGCACACTCGACGTTTGTTTGTTCCGCAGCTCTTGGGGTTGCCAACTAGCCAGTCGGCTGGGTCTTCGGCGAGTCAGCCAAAGGTTCAGTGGACCGAGTGCCTGCTCGCACCGTGAGTCCAGTGCCTTTTTGATCATTGTGTCTCATTTGAAGGCGATGACGCTTTCAAAAATGGAGGACTTTCTCCTTTTGAGACAAAAGCAGGATCTAAATAATTTATTGTTTGCTACGGAATTGTTTTTTTAGACAGCCTACAGGATTTGTATTTAAAACCGATAAGTTAGGTGATGTTAAAAGGTTTTTTCTTTATAAATTTAATAACTCTAGCTTGTTTAGTCTCTGGTTTTGCGTATGCACAAACTGAACCGCCGCAGTTTATGACTGTGGACGGGCGCCTTTACGATTCCAATGCTCCCGAAGATCCTCTCCTCGATAATTCTGTCCTTATGCAAATCCAAGTTCTTAATCCTGCAAAAACTTGTATTTTGTACGAAGAAGCACAAACGGTAAGTACGCTTTCTTCCAATGGATATTTTAATGTTCGTGTAGGTTCACCAACCTCAGGCGGCGATTCGCTAAAACGCACCACAAACGATAGCGGAAATTCGATGATGCAGGTTTTCCAAAACCAAGCGGCCGTGATTGCCGGAAGAACTTCGGGCGGCGCGGGTTGTAGTTTTACGCCCTCCGCCGGTGAATCACGCCACTTTCGTTTTACAGTTACACCGAGCACCACCGGTGTGACCAGTACGCTTTCGCCAGACATGGCCATCGACTCGGTTCCGCAGTCGTTGGTTGCAGAGACGTTACAGGGTATGACACCCACTAATTTCGTGCAAACGAACACTGATGTGACGCAAGCCAAAGTGAATTCCTTGTTTGGCGCAAGCTACACAGGCCTTAGTGGTTTGCTCGCTGGAAGCAGTTCGCTGTATTTACAAAACACCACAAACGGAACTGTGATTCCAAGTCGCGCCACCAATCCAGTGACTCCAGCTGCAGGACAAATATGGTACGATAGCGACGACTTCGTACTGCGCTACTACGACGGCACCGTTGTTCAGACGTTAAGCTCTGGCAGTGCCGATCCTACGAAGCTGCCTTTAGCTGGTGGAATTATGGCGGGCGCCATCGACATGGGCACCAACGACATCACAGACATCGGTCACATGACACAAGCACCGCAGAGAACTTTTCGCTTCGGCGTTTACACCACCGCTCAGCAAGGGACTCTTGTTGCAACACCACTTGTGGCGGGGCATGAGGGTACGGTGTGGTACAACACCACCACCAACAAACTGATGTTCTGGGATGGCACGGCAGAGTATGCGGTATCACCAGTCGACAGCGTGTTTGGCAGAACCGGCGCAGTGGTTGCTGCAGTCAGCGACTACGATGCTGTGCAAATAGATAACACCGCAGTGGGCAACATCGCTGCTACCAATGTTCAAGCAGCAGTTGATGAGTTAGATTCGGAAAAAGTAGCTAAAGCTGGCGACACGATGACTGGTCAACTCAACATGGGACCAAAAGGCGTGGCGACCGGCGATGGTGGAGCTGTTGCATTCACAGAGCTTGCTGCCGGTGGAGTAAACGCAGCAACAATTCGTGCTCCAGATGCATTAGTCGCAAACTACGTTCTCACACTCCCAGCAGATGATGGCGATAACGGTCAGGTTTTGCAAACTGACGGTAACGGCTTATTAGCGTGGGTCACGCCTGCAAGTGTTGGCGAAGTAAACACCGCAAGCAACCAAGGAGCCGGTGGAGTTGGCGTTTATGATGCCAAGTCGGGTGTTGATCTGCAATTTAGAAACATCAATGCAGCTTCAAACAAGGTCAGCGTCGCTCTGGATGCAGCTAACAAAGAAGTTGATATTAACGTCAACGAAGTCAATTTTAATTTAGGCACAATTCCAAATACGGCTGCAGGTGATATCGCCGCAACCAATGCCCAGGCGGCAATTAACGAACTTGATAGCGAAAAAGTCGCAAGCACTCGCGCTGTAAACACGGCTGCGGGCAGTGGACTTTCTGGCGGCGGTGATTTATCTGCCGATCGCAGCCTCAGCGTGAACATCAATGGCACGACGGCTGAAACAGCAGTGGCGGGTTTAGATGAAATCCTCATCTACGACATAAGCGCTACGGCTCTTCGTAAAATGACTCGCACAAACTTCGTGCTGAGCGAAACCGAAGTGGATGCCATGGTGTCGAACAACGGTTATTTGACAACCGAAGCTGACACACTTGCAACAGTCACAGGCCGCGGAGCTACAACAGCAACAAACATTACTTTAAACACACAAGCGCAAACTCGCTACGCAGACAGTGCTGGCGGTGAATACGCCGCCATTCAAGCACCAGCGACGATTGCAACAAACTATGTGCTTACACTCCCCACAACAGCGGGAACTGCGAACCAGGTTCTTTCCACCGACGGCACGGGTGTATTAAGCTGGATGGCCATTCCATCAGCCCCAGTATCGAGCGTATTTGGTCGCACAGGGGTGGTGGTTGCGGCGACAAGTGATTACGATGCAATTCAAGTTGATAATACAGCCGCGGGAAATATCGCGGCAACGGATGTGCAAGCTGCCCTAAACGAGCTTGATACCGAAAAGACCGCAATTACACGCGCAATTAATACGGCAGCAGGCAGTGGCCTCAGTGGCGGCGGAGATCTTTCGGTCGATCGCAGTTTGAGC
>JANOYW010000084.1:0-4119 GCA_031429075.1 Bdellovibrionales bacterium | reverse complement strand
TTACTTACGGAAGAAAGAATTAGAGAGCTCGAAAGAAAGTTAAACTACAGACCTCGAAAGGTGCTTGCTTTTAAAACACCCTATGAGGTACTAAAATCAACAACTGTTGCACTGGCAAATTGAACTCGGCTCCGTACCTTTTTTTCCTTTTTTTCTCACGGTATAAAAACAAAAGGCCTCGTAAGAGGCCTTTTAGCGTTTTAGAAAATAAGTGGACTTACCTTTTAGTTGACGTCTTTGTAGTCGGCGTCGATGACGTCGTCGCCGCCCTTTGTGGTGGCGCCACCGGTGGCGCCTGAAGCTTGTGTGGCATCAGCTCCGGCCGCACCGGGAGGTGGTGCTTGTTTGTAAAGTTCTGCACTCATTTTTTGCGTAATGGTTTGCAACTTTTCAAACTGTGCCTTCAGGTCTGCTAGCGGAGCATCGGTTCCTTTTGACACTAACTTTTTCGACTCTTCGAGCTCGGCTTGCGCCGCTTTAACATCATCGGCAGGAAGTTTCGCTTCGTTGTCTTTTATGACCTTTTCTGTTTGATAAATCATATTATCGAGTTCGTTTTTCGCATTGATAACTTCTTTTTTCTGCTTATCGGCCTCGGCATTCATCTCGGCGTCCTTCACCATGTTTTGGATTTCGTCTTCGGTCAAACCAGAGCGAGCCTTGATCTGAATCGCCTGCTGTTTGCCCGTGCCCATATCTTTTGCGGATACATTCAAAATCCCGTTGGCATCGATATCAAAAGTCACTTCAATTTGTGGAACTCCACGAGGCGCCGGTGGCATTCCCACCAGCTCAAAACGTCCAAGGGATTTATTGCCCGAAGCCATTTCGCGCTCACCCTGTAACACATGCACTTCGACACTGGTTTGATTATCTGCCGCAGTCGAAAATACCTGCGATCTCTTTACAGGAATTGTCGTATTGCGCTCAATCAAACGGGTCATTACACCGCCCAAAGTTTCTAAACCCAGAGAAAGTGGGGTTACATCTAAGAGAAGAACATCCTTAACATCACCGGCTAAAACACCACCTTGAATCGCGGCTCCCATGGCCACAACTTCATCGGGGTTTACCGAACGGTTTGGTTCTTTGCCAAAGAAATCCTTAACTGCTTTTTGCACAGCGGGAATACGAGTTGAACCACCAACCAAAATCACTTCGTCGATATCGTTTGTTGTCCAACCAGAATCTGCCATGGCTTTTTTGCATGGCTCAAGCGTTCTTTGCACAAGTTTATCTGTGAGCTGGTCAAATTTTGCGCGCGAAATTTTCATCATTAAATGTTTTGGACCCGTTGCATCCGCCGTAATGAAAGGAAGATTAATTTCGGTTTCCGTAGAAGAACTGAGTTCGATCTTCGCCTTTTCGGCACCCTCTTTTAAACGTTGAAGAGCCATTTTGTCGTTTTTCAAATCGACACCTTGGTCTTTTTTAAACTCTTCGATCATCCAATCTAAAATCACTTCATCAAAATTATCGCCACCCAAGTGTGTATCGCCATTGGTGGATTTAACTTCGACAATACTGTCGCCCACTTCGAGAACCGAAACGTCGAACGTTCCGCCACCCAAATCATAAACCACAATTTTTTGTTCCTGTTTTTTATCAAAACCGTACGCCAAAGCCGCAGCTGTCGGTTCGTTGATAATGCGCTTTACATCGAGGCCGGCAATGCGACCCGCATCTTTAGTCGCCTGTCTTTGTGCATCGTTAAAATAAGCGGGAACAGTGACAACCGCTTCGGTCACTTCTTGGCCCAAGTAGTCTTCCGCTACTTTTTTAAGTTTTGCGAGTACCGTTGCTGCCACTTCTTCGGCAGAAACTATTTTCTGTTGGCCTTTTTCCATAACCTGAAAGCCAATGTCATTGCCTTTTTGCACGACAGTGTAGGGAACTTTTTTGATCTCTTCTTGAACTTCCTGAAAGCGCCGACCAATAAAACGTTTTGCCGAATAGATAGTATTTGTTGGATTAGTGACTGCTTGGCGTTTTGCAATTTGCCCCACAAGACGGTCACCGTCTTTGAACGCAAGAATCGAAGGCGTGGTACGCGCTCCCTCTTCGTTCACAAGAACCTTGGCTTCGCCGCCTTCCATCACAGATACACAGGAGTTTGTTGTTCCTAAGTCGATACCGATAATTTTGCCCATTTATGTCTCCTTCATGATTTACAAACTAAATATGGTGGCCCTTTTGCGGCCGTCAAGGTCCACCGACAGTTAGGCCCCAAAAAAGCCTTTTTTATCCAGAACAGCCTCATCGCGATTTTTTGCAATCTCACGCAGAAGCTTCTCTTCGTCCTTGCCAAGCTTTTTTGGAATCAAAATTTTAATGCCCCAGCAAAGATCTCCGCGATTCCCTCCGCGGATGTGGGGAATACCCAAACCCTTCATCTTTAAAATCTGCCCCTGAGAAGTGCCCGGTGGAACTGTGATTTTTTTGCGTCCATCCATCGTGTCGACTTCGACCTCAGCGCCTAAAAGGGCCTGTACATAAGAGATTTCCAGGGCTCCATACAAATCATCGCCCTGCCGCTCATAACGAGCATCATCCCGCACGCGAATTTCAACATAAAGATCTCCTGAAGGGCCGCCCGTGTAGCCGCCCTCGCCCTCGCCGGAAATGCGCAGTCGAGTTCCCGTGGCCACACCCTTGGGAATGGTAACGCGAATCTTGCGATCCTCCATCGTGCGCCCTTTGCCCTTGCAGGATTTGCAGGGATGGCGAATGAGTTTTCCGTTGCCTCGGCACGACGGACACGACGTGGCCACCGAGAAAAACCCCTGGGAGCTCACAACCTGTCCAGTGCCGCCGCAGGTGGGACAGTTCTCCGGCTGCTTTCCGGGTTCGGAGCCACTGCCCGTGCACACACCGCAGGATTTTTCGGAATCAAATTCCAATTCCTTTTCGGCCCCCGAAATGACCTCGGCTAGGTTTACTTCGAGCATGTAACGCAAGTCGGCCCCGCGCTGTTGACGCGATCCGCCGCCGCGCCGGGCACCGCCCATATTGCCGCCAAAAAAATCGCCAAAAATATCGGAAAAACTCGAGAATATATCTTCGACGTTATCGAAGCCTTGATGATATCCACCGCCACCAGGTCCCTGAACGCCAGCATGACCAAATCGATCATACCTGCTTTTTTTATCAGCATCACTGAGGACACTGTAGGCTTCAGACGCCTCTTTAAATTTATCCTCGGCTGCCTTATCCCCAGGGTTTTTGTCTGGATGATATTTCATGGCAAGCTTGCGATAAGCCTTTTTAATCTCGTCCGCAGACGAATTCCGATCGACACCTAATGTTTGATAATAATCTTGTGACATGACTCGCTAAAATTGAGTCTAAACTTAAAATGGTCAAGGGTTATTGTACTTTTTTTAACACCTTATCAACTTCTTTGAGGCGCTCAAGCAGTCGGTCACGCACTCCTGGGTGGAGTTCTTTCTGCAGGCTATCCATCAGTAAATGCCGGGCGAACTGAGCCTGACCCATTTCTGAATAGATACTGGCAACAAGCGAAGGTAGATACTCGGGGCCACCGTTTTTCATCGCCTGATATAAAAGTTCGCTGGCTCTTTCGGCATCCTTTAATTCCCATAAATAAAGATAAGCTGCATCGAAATTGAGTTTCCAGTTGTTGGGGTAAAGTTTTAACCCTTTTTCAAAAATCAACCGAGCCCCTTCGCGATCATCTACGGCGATGGCTAAAAATTGCGCACCTGATTCGTAGGCCAGCTTAAATCGTGGCTGAACATTGGTGATCACATCCATCATCGAGTAGACCCAACCCTTATGGCACTTCGAAGGCTTTACCTCGCGACCAAGAATGCCTTTGAGTTTTGATGGCGCCGTTTTGACGGGCGGCACGTAATCTGTTTCGGTGACACGGCCGTTTTCGCAAATATCCAAGTCTTGCACCGCACGAATCCATAACAAGGCTGCAATGACGTCGTTGTATCCTAACGTGAAAAACTTAATCCCGTCGGGGGGACGCAAGAATACTTTTGCAGGGCGGGTGATTTGCGATTGGCTTGCTTGAACAAACACAGCCAGAGAGAACACAACACAGAGAAAAAAATAAGAGATGCCGCTGTTGCGGCATCTCTTGAGAGTTTG
>JANOYW010000083.1:0-43113 GCA_031429075.1 Bdellovibrionales bacterium | reverse complement strand
AGATAAGAAGAAAACATTCTCTTCTTATCTAGGCCTTTGTGCATTGAGTCCCAAAAAGTGTGTCCATACCTTTACCTGCCGCCGGGGGCGAAGTTTTTCACTTTGCCGCCGCCTTGGTACCCGCCACCGCCGCCACTGGGTGCTTGGTAAAACGGTGCAGCTCCTCCAGAGCTTGCGCCTGCTGGGTGAGAATAACTATCTTGCCATTCGGTAAATTGACCAAACTGGGCCTGCCACTTGAGCTTTACGTCGCCCACGGGGCCGTTCCTGTGCTTACGAATTAATAAATCAGCTTGCCCTTTGATCTCGGGATTTTCTGGATCGTAATACTCTTCGCGATAAAGCATCATAATAATATCTGCATCCTGCTCTATGGAACCAGATTCACGAAGATCTGAAAGCACCGGCTTTTTCATATCGCCTGTTCGACCTTCAACGCCCCGATTGAGCTGTGAAAGAGCAATCACTGGAACGCGAAGTTCCTTTGCAATACTTTTTAAACTCTTAGAAATCTCAGCAACGGCTCGTTCGCGGCTTTCCACTTTGCCGGGAAGACCCATAATTTGTAAGTAATCGATAATGATCATGTCGAGACCGAATTGCGATTTAAGCCGCCGAGATTTGGAGCGAATCTCATAGGGAGAAATGGAGCTTGTGTCGTCGATAAACAAAGAGGTGTCGGCAAGTGTAGAGGCTTTGTCGATGAGACGCGGCCAGTCTGAATCTTTAATTCGCCCAATACGAATATCAGACATATTTACCTTGGCCTCTGAAGCCAGCACTCGCATCATCAGCTGTTCTTTACCCATCTCCACCGAGAAGTAGGCAACAGACTTTTTAAGCTTCATGGCGGCGTTAAGAGCGAGGTTTAAACTTAAGGCGGTCTTACCCATGGAGGGACGCGCGGCAAGAATAATAAAATCGCCCGGCTGAAAGCCCGAAGTCATGCGATCCAGTGTTGAAAACCCAGAGGCAATTCCGGTGATTTCCTGGTTATTGCCAGCCATTTCTGTAATTTTATCGATGCTGACCTTAATTAAGTCTGCAGCACTGGTCAGATTGCTCTTGGTTTCTTTTTGTTCCGTGATTTTAAAAATACGAGCTTCGACATTGTCGACAAAAGAGTCGATGGAATCAAACTTTTCGTCATAGGCGTCGGACATAATCTCGCCATTGGCGTGAATGAGCTTGCGGAGCAGTGATTTTTGCTTCACGATTTCTGCGTATCCGCGCAGGTTAATGGCCGCCGGCACCTGGTTTAGAATTTCTGCCAGAGCGCTGGGTCCGCCAATGGAATCCAACTCTTTTTTATGCGCCAGATGGTTCGAAATGGTAATAATATCGGCCGGCTGGCTTTTAGCATTCAACTCGGTAATGGCCGAGTAGATCTTTTGGTGGACAACCTTATAAAAATCTTCCGCATGAATGATATCAGAAACCACATCGAAGGCATCAGGTTCAACCATGATGCCGCCGATGATAGATAACTCTGCCTCATTGTTATGAGGAGGAATCTTATAAGACATAGGTAAACCTTCCCCCAGAAGATTGAGAAATTATGCGAGCCTACCAAGATGCCGTAACGAGTCTCGCTGATGAATTAACTAAGCAAGTTTTTAATATCGATCTTAAAGGTGTCAATTTTTTTCTTAAGAGTGTTGCGATTGATACCAAGCAACTTTGCGGTCTTTACCTGGTTTCCTCTGTTTTGCTTTAAAGAAAGCTCAATAAGAGGTTTTTCGACTTGTTCAAGAATAAGCTTGTGTAGATCGTTAAGTTCTACGTCAGCCTCTTTTTGTTGACGGAATAAAACCTCCAGTTTGCTTTTAACAAGGCTTTCTAAGCTAACAGAATGTAAATTCGCGACAAAAAGATTATCTGAGTGATTAACTTCCATAGAACCCTACCCCAATCAAGTATTGTGTTTGTTGTTTACGCAGACAACGTTTGTAGTTTTTAAACACCCTAACTAGCAATAAAAAAATTTATTTTTTCAGCGCGTAATGAATTTTTTTTTCCTTGATGTTTGTGAGTACGACTAAAACACACACACAGCGGTCATTTGGTACAGTTCACGTTGACTAAGGTCGAGTCAGACAAATGGTTCTTTCACTCTTTCAATAGTTTTTTTAAACTGAAAGAATGAAAACACACCAAATAAAGTCTGTATTGTATGCGTTATTTTTTCTGTCTGGAGCTCTATTTATTGCACTCGCGTTAGGTACGCACAATCCAGAGGATCCATCATTTAATTCTATTGGGGTGCGACAAAATGCACACAATGCGTGTGGTCTTTTCGGAAGTTTTTTTTCCGATCTCATGTTTCAAATGTTCGGCGTGACCTCGTGGGGCGCGGTGGGGCTTCTATTATTTTTCGCGCATAGTTTTTTAAAGCGACGACCTTTGAACGGACCCAAGGACAGACAAATTGAAGTGCTTTGGGAAAAAGTATTGGCTGCAGCTCTTTTGATGGTGACGGCTTCAACACTACTTTCTTTGCACCTTCAAGGAATAAAGATTTATCAAAACAACATTTATGTTGGCGGAATGATCGGACAGTTTTTGCAAACACAAATGACGCGGCTCTTTAATACTGTGGGTGTGGGGATAATTCTGTGGACAAGTCTTGTGGCTTTGCATGTGATCCTTTTTGGCCCTCGAGCGTTAGAGGACGCCAAAGAATGGATCCTCAACTTTCTCGACAAATTAAAAGAGAGTTATCAAAATTCTCGCGCGAGAGCGGAGATCAGAAGAATAGAGAAAACTGAGGCGCTCAACAAAACCTCCAGCTTCAAAATTGATTATCAAAAAGCGGCACCCTCACAGACAATGAGTCAAACCCAGCAGGAAGAGCCCACAGACAACGTCGATAGCAACGAGGACTCAACGCCAGAAACCACAGCTCCCATGCTGCAAAACCTTTTTGGGCCGCTCAAGCGCCGCCGAGTGGATCTCAAGAAAAAGGTACAACGCCGAATTGCCAATTGGAAGCTCCCTGAGATTGGCATTTTGGAAGATCCACCAGAGTCTCGTTACCGAGTGGACGAAAAAGAAATTAAAATGAAGTCCGCTTTATTAGTTGATAAGCTCGGGCAATTTTCGGTAAAGGGGGAAGTCAAGGGTGCAAAGCCCGGCCCGGCAGTGACGCTCTTTGAATTTAAACCCAACGCCGATGTAAAGATTAGTAAAATTACCGAACTTGCCGATGATCTGTCATTGGCTCTCAGCAGTGAATCGGTGCGGATCATTGCTCCCATTCCAGGGCGCGATGTGGTGGGGATCGAAACTTCGAATTCCCATCGCGAGACCGTTTATTTGAAAGATGTTTTAGCCCTCGATGAATTTTGGTCGGACGACATGAAGTTACCTTTAGCACTAGGTCGACAAGCAGATGGTCTTCCTAAGGTGGTGGATCTTCGTAAAATGCCGCATCTTTTAGTAGCGGGAACGACCGGGTCAGGAAAATCGGTTTTTGTGGTTTGTGCGCTCACCGGGCTTTTATTTCGCCACTCCCCACAAACTTTGCGCTTGATATTGATTGACCCCAAGCAAGTGGATTTGGCGGCCTTTAATAATATCCCTCACTTACTATTGCCCATGGTGACCGAGCCCAAAAAAGCAGTGAATGCCTTAAACTGGGCCGTGCGCGAAATGGAAAAACGCTATCGTTCGATGTCGAAATTTGGCGCGCGAGGCTTGGAGTCGTTTAACGAAAAGGTTTTAGAAATTAGCAAAGAGGATCTCGAAACTCACGACAAGCACAATAATTCGGGAGAAGTTCCGGTGGATTCCTACTACTACACTCCACAACCATATATAGTGATCGTCGTGGAAGAGTTTGGTGATTTAATGGCCGTGGATAAGAACAACGTGGAACATGCCGTGGTACGCTTAGCGCAAATGGCGCGTGCCTGCGGGATTCATTTAATTTTAGCTATGCAGAGCCCAAGAAAAGATGTGGTCACGGGGCTCATTAAAACGAATATTCCTGGCCGCATTAGCTTTAAGGTGGCGAGCAAGATGGATTCGCGAATTATCATTGACGACTCCGGGGCAGAACGCCTTTTGGCGCGCGGGGATATGCTGTTTCAAGCTCCCGGTGTTGCAAAGCCCGAACGACATCACGGACCGTGGGTCACAGAAACCGAAATCGCCGAGGTCATGAATTACTGGTCGCAGCAGGGACAGCCAGACTACGATGAGTCTGCCCTGCGCGCTATCACTCGCCAGCCGGCCTTTTCGGAGGGTGCAGAGGGTGCCTGGGACAGTGCCGATGCTGAGTCGGATGATTACGATGAACGGTATGATGAAATCCTCGCCTGGGTATCGGGGTTGAAATCAGTGAGCGCTTCACTCGTACAACGAAAGTTTCGTTTAGGTTATCCTCGGGCGGCGCGTCTGATTGAACTCTTTGAGCGTGAGGGAGTTGTGGGGCCCGCCAACGGCAGCAAACCACGAGATGTTTTGATTAAGGCGTACGAAGGGCAAAAAACAATATGATGTCTTTTGTTGCGATGAGTTTCTTTTTACTGAGCCACGCAACATTGGATACGGTTAAAAATCAGTTCCTCGACAAAAATGTGGGGGAAGCGGTTTTTTTACTTAAAAACGATCATCATAAAATTCTCAACAACAGCCAAAGCCAGGCAAAAGTTGCGCAATGGCTTTCCACCTTCCAATACGACAGTACGCTGAGTCTTTTTGAAAAAAATCTGGATCTGCTTATGGTGTCTGGGGGAGATCAAAACGAGATCGAAAAGAATTTTTTATTGGCTCTCGAGCGCGAGCCGTACAATACAAAGCTGCTATCCCACACCATCGCTTTTTGGCTGAATCAAAAAAACTTTACCAGGGCTCGAGAAAAAATCCAGTGGGCTAAAAAAGAACTGCCATTTATGGAAATATACAAAGTTTATGGCAACTGGTTAGAGCTGCATGAGCAGCAAGGGGCCACCACCAAGGTTTCTTGCCAAGCCGCCACCCTGCTGCCAGCCGAAAAAGATCTTTGCCAGTATGTGGTTTTGCGGGGGCTAGCGGCGGCGAGTAAATCAAAAAAACCCTCCCCCGAAGTTATGAAAGCTTTTCACAAAACAACTATTCTTAATCGCCATTTGGTTATTTGGGAAAAATGGCGAAGAGCCGAGGAAAAACAGAAATATTTATCGTCTTGTCGCCCCTTATCTGATAAACAAAAAAAGGCATTTTTAACAGTGCCTGAATTTTGTAAAGTCGACGAAAAAGATGACAGCAAAGACGGCGACAAAACTGACGATAAGGATACAAATGAGTAAATTAATTTTGGGTCTGGTTTTTGCGGTCGTTCTTGGCTGCGGAGTCAAGGGGCCACCAGAGCCACCCCTTCCAACGGAAGGCTCGCTTAAAAAAGAACTTCAACAGGAACAAGCAGCACCACAACCTGTGACACCTCTTGTTCCGCCGAAGACATCAAAAAAGACATCAAAGACCAAGGCCCCAAAAGCCAAGGACCAGTAATGAAATTTTTTAAAGCGCAGGCCACGGGCAATGATTTTATCATTGTGGACGAGAAACAATGGCAGCCCTCCGAAGCTATTGTGCGTCGACTTTGTGATCGACATTTTGGGATAGGCTCTGATGGGCTTGTGCACTTGCGAACTACGTCGACTCCACAACATTTTGAGTGGACGTTTTACAATCCCGATGGAAACGAGGCCGAGATGTGCGGAAACGCGGCTCGTGCAACAACCTGGTTTTTGTTTTTGCAGAAACAGCTGTCAGAAGTCGTCGTGAAAACTCAGCGCGGGCAGTTTGTAGGAAAAACTCTGCGGGAGGAGTTTGTAGAAATCGAAACCACAGTTCCTGCTCAAGCGATCCAAAAATTCGATAATATGTTCCAAGGCCGATTCAAAGAAGGCTACCTCACAAATACGGGAGTTCCGCATTTTGTGATACCCGTGGCAAATATTGAAGCAGTCATGGGACGAGCGCAGGAATTAGCGCCGTTTATTTTCGATCCCGCTTTTGGCCCTCGCGGCTCCAACCTTACATTTTTTGCTATTCAAGGCGAGGACTCTTTGGATTCCGTCACTCTCGAGCGTGGAGTGAATGATTTTACACTTTCTTGCGGCACAGGCGTGCTTGCGGCAGCACAAGTGTATTTAAATTTAAAAAGCAGAAAAAACGTGGTGCAGGTGAAAACACCGGGTGGCCAGCTTGCGGTGGAGATGCTGGAAAGCACGGCCAAATTGAGTGGTGAAGCAAAATTAGTTTTTGAAGGGAGCATAGAATGAGGCCAACAGGAGTTTACACAGCGCTTGTGACGCCATTTAAAAATGGCCAAGTGGATGAAACGTCGTTATTAAAATTAGTGCAACAGCAATTGAAAGCGGGAGTTCATCAGTTTGTCGTCAACGGGACCACCGCCGAAAGCCCTACTCTTTCAGAGGAAGAAAGCCTTGGCATTTTAAAGCTTGTCACAAAAGCGGCTGGCTCTAGCGCCACAATTATGTTCGGCTCTGGCAGCAACAATACAAAAAAGACGGTGGAGTTCTCGCAAAAAGCCGTAGCTGCAGGAGCCAAATCACTCCTTGTCGTTGTTCCTTATTATAACAAACCTCCACAGCAGGGTCTGTACGAACATTTTAAAACTATTGCCGACGAAGCCGGCGCCCCCATTCTTCTTTACAATGTGCCAGGCAGAACAATTACCAGCCTCGAAGTGGACACCATTCAAAAACTGTCACAGCACAAAAATATTTGTGGAATCAAAGAGGCCACAGGCAATTTGGAATTCGGCCAAAAAATTCTCTCCGCCTGCGGACCCAACTGGAATGTGCTTAGTGGCGACGACGAAACTTGCTTAGACTTAAAAAAGCTCGGCGGCCAAGGGGTGATCTCCGTGTGTTCCCACATTATGCCGCGCAAAATGAGTGAATGGTTTTCGGGAGCTGTTACCGAAAGTGCTCTGAACGATTTTCGTGGCTCTGTCGAATTAATTCGCAGCTTGTACATTACGGCAAATCCTATTCCTGTAAAAGCGGCGTTGCACATTATGGGTGTCATCGAAAGTGATGAGATGCGCCTGCCTCTTTGCAGGTTAACCGCGGAGCAAAAAAAGCAAATCGAAGACACACTTAAAGCCTACGAGAAATATCTATGAATATTTTTGTTGTCGGCGCGCAAGGCAGAATGGGCCAAGAGATTCAAAAAATTCTTCGGAAAACCAAGGGCGTGGTTTTTAGTGGTGGGATTTCTCGTAAGCCCAAAGGCTCTCTGGTAACTGGGTTTGACGACGTAAAACTCAAACCAGATCTCGTCATCGACTTTTCGTCTCCGGAGATGTTTATACAAACCTTAAAATGGTGTGAGGCAAAAAAAGTTCCTTTGCTGTCGGGAACAACGGGGCTTTCGGAAAAACAATTTTCGGCTCTTAAAAAAGCGAGCAAAAAAATTCCAGTGTTGTGGACAGCAAACACCTCCATCGGAGTGCAAATGGTCAAAGACCTTTTACAGGCTCTCCCCCTCCCCGGCCATTTTAAGGTGCAAATGACAGAGTGGCACCACATTCACAAAAAAGACAAACCCAGTGGTACGGCCATCGTTTTACAAAATATTCTCAATGAAAAACGCGCCAAATTGCCAAAACCCAAATCGATCCGCGAAGGCGAGATTGTGGGGACCCATCGGATCGAAATTTCCTCGGGAGAAGAGGTTATCAGCATCGAACACAAGGCTCTGCGCAGAGCGGTTTTTGCCCGTGGTGCCGTGGAGGCCGGAGTGTGGTTAGCCAACAAACGAGCTGGTTATTACTCGATGGAAGATTATCTCCAGTCGCTGTAGATTTTAAAATTGGTTCGTTGAATCTGAGCCCATCCTAGACTAGGATGGGGCAAATTCGATGAGGGAGCACACATGAAATTTTTTATTGATTCAGCAGACATTAACGAAATCAAACAAGCCAATGCTCGCGGATGGGTTGATGGCGTTACAACAAATCCCTCTCTGATTGCTGGCATCGGACGACCTTTCAAAGAAGTCATTGCCGATATTTGCAAAGAAGTAAAAGGGCCTGTGTCTGCGGAAGTGCTCTCTATAAAATCCGAAGATATGTTTAAAGAGGGAATGGATTTAGCAAAAATCGCCGATAACGTGGTGGTGAAAATTCCAATGACCGAAGAGGGTTTGGTCGCAGTTCGCCAGCTCCGCGCCGAGGGAATCAAATCCAATGTGACTCTTGTGTTTTCTCCCTTACAGGCTTTGTTAGTTGCAAAAGCCGGTGGTGCCATGGTGTCTCCGTTTGTTGGTCGCCTGGACGACATCTCCAATACGGGAATGGATTTGATCCAACAGATTCATACGATTTATCACAATTACGGTTTCGAGACAGAAATTTTGGTGGCCAGTATTCGCCACAATATTCATATTCTCGATTCGGCCATGATTGGTGCAGATATTGTGACTGTTCCTTTTAAAGTGATGCAGGGAATGAGTCAGCACCCGCTTACAGACAAAGGTCTCGAAAAATTCCTAAAGGATGCTCAGAAGATAGTGAAGTAATACTCTTAACTGATGTTGAGAGTATTAAACTTTGCACTTTTAATGACAGCTTTGGGCTGCGCAAGTCCTCCTTCAGGTCCCTATGCCGAGAGAAATACGGTCAACGCTTCGGTCTCTGGCATCATCCGGGCCTTTGATCGAGCTGCGGTGGGAATTCGCGGTCGAAGCGCGAATGGTCGCGAACTGGTTTCGAAGTATCACTCGGCCACTGGCGATGGTTATGACTACGGGGACACTAAGACAGAACGTGCGTATTCTAAGCTACGAATCCTGGGCGAACGTCGCCCCTACATATTGCAAATTCAGGTTATTATCGAGAAGCGAAACTCCAAAGGCGTTTACCGTCTGGTCGATTACGACCAGGAAAAAGCCGAAAAGGTCCTGAAGGGCTTGATTGACTATCTGGTCACACGTCCCGAAAGGGAAGACTTCATTGACGATTTCAGGCCCTTCTAAATAAACTAGTGGTGGGTAACTATGCGAACACTCACTGGATTTATTTTTCATTTCTTATTTTTGAGCGCCTCAAGCGCGTCATTCTTTTTGGCGTCGAATATTATTTATCCCATGCGTACAGTGATGGATCGTCCCCCGGTGCAAATGCCACGGATGACATTAAACTTTTCGGAGTTCTCACCAGCCTTCGCGGCTCTCGAAGATGATTACTACATGTCTATTTATGAGGAAGAACAAATTCCGCAAAATATTGCTGCCACGCAGTTACAGCCAAGTACAAAAGAAGTTATAAAAAGCGAAATTTCAGAAATACAAATTCCACAAATGACCCTGCGGCCAACCGACGCCATCGATACAATGATGAACGTGAGTGGAGTTTCTCTAAAGGAGATCACTCAGAACAAAGACATTCTTGAGGACAAATCGGCCGCGGAGCTCCTTGCGGAACAGCAAAAGCAAAGCGTGGGGATTGGTGGCACCTCACATATATGGATTCAAGGAAAGATTGAGCTCACAGATGGTTTGGCAATTTCTGATCCGCGCGACACTCTCTCTGTGGGGTGGTTTGTGGACGGTGAAAAACGAAAAGACGGAAGAATCTCTCTGCGCGAAGGCATCTACGAACTTAAAGTCGATCGTTTAGAGGGCGAAATCATTGCCGAGCTTGCAGATCATCGAGGGTTTTTATTGGGCGAAGCCATCATCGATTTAGAAGTGCTAGCTAAAACCCGTAAGAATGTCGGTTTGATTATCGGCGGCGTGGATATCAAATTAAAGCCCTATAACTTTTCTTTTAAAGGCCAAGCTCTGGCTATTTATGATAGCCCTGGCAACAGGCAGGTTGTCTCACGAGCGCAAATTTCGGTGGGAGACCATGAGGTGCACGTTCGCTCCGACGACAAAGGCAGTTTTGTAGAGCCGCTGATCAGTCCGCAGTCGACAGGTGTTGTGACCGCGCAGCAGGCAAAATATCGTCAGACAGTTGTACTGGCAAATTTTGGAAGAGAAATAAAAATCCATCTTTTTCCCGATCAGTTTATGCAATACTTTTTCGACACCATCGAACTTCCTAAAAAGAATCGCATGGACGGTATGATCTGGGGGACCATCTCTCGAGGTCAAGAGCCCGCGCAGGGTTATCAGGTGCGCATGGTTCAACAAAATGTAAAACCCATTTATTTTCAGATGTACATTGCACGCAAAGAAAACGAAAAAACCAGCGAAGACGGTCAGTTCTCCTTTGTTGGTTTAAATGATGGCGAATATGAGATCGAAGTGATTGATCAGCTGGGCCGCTTGATTGATTCAAAGCTAGCCGTCGTACAAGCGGGAATGGTTACAGAGCTTAATTTTGAAGTTGGCGATGAGCGACAGCTCAGCATGCGACCCTTTGATCCCCTTTCCTTGCAGCCCAAAAACATCGAGTTTTTTGCTCTTGGCCAAACTGGAATCCAACAGGTGAAAACTGAAGAAATTTTAAAAATGAAATCCTACATCGGACAAGAGCCGCTGTTGATTTACACAAAAGTGGAAGGCGCAGAGATCGAGTCTTCGACCTTTGCGAGTCGTTATAAAAAATTCCAAGAAATTCCAGTGCTCAACGACAGTTGGTGGAGAGGAATTCAAAAAGCCTATCCCATCACGGTGGCGAGCGGCGTGGTGGTGGGTTTTGTGGATGCGGATCAGCCCTTCGAAGTTTACATAGATCATCAAACTGAAAAAACGAAAATTTTGTATCTGGATCAACAGGGAAGAACCATCAATAAAACAGTTGGCGTAAAACCCGCGGGCTTCGTGGTTTATGGCATCGACCACGGTTTGCACACACTCGTCATTGAATCAGAGCAAGGACAGATCGTCTCCGAAGCAGTTTACGTAGACGGCGAAGCCGTCGCACTGACTTACAAAGCGTTATAAATTTAAAGGAGATGAAAATGAATTTCACAAAAAATATCTTGGCAGTGTTCGCTCTTCTGGGAGTTATGGGATGTGCTGGTCCGCAAAAGAGAGACGTTGCTCAGGAAAGTGTTACTGAGTGCAAAGAGACAAGAATAACGCCGTTGGCCTTGGGTGATGAGCTGATATTTCTAGAGAGTCATACCGTTACTAAAAGCAAAAATTCTCAGAATAATATTTTTTCTACTGCTGGCATGGGCACAAGCGTTACAGTAGAACCCGAGATGAAAACAGGGGAGCGGATAGTTATAGATTCTGGGACAAAGCTCAAAATCGTTCGATTTAACTGTTTTAATGGAGGCACCAGTTCTTGTGATGCCGTGATTCTGAAGTCAGAATCTGGACGACAATATAGAATGACCTGTAACGGAAGAGACTGTGTTGAAGTGGACCTCGCTAAACTGTTTAAAAAGGCGGACGAGTGCGAAACATTTAATATAGTACCAGCAAGCGCTCCAGCAGAGGCAGCTCCCGTTCGCACACCAGTAGAAATTTAACGCAGATCTCAATCAAAAGGTAAAGGGGCTGAAACGAGCTTTGCTCGTAAACGAGAGCTTCGCTCTCTGCCCCTACTGCGTACCTAATAGCTGATGAGGGTGGCGCCGGTTTCGACGTTGTCGCCGGGTTTGACGTGAATTTTGGTAATTTTCACGTCGGCTCCCGCTTTCATTTCGTTTTCCATCTTCATTGCTTCCATCACCAGTAGCGGTGTGCCGGCTTTGACTTCATCGCCTTCTTTGACAAAAACTTTTACGATCTTGCCGGGCATTCCCGATTTTAGAGCCGAAGCTCCGCCCATGGCGCCACCCGATTTGAAGCTTTCATGCAGAAGCATTTCATCGTTGTAGACTTTTAAATTGCGAAAACCACCGCGCGAGTAAACGGTGCAATCCAAACCATCCGAAACCACATCGACGAGGTACGACTGGTTGTTAAAAATAAAACTGATTATGTTATCAACTTCGACGAAGTTTTCGTCGGGGATTGTGAACTCTTCCCATTTGTCTTGCGTCTCTTCTTTCAACTGTACAGACCAGTCGCCTTCGCGGCGAGCGACGTTGATCTGATATTTCTTTTTATCGAGTTCTGCTTCAAAATACATTTTAGTACCTCATCGCATGACGGCGGCTGACTTGTTTCCACCGCGAATAGGTTTCGAGTTTAACTTGCGAATTATCAATTTTTGTCTCGCGCTGTTTATACGAGGCAATTGCGGCGGCAATTAAAAATACACGATCGTCGATAAATTTAAAAAGCTCTGGTGGATTGATCACTAGATCTTTTTCACAAAACTGAGTGGTGTAGGATCCATCAAGAAATTTATCCGCTTTTAAAATCGACTTGTGGAGAACGATATTTGATTTCACACCAGTTAGGGTGAATTCAATCAAAGCGCGCTGCATACGATTGATGGCCTCTTCGCGCGTTTGTCCCCAGGTGACAACCTTGGCAATCATCGGATCGTAATGGATGGGAATGTCGTAGCCAGAGTACACGTAAGTCTCAACGCGCACATAGGGGCCTGATGGCGGGCGAAACCGGCGAATATAACCAGGCGAGGGCATAAACGTTTGTGGATCTTCTGCGCAAATACGGCATTCGATGGCATGGCCGCGCTGTTTGATGTCTTCTTGTTTAAACGAAAGTTTTTGCCCAGCGGCCACGCGCAACTGTTCTTGCACGAGATCCGTGTTGGTCACCATCTCGGTGATGGGATGTTCCACTTGCAAACGCGTGTTCATTTCCATAAAGAAAAATTCTTTAGTGGCGTTATCGAAAATAAATTCAAAAGTTCCAGCGCCCACATAACCAATGGATTTGGCAGCTTTCACGGCCACCTGGCCCATGCGCTCGCGAACTTCTTTTGGCACAGATGGGCTTGGGCTCTCTTCGATAATTTTTTGATGACGGCGCTGAATGGAGCATTCGCGATCAAAAAGATGCACAACATTTCCGTGCTTATCACCAAACACTTGGATCTCGATGTGCTTTGGATTGGTAATAAAGCGTTCCATATAGACCGTGTCGTCTTTAAAATAATTAAGACCTTCGGATTTTGCCGCATTAAAAGCGTTTTCAAGCTCCTCAGGTTTTTGCACAACACGCATGCCTTTTCCACCGCCACCAGCAGAGGCTTTGATCATAATTGGGTAGCCAATTATTTCAGCCACCTTCTTGGCGTCGGCAACCGTATGCACGGCGCCATCACTGCCCGGAACTGTGGGAACATCGGCTTTTTTCATATGAGATATGGCCGAGAGTTTATCACCCATGGCTTTAATGTTTTCGGGAGAAGGGCCAATAAACGTAATTCCTGCGTCTTCAACGGCCTGGGCAAAAAAAGCGCGTTCACTTAAAAAGCCGTAACCTGGATGAATAGCATCAGCTCCTGATTTTTTTGCCACTTCTAAAATTTTATCCTCGCGAAGGTAAGACTCCGTGCTCGGTGCAGGGCCAATTTCGTAGGCTTCGTTGGCAAGCAGAACGTGTTGGCTAAAGCGATCCACTTCGCTGTAAACAGCCACAGTGGGAATTCCCAGATCGCGGCATGCGCGAATCACGCGAACTGCAATTTCTCCTCGATTGGCGATCAAAACTTTTTTAAACAACATCGTCGACCTC
This sequence comes from Bdellovibrionales bacterium, assembly GCA_031429075.1. Taxonomy (GTDB): domain Bacteria; phylum Bdellovibrionota; class Bdellovibrionia; order Bdellovibrionales; family JAGQZY01; genus JANPLN01. Next base: position 29,544 of record JANOYW010000083.1, on the reverse strand, counting down.
TAAAGTGGAATGTTACCGTGTTTTTTAGGCGGGTTTACATCGCGTTTATTTTTTAACATATCGAGCGCTTGGATAATGCGCTTGCGTGTGTGCGAAGGCTCGATCACTTCATCAATGTACCCGAGTTCTGCAGCCACATACGGGTTGTTAAACTTGTCTTCGTAATCTTTTATCAGTTTTTGGCGTTCGTCGGTGGGGCTTGAGGCTTTGTTGATGGCATCGCGGAAAATAATATTGACCGCGCCATCAGCGCCCATCACAGCGATTTCCGCTGACGGATAGGCCAAGTTCACATCGCCGCGAAGATGCTTAGACGACATTACGCAATAAGCGCCGCCGTAATCTTTGCGTGTAATGATTGTGACTTTAGGCACAGTGGCCTCTGCATAGGCATACAAAAGTTTTGCGCCGTGGGTGATAATGCCGTTCCATTCTTGCTCTGTGCCAGGCAGAAATCCCGGAACATCAACAAAAGTCACAATGGGAATATTGAAAGCATCACAAAAACGAATAAAGCGCGCCGCTTTTTTGCTGGCGTCGATGTTTAAACAGCCGGCAAGAATTTGCGGCTGATTGGCAACGATTCCCACACTCTGACCATTGAATCTTGTAAAGCCAACCACGACATTTTGGGCATAGTGCTGATGAACTTCGAGAAAATATTTCTCATCGACCACTAACTTGATGAGCTCTTTCATGTCGTAAGGTTTGCGCGAATTGTCTGGCAAAAATGTATTGAGCTCCTTGACAAGGCGGTCGGGAGCATCGGTTGTTGACTGCAAAGGAGCATCGTCGAGGTTGTTCGAAGGCAAAAAATTAAGAAGTTCACGAATCATCAGCAGGCACGTCTTATCGTCGTCGGCAGAAAAGTGCGCCACACCTGATTTTTGATTGTGCGTTGTCGCGCCGCCAAGATCTTCTTTAGTCACTTCTTCGTGGGTCACGGCTTTGATGACATCGGGGCCAGTAACAAACATGTAGCTGGAGTTTTTCACCATAAAAATAAAATCAGTGATCGATGGAGAGTAAACGGCTCCACCAGCGCAGGGCCCCATAATAGCGCTGATCTGAGGGATCACCCCAGAAGACATCACGTTCTTTAAGAAAATATCGGCGTAGCCACCGAGAGCTTCAACGCCCTCTTGAATGCGCGCTCCTCCCGAATCATTAAGTCCGATCATTGGGGCGCCATTCTTCATGGCTAAATCCATCACTTTTAAAATTTTGTTGGCCTGTGTTCGCGACATACTTCCGCCAAACACAGTGAAGTCTTGGCTGTAAACGCATACCATGCGGCCATTCACTTTTCCGTAACCCGTGATGATGCCGTCTCCAGGAATGACTTTTTCACCCATGCCAAAATTGGTCGAGCGATGAGTGACCAAACGATCGGTTTCAACAAAGCTGCCTGGGTCCATTAATACGTCGATGCGCTCGCGAGCTGTGAGGCGACCACCTTGCTTGTGTTTGGCCAAGCGGTCTTCACCGCCACCCTTAAGGGCGATTTCGTTTTTAGCTTTGAGAGATTTTAGTTTCTCTTGAATAGTATCCATAGGGCCTCTTGTTGTTAAGGATAGTTTCTTCCGTAAAGTCTGGGGAATGGAATGGTTTCACGCACATGCTGAAGTCCGCAAATCCACGCCACAGTTCTTTCCACACCTAAGCCAAAGCCCGAGTGCGGGAACGATCCATAGCGCCTGAGATCGAGATACCATTCAAAATCTTCTTGTTTCAATTTGTGTTCTTTAATTCGCGTTTTTAGGCTTTCAACACTTTCCTCGCGCTGACCACCGCCGATGATTTCGCCGTAGCCCTCGGTGGCGAGAAGATCGCAGCTCATGCTGTACTCGGGCTCTTGAGGATCTTGCTTCATGTAGAACGCTTTAATGGCTGTTGGAAAGTGGTGAACAAAAACCGGTTTATCGAATTTGGTACAAATGATTTCTTCGTCGGGTGCGCCAAAGTCGTCTCCCACCACAAAGTTTTTATTTTCTTTTAGAATCATTTCCACAGCTTCGCGATAGTGGATTCGCGGAAACGGCCCTTTAATCACTTCGAGCTTGGATAAATCGCGAGCGAGAACTGTTAATTCGTCTTTACAGTTGTGCAAAGTTCTTTGCACGATGTATTCCACAAATTGCTCGGCAAGCTCCATGTTGTCGTAAAGATCATTAAACGCCACTTCTGGTTCTACCATCCAGAACTCAATTAAATGGCGTCGTGTTTTTGATTTTTCGGCGCGAAACGTAGGGCCAAAACAATACACTTTTCCAAACGCAGCGGCCGTCGCTTCAATATAGAGCTGTCCACTTTGTGAGAGGTAAGCCTTTTCGTCGAAGTACTTGGTTTCGAAAAGATTGGAGGTGCCTTCGCAGGCGCTGGGAGTAAAAATCGGCGAGTCAGTGAGGGTGAATCCGCGTCCGTTGAAAAAGTCGCGAATGGCGTTGACGATTTCGGAACGCACTCGAAGCACTGCATGCTGTCTGCGACCGCGAATCCACAGATGGCGATGGCTCATTAAAAAATCCGGGCCGTGTTCCTTGTGCGTGATGGGATAGTCCACCGATGGGGCAAGAATTTCGAGGGATTTCGTGATGAGCTCGTAACCGCCAGGGCTGCGTGGCTCTACTTTGATTTCTCCGGTGACCTTCACTGTGCATTCTTGCGTCAGCTGATCGAATGTGGAAAACGCTGTGGGGTCCGTGGTTTCCTCGGAGAACACGCATTGGCACAAACCTGTACCGTCTCGCAAAATTAAGAATTTATTTTTTTTAGAACCGCGAAGGTTAAACGTCCAGCCCTTGAGTTCGATGGTTTTTCCAACGTGGTTCTTAAGTTCGTCGATGTAGTACCGCAAAGACCCTCCAGGGGTTGTTTGAGCGAGCAACGCGGCTCGTTGTTAGATCGTCTTGTTTGGGGTGCATCCTAACTGTTTTGTCAGGCAAAAATCAAGAAATGGTTGCGGTGTGGGACCGCTCTGTGATTATTTGCCAGAGATTTCCTTGGAGGCGTCATGAAGCGTTTTGTAATCGTATTATTGTTAATGGCCTGTGCCCACCGACCCGCAGTGGTGGAAGATCCCTATCTGTGGTTAGAAAACATCGAAGGTGCAGAAGCTTTAAAATGGGTCGAGGCGCAAAATCAAAAAAGCCAGGCGGCGCTGACGCAATCCCCCCGCTACGAACGTGCCGAAAAAGACACTCTGGCGATTCTGGAAGCAAAAGACAAAATCCCGACGGGCTTTTTTCTCAAAAACGACATCGTTAACTTTTGGCGAGATGATGTTCATGTGCGCGGAATTTTGCGCACAACTTCTTACGCAGAATATAAAAAGAGCAAGCCCCGATGGCAGACTATTTTGGATATCGACGCATTGGCGAAAAAAGAAAACGAAAACTGGGTCTTCAAAGGCTTTGAGTGCCTCGAACCGGTTTACCAAAAATGTATGGTTTCATTATCGCGCGGCGGAAAAGACGCCACGGTGGAGCGTGAGTTTGATTTAACAAAAAAGAAATTTGTCGAAAAAGGCTTTACCCTTCCTGAAGCTAAAACGGTGGTGACATGGGCCGACAAAGATCACCTCCTTGTGGGAACTGATTTTGGCCCGGGCACGCTCACGGACTCTGGATACTCTCGGCAGATCAAACTTTGGAAGCGTGGAACCACTCTCGATAAAGCCAAAATGGTGATGGAGATCGACGCCAAAGATGTGCGCGCCCACGCCATGCGAATGGTCCACCGCGATCAGGCAAAAATTGTTCTCGTGCGCGCCATCGATTTTTTTAACACCGAAGAAAGTGTTTTCGATTTAAAAACATTATCGGTAAAACCAATACCCAAGCCACCTGCTGCAGAACTTGCGAGCTACTTTCAAGGGAGATATCTCTACGAGATCCGAAATCCGTGGAAGTTTAAGAGCACAACGTTTGAACCAGGAACCGTTGTTTCCATTGACGAAAAAGCTGCGGGAAAAGAGCTCGAAGACAAAGACGTGCAGTTAGTGTTTGCGCCAAAGCCTACGCAGTCCGTGCAACGAGTTCTCGCTCTTAAAACAAAAGTCGTTATCGCAATTCTCGAGGATGTGAACAGCCGCCTTTACGTAACAGAGTTGGATAAGGACAAATGGCTTCAGCCGAGTTTACTTGCCATGCTGGATGGCAATGGGCAAATCACGGTGACGTCGTCCACAGACGAATCCAATTTATACCTATTTCTCTACGAAAACTTCAATCAACCCAGCACACTCTATGCCTACGATTTTGTCAGCGGTCCCACCAAACTCAAATCCATGCCAGCACGGTTCGACGCCAAAGATCTCCAGGTGGAGCAGCGCTTTGCTGTGAGCAAAGATGGAACACGCATTCCGTATTTTATGGTTTTTAAAAAGGGACTTGTGTTTGACGGCTCAGCGCCAACATTGCAATACGGCTACGGCGGCTTCACTGTTTCGCAAACGGCGGGCTACAATGCCATCGTCGGAAAACTGTGGATGGAAAAGGGCGGCGTATTTGTAGTGGCCAATATTCGCGGCGGTGGAGAGTATGGGCCCAAGTGGCACCAAGCCGCACTTAAAGAAAATCGACAAAAGGCCTATGATGACTTTATCGCAGTTTCCGAAGATTTAATTCAGCGCAAAGTCACAAGCCCGTCGCGTCTCGCTATTCGCGGTGGCAGCAATGGTGGCTTGTTAGTTGGTGCGGTGATGACTCAGCGACCAGATCTTTACGGAGCTGTGCTTTGTTGGGTTCCGCTTCTCGATATGATACGTTACTCACAACTTTTAGCAGGTGCTAGCTGGATGGGTGAGTACGGCGATCCAAGCGATGCAAAAATGCGCGAGGTGATTTTAAAATATTCACCGTACCAAAACGTGAGTGCAGATAAAAAATACCCACCTGTGTTATTTGTAACCTCTACAAAAGATGATCGTGTTCATCCGGGCCATGCTCGTAAAATGGCAGCTAAGATGATGGAACAAAAGCACTTTGTGATGTACTACGAAAACGTGGAGGGCGGTCACGGAGCCGGTGCTAACTTAAAACAGTTGGCTAAGCTCAATGCCTTACAGTATGAGTTTTTATTACAAACAATTGGCACTTCGCTGAAATAGTCGAAGTGGACGGCAAGCCAAAAGGAGAAAAATTTATGAAAACAGTCATCGTAGGAATTTTATTTTTGTTCTCAGTATCTTCAGCAATCGCCAATCCGTGGACTTGCGAGGCTTATTGCAATGTTGATCAAGGAGCCCAAGGCTTAATTTTGCTTGTTGGTCACGGAAACAATCCACAGCAGGCTTTTGATCGTGTTGCCTTAGAGTGTGGTCAAATTAACTATCCGTATTTGCAAGACAGCTTTGGTTACAATTACCTTTACAGCCCCACGGGCGAACACCATGAAGAAGCCACTGTTGTGAATTCCTGCAAAATGTTTGATCCAGCCATTTAGGTATCACGTACCTAGAGGTGATGAGATAAGTCGGTCCCCTCTGGTTTGCAAAAATCGCTACTGCTGCTACGACACGCGCGGAGTGTTAAGTTGCGTAAATGATTTAAACTCAGTGAATTCGTAAGCGCTAATGGAATTAGAAAGTTTGATTAAAGCAGTGTCTGCGGTTAAAGCTAAATGTAGATGTTTAATCGACTCCCAACCTCTTGCCCTAAGCGAGGTGCTAAATGACCAATGCCATCCCTATATTCGATCCAGTTAAGTTTAAAGAAACCACACGTCAGCAATGGGACTCGGCCGCAGAGGCATGGGACAACTGGGGCCCATTTTTGCATCAATGGCTGGGTCCATCTACGGAGACTATGTTTGATATGATGGAACTCAAGATCGGCGATTCTGTTCTGGATATTGCCGCAGGAGCCGGTGAACAATCCATCAGCGCCGCTCGGCGAGTGGGGCCATCCGGCCGAGTGTTGGCCACGGATATTTCTTCGAAAATTATTGATCGCGCGGCGGAGGCCGCTAGATCTGCAGGTTTTAAAAATATAGAAACGAGAGTGATGGATGGTGAGAATCTCGACGTGCCACCTGAAAGCTTTAATGGCGTTATTTCGCGTGTCGGCCTCATTTATTTTCCCAATCAGCAAAAGGCGCTGACAGGAATGAAGAACGCTCTCAAAAGTGGCGGAAGGATAGGAGCCATTGTTTACTCTAAACCTGAGCTGAATGGATTTTTCTCCATTCCTGTTTCGATTATTCGGCGCCGAGCTCAATTGCCGCCTCCTCAGGCGGGCCAACCCGGGCCTTTCAGTCTTGGAAGTCCCGGTGTGATTGAAAAAGCATTTCAAGATGTGGGATTTAAGAACATCCAAGTGAGAACCGTGCTTTCGCCCATTCACTTGTCGTCAGCCGCCGAATGTGTGCGCTTTGAAAAAGAATCTTTTGGCGCCCTTCATCAGATGATGAGTTCTCTATCGGCGGAGGAAAAGGAAGAAACCTGGACAGAGATACACTCAGAACTTTCAAAATTCGAAAGCCACGGAAAGGGTTTTATCGGTCCTTGTGAGATGATAGTCGCGATTGCGACCAAGTAGCATAGCTAATCAATGCAGGTTGGTTTGCCCGGGGTATGGTCATAATTTTTGTCGAATTAAATTCCTAGTTAAATACACAAGCTGCAGGACAAAACTTAAAGCCAATATGAACGGTTGTGAGTTCCAATGGGCTTGTTGTAGTTGAGATGCTATATGTTGCTAGAAAAGGTACTTTACCTTTTAGGCGGAGGAGTCGGCGTCGGCACTGAGGTCGAAGCCGCAGGCGGCGAGGATTTTTGCTTCTAGCAGGAGTTTGCATTTTGCAAACTCCGATTTCCAATTCAGGATCCTAGTAAAGGGACGGGCGATCCAAAACTTCTTATCCTGAGCACGGCCGCGTTCTGCATCGAGCATCACGCGAGCTACGAATCCAGTAAAGGCACGCACAAACTTATTGAAGGCCTTTCGCGAGCGAACAAGCACGATGAGCTGAAGATGGTCTCCTGCGTTTACAAAACGAAAGAGACGCAAATTCGTCAGCTTTGCGAGACGACGCGCACTGGACTCAATGCGCGAGACAAAAGGTCGTCGCAAAAAAGATTTTTTACCCCGTGCAAATTCAGACTTGAGCACCAGATGGACTGGTTTAGAAAAGGAAATGGGACGAGCGGTTCTTGGATTTCCTTTAATTTCGAGGCCACCGAAGCGCCGGGTGCCCAAGTCATCAAAGCCATTCAGAGTCAGTTGTTGCGCCATACAAAAAGTTTGCTGCTAAATTTCAGCGATGTCAATTTTTCGTAAAATATAACGCGCACGCTGCGAAAGGAGTTTTTAATATTTAACGAGACATCAGTTCTTTAAGTGCTTCGTGGGCGGCGGCCACATCGAGGGAGCCGCGAGAGAGCACGGGAAACGGTCCCGGCTGAACCGAAGTTATAAGGGCCTGTTTGATTTGTTTTGCTGAAGCTTGCGGAAAGGCGGACCACAACAGTGCGGCTGCACCAGAAACAAAAGGTGCCGCCATGCTTGTACCGTGCTCGACAGCAGTGAGGTCGGGAAGTGGATAAGTGCTTAAGATATCTGCTCCGGGGGCAACGAGATGAACAAGTCGGCCGTAGTTTGAAAACCCCGCGGTCGCACCATCGGCGGTCATAGCGCCCACAGTGATTTGCGAGGCCGCACTAAATGCTGCGGGGTACATTGGTTCACGATCAATATTTAAAGATTCGTTGCCTGAAGCGGTTACAAATAAAATATTCTTTTTTGACAGCTCATCAAGAGTTTCTCTTAAGGATCGCGAACACGATGGTCCACCCCAACTGGCGTTGATAATTCGAGCGCCAACAAGCTCCGCAGCTCGTATGGCTGCTAAAGCATCAAAAACAGAACCACTGCCGTCGTCGGCAAAAAAATCAAACGCCACAAGTTTTGCTTGTGGAGCAACGCCCTTAATGGATCCAGAAGAATGTTCGGCAGCCACAATACCAGAAACGTGGGTGCCGTGGCCCGAGCCATCGTAAAGGTCTCCCGATTGGTTTGGAAAGTCATAGCCGTGAATATCGTCGATCAGACCGTTACCGTCATCGTCGAGGCCGTTTTCGGTTTCTTTGGGATTCACGTAGAGCTGATTGATCAACTGTGGGTGTTGCGTGTCGATGCCCGAATCAATAATCGCCACAAGAACGTCTTTGCCAAAGATATTTTGATCCCAAAGTTTTTGAGCAGCAATGGAATCAACCCCCCAGTTGACATAGCCTCCCCAACTGAGAAGTGAAATGGTGCCGGGTAGGGGTTTCGAAATTTTGAAGTCATTTTCAATATATTTAATTTTTTCTTTATTATTTTTTACGAAGCGTTCAAACTGTGCGTGCTGATGCGCGGAGAGTTTGTGTTTTGTGAATCGTCCGTCTTTCCAGCGAATGATTTTTTGATTGGAAATGGCAGCATCGCCGCAGTCGTCTTCGGCCTTGGTTTGCGGAGTTTCGCTGGTGGAGGTTGAGCCACACGCGGAGAGAGCAAGTAACAGACATAAGAATAAGGCGCGAACATCCATGTTCAATCCTTCCGGCTAACGGAGAGAGCACACAAAATCCTATTGTGTGCGTTTTATAAGAATAACAAGTTTTGCTAAAATGCAGAAGGCCAGTTGGACCAATCGGAGCCAGGTCCAGAAACAGGACCTGGCACCGATTCAAATGGAGGAAAGAAAATCGGTTAAAAAAAGCGAAAATTTTTCTTCAACGGATTTTGCGCGCTCAGTGACTTCCTCGTGGGTGAGTTTTTGCTTACCAAGACCTGCGGCCAGATTGGTAATGCAGCTTAAGGCACACACGCGAAGGCCGAGATGGTTGGCAGCAATGCTTTCAGGAACCGTACTCATGCCCACAGCTTTTCCGCCGATGAGCTGTAAAAAGCGAACCTCTGCGGGAGTTTCATAGGCTGGGCCGCTGACGCCGCAGTAAATGCCCTTCCAGTATTTGATTTTTAATTTTTCGAGCGACTCACACATTTTTTGTGTGAGTTTTTTGTCATAAGCTTCTGTCATATCGGGAAAGCGCGGCCCAAGGTTCTTGATGTTGGGACCCATCAAAGGGTTGATGCCCATTAAGTTAATATGATCTTCGATCACGGTAAATTCACCGGGAGACATGGCGGGATCTAATCCTCCCGCAGAGTTTGTGAGAACGAGTTCTTCGATGCCCAACATGGAAAGAGTGCGCACAGGATAAACCACGGACTCCATGGTATGACCTTCGTAGTAATGCACGCGTCCTTGGAGAATGGCTAAAGGATGATTTCCTAAATGACCAAGCACTAAGCGGCCGGAGTGGCCATCAACTGTGGGACGTGCAAAGTGTGGAATTTGTTCGTAGGGTATGGTGGTTTCGACCTGGATTTTTTTAACAAATGCGCCAAGTCCCGAACCGAGCACGACGCCAATTTTTGGTTTGAGCGAGCTGACCGAGCGAATAAAAGCCGTCGTTTCCTGTAAATTTTCAATAACACCCATGAGCTCTCCCAGTTTACAGTTCGCTAGCGATTCGATGTAATATCAAACTGGGCTTTGCTACTTTTTGCAAGGAAATCTTAACGCTCTTGGAAAGGGTGTCTTGGGTCCTTTGGTTTTGCTCGGGCGAGCGCGGAGTGTAGGAGAAAATCACATCTCCTTTTTGGACCGCATCGCCGATCTTTTTGTGACAGCGAATGCTCGCCTGAAGATCAATGGGGTCCGATGTTTTTTGCCGACCAGCGCCTAAAATAATGGCGGCATAACCTATGGCTTCCGCATCAAAATGTTCAATAAAACCGTTATCTGTAGCGACAACGTCCGACCATTTTGCAGGAGGCAAAAACTTAAATTGCTTTAAATTTCCACCCTGCGCCGTCACCATTTTTTCAAAGACCTCAAAGGCTCGGCCCGAGGCAAGGGTTTCCTCGGCAAGGCTTAGACCACTTTCAGTATCTTTAACTCGCCCCGACAGACGCAACATCTCCGCGGAGAGGATCAACGACAATTCTCGGGTGTCAGCAAACTGTGATGGGGCAAAACCTAATTCTGTTGAATTCTTAAAAATAGCGAGACATTCGAGAACTTCGATGGCGTTGCCAATAAAAGAGCCGAGAGGTTGGTTCATTTGCGTGATAAAACAAGATGTCTTCACGTTATTGAGGGCCGCTGTTTCGGCCAGCCATTGCGCCAGTTCCAGAGCCTGCTCTGGCGTTTTCATAAATGCGCCAGAACCACACTTCACATCCATCACTAAACCGCGAATACCTTCGGCGATTTTTTTAGAGAGAATACTTCCGCAGATCAAACCAATGGACTCCACCGTGCCCGTGACATCGCGAAGAGCATAGATTTTTTTATCAGCAGGACAAATTTCGGATGTTTGACCAATGAGTGCACACCCAAGAGTGCGCACCTGCTCTTCAAACTGACGTAACGTAATCTGAACATTAAATCCTGGGATAGACTCCATTTTGTCGATGGTGCCGCCAGTGTGGCCTAGGCCTCGGCCAGCGATCATTGGTACTGGCACTCCGCAGGCGGCGACGATGGGTGCAATCAGTAAACTTGTTTTGTCGCCGATGCCGCCGGTGCTGTGCTTATCTACGGGTGCGTATTTTGTGTTTGCGAAAGACAATTGTTTGCCGGACTTGAGCATGGACTCGGTGAGGAAGGCGGCTTCTTTTTTTTCAAGACCGCGCAAGGTGATCGCCATTAAGAGTGCCGACATTTGATAATCGGGAATGTCTCCCGTGTGATAACCGTTTATAAAAAAATGAATTTCTTCTTTTGTTAAGCTACCACCATCTCGCTTTTTGCGGATAAGAACCGCCGGAATAAAACTCATTGAAACCTCGCAAGTTCTTGCAGAATAGACACAGTTTGACTGGCGCCGATTCGCGACGCACCTAAGTTGACATATTTGCGAAAATCGTCGGCACTTTTTATTCCACCGCTCGCTTTAATTTGTAAACCAGGGCGCCCCAGTTGACGCATTGTTTGCACGGCAGTTTCAGTGGCTCCAGTTTGCGCAAAACCTGTTGAAGTTTTGATAAACTCCGCACCACTCTGGTTGACGAGATCAATGGCAACCACCAGCTCATCATGGGAAAGACTACCTGATTCCACAATGACTTTTACGAGGGCATGGCCTCTACAGATTGCAGTGAGCTGTTTTAACTCGTTTGCTATGAGTTGAGTCTTTCCACTTTTTAAAAACCCAAGATTGATGACGCAATCGATTTCGTCGGCGCCATTCTGCAGTGCGAGCTCCGTTTCCCTTAACTTTGTTAGGGTTTCGTTTGCTCCTAAAGGAAAGCCAATCACAGTGCAGAGCTTCACCGAACTGGCAGACAGTGCCGCTTTGCAGGCGGTTAACCAACAAGGATTTACACAGACCGAAAACAGAGAATGTGTGATCGCGTCCTCGCACAACTGAAGTATTTCTTGCTCTGTAGCTGTGGGGCGCAATAGGGTGTGATCAAAATAAGCTGCATACTTTTTATTTGAGTCCATACACTCTTGTAGCAGCTCTTGTCGGCGACGTTAACTTGATTTTTTAGCGAACGGATTGTTTGAAGGAACGCCAGGCGACATACCTGGTATTCCCGCGACGTTGCTTGATTTGGCAGGAGCCGATGGGGTCGGCGTGTTGCCGGTGGCCGCATTCACGGCACCCGAAATACTTTTGCCCATCAAAGCCTTTCCGTTTTCCACAGAAATGGACCCGTCATTCATGAGTCGAGTTAAACAATCATCCATTGTTTGCATACCGTCATTTTTAGAAATCTGCATCGTGGATTTAATTTGAAAAATTTTGTTTTCGCGAATGAGATTTCCGACGGCGACGTTGTTGATCATAATTTCGTGGGCCGCCACACGGCCCTTGCCGTTGGCCTTCGGCAGCAGAACCTGCGCAATCACAGCTTTTAAGCTTTCAGAAAGCATAGAGCGCACTTGCGGCTGCTCATCCTGCGGAAAACTATCAATGATACGATCGATGGTTTTTGGCGCGCTCATGGTGTGAAGGGTTCCAAAAACCAAGTGCCCAGTTTCGGCGGCTTTTAACGCAAGACCAATTGTTTCAGGGTCGCGCAATTCACCCACCAAGATGACATCGGGATCTTCGCGCAGGGCTGCTCGTAAAGCATCGGCGAAGGATTTTGTATTTACATGCACTTCGCGCTGGTTAATTAGTGCCATTTTGTTGGGGTGCACAAATTCGATAGGATCTTCGAGAGTGAGAATATGTAATTTTTGTTTTTCGTTAAGCTCGTTAATCAGAGCGGCCAGTGTTGTCGACTTACCAGAACCCGTGGGACCTGTTACAAGAATCAAGCCTTGGCTGGCCTGAATAACATCCGTCATAATTTTGGGTAAATTTAATTCTTCGCAGGTCTTAATTTTTTCAGGAATATGTCTGAAAACCGCACCAATGCCTTTTCGTTGCATAAAGATATTACAACGAAACCGACCACAATCTGGCACGGGATAAGCACAATCCAGATCCCAATCATCGGTAAATTGTTTGCGTTGTGGCTCGGTGAGAATTTCGAAGATCAAAGCTTTGCATTCATCATTTGTTAAATCGCGATACTCAAGACGTTCCATCTCGCCGTTGATGCGCAATATGGGCGGGGCACCTGTGGTTAAGTGCAAATCTGATGCGCCTTGTTTAACCATGATTCTGAATAAGTCATCAAGCTTTGCCATAACACCTCGATTCAAATACCTTTTCGGCAATATAACGATTACAATGAAGCCCAGTCAGGAGAAAGATGATGGTAAAATCCGAAATTCTTATTCAATCCAATCGTCTAGAAACTCGAGTGGCCTACTTGGAAAAAGGCGAGCTCGTTGATTACAAAGTTGAGCGCAAGCTGTCTCCGACTTTGGTCGGGGCAATTTTTTGTGGTCGAGTTGTACGGGTATTACCCGGGATGCAGGCAGCCTTTGTGGACATTGGACTCGAACGGGCCGCCTTTTTGTATGTGGGCGATGTGCGCGAAGAAGACTTTGTTTTCGAAGGTGAAAACGAAGAAGTCTCCAACGTTTGGGTTCACAAAGAAAAACCAAAAATCCAAGAACTTTTAACTGAAGGGCAAACGTTGCTTGTGCAAGTGGCCAAAGATCCGATTGGCACCAAGGGTGCGCGAATCACCACGCACATCTCGCTGGCTTCACGACGAATTGTTTATTTGCCCACGTTAACGCATTTTGGAATTTCGCGCAAAATTGAAAACGTTAAAGAAAGAGATCGCCTGACATCACTTCTCGAAAAAAATGTTTCCCAAGGTGGAGTGATTGTGCGAACCATCGGCGAAGGCATGCAAGAGAGCGAACTCAAAACCGACATCGAGTACTTGCAAAAACTCTGGCAGGAAGTTCAACAGGAATATCTTGCGAATCAAAGCAAAGTTGGCGTTATTCATTCGGAGGTGGATTACAGTCTTCGCATTTTGCGAGACATGTTGAACCCAGATGTGGACAGTGTTTGGGTTGAGGGCGCAGAAACCCACCAAAAAATTGCCAAATTTGTGCAGCAGTTTTTACCTCAGTACCAAAGTAGAATTCATCACTATTACGAAAAAGAACCATTGTTTAGCCACCATGGTGTGGATGACGAAGTGGAAAAGGCGTTGGCGCGCAAAGTGTGGCTGCGTTCCGGTGGCTATCTTGTGATCGACGAAGCCGAAGCTCTGGTAGTCATCGATGTTAATACCGGGAAGTTTGTTGGCAAAAAAGATCTCGAAGACACAATTTTTAAAACCAACATGGAGGCCGTCAAAGAGATTGCTCTGCAAATTCGCCTGCGCGACTGCGGTGGTATTATCGTGGTAGATTTTATTGACATGATGGAACAAGAGCATAAGGACAAAGTTTTAAAGGCGTTAACCGAAGAAGTAAAACGCGATCGCGTCCGCGTATCGGTGGTTTCCATGACTGGCTTGGGGTTGGTAGAACTCACTCGAAAAAGAATTCGTTCCAGTCTTCGCAGAACTCTGACAGAATCCTGTTTCTATTGTCACGGTTTGGGCTCGCTCAAAAAGAAAGACACGGTTGTTTGCGAAATTTTCCGCGAACTCACACATCGTGTGGCCATAAAGACCATGTCCCAACCCATCATCGTAAACTGCCACACGGACATCGTTAACTGGGTGTACAGCGAGGAAAGCGAAATGATGCACACCTTCGAAGAAGAGCTAGGCGTGCCCATCATCTTCCGTGTGGATCCTAAAAAACATCTGGAAGAATACTCGTTTGAGATGTAGCATTATAGGGATGCTAAAAATTTATCCAAGTAAAACCCATTCGTTGAAGTCTTTGTTGACTGCGATAATCTTTGCGGTGCTGGCTGGGGCTGTTCCAGTAGCGCTGCTAAAATCCGGCAACTTTTCGTTTTGGCAAATTTTAGCCTGTGCTTTGTTTGGTTTGATGTCGTTTGCTTTGGGCACAATTGCATATTGTTTGGTGAGTCGCATGATACGAAACCAATTTGTGTACGAAATCACCGCTAAAGGAATAGGAACAATCGACCTGTTTGGCAAGCACACCCTTACGCCCTGGCATAAAATGGATGCCATATCTGTGCAAATTGCTAAGGATGTAAGTTTACGTTGGGGTTTAATGTTTTATAAAAAGCGCGAACACATTTACTTTCGACAGTTTCATGAAGACAAAGACTGGCAACAAGTGCGAATTAGTATTTGCGCAGACGACGTCACTAGCTCAATTCAGGATGTGATTTCACACCTTCTGCTTATTCCAGAAGCCGCTTGTTTAGTAGATGAAACGATCAAGCAATATAAGCATCCAGAACTTTCGTTTGTGAACAGAAACGCAGGCCTGATCAACTCTGTCGTTGGAATTCTCGTTGTGTTCTTGGCTCTCAGCGCGCCCCCTTTTCTAACTAAATATCGATTGTCGAAAAAGCATTCCTTTGAAGACGCATTGTCAAAGAACCCTACGACTATAAGCATTGATTGCTCTCGTTCTTTAGAGGCAATTGTACGATGTGATTTAGTAGACCGAAACGTCACAACTGGGAAAGTCGTTCGACGCCTGCAACTGGATGACGTTAATGCCTTTGCGTATGAAAACAACCAGTACACAACGGTATTTCTCGTTCACTCTGGGGGAAAAACTCCCATTGCGCTTTTGAACTTACGTAAGCAGTCCGTTGGGCTTGACTCGGAGAATCTTGAACCACTTAAGAGCATTAATACTCTCAAGCATTTTTTAGAGAGACGAGCAGAAGGTTCGGTTAGAGTAGAATTTCCTCGGCTGTGGCTTTAGTTATCGGTGTGCCCATCATCTTTCGAGTGGATCCCAAAAAGCATCTCGAAGAATACTCGTTTTAGATGTGATCGTTATAAATAATGGCACTTCTTCAATAGAGCGACGAGACCTTGTTTCTTGATGTTATTTACATATTAAAAATAATTTCGTAAGCTTAGTTTTGATGACTAAAATTTTAATTCTTTTAGCCCTTTTTCACTCATGTTCCGTATTCGCAGGATCAGGGTACTGCTATTTGGGCAAAGCGAGTGTAGTTTCTGCTAAAAAACCGATGAAGAAAAAAGACTTACTTGTGCAAACTATCACAATTAAGATTTCTAACTTTCTTCAAACATTTGGCTCAGCTGTACGAGACAGTAAAAATTCGAGGGAATTAATTATTGGAAATGAATATTTGGGAACAATATTAGCATCCAAGAAAAATGTGTTGAGTGCGGGCCAGGAGATTTTCTTTCGATGCTCGTGGAGCTGCAACAAAGTTGGTTGTACAGACAAAAAATGGATTGTTCTATCTGAGACTGAAGCTCAAACACAGGCTGCTTTAACTCAGATAGATTGTAACTAAGCTTAGAACAAGACTTTCTTAGAAAGAACTCCTAAAATCCCAACAAATATCATCTATTAAATAATAAGCCATTCTTAAAC
This sequence comes from Bdellovibrionales bacterium, assembly GCA_031429075.1. Taxonomy (GTDB): domain Bacteria; phylum Bdellovibrionota; class Bdellovibrionia; order Bdellovibrionales; family JAGQZY01; genus JANPLN01. Next base: position 13,614 of record JANOYW010000083.1, on the reverse strand, counting down.
TCTACAAAGATCAAAGTTTACTGTCGCTGCAACCGTATGAACGCGTCAATCCGGGGGATTATTTTTCAAATAATTTGACACTTGTATTGGCTTTTTAAATTTGATTCTGTGTGTGCCGAACACATCCACTTGTACAGCATCACAGGGTTTTTCAAATCTCTGTCTTCATCCTATTTTTATGTGTTTTACGTTGGATAGCGAAGTTTAATTCAAATAATGTCCGGCCGAGGTTTTCCTGAGAAATCAAAATTATAAATTCATGCTAATTTCATTGCTTCAGCAGAGGAGAAACTATGAATTTTCATCATCTATCTCATAATGATCTTATCGCTAACTTTTCTGACTTGGTTCAGAAAGAACGCCAGTTAACAGCTCAGGTGTTGGCGTGCATTGCAGAAATCGATCGTCGTCAGCTCTACTTGGCAAAAGGCTATAGCAGCCTATTTGACTTTTTGGTGAGAGACTACGGATACAGTCCTGGGGCCGCCATGCGCCGAGTTGATGGAGCGCGTTTGTTGCGCGAGCTGCCAGAGGTTAAAGAAAAAATCGAACGCGGGACTTTGACATTATCCCAGGCCAATCAAATTCAGAGGGCTGCGCGGGAAATGAAAAAAACTGAGCGGTTCCTGAGTACAGAAGAAAAACAGGAACTAATTCTGCAGGTCGAGCACGCTAGTAAAAAAGAAACCGAGAAGATCATTGCCGAGCGATTGCACCTACCCGTGATGCCAATCCAAAAAGAGACTCTGCATCGAGATGCCTCGGTGACTCTCACTATGACTTTTTCGGCAGAGCAAATAGAAATGCTCGATCAGGTGCGGAATATGGTTTCGCACGGTGTGAACTCTCAAAACTGGAGCGAACTCTGTGTCTATTTGGCAAAAAAGGAACTTGCTCGTCGAACGAATATGAGATCTACAAATGTGAAATCTACAAATACGAGTTCTACGAATATCGCAACTTCTTTAAATTCTAATGTCGCAGCGACAGTGAAAAAACGTAGGGCGTTGCCAGCAAGAGTCCGAAAGACGTTGCTTAATCCCGCCGCAAGATGCCAGTACAAAAACCACAAAGGAGAGCAGTGTCATAGTTCGCGCTATTTGCAGATTGATCACATCCAAAGTCTTAGCCGTGGTGGAAGTCATGATATCGATAATCTTCAGGTTTTGTGCGGCACTCACAATCGGTATAAATACGTCAGTGGGGGCTAATTCATAATTCAAATGACTAAAATAGATTTTTCAACTGCGGGTTGAGTTGTGCGATGTAGGCACCTGAAAAGTTGTCGGGGAATTTAAAATTATCGACATTGACGAAGATTGCGGTTGCGCAGCCGTTAGGTAAAGCGTTGCGCGAAATTTCTAAGAGTTGGAAATCTTTGTAGCCTGAGTCGGTGAGTACATTGGCACACATGTCCGATAGTTTCTCACACTCTACGACTAAAATGCCATGGCTTACGGGTATTGAATTCTGTTTGTGGTAGGCTTTTAAAAACCGTTCGCCAGATCCCGAACACGTAAAAAAATCTGTACAGATGAGCGGGCGAGACACCGGCGCAGTTGACTGTACAAAAGCAACAACGGACCCACGGTGCAGTTGTCCACACTCCACAAGTTCACAATCTGGCGACAGGGAGTTCACCCAGGTGTAGAGTTCGGACGTTTTTGCAAAGGAAACAAAATTAAAATAGGCCATAGGTGCTTTTACAAGATGCGACTATTTCTGACAAGAAGACATCACGTTTTTATACTTATTGTGCAATGGATAATTGGAGCGGAGCTCGCCGGTTGCATGTTTAAATTCGCTGGCGAGGGTGCGGGAGAGGTGGCAGTTTTGTTTGTACGCCTCTAAAGCTTCAAGATACTTCTTTTGTCGAAACTCACATTCGGCAAGAGCGAGAAAGGCGGTTGGATTGGAAGGATCCAGCTTTGTGCTGGTGCGATAGTGTTCGGCAGCTAAGATAAAATTGTTTTCCGAAAAATAGTTATCGGCAAGGGCCGTGTGGGCTCCGACCGCCTGTGGAAAGCGGGTCACAAGGGCCTTAAGAGTCTTTTTACTGTCTTGCAGTGACTCTTTTACAGCTTGGGCTTTTGCCAAATTGACATAGGTCTCGATCCTAGGACTTGCCTGTACAATGCCGCGTTTGCAGGTTTCAAGCGCCTGATCCCAAAGGGCAGCTTGAACATAAAGAGCGCACTTATCATCTAAGTAGCCATTGGTTTCCTTGGTTGCGGACTCAAGCTGATAGTAAACTTGTAGAGTGTCCTCCGCATAAGATGTCCAAAAAGTTTTTAAAACGTCAACCCAACGAAAGTAGGCAGTTTTGTTCAGAGGATCCAGGCGAATGGCTTCTCGCAAAACGGTGATCACCTCTACACCACCTTGTTTCCGCGCGACTTCGGTGGTGCCTTTCAAAGCCAAGAGCAAAAGCGCATCGGCTTCGAGCACTTTAGTTTCGGAGCTAGGAGGATTTTGACTTTGATAAAAACCAATCACCGAAAGGGCACCCTTTCCATCCTTGAGCAACAGATGGGCTTGGATGAGTTCAAGCTGAATTTTTGCGGGCAAGTCTTTCTGAATTGGTTGAGCGGTTACGACGTATTCCGCCCACTGTTTTTCGCGAGCATAATGGTCCATTAAAAAGCGGCGAGAAAGTTTATTTGCCGATTCTGTAGTAAGATTTTTTTTCAGCTTTGCAACCTCTGCGGGCGTGAGTGGTCGATCCAACGCATGGGCCATACTTATTTGAAAAAGAAAGAAGAGGCAGAATCCGCCAAAGATTAAGAACCACTTCAGTCTCATGAAAGCTGTGCCGATAAGAAACATGTATATATTATCGGTAAACATTCGAAAAGCCTTGAGGATACAGGTGTTTATAAAGTGTTTAAAGCAAAGCCAGGCCTCCACTAAGCACGACCATGGTCGAGGTGTGTCTCATCTTAGATCACAATCTGGTCAGGCTGTTGTGGAATACATTCTGGTGCTCGTGGTGGTAGTGGGTATAGCCTTGGGTGTGATGTATCAGCTCAACACGGCTCTCAAAAAATATGTACAAAGCTACTTTGGTGATTACGTTGCGTGCCTACTAGAGACCGGCGAGCTTCCTAGTCTCGGTGGAAGTAGCGGCGCAAATGCTGAGAGCTGCGCATCACTCTATGAACCCTTTTCACTGCAAAACGGAAGACCACTCATTGCGAGTTCTGGTGGTGGAAATGGCGAGGGCAACAGCAGCGACGCAAGTTCACGTGGGTCATCCTCTTCTAGAGGTTCAAGTAGCTCGCGGGTCACGCGGAGTGGGTCGTCCTTGAATGCCGAACGGGATCGCGGTGGGCAAGTGGCTGCAGGAAAAATTGAAAATAAATCCAAAAAAGAATATCAAGGCTATGGCGGGGGAGAAGAAACGTCAGCTAGTTACCGAGCCAATGTGCAACGGGGCGGACCGGGAAGTCGTATTTACACCAAACTAAAAAACGAAAACAAAGAAACTGCGTTGAACAAAAAAATCGATCTTTCGGGAAAGCTTGCGGGAAGCTCAGCACGTAAAATTGCGGTCGACATGGACAAGTTTAAACCAAAGCCACCGGCGTCGGACACGTCGTTCGGTTTGTCCATCGGCGATTACATTCGCTACCTGCTCATTCTTGCCATCATCGTGGTCATTGTTATCTTCTTCGGCGGGCAGCTCAACCAATTACGTAAATCCTGGGATAGCAATTAAGGCTATTTAATTATAAATCCAAAATATAGCACTTAAGAGAGCAATATTTATAAGTCCGCCGATGGCACAGCAAGCTAAATTAGGAATCGTCGGCCACTCTCTTTCGATAAAAATCATAACGTCTATATGATCACGTTTGCGCATCAGCACGAGATGACCGAAGGCGATGAAGAGACCCATGAGTGAGCTTGCCGTTGCCCCTCGGGGCTGGTTTAAAAAATCCCTGAGGTAAAAAGGTGCAGGTAAAACTTCGGCGATGGAAGAGTAAATAGAAAGGTGAGCAAACAAGCCAAGGAGAAGTGCGAGAAGACCAAAAGCAAAACTGCGCGTGCGAAGAACTCGGGAGTAGTAAAAACACAGCGCCACGGCAGCGAAGGTCCCTCCCGCGATGGGAAATAAAAAATAAAAAAAAGAGGAACGCAGTTTTTGCATTCCTCTTTTATCTGATTCTACTGTAAAGATGTCAAATTAAGAAGTTTTGGCTCCAGCTCCAGCTCCAGCTCCACCAAGAACACGTCTCTTGTCTAAACCATACTTTTCGACCTTCATAATAAGTCCTGCACGACTGATTCCAAGCTCTTTTGCTAACTTCGATTTGTTCCAGCCAGTGCGGCGAAGACCTTCACGGATAAGATCTTTCTCGAGATCCTCAATGGCGTCTTTTAAGGAGCCAGCAACACGAGCACCTTGAATTTTTGCAGCTTCGTTAGTTTCGAAGATTTTAGGCGACAGCATATCGGCAAGAAGTTTGTTTTCAGTTCCCGAGAGAACCACGGCGCGTTCCATTTCGTTTTGTAGCTCTCGAACGTTTCCAGGGAAAGGGTAATCGTAAAGTTTTTCTAAAGCACGTTTTGTAAGAACTTTTTTCGGCAGACCAGCTTTTTTACAAGCATATTCGATAAAAAATTCAGTCAAGAGTGGGATATCTTCTTTGCGCTCTCTTAACGGTGGTACACGAAGATTGATCACGTTTAAACGATAGTAGAGATCCTCGCGGAACGAGCCATCTTCGACCATGGCGCGAAGATCGCGGTTGGTGGCGGCAACGATTCGCACATCCACACGCCTCATTTCTAAGCCACCCACAGGGGTGAATGTTCCCTCTTGAAGTACACGGAGAAGCTTTACCTGCATTTGAGGAGAGGTGTCCCCGATTTCATCTAAAAAGAAAGTTCCTTTGTCTGCAAGCTCGAAAAGACCTTTTTTGTCCTTGTGTGCGCCAGTAAACGAGCCCTTGGCGTGACCAAAAAGTTCGGACTCCAAAAGATTGTCGTTGAATGCGGAACAGTTTTGAATCACAAAAGCTTTTTCTTTTCGCGACGAATTATAGTGAATCGACTTGGCGATAAGTTCTTTACCAGTTCCGTTTTCCCCTTGAATGAGAACTGTGCTGTCCGCTGATTTGATTTTATCAAGCAAAGCATAAAGGCTCTGCATGGCCTTGGATTTACCAATCATGTTGTCGTATTTGTAGCGGCTGCCCAGTTCTTTGTTGAGTTCTTTAATACGCTCTTCACGGCTCGTGATTTCGAGGTGTAGCGTGACGATTTCGCGAGAGATCAGCTCCACGAGATCCAAAAAGTGATTTTTCTCATCGACAGTTAAAAATTTAATGCCTGCAAGGATTTGATGAGCATCAGCGTCGGCAATGCTGTGCGAACGCAAATGGTCGACGATTTCGTGGCCTCGGTTTGTTTCAGAAGGATCTTTTACAAATCCCAACGCCAGAACTGTGCCCATAAATTCGCGCTCAATCTCGATGGGGAAGACGGCCACATCAAGGCCCGTGTGTTCCCACTTTTTAATGGCATAACGGTTTTGTGTTTGACGGAGCTCGGTTAAAGAATGATTCACAAGCTCCGAGAGGCTTTCCCGAGCTGGAGAATTTTGCAAAGCATGAAATACAGCTTTGTTCACCGGATTCATTTCGATTTGATTAAAGCCACGCATCGCACCGGTTTCGTCGGTAAAAACCACGTCGATATTCCACCAGGTCGCCAAGATTTGTTTTAGTTTTTTAATGACATGTATGTGCTCAAATTCATCCCAATTAATCATCATGTGATCTCTCTCCTGTGTAAAAACTCTAAACAACGTATCGTCAAAATTTTAAACAACTTGAGTCCCCAGGACTTTGGTCAGTCGAGATCTCGACTTTTAGCAAGTCCACCTCTAATCTAGAGGGCATGGACAAACGTTTTTGGAGTTTATTAGTTATACTTTTGGCGTGTATTTTTGCGGCCTATTCCAATGTTTACGACATGCAGTATGTCTACGACGACGAGTTTTATATCCAGAAGAATCAATTTTTGAATTCTTTTTCAAATATTTTTAATATTTTTGCAACCAACGCGACGGCGGGAGCTGGATTTCAAGATTCATTTTATCGACCTATTCAATTTTTTTTCTATTTGATCACAGCTCAGACCCTGGGCTCCCATGAATGGTCTTACCATTTTTTAAATGTTTTTTTGCATGCGATCAATGCAGTGCTTTTGTTTTTACTATCTCAAATCTTAGGTTTCAAAAAGGAGTGGGCCTTTGCGGTGGCTTTGATCTGGGGATTACACCCGGTTCACACAGAAGCCATTTCTTACATCAGTGGCACGGCAGACCCATTACAGTTCTTTTTTATTTTCCTGACACTGATTACTTTTTTTAAAAAACCCCAGGGCTACTTAGGGTTGTGTGCTTTCTTTTTCACCTGCGCCTTTTTAAGTAAGGAAGTTGCCATTGTGTTCCCTGGCTTGTTAGTCTCGTTATTGTTTCTGACTCAAGAAAACCGCTGGAAGGTAAAAACGTACTTTCCTGCCTTGTTCTTTCTAGGCATAGCTTTGATTTACGTCGCCCTTAGGGCCACCGTTTTAGACTTTAATGGTGATTTCCACTTTTACAAAACCGAAAACATCTATACACAAAATATGCATTTTCGGGCGTTTACTTTTTTGGCAACGCTACCAAAATATTTCATGTTGCTCATCTATCCACAGGATCTTCATATCGATCGAGCCTTTCCGGTGCATGTGGATTTTTTAAGTAGGGACGTAATTTTCGGATTTTTCATGGTGATGACTTTGGTTTTTTCTAGTAGTTATCTTTTGTATAAAAAAAGAAAAAGTGGAATATTTTTGACCGCCATGACCGTATGGTTTTTTGCCGCCCATAGCCTGCATTCAGGAATTCTGGTTCCGATGAACAGTTTATTTTTAGAACACTGGCTCTACGTACCTTCGGTGGCGGCGATCTGGGGATTTATTTTTATTTTACAAAGACTGCCGATAAAATACGGAATGGCGGTGGTGGCAACAATCGCCATTCTTTGTGGAGGGCTCACGTACCAACAAAACCGCATGTGGGAAAGTCCGATCACTCTGTTTTCGCGCATTTTAAAAATGAACCCCAAAGCAACCCGCGTCAGGCATAATCTTGCCATGGCCTATAGTGACCAGGGGCAAGATGATTTGGCTCAGAGGGAATATGAAACTGTTTTGAGCGCAGACGAGCGACCGTATCCCCAAACCTACCACAATTTGGCGTTGCTTTATTTAAAACGCAATCGAATCGATGAGGGCGAAAAGTTATTGTTAAAAGCGATTGAAATCTCTCCAAACTTTCATCCCTCCTATGACTATTTGATCCAGCTGTATCAATTTAAAAATGACGAAGGTAAAGTTCGCGAGTGGACAGAAAAAAAGGCCAAACTCTCTCTTTAGCTCGGTATTGAGCCGCGTGCGGCAAGGTGCGCTTTTAAAAACTTGCCCGTGTGGGTCTTCGCTTGAGCGACCTCAAAAGGTGAGCCCTGAGCGACAATTTTGCCGCCCTTTTCGCCAGCCTCTGGACCGATATCAATAATATAATCCGAACGGGCGATCACATCGAGGTTGTGTTCGATCAATAAAACGCTGCCGCCCATTTCCACAATTTTATTGAGCACGTTCATAAGTAAATGAACTTCGCGGAAGTGCAATCCCGTTGTCGGTTCGTCGAGGATGTAAAGAGTGTCCTTATGATTAGAATCTAGAAGCTCCCGCGCAATTTTTATCCGCTGGATTTCACCACCGCTAAAAGTAGACGTGCTTTGACCAATTTGTAAATACTCGAGTCCAACTTCGCGCAAAAACGCGAGAGGTCTGCGAATCTGCGGATGTGAGATAAAGAAATCGAGGGACGACAGTACAGTCATGGCCAGGATTTCGTGCACGTTCTTGCCTCGGAGAGTAACGTCCAAGACCGCTTCGCGGAATTTTTTCCCTTTACAGCTCTCACAGGGAATTTTTATGTTGTCCATAAAAACCATGTCGACTTCTTCGTAGCCTAGGCCGCGACAAATGGGGCAACGGCCTCCATCCACATTCAAGCTGAAGGTTCCGGGTGTATACCCGCGCTCCTGCGCCAGTGGAGTGCTGGCAAGTAAATCGCGCACAAGATCATAAATTTTAAGATAAGTGAGGGGATTACTGCGTTCTGTTCGACCGAGAGCATCTTGATCGATATAGAGAACACTCTTGATGGACTCGACGCCGGTCATTGTTTTAAAGGGTTGCCCTTTGATATGTTCCACATCAAGAATTCGCGCCAAGGCCGGGTACAAGGTTTGGGTAACCAACGTCGACTTGCCAGAGCCGCTCACTCCTGTGACCGTGACGAGACGGTTGAGGGGCAAGTGAAAGTCCACATTTTTTAAGTTGTTGCCCTTACAGCCAGTAATTTTAATTTGATACTTGTAGTTTGCAACGTCTACGTGTCGTGGTTGCAAAAGCTCTTTGGTGGATTTTTTCGAATCCAAGTAGCTCGCAGTTAAAGAATTTTTATCGTTGAGAAAGTCTTGTGTTAAACCCGCAAAAACAATTTCACCGCCAAGCGAGCCTGAACCCGGGCCCATTTCGATAATGTTATCGCTGGAGCGAATCACAGCCTCGTCATGCTCCACAACCACCAATGTATTGCCGTAGGAGTTTAATTTTTTAAGCTGTTCAATTAAACGATCATTGTCTCTGGGGTGAAGACCAATGGTGGGCTCATCGAGCACATACAAAGTTTCCGACAATCCCATTCCCAATTGTTTTGCGAGCATCAACCGCTGAAATTCTCCGCCCGAAAGAGTGCGGGTTTGGCGATCGATCGTTAAATAATGAACGCCAATATTGACTAAAAATTCAAGCCGGGAAAGAAGTTGGTTGTAAACTTCTTGCACTGTATGTTTTTGTGCAGGCGTTATTTTTACCAACCGAAGCCACTCAAGTGCGGCCGAAAGGGTCATCTTTGACACTTTTTGCAGAGACTCATCTTGCACTCGAATGTGCTGAATAAACTTTTTAAGGCGTCCGCCTTCGCAGTCTTTGCAAGGAAAAGAACTTTTAAAGCGCGATAAAAAAACGCGAACATGCATTTTATATTTTTTAGTTTCTAAGTATTCAAAAAGACCAACAACACCCCAAAACTTTGTGTCGCCATTCCAAATGGAACTCTGCTGTTTTTTGGTCAGCTGGTTCCAAGGGAGAGTGACGTCAATTTTTTTCTCACGACAAAATTTTAAAAGTTCTTTTTTATCTTGGGCCGCGCTGGGCATGGTGAACGGGTGCAAGGCGCCCGAGTAGATGGATAAGTTGGGATTAGGAACAACCTTTTCTTCATCGAGAGTAAGAATATTTCCAAAGCCGGCGCAGGTGGAGCAAGCCCCCACTGGGGAATTAAAACTAAACAGCTGTGGAGAAAGTGGTGGGAACTGAAAGTTACAAATGGCGCAGCTGAGGGAGTCGCTATAGGAGGACATCTCGCCTTCAACAGTGAGAATCTTTAAACGCGAAGCTGTGGCGCCCTTGTTGAGGTGTACGTAGGTTTTGTAGGCCTGCGAAAACGAATCGATCATACGACCCGTGTCTTCTTTTTTAACCGCGAGGCGATCGACTACCACATAATAATTTTTATTGGGAAGTTCAGTGCCTTTAGTTTTTGCCGAAACCTCTAAAAATTCACCTATTTTGTTTTTTGTACCGGGAATATACAGACGGGTCAGTCCCTCCGCCAAAAGAAGTTTTACAAATTTTGCATCAGGTAGAAGCTGAGCAGTCTTATCCACAGGTGCAAGAATATAAATTCGACGATCTGCGAGAGTGCTAAGAGCGATCTCGGAGATGGCACCGGGAGTGTGCTTTTCGATAAGGCCATGCCCGTCGGGACAGTAAGAGTTAGCGACTTTTGCAAAAAACAAGCGGAAGTAATCGAGAACATCGGAGCTTGTTCCTACGGTAGAACGCGAGTTACGCACAGAATTTTTTTGTTCTAGAGCAATGGCAGGAGGAATATTGTTGATGGACTCCACATGGGGCTTTGGCGCTTTATTTAAAAACTGTCGCGCATAACTATTTAAACTCTCAATGTAGCGGCGCTGTCCTTCGGCGTACAAAGTTTCAAAGGCCAGGGAGCTTTTGCCAGATCCGCTGGGCCCGCAAACAACCGTAAAAGATCCCACCGGGATTTCGAGGTCCACGCCCTTGAGATTGTTTTGTGTGATATTTTTTAGAGTGATATTTTCCACAGCCCCAAAGGAATAACGCGTTTAAACGCAAAAAGGTACGCCGTACCGTTTAGTTGAGAATTGCGTCATTAATAAAAGGTACGGCGTACCTTTTATTCCTTAGAAGCTCTCGCGCAGGAAGTCTTTTTCTTCGACTTGTTTTTCTTCGTAAGTGCGTGCGGAGGCGCTGGGTTCTGTGCCGTGCACGAAGGGCAGCATGATGCCACCTGACGAAACAGGTTTGCCCGTATCTTTGTCGACCATAAAGAAGGAAACGTTCACCGGCATCTCAAATTCTTTAACAGGTAGAGATTCATGCACATATTGCATATAGGGAAGCCAAATTGGGAGAGCTGAATCACCGCCGGTTTGTCCTTTACCGAGGGTTTTTTCGGTATCGAGTCCCACCCAAACACTGGTGGCTATTTGCGGAGTGTAACCCAGAAACCAAGCGTCGTAATAGCCATTCGTAGTTCCCGTTTTGCCCGCAACGGGCCGACCCAGAGCCGCCGCTCTCCCACCGGTGCCATCTGGCTCAGTGGCTACGCCTTGCAACATGTTAGTTACAAGATAGGCTGTCTGCGGAGAAATAATTTGATTGGGATTTTCGTAAAAGAAACCGTTCACGGGCGGCTTTTCTTTTGAACTTTCATCGCCGTCGTTGTTTGCTTGCGGTGAAGAACCTTTTTGTTGGAAGGCGGCCAGGGCTTTTCTATATTCAACTCTGCGCTCGTCAAATTCGTGCTCGAGGGCATCGAGTTTTTCTTTAAAACGCTGATCCAAAGAAAGACCCTTGATGATCACTTCGCCATCTTTGTTTTTGACTTCGCGGACGATGATCGGAGAAAAGCGTTTTCCATTGCGCGCAAAAACCGACATCGCTTTGTTCATTTCGTAAAGTGAAACGCCGCTAGAGCCCAGTGCCAACGACATATCCATGTTCAGCGGGCTAAAAATTCCCAAGCGGCGCGCATAGGAGGCAGCGTAAGGGATGGTTGCTTTTTCGAGAACACGAATTGTCGGTGTATTGAGAGAACGCTTGAGCGCAGTTCGCATCAACACATCTCCCGTAAACTTCCCGTCGTAGTTTTCGGGTTTCCAAGCTTCGTCACTCTCTTGCTCGGAAACATTCTTTGCAGCCTTTTTTTCTTCTTCGGTTTTTGCGCCGTAGACGATCGGCGCTCCCATAATTGGCGTAGCCACGGTGAGACCTTGCTCGAGGCCTGCGGCATAAACGATAGGTTTAAATGCCGAACCCGTTTGACGAAGAGACTGATAGGTTCTGTTGAATTTGTTTTTTGTATAATCAAGACCGCCAATCATTGCGGTGATATCACCCGACTCAAGATCAAAGGAAAGTAGTGCCCCCTGAACTTCAGGTAACTGTTCGAGAGCTAATGAGGCATAGTCTTTAAAAGCGGGTGTCGGCGCTTTGCTTTTTGCGGTGGTCTTTACTGGGACATACATATTTGCCAAAACTTTTACATCGACGATATCACCGGGTTTGAGAGCTTGTGAGGGTCGTTTAATATTTAAGTGCTCCCCTGGGTGAAGATCAGGGTTAAATGGGCGCGCCCAAAGCATCTCCCCAAGAGGGAGAATTCCCTGGGACTCTGCAAAGCGCAGATAAACCAAGCCTGCGGGGTCGTCCACCTTGGTGACAAGCCCTTCAATAACTTCGTTGACCTGGATGTAAGGCGGAATATTTTTAACGTCCTTACTTTTCTTCTTTATTTCAGCAAAAGGTTCAAAAACAACCAGCGTTCCGTCGGCCTTCAAATAAAGTGTGGAGTTTTTTTCCTTGATCAGCTTTTCTCGCGTATCCGACAAAAACTTTTCAACAGCTTCGGCATCTTGGAGATCTATTTGTGCCTTGGCGCCGCGATAGCCGCGCTTTTTATCAATCGCACGCAAGCCGGCGTTGACTGTCTGGATGGCTTTTTCCTGCGCCTTCAAATCCAAAGATGTATAAATTTTTAGACCCTGCTCAAGAAGCATATCTTCGCCAAGCTCTTTAACCAAAAGTTGACGTATCGTTTCTACAAAATAGGGACCGGTGTCTTTATAGATTTTTTTCGCCTGAATTTTTAAAACCTCTTCACCAGCTTTTTTGGTTTCTTCAACACTGGCAAAACCCTCGGTGGCCATACGGTTAAGCACATAGAGCTGACGTTCCTTGGCGCGCTTTGGATTGACCACAGGATTAAAACGACTGGGCGATGTGGGCACACCCGCAAGCAGAGCCATTTCGGCTAATGTTAGATCTTTGAGTTCTTTGCGATAATAAGTCTCGGCAGCCGCCGCAATGCCGTAAGCCCCTTGTCCAAGATAAATCTGGTTTAGGTAAAGATAGAGAATGTCCTCTTTACGCAAATTGTTTTCCATCTTGTAAGTGAGAAGGGCCTCTTTGATTTTTCGCAAGTAGGTTTTTTCGGAACTTAAAAAAAGTGTTCTCGCTGTTTGTTGTGTAATGGTCGAAGCTCCCTGGCTTCTTTTTCCTGAAATCGTGTTTATCCAGATAGCACGCAAAATGGCCATAACGTTGAAACCTGTGTGCTCAAAAAAGGAATCGTCTTCGGCGGCGAGGAACGCCTTTGTCAGAAGAGGCGGGATGTCTTCGTAAGGCGTGAGAATTCGGACCCCTTGTTTACTGCTGTAGAGTTCGCCTATTTTTTCTCCACCACGTGCATACACATCGCTGGAGAGAAGAGGTTTGTAGTCCTCCACCGTGATGAGCTGAGGAAGCGTGGAGTATGTGTAGTACAAGTACCCAAGGCCCGAGAGAAAAACAATAAAGGCGAGAGCAAGATTGATGAGAAACAAACGCATAAGAAATCGTGACATTTCTCGAGAGTAATAGACAGGCCATTTTCAGGCAACTGATATTCTATATTCCGTCGTAAAGTAGGGCCGTTAGCTATTACTGACTGGACGTCGCGCGGTTTGCATTCTGTAACTCTGTGCTTGCAGCTCCTGAGGACTTAAAGCACTGAACGCTCGCAGGCAGATTGGCTGGGCGGCAGGCATCGTGAATGGGTCGCATCGCCGAGTACGCATCAGTGGGAACCGAGTCGATTTGGGGATCCGAGACAGTCGCTGTACCGAGACCCGTGCAGTTTCGCGTGATGCGCTCCCAATTATTTAGAATGGTGTTTAAACTGTTGTAACTATCACGCACTTGCTGCTGGCCCTCGGCGCTAGCGGAGGCGGTTGAACTGGCCATCATCATTTGCAATCCACTCATGGCGATGTTTTGGATGGCTTGATTTCGCATTGGTGCGTACTGTGCATCAATTTGTTCTTGGCGAAGTTTACAGTGATCGTTCATGCGAGTCATTTTTGTGTTCTCATAATATTCCAAGTCGGAGGCGAATTCTGT
>JANOYW010000082.1:0-51501 GCA_031429075.1 Bdellovibrionales bacterium | reverse complement strand
GGAGGGCAGGTGCTCTGAATCAGATAAACACTGGCCCCGCGAACGCTTTCTTGAATTTCCACCTGAATTTCGCCATCGGCGAACCGGGAGATTGTGGACTGACCCAAGCGCATGCCCGCATGTTCTGCCACTTTTTCGGCGAAAGCTTTATTGGAATTGCAGGTAAAAATTCGCAGGTCGTTCATGGGTGAAAAGGAAGTAACACTGCGAGGCGATATTGTCCAGATTTAGAGAATAAAATCAGAGAGTTTTTGATGAGCCGCCTAATTCTGCCAGTCTTTTTTGCACACTCTTTCTGCCCAGGGGAGGGGCAAAGAGCGCCTTTCCTGTTTTGCCTGCAGGAATGCATGTCCAATTTCCGTGGACCGGGCTTTTAGACGCCGCAGACAACGCAATCACAGGGGCGCAGGGTCCCACAAAGAGCACCACACCCGCCGACACATCCCAAAGCACTTCGGCGGTGTAGTTGCCAGCGATGTACGAATAGGCCAGGGCTTTTTTTCCTAAATGCTCTGTGACGTCGACGCTGGCATCGGTGAAATCGCGAAAGGGATCTTTGCGAAGGGCATCTTCGCATTGCATGTTCACAAGGCTTCGTTCGAGCTCTGCTTTTTCGCGATGATGCGAACAGGCTGGAATATTGAAGATAAGAAGAAAAATTATTGATTTTTTCATAATGCAATCAGCCTACGAGATGGAAATTAAAATCACAAAACATTTCCAGCAATTAGCTCCGAGGTGCGGAAAGAACAAGCTGTACGGCAAAAAATGAAACATTTTTTAGAACACATTGTTTGCAAGATTTGCTAGGTTTTAACCATGGAGCCAGCTTTGAGTCATGATCCCATTAAGTCTGATGATGTCCCTGCGACCCAGCGACATTTGGAGCTCGTTCGCCAAGAACTGAAAAGCGACATAACATCTTTTCATCTGGAAATGCGAGCGGGCTTTCAAGCCATGGACGCGAGGTTTCAGTCGATAGATGCGCGATTTAAGTCTATAGATGCACGGTTCTTTGATATGGATTCGCGTTTCACTAAAATTGACGGACAGTTTTTAGCCATCGATGCGCGCTTCGAACGATTGGAATCGATTCTTTTAAGTATGAAAGCGATGATGGAAGAGCAGAACTCACGAAATCGCTACGTATTGGATGGATATAATTTTCTTTTTGATAAAGCTGAGCGGTCGGAGAAGCGTCTGCAGCTTGTCGAGAAAAAAGTTTTTGGAATTGAACAAGATTAAGAAAAATTAACAAGCGATGCTACAGATTTTTGTTTAAAGGCTTTTTAAAAACTCGTTGAGTTTTTTGCATGCTTGCGCACGATGGGAAAGTGCGTTTTTTACGGCATCAGTTTGCTCGCCAAAGGTTTGTGTATGACCCTCGGGAATAAAAACCGGATCGTAGCCAAAACCTTTTGTGCCCGTAGCTTTGGTTGCGATCTGTCCATGGCACTGACCAGTGAAAACTTGTTCTGTACGTTGAGGACTGATTAAAACTAAAGAGCATTCAAAATAAGCTTTGCGATTGGAAGACGAGCGAATCTGCATCATCTTTAAAAGTTTTGCGACATTTTCACCATCACTCGCTTTTTCCCCTGCATAACGAGCCGAGTGCACGCCAGGTAGACCACCGAGTCCATCCACGCACAAACCGGAATCATCGGCCAAAACCCAGTCAGCATCATCGACAACACTTTTTAGTGAGCGGGCTTTGATTTGCGCATTTTCTAAAAATGTTTTTCCAGTTTCGGGAGGTGAAGAGTAAACGGGAAGTTCGTTTTGTGAACGAATCTCAATGGCGGGGTTGGCCAGCATCATTTTAAATTCTGCAAGCTTTCCTTTATTGCCCGTGGCAATCCACAGTCTCACAGAGTGCCCATCAAATTCGTATAGTTAAAAGCTTCGAGAACTCTTTTTTGCTCTTCGAACAATTGCGCACACCCTTTTTTTGCAAGATCAATCATCGCTTGCAGTTCAGCCTGGGTGAAAGGCTTTTCTTCGGCCGTTCCTTGAATTTCCACAAAATCACCATCAGAGTTCATAACAAAGTTGGCATCGGTATCGGCGGTGGAGTCTTCTTGGTAACAAAGATCCAAAGTAGGTTCTCCGGCAATAATACCAACGCTGATGGCACTCACGAAACTGCGGATCGGAGCTTGAAGATTTGGTTCCTTTTTCTTGATGTAACTCAAGGCTTGAACGAGGGCCACAAAACCCCCAGTAATGGCCGCTGTACGAGTGCCGCCATCGGCTTGCAAAACATCACAATCGATATTGATTTGTTTTTCACCAAGTTTGTAAAGATCCACAGAGCTCCGCAAGCTCCGGGCCACAAGACGGGAAATTTCCTGCGTGCGTCCGCTCGAAGCCGCCTTTTCGCGGTTCATGCGCTCGTGCGTGGAGCGCGGAAGCATTCCATATTCGGCCGTCACCCAGCCTTTTCCTTGGTTTTGCAACCATTTGGGAACAGTGGGTTCAAGACTGGCTGTGCAGAGAACATGGGTGTGGCCGATTTTGATAAGGGCGCTGCCCTCGGCATAACGGTTCACTCCCACTTCGATGGAAAGTGGACGAAGATCTGAAAGTTTTCTTTGGTCGATGCGCATGGGCGCTACTTTAGTGCTTTGGAGTGGCCCTTGTCGAGAGTTTCTTTGTAGTCTTTGAGGCCTTGGTAGATGGCCTGGGCGATTTCTTTTTGATAGGAGGGGGTATTGAGCCGTTTGGCTTCTTTCTCGTTCGTGACAAACCCGATTTCAATCAGAATGGACGGGATGGTGTCCTGCTGGATGACATAAAAGGGACCTTGCTTCACAGTGTCGATGCGTTTTTTCGAAAATGGAACTTTCCAATGATCCACGATGTGCCAACTTAACTCGTAGCTTTTAAGAGTGTTCATGGATTTTTGCATGTCGTGGAGAATGGAGGTCACATCACCCTTCGCTCGTTTTTTTTTGAAAGTTTCATTTTGATTTTCATGGTGCGCTAGACGCAAGCTTTCCTCGTTGGGCGCTAATTCATTGCGAAAGTAAATCTCCATTCCCTGAGTGTGGGAATCGGGAGATGAATTGGCATGGATGCTCACAAAAAGTTGGGCATTGTTTTTTTGCGCTTTTTTAACCCGGTGCTGAAGTTCTAAAACTGAGTTGTCGGGGCGGGTGAGGAAAGCACTGTACTGTGGGTCGGCATTGAGAATTTTTTCGAGGTTCTGCGAGATTCCCAAGACTATTGTTGATTCGCGAACTCCACCGCGAGTGGCACCTGCATCCGTACCACCGTGACCCGCATCAATGGCAATTGTTAGGGCGAAGACCGGCTGAAAAAAAAGAGTCAATGCCCAAACAAACAACATCAGAACAGAAGTCCAAGTTTGAGAGAAATAACATTGGTTGTAACATCACCTGATGGAAAATAATAATAGGCGATTTCGAACGGAAGTGTGTAGCCATTCAAATGAAACTCCATGCCTCCACCAAACTCACCAATGGCTAAACTATCAATAGAGTCTTCGATGATAATGTCTGAAGACTTAGACATCGGATAAAGAATTCCAAGGCCACCAAGCAAGTAAAAACTGGATGATTTTCCTTTTGAAAAAGACCAATGGAAAAGTGCGTCCATAGTGAGGTAGGTGATATCAGTTCCGGTGGATGTGACAACAGAGAGGTTTGAGAGAGGACGACCATCACCGGTTACCGAAAAAAATTCAGCACCAAGCATTCCACGAAAGTAAACAGACTGGAAAAGTGGATAATCGTAAAGACCACGAAGAGCAATACTGCTTCCACTCTGCGAAGACTGTCCAAGGGTTCCTTGGTCCACATCTTGGCTCGCCATTCCGTAACCGGCAAGAACTCCCACGCGAGAGCGGGGATACTGTGAAGAGCTATCATCTTCTTCAGCGCTTTCGTCGTCGGCCACCACAGACGGTGCCTTTGCTTTTTTACCAGCAGCTTTAAAAGTGGTTGTGTAACCCTTATCGGCTTTCCCTTTTTTAAGGAGGCCGATGGCTTTACGTCCTTTAAACTTTTTGATTTGCACGAGGCCTAACTTTTTGCCTTCGGCATTGTTTAAGATAAAATAATCGTTTGTTGTGAAAGGCTCTTCTTGGTCAAACATGATGTAAACTTTTGAACCGTTTACCTTCATGACTTTTCCCGCGTGGGCTGAAAAAGAAAAACTGAACAATAACAAAGAGATCAAGATGCTAAAATATTTCATAGACGTCCTCTTTTGGGTTCTAACTGAACTCCCTATTATTTTAGAAGACGTCGGTAGAAATAACTATGAGATTGTCTTTGTGGCCCCACTTAGGGCCAGGCAAAGACATAGAGTTTTTTAAGATAATTCGAAATGCTTAGAAAGGAATTTCTTCGTGAGAATCAAAGCTTGGTTCAGGAGAGAAGTCCGCCGCTGGTGCAGAAGATCCCATGCCCGCGCCCATGCCTCTTTCAGAAGGAGCACCAAGAAACTGAACAGTGGTAGCTACAACTTCCGTCGTATAACGTTTTTGTCCTTGTTGATCTTCCCAGTTGCGAGTTTGCAATTTGCCTTCAACGTACACTTGGCGACCTTTGCTTAAGTGCTGGCGACAAACTTCGGCCAATTTTGCCCAAACAACAATGCGGTGCCATTCTGTGCGTTCTTGTTTTTGTCCATCGCGATCCACCCAGTTTTCACTGGTAGCAATATTAAAATTGGCCACACTTTGTCCCGAAGACAGTGTTTTAAGTTCAGGATCTGCGCCCAAGCGACCGACAAGAATGACTTTGTTTACTGACATAATTCCCCCATTTGTTGGTGATCAATCTTTATACTGAGGATGCTGCGCGGAATGCAAACGGAGTTTAAGGTGCCAGGTTCTATTATACGTTGAGTCCAGAAATAGGACCTGGCACCTTAAAGTGCTGTAAAGTTAGGCATTGGGTCGCTAAAGCCGTTGGCCTGCACGCGGAAGGCGTAGCGCAAGCCTTCGCTTGTTGTAGTGCTATATTTGCCCAAATAACCTTGAATGGCGTCAGCGGCGCTGCCGAGCTTGGCTTGCATGGATTTTTTTAAATTCAAATCTACGGCTAAGCTGTAAAAACCAACGGTGGGAGTGCCCCCCGGGAATACGCGGATGTCAATTTCGCCCGAGATTTTTAAAATCATTTCATCCGAACCACTGCCGAGCTGAGTCTCTTTGAGCACGAGTTTTCCATTTTTCAATGTGCCTTTCAGCACCACTTTTTGAAAACTCATTGCAGGAAGAGCCATGGGACCAAAACCCGTTGCGATTTCAAACTGTGGAATAATTAATTTTGCGAGACTCAGTTCGATCACGCCCTCAGGCTGCGTCTTCATCGATGGATCCAGATCCATTTTTGCGGACAGCTGCCCCTGTGCCGATGGGGATACAGGCCAATTGGGGCCTAAGCTTTTGGCAAGAATTTTAACATCAAAATCAGAGTAGTTCAGATCAAGCTCAATAGCTTGTGGGTCTTTAATTTTAGAACTCGCACTCGTGGAGGCCTCGAGCGTTCCCCCAAACAGCCCTTCGGCATCAATGTTGACGTGCGGTTTAAGAATTTTCGTGAAGGCGAATTGAATGCAGGCCAACACCGATGGTGCCACCCGCAGGTACTTCACTTCTACCTGCTCGATCATCGGGCTTTCGACGAGAGCTTGTTTCATGATGACGGCCGGGCGGGGAAAAAACGAGAGATCCATACTTTCGAATTCTAGATAAATGAGTCCGCTGGCATTCGTTTCGGCCACGATTTTTTCGCCCAGCTCTGTGAGTGGAAAAAAGACGATGGAAAAAGCAAGACAGCAGGCGAGAAAAATGACGATCTTCATTTTGTGATACAAAAAAATCGTCTTAATAAACTCAATCACGGTTTGTAGCATTTTATCTCTTCTTTTTGCTCGGAGTCGGCTCTTCTTTCATTGGTAGAGAAAGGGAGCTCATGGTGAACTTCACTTGAAAGTAGTGGGGGTCTTCTTTATCCGCTTGAATATCAACGCCTGCGAGCTTGGTGTTGGGGTGCATGGCTGAGAGTTTTTGACTTAGCTGAACAATTTGCGTGAGATTGAGTTTTTTAAGTTCAAAGGAAAGACCTTCCTGCTGAATGGCCCCGGGTACCATTTTGCTGGGTAGAGGTTTATTAACGGGCACATAAGCCCCTTTTTGCGATTCGATGATTTGTGTGCTGGTGATCTGTGCATCAATCAACGAGCGCATTTCGTCGAAGCTGAGCCCTTTAAATTGATCTGTGCGAATCACGGGGTTGCGAGCTGTGCGAAACAGATCGCGGATCAACCGACGATTGACCTGGAAGCTTTCTTCATAGGTTTTTGACGAAGATACAAATGAATCAGGAATTAGATAAATGGCGAAACCTAGAAAAAAAATTCCGCTAGCAATAAGGAGCTTTTGCACTGCGGGATTAAAATTTCGGTAGCGCTCCATGAGCTGGATATAGAGAGAATTCTCTTGAACGCGCGCTAGCAATTGTTGAAGCGATTCTAAAATCTTTTCTTTTAGATCCGAAAAATTCACAACGTTCCCTTCATCGTAAAACTAAAAGCAAAAGCAACGCCCTTATCCTCGGTGAGCGTGGTTTTTTCGGTGCGAACCTTGTTATTGATCGACATCGTCTCTAGTTTTTTGCGGATCAGATCAACAGTGTTTCTTTGCTCGGCGATTCCTTCCAAGGACACCTGCGCATTGTTCACACTGACTTTGCGGATGTCGTAGGTTGTTTGCTTATTGGAGGGCAAGGTTGAACTCAGTAGATTGACCACCTTCATCGATGGTTCGATATCTTGAATCTTCGCAAAGACTTTTGCATTTTTCACTTTATCTTGTTCTTGCAGAATAAAGCGCTCAATCCCTTCGGGAGTGGCCTGCGCCCCTCTGAGGTTTGCAATGGTGCCGGCATGTTTTTGTAATTCTTGAAAGGTGATATCGTCGAGTCCTACGGCCACTTTTTCGCGCATAAACCCGTAGCCCGTATAAAGCACATACGCAACGGCAGCGAGAGTGAGGGCATGGCCCCATTTGCTCCAAGTTCTTTCCCAAAACAAATTGCGCTTGATGCTCTCACCTTGGCGCAGATTGATAGCTGGATTTTTAGGACGTTTGAGTCCTTCAACAGCAAGACCGATAGCAATGGGAAGTTGTTCTGCCATGTGTGAAACAGCTTGCACTTGGCGCGGGTGGAGAAGGTCGCCAATAACACTTTCGCTATTAAAAGGAATGCCTACATTTTTGGTGAGGTGGGCATTGATATTTTCGATGCGACTTAACGGGCCTGATAACTGCGCAAAGCCAATGGTTCCACGAAAGCGATCTTGGCAATCGAGAATGGTCATGCGCAACTGTTGAGTAAAATCCTGCAACGATTTTTCGATAGTCTCCGAAAGTCGTAGGTCTTGAGCGGAGGCCCCAGCCATGATCATAAGCAAACGCATTTGATCGGGAATCAGTGTGGCCGCTTGATCGTAAGGATAATTAAAGGTTTTCATGAGCTCGAGGATTAAATTCTTTTCACCCCAAGAAATAGTACGTGTCCAAACCAGTTGGCGCTGCTGATAGAGAGAAACCAGAGTATGATCATGACGCACAAATAAGCGCATCGTCAGGGGAGTGGGAATGGTTTCTGGGGCACTCTGTAAGTACGAACCATTTTGCCAGTCTTCGACCAGGTTCGCAAAAGCCGCGCCCTCGGCGCTGATGAGATCTGGATCGATCTGCACGCGCGCCAAAAGATCAACCAATTGAAGGACTTCTTTTTGTGGTGTCGCAAAAACGAGGACGGCGGTTTCGTTGGCGTTTTGCGATACTGTTTTGGCATCAAAAAAGCTGTAGTCACTGCCAAAAGGAAGCTCTTCGTCGAGCTCGAAGGGTAAACTTCGCAAAATATCGAGGCGGCGAGAGAAGGGAAAGGAAAGATTGCGTGTGCTCACCAGGCGCTGTGGAAGCCCGACCACGACAACTTTTTTATCTAGCTCAAAATTCTCTTTGAGAAATTTGAGGCCTTGTAAAAGATCAAGTTCCCAGTTGTCGAGATCGTTGGGATTGAGTGGATAAAATTCGGCACGATTCACTTCGTACCCGGCGCGATCCACCGTGATCTCTGCCAGCGCTATTCCATTATTGCTTATGTCGATACCTATGGCCTTCATATGTCACAATTTTACTGGAACAAGAGCTGGGGTTCAAAGCTTATTTGTATGTCTATTTAACATCCTGGAAAATAACATAGGGAGGTCCCGGTGGCGCAGGGGCTTCTGCACTTTGGTCGGTATTTTGTTTGTCGAGTTTCCGTTGCTCTTCGATACATTTCTTCTGTTCGTCGCCCGCGGTGGGTTTGTCTTGGCAGATGCACTTGAATTTTTCTTCTCCGGCGACATCGCTGCATCTCTCGTCGACGGAAGTGCTGGATAAACTTTTGCGAAGTCGAGATTGAACTTTTGCAAAATCAAAGACAATGGAGGTAATTTCGCGATTCAGGTTCCCCACATTTCCGATACAACTGATGCGAAAATTGATTTCGGGATCAAAATACAAGGGGATTTTGTCTTTATTAAAATTTGTTGTGTTCACACCAAAACCGCCAATAAAACCATAAAAGTCTTTATCGTCTTTAAACGGTCCACCCAGGTTGATATCATTTCGACGTTTCATGATTTCTGTGACCACTTGTTCGGTGATGCCGGGATCAAGAGCCATCAGCATGGTTTTATCAGCATAGTTGACGTTGATGCCTTTACCGCCAAAAACGGTGATATTGGGAACAAGAACCTCGTAAAGCTCGTCTTCCATCATTTTTACCATATGCAGCTCGTCGACGGTTTTGAAAGGTTGGTTAGGGGGTATGTACTGGCTCTGCATATCGCGGTAATGCGATCCTTCATCGCCCCCCATCAGACTGTTTTTATCAGCGTCGATCCAATCGGTGACGTGATTGAGTAGGTCTTCAAATTTGAAGTTGTAATATTTTTTTGAAAAATCGCCCTGCTCGCGAATCTTTGCCTGAAAGATATCAAGGATTTGAACCCGAGTTTTTTCGCGGATCACTTTGGATGGAGATGCCAAATCATTGATGTCGATTTTTCCGCTCTCGCTGGATATTTGTGAGCTAAATCGATGCTTAAACGTACTTTGCTTATTGGCTTTTTTGATTTCGTCCTGATTTGCCATGGACATATCGTTATCGGTGGGCAGAGCCAGAGGCCAGGACAACGGAAACTGCCAAATAATATCCAACATGGAGGTATCGATCATTTGCGGTTGACCGGGTTGAGCGCCACCGAGGCTGCGAGTGGCCTGCTGGTAAGTTTTGATGCGCAAAAGGCTCAGTTCTGTGCACGCCTTGGCTGCGTAATAGGCCTGCACTCGTTTCACCGTATTGAGCGATCCTTGGTATTCCACCACGGTGTCTTTTGATATTTCCAGAGCAATAAACATCAGTAGGCTCATAAAAAATACCGAAAATAAAATCGCCGAGCCTTTTTGATTGCGTAAAAGTCGAAAAGCCATCATTGCGTCAACCCCGGTGGGGGAGTTGTGGTGCTTGTTCCCTGCTGACCGGCTGTTCCAGCGGGTGCGAAGCGCTTGGCGGGGTCGGTGTTATTGGGAAAGCGAATGGTGGCGATAATAGTTTGCCGAAATTTGCCAATCTCTTTATTGTCTTTGTCGTGCACTTCTAAAACCACGCGCACCATGCTTGGAAACATATTTTGGGTTTGCGGAGAGCCGTTGTTGTCGGTGAGCCAACTCTTTTTCCACTCCTTGTCATTTTGATCTTCGCTGAGGTATTCAAAATGAAAATCACTCACATTTTCCACGAGCGGGGTGGCCATGCCGCCACGGGTGACATCGTTGTCAATGAGCGTCGATGCTCGCCGCCACAGACACCGACTGGTTTTGTCGGTGATCCGAGACTTACAATCCGCGAGATAGTAACCCACTTCACTTTGGTTGCTTTCCTGCGCATTAAAAGTGGTGCGCTGGTGGTTGAGCGAGGTGAAATGCAATTGATCGTCTTTGCCGATAAACTGCGTGAGACGTTCGGGCGGAGGTGGCAAAACGAGATCTTCACCGTCGGCTGTTGTTGCCACCTGCGGTGGTGGTTGGCCCGGTATAGTTCCCTCCTGCGACTGAATTTGTTGTGCGATCACTTGGCGATCCAGCTCGTAAAGAGCGTACTGATAATGAAACGCGCGCTCCACATCTGTGGCAACGATGCGAAGGGCATCAAAGACCACAGTTTCAGTTTTAAGCCGCGCATCGATTTTATTTTTGTTCAAGAGAGCGCCTTTAATGGCCCGCGAGGCAATCAGCGCCATGACCGCTAGGATCCCCAGTACAATCAGAGTTTCGAGAAGGGAAAATCCTCGAGATTTAATTTGTTTCGCCGTTCGTCCCATTGTTTCCGCCTGCACCATCGTTCCCTCCTCCCCCGGTGACCCCACCGCCGTTAGCTCCCCCTCCGCCGCCAAGACTTGGCAGAGGTAGTGTTTGCGAATAATCGATCAAAAATGTCGAAGCCGAATACTGAACCGTATTTTTTTTGTACTTGTAAATGATGGTGACGGTGAGCTCCCGCACAGACTGATTAAAAAAATCCGTCATTTGTTGAATAATCATGGTGAACATAGGATTTTGCGCATCGCCGCCGCTTTGTTGCGAAAGAAGAGGTCCGAGGTCGGGCATTTCAAATTTTTTCGAGATCATTTTCCAAGCGTAATCTTTATAGTTTGTATCGAGGTCGTTAAAGTCGCCTTCGTCTTCTTCGGGCAAAAGTGAAATTTCGTTGCGGTAGCGTCGGTCAAGCTCGGCCACCTTCAGATCGAGAAGATAGGCCACTTGATGATTCACTTTCATTTTTTTAAGTCGCAAATTGCTTGTCGACCACGCCATAGAGACAACAATCAGCGCACCGGCGATCACCGACAGCGCCACCAGTACTTCGATCAAAGAAAATCCTTTTTGGCTTTTTATACCGCTCATTGGAAATCCTTCAATTTTTTTTCTTTGTTAATCAAATCCACTCGTCCAGTGAGAGGGTGAATTGCCAAGGACCAATTGAGTTTATCGCCGTCCGAAATATGCACAACCGCTTCTTCCACGCGACCTTCAGGGAAAAAATGAATATAAACCCGGCCGGCGGTGTATTCTTTTTTTTGCGCGGCAATTTCCACACTTTTAAAAATCAAGCCGTTCGAAAGAGGCTGCGGTCCGCCTTTGGAAAGTTCTTTGTCGGCCTCGAAACCAGAGGGATCTTTATCTTTGTCTTCTTCGCGCAAATTTTCGCGGCGTTTTTTGAGTTCATCTTGATCGTAGGTGATCAAAGCGTTTCTGCTTGAGGACTCCACCCAGTAGGATTGTTTCTCTTTGGTATCCTCGGGCATATTGATGACTAAACGAAAGGTGGCATTGCGCATGCGGGCCTTATTGCGCAGATCGCGAATCTGCGCCGCAAAGATGCGAACATCTCGGCGCATTTCTCGGCCTTCGTTTTTTCCGATTCTTTGACTTAAAAGAGCCACCGTAAGACCTACGATGGCGAGAACAATGAGGATCTCGATAAGACTAAAGCCTTTTGAGTTTTTTCGCACGAGACCTCAATTGGAGTTTATGGTAATTTTTTGCTGGAGATATCTTCGCCAGCGGCGTCGCCCCCGGGACGCTTGTTCTTGCCGTAGCTAGTGATCTCAAATTCAGTTCCATCAGACTCGTAATTTAATTTATTTTTCCAAGCGTCTTTTGGCTCTTCTTTGGCGTAGGGAGCGGGTCCCCAAGATTCACAAGCTTCGCCCGGTTTTTTTACCAGAGCGATCAAACCCTGTTCTGTGGTTGGGTAGGAGCCGCAATCATTGTTGTAAAGTTCGAGCTGATCCATCACCTGACGCATAATAATTACAGATTGCTTGCGATTGGCATTGTCCTGCGCACCACCAACACGGGTGGCAATCAATGCTACGATTCCGCCAACGAGGGCAAGAACGATCAGGATTTCAATTAACGAAAAACCTTTGTTTGATAATTTAAAGTTATTTTTTCTCACAATTTCTCCTAATTTATTTACAATGACTTAACAAGTTTTCGCACTACTGTACAGTATTCAGCATGTCCATCATAGGAACAAGAACTGAGATAACGATAAATCCAATGACACCCCCCATTAGGACTGTCATGATGGGATTCAGTACAGAGGTAAGACCTGCTACTTTATTTTTCACCTGAAAATCATAAGTTTCAGCCACTTGATTAAGCATTCTCTCCAATTCGCCAGTTTTTTCACCGATGGCCACCATGTGAATAACGATCGGCGGAAACTGTTCTGATTTTCTTAGCGGGCCGGCGATGGATTCACCCTCACGAATATTGTCGCGAGCATCATCAATCGCTTTTGCCAATACAGCATTATCCACCACATTGCGCACAATATCCATGGCATTGAGCATGGGAACTCCGCCAGACAGTAAAGTTGAGAGAGTGCGAGTAAAGCGCGAAACCGCAATCATGCGCGCAATTTTTCCAATGATGGGCAAATTTAAAAGTATTCTGTCCCAAATGGGGCGGCCGGTGGTGGAACTTTTCCAAACCATAAAAAACGAAAAGCCGCCAACCAGGCTGATAATAATTAAATACCAGTAACTCACCATAAAATCACTCATATCGATCACCGCTTGGGTGTACCATGGAATTTCCACACCCTGATCGATGAGAATCGAAGTGATCGTCGGCAAAATGTATACAAACATTCCCATCAAAATACCTAGCATCGCAATAATCGTGATCACAGGTTGCATCATGGCTGATTGAACGCGAGCGCGAAGTTCGGAGCGCGCTTCAGTGAATTCCGCAAGGCGAAGAAGAATCACATCGAGGGAGCCCGACATTTCGCCGGCACCCACCATGGAAACAAACACGTTATCAAATGCCTTTGGATATTTAAGCATGGCTTTTTGCAGCGTGCTTCCCTCGTTCACTTGATTGCGGCAGTCGGCCAAAACTTCTTTAAGATAAGGATTTTCGGACTGATCGGACACCGCGCTTAAGCAGTCCACCAAAGGGATGTTGGCTTTGACCAGAGAGGCTAACTGGCGAGTCATGTTGGAAATTTCGTCAACGCTCACGCGGCCAGAACCAATACCTGTTGAAGTTTTCTTTTTTTGCTGAGCTTTCAACTTATCAGCCAGGGTCATCACATAGACGCCGTCTTTTTTTAATTTTAAACGGGCATTGCGCTGGTTATCGGCATCGATGATACCTTTAACTTTAGTCCCAGCACGGTTGACGCCCTTGTACTCATAGACAGGCATAATTAAACCTCAAAGTTTTTACAAATCCGTTTGCGTATTTGAGAGAACTTCCTCAATCGTTGTAATCCCATTGAGAACTTTTTCGATGCCATGGTCGCGGAAAGTTTTCATTCCCTGTTCCACGGCCATTTTTTTAATGGCGCCGGAATCTTTTCTCTGCATCACCAGTGTACGGATCTCTTCA
This sequence comes from Bdellovibrionales bacterium, assembly GCA_031429075.1. Taxonomy (GTDB): domain Bacteria; phylum Bdellovibrionota; class Bdellovibrionia; order Bdellovibrionales; family JAGQZY01; genus JANPLN01. The sequence continues at coordinate 38,000 of JANOYW010000082.1, read as the reverse complement.
CTGACGATCAAGAGTTCTTGAATCAAAGTTCGTCCAAGATAGCCCTTGTAATTGCATTTGTCGCAACCCACAGCTTTGTGGATGCGCGCGCGTTTTGCAGTCTCGAGCGGCATATCTAAGTTGGCGGCATCGGCCTCGCTCGGAACATGGGGCTGTTTACAGTGCGGGCAAAGCACGCGAACGAGACGCTGGGAGATCACGCCCAAAAGTGAGGTGGCGATTAAGAAAGGCTCGCAACCAATGTCAGTCAAACGAGGGAAGGCACCGGCCGCATCGTTGGTGTGAATCGTCGACAACACCAAGTGGCCCGTCAGGGACGAGTTGATCGCAATTTCTGCTGTTTCTAAATCGCGAATCTCCCCAATCATTATAATATCTGGATCTTGTCGAAGAATAGCCCGCAGACCGTTTCCGAAGGTGAGACCAATTTTGGCATTCACCTGAATCTGACCGATCCCTGGAATTCGCTGCTCTACGGGATCTTCCACAGTGATGATATTGGACTCGATAGAATTTAATTTTTGCAAACACGCGTAGAGCGTGGTGGATTTACCGCTTCCTGTGGGGCCCGTTACAAGAATAATTCCATAGGTGCGCTGAATGAGTTCTTCGATTCGTCGCAGGTTGGCTTCAGCAAATCCCAACTGCTCGAGGGATAAAATCACATTGGAACGATCTTGGAGACGCATCACCAGACGTTCACCGAAAGACGTGGGCACAGCGTTCAAACGAACGTCGATGTCTTTTCCACCAATGCGTAACGGAATGCGACCATCCTGCGGCAATCGTTTTTCGGCGATGTTTAAGTTGCCCATCACTTTGATCCGCGAGGTAATGGCGTTTTGTAATTTTTTAGGGGGTTTATAGATGTCGTACAGAAGACCATCAATGCGAAAGCGCACGACCATTTCTCTTTCGTAGGGTTCGATGTGAATATCCGAAGCTTTTTCTTTTACCGCGCGCGAGAGCAGTGTGTTTACGAGTTTAATCACTGGCGCTTCATCGTCCGATTCCAACAGATCCACAATAGAATCATCGAGGTCATCGCCGCCGTCTTCGATCTCTTCCAAGCCATCCAGCGCCGCCGTACCTTTTTCGTACAAGCGATTAATAGCATCGAGCAAGCGCGTTTTTGTTGTCACTAGCGGAATCACTTCTTTTTTAAACAACGTGCGAATATCATCAAAGGCAATAAAATTGAGAGGATTTGTGGTGTAAACAAAAACCGAGTTTTTGTCTTCCTTAGCAGGGAGAATTTCTTTGTTCTTGGCGTAATTGATCGGGATGTTGCGAATCATGTCCATGGGGATATCGTTAAACGGAATATCCTTCACGAATTGAAAGCCGAGTTTTTTACAAAAGTGCGAAAGGATCTCCTCAGCTGTGGTCTCTTTGGTGAGCGAAAGATAAGCTTCTAAATTGACCGATCCCTCCACGGGAGAGTCAAGGAGGGCACGAATCTGCTGTTCGCTGAGCGAAGTGACTTTGCCTAAAATACTTTCGTAATTAACATCGGTGGCGGCCATTAGTTTTCGCTCTCATCTTCCAGAGGCAGAGCCCCTTCCAATTCGTCTATAGAAACATCCTCATCTTGGCGCGGCGCTGGCGACTCCGCTGGTGGAAGATTTTGATCTTCCAGTTTAAATTCGTCAACGGCGTTGGCAAATTTGCCGATAACTTCTAAGTTTTCGCCAAATGGATCACGGCCGTTGAGGTTGCGCTTCACCCACGTGATACGCTCATCGTATTTGTTCTTGGTCAGTTTGCGATGATCTTCGGAGTTGCGAATAATTCGCGGCGATAGAAAGACCATGAGGTTGGTTTTAAACCGACTGGCTTTTCTGCCCTTAAATAGCCAACCCAGTACAGGAATGTCGCCAAGAAAAGGAACCTTCTTTTCGTCGAGTCTATCTGTATCTTGAATTAAACCTCCGAGGACCGCGACATCGCCGCTTTTCAGAGTGAGATTCGTCTTTAAAGTTCTCTTTTTAATTCCCTGTGTTGCGTCTCTCAACTGCGCCGCCGATGGAATTTTTGTACTCACATCAAAAGCTTTTTGCTCGATATTTAGTGTGACGATGTCGGAGTCAGGGCTGATAAACGGTTTAATTTTTAACAAGATCGTAGCATCGGCAAATTGCACCTGCTGCTGTGCCACGCCAGCCGCTGTGGGGGCAGAGTTTATGGCTAAAGGTATTTGATCCCCCACCTCAATGTAAGACTCCTCATTGTCCATGGCCATAATTTGCGGCGTAGAAAGGATATTGGTGTTGAGGTTGGTTTTTAAAAACTGAATAAAGCCAAGGAGGTTCGGAATGGTTGCTACAGTACCACCAAAATTCACAGAAACCTTATCACCACTTCCGAAGCCCAAAATTCCTCCGGAGGCACCAATATTGTTAAGGTCGGCAATATCACCGGTGATATATCCGGCTCGAGCCACCGAGTTAGCAGCTGCATTGGCAGTATTGGTGTCGGATTCGCCAAACTTCAAAACATTCATGCTCCATGTGTCGGACTTTTGTGCATCCATTTCGACAATGTAAGCCTCGACGTAAACTTGATCTTTGGGGATGTCGATTTTTTCAAGCAATGATGTCACGGTGCTGTAGTCTTGCTTGTTCGCCGTGATGATTAAGCTGTTGGTATTTTCGTCAGCTTTGATAATCACATCGCCACCAAAAAGATTTTGTTTAGCTTTTGGAGCTTGGAACGTAGCAGGGTTGTTGGCGTCCGACGACGGCGTGGATGTGGACGCTTTCTTTTCCTGCTCCTGGGCAATCCCGTTGAGTGTATCGGCAATCTTTTTTGCTTCGCCATGTTTCACGTAATAAACATAAACACCACCGGCATCGGCGGGATCTAGAGGATAATCGAGCTGCTTCACCAGCTTCAGAATTCGATCAATTCCTTCGCTATTGCCAACAACGATGATGGAGTTGGTGCGCTCGTCAGGAGTCACTAAAGAGAGAGACTCATTTTTTTCTTGAGCTCCGAAACGTGAGGCGGGACGGAACGTATTCTTCTTTTTGTCCTCGCCTTTGTTAATAATCTTGTCAACCAGCTCAGCGATGTCTTTCGCCTTTGCGTGCTTAATGGGAATCAATTGCAACCGCTCTTCAAAGCCAGGCTTATCCAGCTCCTCAAGAACCTGAGTGATTTTGCTCACGTTGGAACCAAGATCTGTGACAATCAAGGAGTTGGTTTTTTCGTAGGGAATCACTTGGCCAGCTTTGGATTTAATAATCTTCTCAAAAGTCTTTGAGGCGTCGTCCGCGCTTAAAAATTTCAAACGAATGATTTTAGTGATCAATTGATCGCCATCTGGATAGTAGGCGCCGCTGTAAATATCAAGGGCTCCAGTTTTGGCTTCGTCGAGTTTTTGAATTTTTAAAAACTTTCCCGACGGCACCACGGTGAGTCCGTTCATCGACAGCGATGACAAAAACGTCTGCCATGCCTCAGCCACAGTGATCGGGCCTGGAGAAATGATGGTGATTTTTCCGTTGAGATTTTGTTCAAAGATAAAACGTTTTCCAGTGAGGCGGGCAATGGCATTCACCACATCGGCAATGGGAGCATCTTTGTAATCAAAGCTCGCGACAGTGTCGGGGAAGTTTTCGTTGTGGATATCTTCCGGCTGAGCGTCCATAAAAGGAATTTTGCCCTTAACGCCCGTGGCGGGAATGTTTGTTGGAGCGGCCGCGCCAGCCGCCGAGTTGGTGTTGTTGGAAGAGTCGCCAGAGTTCGCGGCCTTGTTGTTAAACCGTGAGGGTGCAGTGTTGCCGCCGTTAAAGCGGCCACCAGAGCGGAACCGCGAGGGACCAGGGCCCGGAGGGGGAGGCGTGTTGTTAAAATTATTATCTCCCTCAAACCCTTCATCTCCAGGTGGCGGCGGTGCAGGAATTTCCTCAGCTTCTTCGAGAAGTTCGGTATCATCTTCGAACTCTCCCTGTGCTTGAATCTTTTGCACGGACAAGGTCGTGAATAACATAGCAAAAACGACCAAAAACTTCTGTATCATGAAGGTACCTCTCTGTTGGACTCATTCTATTAAACCTTAAAAAAATAGAGAGCTTAAGCACGAACTCACCGAATGACCTTTAGCGGGGCCTAGGTCGAGTCCAATAGGACTCGACCCCAAAAAGACGCGAGCCAAAAAAACGAAGGCAGCAATTCAGTGCGAATTTTCCCGCACAAGGTCGAGATGACAAAAGGGGAGGTCCTCTTTTGCCAAAGATTTGTTACTCTGTTTCTTATGAGAATTCCTTTGCTGTCTGCATTTATCGAAAAAATACGCGCCAACGAACGTCCTCCTTTCGAAAAATTTTATATTCTCGTATTTATCGTGTTCGTGGGTTTTCTCGTCGGCGATTTGGTCACGTTGTATGTTCGGCAGTATCTTTTACCCACAGCCGTGCCGCCCAAAAAAATAACCAGCATGCAAAACCGTGCCGCCCGCTCTTACAACTATCCCGACATTATCACCTATAATATTTTTAATTCGGATCACAAAATTCCACCGTCACTGGCGCAACTCGAAGGCGGAATGACTCCCGACGGGGCTCCTCGCCTCAGTCAATTACCGCTCGATCTCATCGGCACTATTGTTCATGCCAATCCCAAACGCTCCATCGCCACCATCAATCAACGGGGGCAAAACCTTGTGGAGCCGTTTTCGGTGGGGCAAACCATCGCTGGTTTGGCCGAAGTGAAAGAAATTTTGCGCGAGAAAGTGATCTTTCGAAACTTGCAGACGCAAGGCCTTGAATACATCGAGATCCCCCACGAAGATAAAATTTTGTTATCCACCGAAAAAGGGCCAACCGTGGCCGCTCCCCAAACTCAGGACAAAACAGAGTTTAAGTTGAAGCGCGAAGAGATCAATGGAGCTCTGGAGCGTCTGCCAGAACTTCTTCAACAAGCTCGTGTTGTTCCTGAGATGGGTCCAGATGGTCAGGTGAAGGGCTATTGCATGGTTGAGATGCAACCGGGCAGTTTGTATGAAAAATTAGGTTTGCGCATCGGCGATTGCATTCGCACGGTGAACGGCGAGCCCATTAACAGTCCGCAAAAAGGGATGCAGATGTTTCAAGAGTTGCGCAACGCTCCTCGAGTGGAAATCGGCACGGATCGTGCGCAGCTGAAGTACGACATCGAATAAGTCTGCGTCATTTCGCAGCAATGCTGCACCCAAGTCTAAAAAGATTACCTAGGCGTTTGTAAATTATCTGGATTCCCAATTGGAACCACCTCAGCTATCACTTCAATTGGGGTTACGAGACAATTAGGGAATGGGTTAGTTTACAGAGGGGAACGGGGAATGAGCACTGTATTAATGTTTACAGGTCGCAGTGGGGTAGATCAGTTAGAGTTTCGTCAGCAATTGCTTCGGGTGCCAGAGGTTTCAATCACTCTGAAGACGGCGCAATCGATTCTCGAAGCCAGTCAGCACAACGAAGCCAAAGAGCTTATGAGCCTGGCGCAATACGAAACAAACGAATATTTATCAGCTGGGCTTTGGCGAGATTTCTTAGCGCAATTGATGCAAATTGGCCTTTATCGCCGTTACGAAAAATTATCGGCCCGTCCACAGTATATTATTGGCGACTCCGGCGAGTGCTCGGCCTCTGCCGTGTGTTTGGGATCTATGACTCTTGAAGAGTACGTGGGACGCTTTCTGGAGCAGCTTGAGAAACGAAACGCCGAAGAACAATCCAAGGAATTTTTAGTAGGTCACCGTTTAGAAAGCGCAAAAATCTACGAGCGCACCTTCGAAGGTTATGTCGTTAAATCCGAAGGCAAAGATCTCTGGAGTTTGTTTGATGATCTCCGCAAAGACCATTTGATCGATCAGATTGTGACCTTGGGCGTAGCACCTACTAACAACTGGCACATCGAGCAAGATCTCGGCATGGTGGAATCGGTTGTGATGGATCCACTTCTCAGTTGGATGCTTCCTTACTTGCGTTCCAGCGCCATGCCGTTGAACGTGGCTTACGGGTAGACTGCGATTTTTAACTTTTAGCTTCTGTTTTTCTAAACTCTCCCTTTTAAGACGCGTACATCCATCTACTCAGTTGCTTTCCCGTCGTCGTCGCAAAGGTCTTAAAAGGGAGAGTTTAGAAAAACAGAAGCTAAAAGTTAAAAATGACTGCGTTTACTGTTAACCCGCGAGTGAATCAAGATGAAGAATACCTATTCTATTCGTAAAGCTGTTCCGGAGGATGCTCCTGTTTTGGCAGAAGCAGAGCGAGAAATTGCTAAAATCCCGGGACGATTGGTTTCGAAGCCTGAAGAACTGCGCGATGACAATTATAAAGAAAAAATCAATTTATTATCGCAATGTGATTCGGGGATCTGCGTTGTCGTCGAGGAAAATGGAATTATTCTCGGGCATGCATTTTTAGAACCCCATAAATTAGCTGTTACCGCCCATGTTGTTGTTCTTAAAATCGCAATCCATGAAGGTAACCAAGGTAAAGGTTTGGGAAAAATGCTTATGCAACATTTGATTGCATGGGCAAAGTTGGGTTTTGTTGAAGAAGGCCGCAAAACCAAACGCCTCAAATACGGCCCCAGTGAATACCTTGATGATATTTACATGGCACTTTGGGTTGGGTCGTAAGGCGAAGCTTAAAATTTAAACTCACTAAATTCAGGGTGTTCAAATGAGAATTTTACAGGAAAGGGTAAGGGCCCACTGCCGCAGCGACAGTACGGGCGCGTCAGTCCGGTATTTTATTTTATAAATTATTTGACGCCATATTGGACCTCTACAGCTTGTTGGTATTGAATGCGAATGCGCGCACCCGTATATCTCTATTCGTACCAATAAAACTCAGCCGTAAAAAGATTCTCGCAGGTCTAGCAGGCGATGAGTAAACAAACTTTTGAAAATGTCCGAAACATAAATTTCGCAAAAACCCAAAATAAAAAGCCATGCTATGTTTTTTTTGAAAGAGCTCAATTTAATAGAGAGCTTAAAGGAGAAAATATGAAGCTGAATAACTTATCCAACGACAACCTCGTTTCTTGTTTGGAAAACTGTGTGCGCGGTGAGCGCAAAATTACAGTTCAGGTTTTGGAATGCATTTCCGAAATTGACCGCAGAAGGCTGTATGTACAAAAAGGATTCACTAGTCTGTTTGTTTATTTGGTAAAAGATTTTGGCTATAGTCCCGGAGCCGCGATGCGCCGGATCGATGCGGCGAGATTGCTTCAAGAGATTCCTGAGGTGGCTGAAAGATTTGCGGCGGGTGCACTGACCCTTTCGCAAGCGAATCAGGTGCAGCGTGCGTCTAGGGAATTTAGAAAAAGCACAAGCTCAAAAGTAAAAACTGCCGATAAACGGGAGTTGGTATCGCAAATCGAAAACTCCACACAAAAACAAACCCAACAGATCATAGCCAGCACATTCAATCTTCCGGTTGTTCCGGTGCAAAAAAAAACGCTTCATTGCGATCAGTCCGTAACACTGAAGATCACGCTGACTGCTGAGCAAATGCGAATTCTGGAGCAGGCGCAAGATATGATTTCACATGCTGTTGCGGATAGAAACTGGGCGGAGGTGATCACGCATTTGGCCAAGAAAGAGGTGACGCGTAGAACGGTTGTACGAAGGGTGGCTTCAACGAAATCACGACAAGAAGTAAATGAATCACGAAGAGAAGTGAAAAATTTGGAGCCAACTGTCGCTACGACATTAAAATCTGCGTCAAAACGTCCCCCTATCCAATCAGGGGTTCGCAAAACACTGCTCCACGAAAATGCTGCCTGTGAGTACAGAAATCACAAAGGGCAGCGATGTGCGAGTAAAAAGTTTTTACAAATTGACCATATTCAAAGCTGGAGTCGAGGCGGTAACCACGCACCGGACAACTTGCAGGTTTTGTGCGGAGTTCATAATCGACTCAAGTATGAGTTGGAGCAAAGCTCTAGAAGAACCTCAATCACAGATGCACAAAATTAAAATCAGGGGCTGTCGACATGGGGTTTGGTTTTAAAAACGACGGGAGATCTTCCTCGGGCGCAAGCACGGAGTAGAAACCGTAGGGCACTTTGGTGGAAATAAACGTCAATGGCGCGCGGGTGGTGTAGTCGCCAAAATAGTTCGTGTGGGCGAGAATTTCGCCGCGGGCGGATTCTTCATAGGCTTGGCACAACAGCGAGTAGAACACTTCGTGGTTGTCGGCCGCACAGTGAGTTAAAAAACTCAGCGAAAAGGGTTGATCTACGCTGGGAAGGGGTTGTGATAATCCTAATAACGATGAAAGTTTGCTCGATTGATAAAGTAAGAGCCCTTCCGAGTGATATTTTTTAGCAAGAATCTGCTGCGTGCTGCCGCTATTCCAAGGGGCCACACAGCCCACAATTTGGTCCTTGAAATTTCGTGCAATTAAAAAATTATTTAAGCTGAAGTCGGGCCAGGTTTTAAACTTTTGCTCCAGTTGCTCGGGAGTAATATTAAAATAAAGTCGACTGCCGATCTTTTTTTGCATCATGTAGTTGCATAGCTCTTCCATATCTTTTGGTAGTGCATGGCGAATGCGAATCGTTGGCATGGGTGCGGGCGACCAGGGCCAGCGGCCCAAAAAATAAATCATATTCACTTTGCGATAGAGATAATAATGCGGAAGTTGACGACGAATTTTTCGCGGTCGCAAAAGCGCATTGTAGGCCTGATTCTCAAACTGCTCGATGGCGGTAAACACATAACGACAGTTTTTTTCGGCAATTTTTTGATAAAGATACGGAACAAAATACTGGGCCCATTGCTGAACGGCAATTCTCTGCGGGGCGATTCGCAGATCACACAGAAAGCCCACAGTTTGTTCTTGGCGGTTAAAATAAGCGCGCTGAAAGCAGATGGTGGCGGCGCCCAGAAGAGTTTCGCTCTCGTCCATCAGCAGAACAGTGGTGAAGTCGTCGCTAAAGGTGCGATAGTGATTAAAAAAATTACCCACGCGGTGAATGGAAAAATCGATGTGCCCATGGACAATCTGTTCTTCGTAAAATTTTTGCAGGAGGAGTGAGTGTTTCTCTTCGGCTTCGATCAGTTTTAGTGTCATCTCAATCTTTTTTCCAAACAACTTCGGCGACACCCAGCTGGTGATTAAACGACCGCGCGAGAACAAAAAAATAATCGTTCAGTCGATTCAAATAAGGTATCAGTTGCTCGGGAAGAACTTCGGTTTCGGCCAGTGTACAACACAGTCTCTCGGCGCGCCGGCAGATGGTGCGGGCCATGTGGGTTTGGCTCGACAAAAGATGCCCACCCGGGAGGATAAATTGCTTTAAAGGAGGAAGGTCCTTCATCAGGTTGTCTATTTCTTGCTCGATGGCGAGGATGGTTTCAGCTTTGATGGTGGGAAGTTGCGCCGCCAGCTTTGGATCGGGGCAGGCAAGCTGGCTTCCCAAATTGAAGAGCTGATTTTGGGTTTTTGTGAGAAACACATTCACGCCCTCAAAACCATAGGCCTGGAGTTCACTCAGAAGCACTCCAAGGGTCGAATTGAGTTCGTCGACGGTGCCGTAACAGTCGAGTCGCGCATGACTTTTGCTCACACGCTCGCCATTGACCAGGCTGGTTGTTCCCTGATCGCCTGTTTTAGTGTAAATTTTCGGTGTACTCACGACAACTCCTTTGAGATGATTATGAATGAAAACTGCATAGGGAGGAAGCACAAAGTGCGAGCTTTTTTTGTTACCATTCCTCACTCCGGTGAAATGATTCCGCCAGGCGCCGACTGGCTTCAGGGGCTGCCTGAGGCAGTAGTGATGCGCGACGTGGATCGTTTTGTGGATCAACTTTATCAACCAGTCATCACGAAGTTGAAGTTGCCCAATATTGTAGCGAAGTGCCATCGCTATGTGATCGACCTCAACCGCAAGCCCGATGAATTCGACACGGACTCTGTGGAAGGAGCTCCTCACCCTGCTGGAGCTCAGCCCAAGGGTCTGCACTGGTCGGTAACCACCTTTGGCGAAAAGCTCATCAATAAACCAATGTCGAAAGATTTACATGATCTTTTTGTGCAACAACATTATTTGCCATTTCATGAATCTGTTGCGGAGATGGCGAAAAGTTTTAGCAGCAAACCCGTTTTCCATTTGGACTTGCATAGCATGCCATCACAGGGAACGGCATTGCATAACGATCCAGGAGCTCAGCGCGCCGATGTTGTGGTGAGCGATTTTCATGGAAAGAGCGCGCGCAAAGACTTTGTCGATGTGATCATCGAGGCTTACCGAAGCGCTGGATTGCAAGTGGCTTACAACTGGCCCTACTTTGGGGGCGGTATCACGCAGATGTACGGGCGACCTGATCTGGGGCATCACACCGTGCAAGTGGAACTCAATCGACGGCTTTATATGGACGAAGCCACAAAACAAAAGAGCTCGCAGTTTGTTGAAACACAAAATAAATTGACCCACGCCATGGAATTGATTTTCGCCAGCCTGCCAACTTAAGTCCTACAACACAGTGCGAATGCTGATGCTTTTTCTGACATTTGGCATTAGATTTTAGACATGACGTTTCGTAAAATTGTTCGCACCCTTGCGTCGCTGAAGTTCGCCGTGGCTGTCATTTTATCAATCGCAACGTTGGTTGCCTGGGGAACCATCGTTGAAGCCCAGTACATGGATGCCAAAATGGCTCAAGAAACCGTTTACCATGGCTTGCTCTCCTACCTTATTTTTGGATTATTTGCTGTCAATCTCACAGCAGTGATCATCGATCGTTATCCCTGGAAGCAACATCACATCGGTTTTATCTCGGCCCATATCGGAATTTTAATTCTTTTAGCCGGCTCGTTGGTGACGCGCTATGTGGGCATCGACGGCAGCATGACCATTGATCTCGGTGGAAAAAGTAAAATGATCACGGTTCCCGAAACCGACCTTGTCCTTTACACGTCTTTTGGAATGGACAGTTTTCAAAAGTTTCACGAGCAAAAGGTTAATTTTTTTTCCAAGCCACCAACCGCCAAGAACCCGCTTAAAATTCCCTTGGCGTCGGGCGACGTTATCTTTGACGATTTTTATCATTATGCGCTGGTGGATAGCAAAATTGTTCCTTCCGAGGAAAAAACCGATCCAGCAGGTGTGCGTTTGCAAATTAGCAACGATCGCGTCAATCAGACACAATGGTTGCTTGGAAAAAAAAATCAGCCCAGCACACTTGCCTTGGGGCCAGCCACGATTGTTTTAACAACGCAGCCGTACGTTTATCTTGGTGGCAACGTGCTCGTATTGATGCCGGTGGATGACGACCAAATCAGATACGAAGTTTACAGCGATCGCCTGCAAAAAAAAATCAAAGAGGGCGAAGTCAAAGCGGGCGGCCAGTTCGATTTGGGCTGGATGAATCTGCAATTTCGTTTGTTAAAATATCTTCCCCAGGCAAAACAAGACATCACGTACTTAAAGCGCGAACAGGCTTCCCCCGAAGCGGTATCAGCCGTGCGTTTTACTTACAATGGCAAAACTCAGTGGCTGGGCCTCAATTCCATGGTTCGCCTCTTTGGAGCTTCGGAAATGTACGTGCTCACTTATGGTAATCGCCAGCTTCCGTTGTCTTTTGAAATGGAATTAAAAAACTTCGATGTGGGTCGCTACCAGGGAACCATGCGCGCAGCGAGCTATCAAAGCCTAGTCTATCTTTCCGATGAAGATCGCGAGGTTGTGATTTCGATGAACGAACCGCTTCAGCACAAGGGTTTTACGTTTTATCAGGCGAGCTTTCAAGAAGACGCCATGGGAAAACCCACCGCCACTGTTTTGTCGGTGAACTACGATCCCGGTCGGTGGATTAAATATTTAGGTTCTTTGCTTATCGTTTTTGGTGCAGTCCATTTATTTTATCGTCGCTGGAAAAAAGCGAGAGGTGCCTATGCTTAGTCGCAATTCATTGCTGGCTCTGTTATTTTGTGTTTTTGCGTCGGTCGTTGTTCACGCCGAAGAGTTTTCCATGGAAACCCTGCCAGTGCAAAATGGGGGGCGCTTAAAACCATTCGACACCTACGCACGCGAAACCCTCACTCTGATGTACGGTCGAAGCACGTATCGACCGGCCGAAGACAAGCCAGCCCATGATGCCAGCAAAATTGTATCCACATGGATGATGGTGCCCGAGGCGTGGATGGCAAAGCCGTTTGTGCGTGTAGATCACTTTGGACTAAAAAAAGCCTTGGGCTTTGAAGAAGAGCGAAAATTTTTTAGCCCCGAGGAGATTTTAAAAAGCACGCGCTTCGGCGTGATTTTGAGTGAGCTCAATTCAAAACGACAGCTCAAAGAAAAACTAAACCCCTTTGATCAGGCCGTGCAAAAACTTGAATCACAAATGGGTTTTTTTCACGAAGTGCGAATGGGCGCTCTTCGTATTGCTCCCAGCAAAGATCCTACGGCCACCACCTGGCTGAGCATTACCGAACTGGATGCAACTCAAAAAGAGCTGTTCTTTAACGTTCTTAAAGATTACTCCGCCACTTTTACAATGGAGAGCGTTCCACCAGACAGCGTGGAAAAATCCAATGCATCTGTGGCCGCCTTTGTCTCCAGCATCCGCGCCAACAATCCAGCGCTTTATCCCGATGTTAAAAAAATGGCGATGGAGTTGCACTACAATCAGTTTTCACCTTTTTTAAAAGCAGCGATGTTATATGGTGTTGCAGTTCTGTTGATGTTTTTTGGTCTTCTTTTTAGTCGACAGTATTTTATCACGGCAGCTTGGTTGTCCACGGGCTTGGCGTTTTTACTTCACACCTATGGGTTTGCGCTGCGGGTTTACCTCACCGAGCGGCCGCCGGTTTCGAATATGTTTGAAACGGTGATCTGGGTGGCATGGGGCACGATCGTGTTCACGGCGTGGCTGAGTTTCGTTAAAAAGAAAAAATATATTTTATTATCTGGAACCCTCGTTGCTACCTTAGCCATGATTGTGGCGAACAGTGCGCCCGCCATTTTAGATTCAACACTGCAGCCCCTGGAACCTGTTCTACGTAGCAATCTGTGGCTAATCATCCATGTCATGACGATCACGCTGAGTTATGCGGCTTTCTTCTTGGCTCTGGGGATCGGCAATGTGGCTCTCTTTCATGTGATTCGTGGAGCAAAAATACAATCTCAGGAAATCAACGACTATGTGGATACTTGCTACAAGAGCATGCAAGTGGGTGTTGTATTACTGGCTGCAGGAACAATCCTCGGCGGCGTTTGGGCTGATTATTCTTGGGGGCGTTTTTGGGGCTGGGACCCAAAGGAAACTTGGGCGCTGATTGCGCTTCTCGGTTACTTGGCGCTTTTGCATGCGCGTCTTGGCGGATTGATTAAAAACTTTGGGATGCTCGCGGGCGCCATTATCGCCTTTAACCTCGTAGTTATGGCCTGGTATGGAGTGAACTTTGTTCTCGGCGCGGGTCTTCACACTTACGGTTTTGGAGCCGGTGGAATCGAGTATGTTGCAGCCTTTGTGGGCTTACAGTTTTTATATGTGGTGTACGCCGGATTAATGGTCAGAAGAGCTTAGCCACTGACCTAATTACTCTTTTCGAAAATCTTTTGCATTTCAATCGCGCGTTCGGAGGACACGGACGTGATTTCTTCCACTTGATTTTTCATTTCGGGAAATTTTGTCAGAAGGCGTCGACTGTATTTTAAGCACGTTGATTTCACCGAAATTGCCGTATCAGAATTTTGCTCCGAACAGTCTTTCATTTTCGCTAAAAACAAAATGGCTTCTTCTTTAGTTTGAATCGACTTAAAAAGATCGAGAATCTCAAGAGCCGAGGCGATCCCGCTCGTGGGCGTGACGTGGGGGTTTTTTGCAATCTCCTCGCGCATCACTTGCAGTGAGGCGGGTTTAAAGTTTTCGATTTTTTCGAGGAAGGTCGGAGCAACGCTAGCGCTTTTATCGGATGAAGAGGCTTCCGTTTTTTGTTCTGATTTTTTTTCTTCAACACGGTTATCCTCCGAGCCTTCGGAGTCGACATTTTGCGATAGTTTTTCTTGCGACTCAGCTTCAGCGAGATCAGTGTCCTTAGCTCCAAAACTCAAAAACAAGAAAGCAAAACCTACAAGACCAAGCAAAATGAACAACGATTTTTTTCTAGTCATGACGGCTCCCCATGTCGGGCGAAGTGGAAGATAAATCATGATCCGAAACACCTAACAAACGACTAAAACTGTCCACGACTTCGTACTCCATGATCTCGCGTTCTATAGAACCGTAAGGGTAGAGAGCGAACGTCCCGGCCGCATAAAATGCTCCAACGCTGTAGGCTCCCCAGTTTTCCTTGTCACAGGCGGCGTAGCCGGCAAAGTCATGGCTTCGAGGACAGATGACGTGCAGGTGGCCACACTGCAGCTGCTCGGTTCCAATGGAGGCGAGGAAGGATTCAAACGACGAAGCGGCCCGGGCTTTTTGTATATAAGAGGCCGGAAACCCACCCGTGCAATCAGAGTGTCGCGCTTCGTGCACCACAATGGCCAACCTATAATCGCGTGGGAGAGCTACGGCTCTACCGCCGATGACAGAGTTTTTGGCGTAGGCTTTTCCAAGGGTTATGATGCCTTCACGGGGATTGCTGATGTGGACTGTTTCGGTTCCATTGTAAACCATGACGGATTTGCCCTCGATTTTTCCAACGAGCCAAAGGCTCACGCCATTGTTTGAAGCTTCTGTTTGGACATCACTATTTGTTTCGGGTTCGACGTCGTTGATGTCGAACCAGCTTTTTGAGCTCCCTAAATCAGAGGGGTAGATCTGGGATTTAACGAGATCGTCAACATTCCAAACGTGGGCGAGCCGGGTGTTGATATAATTGGCAACATTGTAACCCGATGTTCCGCCAAAGATTTTAGTAAAGGCATTGTTGTATTCGCTATTTACAGAGGATGCGCTACTGGAGAAGGAGGATTGATAGAGGTTGGAAACGTCTGACTTATAGAGCTCCTTGGGATTTGGCGGTGCGGTGGCATCTCCACCGTCACTACAACCTACAAATAAAAGAGCAAGCAAGGGAATCGCGGCCAATTTTTTCATAAAAACTCCAATTTAAATTTCCTTCTTTGTTGAGCAATTAGGGTGCCTTCGCGGCGATCATTTAATTGCATTTGAGAGTTTTTGCGGACAGATTGGGACGCGTTTCGCTGATGCGGTGACATTTTGGGGCTAGCACACTCGGGGCTTCATTGACGGGGTCAACTCTAGGGGCGACTGTGCTTTTCTAAAACGTAAAAACGAAAAGGATTGATAGGTAAATAGAAAAATAACCAGAATAAGTTTTATTACAAGCCACGTCTGAAATATCAAAAGAATAAGATTAATTTTTAAGATATTTGTTTCGATATTTATTGTTTTAGCTATGATTGCAGTTTCCACAAAGTAATCAAATTGACTAGTCTATCCAAATAACAAGTTCTGGGTTCTTGAGGCAAGCTGTGATCTTGCGTCGCCATTGTTGCTGAAAGTTTTCTTGCGGATCCAGTTGAATAGGTATTCGGTGGGGATCGTAGTGAACAACAACGGATAAACCATCACTCCTCTTGGTGAAACGATAGCTTTTACTAGGCAGGTTTTGTGCGGAAAACTTAATAAGGTCTCGCCTCGCGAATTGCCCGCGAAGGCCCGGAAAACCTGTCTCACCCCATGCTCCAGTGATGTAGCCAAATACGTTGGCAATAGGACCGGTGGCTCCTTCTGTTGGGGCGCCAGGTAGCTCCACCTGGAGATCGCCACGCACACAAATTTTTGTGTCTGGCCAAAGCTCACTAACTGCTCTTTGGGTTATAAGAAAAGCGCCGACGATCGAGGGGCAGGCATGCCCTGCAAAGCGGACAGTGTCGAGGAGTGAGATTTCGAAGTTTTTTTCACCTTCTGTTCCAAGCAAAAAATCAGAGAAGGGTTCGTAAACTTGGATCGTAAAACTTTTAAGCTCGTCGCCAGTGATCATTTCAGAATTGGCCATAAACAAACTCCTGATAATTAAAAGTTAATGAACGCGGCCGTCAATCCTTGGTTGAAAAAGAAAAGGTGTCAGGCGAATACCGATGATCGTAAAACACAAGGTCCAGCCAAGGGCCGATAAAGAGATCCAGGTTATGTAGGATTCAGGCCAAACCTGGGTGGCCACCAGTCGGAAAAAGGAGGTTATTATCATCGCGCCAATCGCGACGCGATCCGAAGGTGTGAATACGAGCTTTCGGCCTGTGTGCCCCTGGCTAATGCGAATGAGCATAGAAGGAACAACGACTCCCATGCAGAGGAATGTGAAAATATGGACAGACAAAGAGCCTAGGCCCATAAAAATCCCCCAGAGCCTGAAGGCTTCAGCGTAGAGGTGGAGGGTTAGGCCAAGGTAGCCAATATACATCACTGCAATATCAAATCGCCTGAAAGCCAGGTGGGGTTTCCAAAACAAAAAGCGAAAGCTTAATAGAACAGCTGCCAGACCTAAAATAATGATAGCAAGCGCTTGCGGGAGCAGGGCTTGGAAGGCGGCGACGAGTATGGAAGCCTTTATGAAAAAATCCAGAATAGGATTTCTGAGGATTTCGACACCCATAGCGTTTTTCATAAACTGTGTAGTGGTCCGTTCAAACATTACGGCAAAAGCCAGGCGGAAGAGTCCAATCGCAAGAGACGTGCCGATGGCGAAGGTTTCAGAAAAAAGAATCATGTTTTTAGCGACTAAGAAAGTTGGGAGAGCGAGAATAAAAAAATAGTTATCGGAAAAGCTGTCATTTTTACGATAGTACAAAAGGCTCCATAATACGTACCCAGCAACGGCACAGGTAAATGCATTGAGAAGAATCAATCTTAGCCAAAGGGGAACACTTGCATCAGAGAGAATAATCGCGCGCTCAACAAGCCAAAGGAGTGTGACCGCAGCTAAACCAAAACCGTGCAATCCACGAATCTTCACCCAATTCTTACTCGCCGTTAAAAGAAAGCCACCCAGAACCGCCCAACCAAAGCCAAAGAGCATTTCGTGGGCATGCCACTGCAAAGTACTTATTCCCATTTCAGGAAGCACCGCCCAACCCGAAAAAACCAAAGCCCAAACAAGGGGGAAGGTTGCGCCAGAAACAATCGCTAAAAAAAACAGAGGACGAAAGCCAACCAGCCAGACGGGGTGTTCGAAAAAAAATAAAGGCGTCAATCTTCGCTTTTGCACCGGTGGAGAGAAGACTATAACCATGAGCTAAAGTCCATGTATTCAGGAGAATTACTTCCTAAAAGCCGTTATCTCCTTCGTGTCACACCACTATGAAACTGGTGTGCATTTCCGGTGATTTCGGTAAACTCTGCGCTTTGTTAGAGTTGGTTTAATAAGATCTGAGAATTATTTTCTATTTTTGAATCGACTTTTGGTTTGTTAGAAAAAAGGGGTGGTCTGCAAGTCTTTGCCTCTAATTTAGCCTTTTTTTTAGGCAGATTCAGGTAATATCGCAGTGTGACTTGGGCGCGCAAATTTCAATTCGTTTTCAAAAAAATATTTCCATTTATCAGATATTTAGATAAGAATGCTTCACATATAAGTTAAAAAATTTCGACTCGATGACTGAGAGCGTTCTGAATGCTTCATCACGAGAGAGGAGAGCGAATGTCGTTTCGACACCAAGCGAGGCTGGGGCAACTTCTAGCGGTCACTGTGGCACTGATTGTTGGGCTGACAAGTTGTAACTGGAAACAATTCACGTGGGGACACATCGGCTACAACACGGGTTATGCTCCCAAGCAACCAATACCATTTTCGCACAAGCTTCACGCGGGCGATAACAAGATTCAATGTTTGTACTGTCACACCAACGTTGAGTACGCAAAACATTCTGCCATACCAAGCTTAAACATCTGCATGAACTGTCATTTGCTTGTTGCCACCGACAAACCTGCGATTAAAGAGCTTCAACAAAAATATTTCGCCGGTGAATCAATCAACTGGGTGAAAGTACACATGCTGCCAGACCATGTGAAATTCAACCATAAGAGACACGTGCATCGTTTTAGTAAACCAGAAGATCGCTATGTGGCTTGCCAAAAGTGTCACGGTGAAGTTGCGAAGATGGATGTGATTGAGCAGATCTCCAGCCTATCAATGGGTTGGTGTATTGATTGCCATCGCAACTCTGAGCCTAAAGGTCCTTTAAACTGTTCGACGTGCCACCACTAAGGAGCCGATGATGGAAAATACACCTGTTGATACCCCAAATCAGTATTGGAAAAGTCTCGACGAAAAATATCAGACACCCGAGTTTTTAAAAACTCTGGAAAATGAGTTTGCGTCTTCACCCTTAAAATCGGAAGACGGCCAAGACGGACTCGCACGGCGCCAATTTATGAAACTGATGGGTGCCAGCGTGGCCCTATCGGCAGCCGCCTGTGTCCGCCGACCCGTGCAAAAAATCATTCCCTACAACAAGCGTCCCGCGGAGATCATTCCCGATCTTCCAAACTACTATGCTTCGTCTTGGTTTGATGGCACCCAGGGTTTAGGCCTTGTGGTAAAAACCCGCGAAGGTCGCCCCTTGTTTGTTTCGGGAAATGCAGAGCATCCATTAAATGGTCGTGGTCTTAGCGCCCGAGCCAGTGCCCACATCTTAAGTCTTTACGATCCAGATCGTTTAAAAGGCCCCATCTTTAATTCTGTAAATCCTAAAAAGCGTCGCAACTCTTTGCGAGCCGATGCAAAATGGGAGCAGATCGATGCCAAAGTTGCCGCTCAGTTAAAAAAGGGCGATGTGGCTTTGCTCACTGCAAGTTACCCCTCAGAGCACACACAGAGTTTAATTACTTCGTTTCTGGGAAAATTTTCCGGTAAAAAATATGTGTGGGACACAATGACCACGGAGAGTCTGCGTGAAGCGCAGAAAATTTCCTACGGTTCTGCGGTGGTTCCAAGCTACCATTTTGATAAATCACTTTTGACGGTATCGTTAGACGCGGACTTTTTGGGAACTTATCTTTCGCCAGTTCACTTTACACGAAACTTTAATCTGTCGCGAAACCCCGAAGGCAAAAAGATGGCAAAGCTCATCTCTTTCCATTCCGTTCCGTCGCTCACGGCCCTGAACGCCGATGATGGTTACCAAGTGGCCGCCAGCCAACAACTGGGATTGGCGTTGGGGCTTTTACAGCGCGTCCTTGCAGGTAAAGGCACTGGTCTGACTGCTGAACTAAAAAAGTTTGCGCTGACCGACGAGCAGCTCGGCTTCGAAAACGGAACGTTGACGACTGTTGCAAAACAACTCCTCGAAAATTCGGGGGAGAGTTTAGTGATGGCCGGTGGGATTCAGTGCGAATCTGCAAACGCTATCAATCTTCAGTTGGTAGTGAACTGGTTAAACTCGGCTCTCGGCAACGAAGGTAAAACCATCGCCGCGCAAGGGTCGTATCAAGGCCTCGAAGGTAAATCTTCGGACATCTTTGAACTCATGAAGCAAATTGACGATGGAAAAGTAAAAACGTTGATCATTCACGATGTAAATCCACTTTATAGCTTGCCGGCCTCATTGGGTTTGGAAGAGCGCCTCAACAAAGTGGAAATGGTCATCACCACGAGCAACTGGATGGACGAGACCTCCTATTTAGCAAACGTGGTGGCGCCTGCCGGGCACCCCATGGAGAATTGGAACGAGTTTGAGTTCGCAAATGGTGTGCACACTATTCAACAGCCCACAGTGAGACCGCTGGGCGACACGCGAAGTTTTGAAGACAGCTTAATAATGTGGGCGCAAGCCGCCGGCTCTGAAATCACAGCAGAAAAAACATTTTTCGAACTGCTAAAGAAAAAAGTTTCGGGCATCGTTGGCTCTGAAGCCGAATGGTTTGAGTATTTGCAAAAAGGTTTCCGTGGTGAGGTGGCTCAGGGTGGATCTGCTCGCAGCCTCAGTTCTGCAGCGGCCAGCCAGATTAAGCCTGTGGATTCAAAAGTCGAAGGCCTCGAGCTTGTCATTTTTCCAACGGTTCATATGACTGACGGTTCACTGGCAAACGTTTCGTGGTTGCAAGAACTTCCAGATCCGGTGAGCAAAATTGTTTGGGATAACGTATTAACATTGTCGCCAAAAACGGCGAAGGACATGGGCATTAAAGATGGCACCGTAGTCACTGTCGAAGTGAATGGCGCAACTTTAAAAGTTCCTGCATATATTCAACCGGGCCAGTCGAACAAAGTCGCAGGTATTGCTCTTGGGTACGGACGTCAAGCGGGAATGGAGCTTGCAAAAAGCGTTGGCGTGAATGCCGCGCAATTGATTCAATCCGTTGATGGAAAACTTCAGTACGTCGGTTTCCCTGTGAAGGTTACAAAAACGTCAGAAAAAATTGAACTTGCGATCACGCAAGGACACAACTCCATGGAAGGTCGCCAGATCGTCGCGGAGTCTACATTTAAAGGCTACAAAGACGGCAAAACGGGAATTCATCGTCATCAAATTTTTAGCATTTGGGGCCAACATAAATACGATGGTCACAAGTGGGGAATGTCTATTGATCTCAACACGTGCACCGGCTGTTCTGCGTGTATGGTGGCTTGTCAGTCGGAAAACAACATTCCGGTTGTGGGCAAAAAGTATGTTCTACAAGGTCGCGAAATGCATTGGATCCGCATCGATCGCTACTACAGCGGCAATGAAGCGTCACCGGATGCAGTTTTTCAACCTGTTTTATGTCAACATTGCGAAAACGCTCCCTGCGAAACAGTCTGTCCAGTTTTAGCTACGGTACATAGTGATGAAGGTCTTAACGACATGGTTTACAACCGCTGCGTCGGAACTCGTTACTGCTCTAACAACTGTCCGTACAAAGTTCGTCGCTTTAACTGGTTCTATTACGATGGACACCACCGCAAAGAAAATCTTCATATGGCCCTCAATCCAGATGTTACGGTTCGCACTCGCGGGGTCATGGAAAAATGTACGTTCTGCGTACAAAGAATTAAAGATGGCAAAAACACAGCGCGTGATGAAAACCGTCCTCTTAAAGACGGCGAGATCAAAACGGCCTGTGAAGAGGTTTGTCCAACAAGCGCTATTACCTTTGGTGATTTGAACGACAAAGACAGCAAAGTCAGTCAAATGTTTGCATCGCAGAGACAGTATACGTTGCTCGAAGAAGTCAATGCAGCTCCGCGAGTTCGTTACATGGCAAAAATCCGCAACACGGATCGCGTCATGTCCAGCGCCCACGATGCTAACGAAAAACATAAGGAAGAGCACACATGATCGAGCGTAAACAACTCATTCTAGGGAACAAGACGTACAAAGAAATCACTGACGATATCTGTGAGCCGGTTGAATCTTCTCCAGGGCGCGGATGGATCGCACTTTTCTTCAGTGCAAAAGCGCTTTTCTTATTTTACATCGTCAGCATCGGAATTATCGTTTGCACGGGGATGGGTCTTTTGGGTGTGAACCATCCGGTGGGCTGGGGAACGATGATTGTGACCTTCGTTTTTTGGATTGGTATTGGTCACGCCGGTACGCTCATTTCTGCAGTTCTTTTTCTGTTTCGTCAAAAGTGGCGGACGTCAGTGGCGCGATCAGCCGAAGCCATGACCGTGTTTGCGGTGATGACAGCGGGGATTTTCCCATTGATTCACACCGGGCGCCCGTGGCTTGATTTTTGGCTCATTCCTTACCCTAACCAGCGCGGTCCACTTTGGGTGAATTTCCGTTCGCCGCTTTTGTGGGACGTTTTTGCCGTTTCTACCTACGCCACGGTTTCCATTGTTTTTTGGTATGTGGGGCTGGTTCCTGATTTCGCAACAATTCGCGATCGGGCGAAAACAAATTTGCGCAAAAAGATTTATGGTATTTTATCTCTCGGCTGGCGCGGAACGGGCCGTAACTGGAGTCACTACGAGATGGTGTATATGCTCCTCGCGGGCCTCTCTACGCCCCTCGTTCTATCGGTTCACACCATCGTATCCTTTGACTTCGCCGTGTCTGCGCTCCCGGGCTGGCATACAACGATTTTCCCTCCGTACTTTGTTGCGGGCGCGATCTTCTCGGGCTTCGGAATGGTTGTGACACTTTTGACTTTGGTAAGAATCGGTTTTCCAAAATTTAAAGACTACATCACCATCGATCATATGGAAGTAATGAACAAAATCATCATGGCCACAGGGATGATGGTGGGTTACGCCTATGGTGCCGAATTTTTCATTGCCTGGTACTCAGGCGTTCCTTACGAAAAGTACGCTTTCATCAATCGAGCCGTAGGACCTTACTGGTGGGCTTATTGGACCATGGTCACTTGCAACGTCATTATTCCACAGATTTTTTGGGCCAAGTGGGCGCGTCGAAGCATTCCCATCATGTTTGCGGTTTCGATTTTTGTGAACATCGGAATGTGGTTTGAGCGTTTTGTAATCACAGTGACTTCCCTTCATCGCGATTATCTTCCGTCCAACTGGGGCATGTATGCCTGGTCGCGCTGGGATGCTGCGATTCTGTTTGGAAGTTTTGGAATGTTCCTAACCATTTTTTTACTCTATCTCAGATTCTTCCCGGCCATCTCGATTGCCGAAGTGAAGCCTATGCTCTATGTGGGTAGAAAATCAAAAGATGCAAAGGGAGGGCATGGTGGCCACTAAGAAAAAGTTTTTATCTGGCGTTGTTGGATTTTGGAGTGATGATCACGAACTTGTAGAAGCTGCGATAAAAATGCGCGATGCGGGTTACACTCACTTTGATTCCATCACTCCATTTCCTGTTCATGGCATGGAAGAGGCTGTGGGAATTAAGCGAAGTTTTATTCCTTACGTCACTTTTGTTGCAGGACTGGTTGGCGCAAGTTTGGGGATGCTGCTGCAATATTGGATTTCCGCTGTCGACTGGCCTATTATTGTTGGTGGAAAACCGCATTTTTCGGCACCGGCATTTATCCCAATCACATTTGAAATAACTATTTTGTTTGCGGCGCTGAGTTCGGTTGTGACGATGTTTGCGGTGAATAGACTTCCCAAAATCAATCCTCCGATCATCGATCCAGATCTGACCTCGCATAAATTTGCGCTGTGGATTCCCGAGACCGAGCCGGGATACAGTCCTGAAAAAGTGGAAGCTTTCTTAAAACAATTAGGTGCCGAAGACGTGCGCCGAGTGGCGGAGTTTTAAAATGATGAGTGATCGTACGTTAAGTTGGGCGTTCTTTTTATGTGTGAGCCTGTTTGCCTCTGTTTTTGTATTTGGTCTCACGGGTTGTGGTCCTAGCGATGGAAAACCAAACGTTGAAATCATTCAAGACATGATGGTTCAACCCGCTAACAAGGCACAGGACTTTTTAGCTTCGAATCCCGAAAAAAGCAGTCAGCTTGTTCCGCCCGAGGGAACAGCAGCCGTCAATCGTGAAGTTTACTTGTTCAAGGGAAACCCAGAGGGCGCTGCAAGCAATTTAAAAATGCCCGAAGTGACTGCTGAAATGGTAAAGCTTGGAGAAAAACACTTCAAGAATTACTGCTTAGTCTGCCACGGAGAAAAGGGCGCAGGCGATGGACCAGTGGCCAGCAAATTTCAAGGCGTAAAGCCGCCTTCGCTCCTCAGCGATAAAGTTCGCGGAATGAAAGATGGTGGGATTTATCACATCATCACTGACGGACAGGGTGTTATGGGAACGTACATTAATCACATGCCATGGAGCAAAGATCGTTGGGCCGTTGTGTCCTATGTTCGTAAACTGCAGAGCGACAGTAAATAGGTCGACAAATAATTAGGAGAGAACATGTCAGGTTTAGATTTAGAAAATGTCAGTCCACAAAAATTTCAACTCGACCCTAAGTTAAAAATCGCCATGGCGGCGCTCGCTTGCGGCGGTGGTGTTCTATTAGCCCTAGGGTTTATGGTGGACCATGAGCGTGCATGGCATGCTTATTTAGTTAGTTTTTTCTATTTTACTTGTTTAGCCATGGGTGGACTCTTCTTCACAGCCCTCCAACATATGGCATCCGCCGGTTGGAGCGTAAACATTCGCCGTTTATCCGAAGCTCTCACAGCCTTCATTCCCTATCTCATTGTCCTTGGTCTTCCCATTGTGTTCTTTGCGGGGAAAGATCTTTATCTTTGGTTAGACGCCGATGTCGTGGCTGCAGATCCAATTCTAACGGGCAAAGCGGCCTACTTAAACAAAACCTTCTTTGCCATTCGTTTTGTTTTATTTGCTGGTGCTTGGGCTTTTTTCGCAAAAAAAATCGTTGGTTTTTCACTTCAGCAGGACAATGACGGCAAAGACGAATGGACGACATTGGCGTTAAAGTGGTCGGTGATTTTTGTTCTCTTCTTCGCGCTGAGTTTTTCTTTCTTTAGCGTTGATTTTTTAATGAGCCTCGAGCCGCATTGGTTTAGTACGATCTTCGGCATTTACTGTTTTGCGGGAATGTTCCAGGCTACCCTCGCTCTCCTCTGTTTAATCAGTATGTACGTGATTCACAAAGGTTGGGCCCGCGGCCTTATCACCATCGAGCATGTTCATGATCTCGCAAAATACACAAAAGCGTTCACAGTTTTTTGGGCCTACATAGCATTCAGCCAATTTATGCTCATCTGGTACGCCAATCTTCCCGAGGAAACTATTTTTTATCTCCATCGCTCACACGGTGGCTGGTTGTATATTTCAGTTGGTTTGATTGTATTTCGTTTTGTAGTTCCGTTTTTAGCGCTGTTGCCTCGCTGGGCAAAACGGACACCGTCACACTTAGCCACTGTCTGCGTTTTGATTCTAGTGATGCAATATGTGGATCTGTACTGGTTGGTTTACCCCAACTACAGTAACGAGTTCGTGGCGTTTTCGTGGATGGAAATTGGCGCCTTTGTTGGATTCCTTGGAGGCTTCGGCCTTGTAGTGACTCAGTTTTTGGCGAAGTACAATCTACTACCGATCAAAGATCCCCGCAAATCCGAGTCAACCAACCATCACGTGGTGTACTAAAGGTACGGCAAGGGGCAAGGCGGCTCCGGCGCTCGTTCACGAGCAAAGCTCGCTCCGTACCTTTACGATGGGCTTTCTTTCGACTTGCGAAATCTCATCATTAATTGAACTTAAAAGTTTTAATGATCGTATCCTCAACAATTTCGCCGTGCAGGCCGTGTTGAGGAAGATCTTCAACACTTAGAATAAAAACCACCTTCTCATTTTTTTCGAATTTAACGGCGTTTTTAGCAAAGCCTTCGACAAAATATTTTTGATATTTTACGCCATGGGAATTGGTTCCGTGTTTTTCTGCCTTCGGCGTTTTCAAATTTCTTGAATCCACAGTTAAAAGCACAGCCACGCTGGGCGGGTACTCAAATTTTACATTGATAGCATCATCAGGAAGATAGGCCATGATGGTTTCTGATCGAGCACTCAATGTCCAATTTTCGAAATGTGGAAGTTCAAAACTAAACTGATGATTTTTTTTGTATTGAAAGATAAAATTTTTCTTCAAAGGTGAGGCTCCTGTGGTGATTAAAAAGAAGAGAAAATAAATTAAAACGTATTTTACTGAATATGCAGGTGACATTAATTTTCCTCAAAAAATTCAACGAGGCGATCCAACGTCTCGGTTGTTCCTAAGGGAGTTAACGGCACATCACATTTATAGTGATCGCCCCCTTGGCCACCTGTGCAGTGATCTGCATTTTTCACCTGAATCATTTTTAAAGCGCCACCGCAATTTTCTTGGGTGGCGGTTTTCCAGTTTGTTCCAATAGGCGCATAAACTTTTGCCGAGGCCACCTCTGAACACATTAAGTTTGCACGCCAACCGTAAGACACCAGTTCATTCTGAAATTCCGGAGCTGGATGAACAAAGGCTGCGCCGCCAAAGGTTCGTGTGAGACTATCCAACGTTAACGTCGTGTCGGTGGCGTGATTGATGTTGGGACCGACCGTGGGGTCTTCAACAATTTGGATAATGCGATCGTTAAGAGCCGCGATGTGAATGTAGGGCTTTTTTACCGAGGGATTGCAACTTGTGTACAATTGCGTAGAGAGGGGGCCAGCAATGGAACCGTAGCCATCAAAGCTTTGTGGACTCTGACACCACATGCGATTTGTCATGGAGCCACCCATCGAGTGGCCCGCTAAATACACCCGCGAAAAATGATAGGTTGTGCGGAGCTCTTGAGCGAGAAGATTTAAAAAGGCCACATCGTTTTGGCCAGAAGTCATAATTAAATTGGACCAGGTAAAACTATCAGGTTTTTGCGGGATCGATTGCCCCTGTGCAAAAATTAAAGCCACATTGTGCTGAATCAGAAAGTCTTCCAGGTAGCCATTGACCGAATCGGGGTCCAAGCTATAGGTGCCAGCTTCGGTTTTTCTAAAACCCAGGGAAAAGGCAAAGTTCTCCTTATTACCGCCACCACCATGGATCATCACAAGGGCCCTCGTATTTTGATCCTTGTTGGGGGGAAGAATAATATCCACTTTGTGGGGATAGCTTCCAAAAATGAGGTTATTGTAAACCTGCGAAGGATAGGTGCCAGAGGGTATTTCTTCACCGTCGTAGGTGCTTTCACTTTGCGAGCCACAGTTTTGAAAGACGAAAAACAACGGAATCAAGGCAAGGAGCCAATAGGGTTGTGCCAATAAACGTTTCATAGAGCCCCCCAAAGATAACTTCATTTTAAGCTTTTTGAGCCAGTTTTGATAGAGATCCATGGTCCAGGTTCAGAGGCTGTCTCAATCTGACGCAGATGCCCGTTTAAGCATCTTATTGGAAATTACGTTTGATCTTTGGCGTCATTTTCATTAGTCTGTCGTCAGTGAAATATACCATGTCTTTATTAGTTAATTCGATGACCACTCTCTCATAATGGCATCCGTTCGCATCACTCTCCCAGATAATTCCATTAAGAGCTTCGATCAATCTCCGACTATTTTACAAGTTGCTGAAAGCATCGGGCCAGGCCTCGCAAAAAACTGTGTGGGTGGTTGTATCAATGGCAGTAAAGACATTATCGATCTTCGCACACCGTTGAGCGATGGCGATCGCCTCGAAATCGTCACCTCTAATTCCGAAAAGGGCCGCGAAGTTCTTCGTCACTCTGCAGCCCACATTATGGCGCATGCGGTGCAGGAGTTATTTAAGAATGTGAAAGTGACCATCGGCCCGGTTGTGGACGACGGTTTTTATTACGACTTCGATCCCGAAACTCAACTGACTCTCAATGATCTCCAAAAAATCGAAGATCGCATGTATGAGATTATTCAGCGCAATCTTCCGCTGATGAAAGAAGTTTGGCCCTCCGACAAGGCGATCAAAGTCTTTGCTGAAATGGGCGAGAGCTATAAAGCAGAAATCATCAGTGATCTAAAAACCTCCGAA
Source organism: Bdellovibrionales bacterium (assembly GCA_031429075.1). GTDB lineage: Bacteria > Bdellovibrionota > Bdellovibrionia > Bdellovibrionales > JAGQZY01 > JANPLN01. The sequence goes on along the minus strand of JANOYW010000082.1, from coordinate 10,686 downwards.
GTTTCTATCTACAAACAAGGCACATGGTTTGATCTCTGTCGTGGGCCCCACGTGCAAAGCACAGGGCAAGTGAAAGCCGTCAAGGTGATGTCCATCGCCGGCGCTTACTGGCGCGGCGATCAAAAAAACAAGCAGCTGCAGAGAGTTTACGCCACGGCGTTTTACGATAAAAAAGAACTCAAAGAACACTTAGGCAATCTCGAAGAAGCTAAAAAACGCGATCACCGAAAAATTGGCAAAGAGCAGGGACTGTTCATGTTTCATGACTGGGCTCCAGGCATGCCGTTTTTTACCGCCAAGGGAACAGTCATATATAATGAACTGGCCAATTACATTCGCGAACTTTATCGTAAATACGACTACAAAGAAGTAATCACGCCGCAATTATACGACTCCAATCTGTTTATTACTTCGGGTCACTACGGCCATTACAAAGACAATATGTACTTCAGTGAAGTGGGCGAAAACAAAACAGAAGTGGGCGTGAAGCCCATGAACTGTCCAGGTCACTGTTTGCTCTTTGATTCCGAGAAACACTCCTATCGTGATCTTCCTTATCGTATGGCAGATTTTGGTCGACTGCACCGTTATGAAGCCAGTGGTGCGTTGGCAGGTCTCACGCGCGTGCGTTCCATGTCGCAAGATGATGCCCATATTTTTTGCACAGATGAGCAACTGCAAAGCGAGATGGAAGGTTTTATGACTTTCCTTAAGGAAGTTTACTCGGCTCTCGGTATGTACGAATACAAAGTGTTTATTGCCACGCGCCCAGCCAGTCGCATGGGCTCTGATGATTTATGGGATCGCGCCGAAGGTGCTCTCACGGGAGCCATGGACAAACTGGGTGTGCCTTACCAAATCAACCCCGGCGACGGTGCCTTTTACGGCCCTAAGATCGAAGTCCATTTTGTGGATGCCATGAAACGAACCTGGCAGCTTGGAACCATCCAAGTAGATTATAATTTGCCTAAAAACTTTAATCTCTCTTATACGGGCGACGACAATACAGAGCACACGCCAGTTGTTCTTCATCGTGCAATTTTAGGAACCCTTGAGCGCTTTATCGGAATTTACATCGAGCAATGTGCTGGCAAATTCCCCCTCTGGTTATCGCCCACACAGGCTGTGATTATGAATGTAACGGATCGGCAAACGGAGTATTGCCTCGAGCTCAAAAAGAAGCTTATCGCTCAAGGCTTGCGCGTGGAATATGACAACCGCAACGAAAAATTGGGATATAAAATTCGCGAAGCGCAGCTGCAACAAATGCCGTACATGTTGATCATCGGCGATAAAGAAATGGAACAGGGTTGTGTGTCTGTTCGATTGCGCTCTGGTGAGATGATCAATTTTATTCCTACAGATGAATTTATTAATAAAGTTGTGGGTGAGTTTAAAACTCGTCAGCTCACTTCTGTTTTTGAAAATGCGAACTCAACAAAGGAGATAAGCCATTAATATGCCATTCAAAAAACCATTTGGTGGACCCCCACGCCCTCCCGGAGCTGGTGGACCTGGTGGAAATAAATTTCGTAAAGACGGACCCGGCGGAAATTTTCGCGATCGCAAAGGCGAAAAAGATGCCTTCAACGTGAACGAAGCTATTCGCGCCCGTGAAGTGCGTGTTGTCGGACCCGATGGAAAAATGCTCGGCGTCTATCCCACGGCTCAAGCCCTTGGCCTGGCTCGTGATTTTGGTTTGGATTTGATTGAAGTGTCTCCAGAAGCTTCGCCGCCCACTTGTAAAATTATGGATTACGGCAAATGGAAGTACGAAAACAAAAAGAAAACTCAGGCGAATAAAAAGAAGCAAATCATCGTGACGGTGAAAGAGCTGCAAATTCGTCCTCGTACAGATGAGCATGATCTGGAAGTGAAAATGCGCCATGCCCGCCGTTTTCTCCTCGAGGGTGACAAAGTAAAGGTGAATATGCGTTTTCAAGGTCGTGAGATGGCTTATCAAGAAATGGGTCGAGCCACCATGATGAAAGTGTCGCAATCACTTTTGGATTTAGCCATGATCGAATTGGAACCCAAGAGCGAAGGCAAACAGTTGTTTATGATCCTGGCTCCAGATCCAGTGAAGATCAAAGACTACAAAGTAAAACATCCTGATCTTAAAGCCGTCGCTAAAAAAGACGAAAAAGATGAAGATCCAGCTGACGAAGCTGCGGATGAATCAGAAAGTTAATTTAGGATTTTTTATTGATGAATGAATGCGAAAAGGCTCACTTCACTGAGCCTTTTTTATTGTCTCAAGGAAAAAAGTTTTAATAATCAAACCACCATTTGTGCAGTACTTAGAAGCGGAGTCCAATCGAGAGACTTCGATCTCACTTCGGTCGTCTTCAATTTTAACGAAGAACTGCGACATTTCGGGTGTAATGATTTCTGGCAATGCCATGTAGGATGTTTTTCCAACTTGGTTTAGCTTGAATGCCGTTTTTTGTAGAACTCCGCCCACTTTTTGTTCTATTTCTAGGCGTGAGTTGTCATTACTGAGTTGAATAAGGTCGAATTCGGCTTCCAATTCTAGACTGGATTGCACCGAAAGCTCTGCGCGTATGCTACAAGAAACAGTCTCAAATACATAATTACTGGAGGGATTTGCCCACACAGTGGTTTGTACAGCAGCAATAAGAATCAAAATTAACAACTTCATACTACTTTAACATATAGCAAACGCGAGGCCAGGGTCGATCTTTCTCTCCAAAAATGTCACTTCTTCATGGATTTGGCATTTTTGCGCAAGCGGTACATCTTATATTAGATTTGAAAGTTTATAACAGATTAGAAGTTGGCGCAGTTCCTGCTTCACTATCCTTTCGTGAAAAGTCTTGGACGTGTACTCGTTATTCTAGGCTTGTTTTTTCCGCTTCTGTCGCAGGCAAAAGACGATGCTGTGGTTGGCCCTTTAACTGGTGAACAGGCCATGTGTCCTATTAGTATGGAGCTGAATAGGATGGAGCAGGACGCCTACATAGGGTTCCACGGGCGACTCAGTCATCTCAATGGTCACTACGGAAAAAATTCTTTCGATGCAAAACTCAATGAGCTGCTGGAGCTGCATTGGCCAACGGCAAAAGTGATCGAAACATCCCCTTTATTTGTCGAGAAAGTTTTAAATAAGGTGGAGCAACAGTACCTTTTGCATGCCATAGCGAGCACCATTGGACTTGATCATCCAGAGTGGGATCAATTTTTTAGAGTTATGCGACGAATCACTTTAAATTTTTATTCACCTGGAACAACAGAAAATCATCAGTTGTTTTCACGTCGAACGGAAACACTGATGACAACCATTCGTGATCTCTCTCTAAGAAAAATGAAAAAGAAAAATACTACTCAAGAAGAGGCTGATGTTATCAAAGCACGAGCTCTTACAATGATCGCCAATATGTTTATTTTTCTTGAGCGACAAAGCAATATCAATCGCGAAATCATCATGCTTCGTGCGCAAGCTGCCAGAGCGGCATTCACTTTCAACTTAATCCGCTATGGTTCCATTGGTCTTTTGATCGCGTCCACTGTTTATGCGGGTCCGATCATTGCCATTGCAGGAGCTGCGGCCCGTGGTTTGATTGCCGACGTTGTGATTGCTTCGCAGATGGCCAAGCTGGGGCAAATTGCGGCTGGCGGTGGGCTTGGGTTTGTGGGAGCCCCTGTAGGTTATGCTCTCACCTCGTCATCGAGTGCGATGTATCAAGCGCAAACCAACAGTCTTAATAACGGAACCGTCTATGCCTGCGAACTCAATAAAAAATTTGAAGAATGGCGAAATCAAGGAGCTAGCCCTTACATGAAGGCCGCATTGACGGGTGGAGGCTTAGGTCTTTTTGGAGGAGCTCTGACATTAACAAGAGCTGGTGCTCAGGTTGTTCTTTATGCAACCACCTTTGGTGTTGGAGTTGGGCAGCTGTATGCGCTCAATCAGATGAATGAAAACTCAATGAGAGGTCTCGCAGAGTATCGTCTGGCTTTGATGGCGCAGGAAAATGGAAACAATGAACTTGCGAAAGAACACTTAAGAAATTCAAGACGCTACTTTCAAATCGCTGGCGAAAAACGCATTGAATCCATAGTGATCAGCATTTTATCCATTTCTTTTGCAGCCGGTGACTTTAGAGCCGCTTTAATTCAAGGTGAAGATATGATTCGCGTGATGTATGCGAACTCGTCTGATACATTGCCACAAGCTTTTCAATCAGCAGTGGATTTATCTCTTTCCATTGCCGCTGAATAGAATCAGAATTTAATTTTACTTATTCTTTGCTCGCTGGAAGGCGAGTGTCGACGGGCTTTGCGCTGATTTTTAATTCGATGGGATTGGCGCCATCGGTGGGTGGCAAAAAGCGAACCGAAGAGGTTTCGTACGACGATGTTTCCAAATTGGCGCGCAGGGGCTCCTGTCCTTCGCCATCTTTCATTTCCGTATATTCCAGTGCAATTTTATAAGCGCGATCCGAGTAGCCAGTGGTTTTAGGCGAGAGAGAAAGTTTAAAACTCAAACCATCTGAGGACTGAGAAATAAACGCGCTTTCACCATCGGTGGCGATGATGTGAGAGGTTGAATCAAGCTCACCATTTTTCCAAATTTCTACATCGATTTGAAGTTTTTGCTTAGGAAATGCTGACGCAGTAAAGGTCATTAGTAAGATGAAAATGACAAACGCGCGCATTTTTTGAGATCCCCCGATAACCTTATTACAAAACAAAAAAAGGGTTCTTGCAAGCACTGGGGAATAAAGACTGTGATTTTTAGAGAACTATGACTTATGTGCTTGAATTTATTACAAAATTCAACTTACAAGGCATGCGCGCAGGGGAAGACCCAAACCGGGGCTCCGAGGCCACCCGAGAATGCAACAAAATTGCAACTTTTATTGGACATTGAGTCCCTGGTTCGATAAAAGAAACAACGCTTTATCTATTATAGGCCTACAAAGTAAGCACTGCTTCGCCTGTAAGGAAGGAAAAAATATGAAAGCAAAAACCCATTCCGGGGCCAAGAAACGACTTCGCGTCCTCAGCCGAGATAAGATCAAAAGAAAACAAGCACGCCTTCGTCACTTGATGAAGAACAAAAGTTCTAAACGCAAAAGACAATTGGGCGATGTAATTTACGTGGATGCTGCGAATCTTCCTAACATTCGTAGATGTTTTAATATTTAAGAAGGCGGTTTGAGATGAGAGTAAAAGGCGGAGTCGTCAGTCGTAGACGTCGTAATAAAGTTTTAAAAAGAGCAAAAGGTTATTATTCTTCTGGAAGTCGCTTATATATTTATGCGAAAGAAAGAAACGATCGTGCGTTAGCGTACGCGTATCGCGATCGTAAACAAAAAAAGAGACATTTCAGAAAACTATGGATCATTCGTATTTCTGCTGCAACCAAGTTGAATGGAGTAAGCTACTCTAAGTTCATGGGTGCGCTTTTGAAGACGGACATCCAACTTGATCGTAAATTGCTAGCTGATATGGCGATTTTTGATCCAAATGGGTTCTCTGCTCTCGTGCAAAAAGTAATGCCGAAGTAGGCTGTTAGTTTTTTTGAAACTAAAATCTCTAGGGATTAATTATGGTGAGCTTTGAAGAAAGAAAGAGAGATCATATTGAAATTTCTCTTTCTTCGCAAAGCCAGTCACCGGTGATCGATGGGCTCAACGGCGGATTCAACGACGGATTCAAAAAAGTTGAGCTCATTCACGAAGCTCTTCCAAATCTTAATTTTTCAGACATATCTCTAAAAACAGAAACTCTAGGTTTGGATTTGGACACTCCTTTGTTTGTGTCGTCCATGACTTTGGGTCACTCGGCATCCTTTGCCGTGAACGAGGTTTTAGCTCTTGTTTGCCAAGAAAAAAACATGCTCATGGGCGTGGGTTCGCAGCGCCGTCAGTTGGAAGACAGCGAAGCAAAAAACGAGTGTTTGCGACTTCGAAAAAAATTTCCAAAACTCAAAGTGATGGGTAACTTGGGCTTGGCTCAATTGATAGAAACTCCCATCGCGCAGATTCAAGGCCTTGTGGATTCTCTCGAGGCGCAGGCCATGATTATCCACACCAATCCTCTGCAAGAATGCATTCAACCCGAAGGCACGCCACGGTTTCGCGGCGGCTTAGCGGCCCTCGAAAAACTTTGTGCTCAGCTGTCTGTGCCTGTGATTTTAAAAGAGACAGGCTGTGGGTTTTCTTTAAAAACTTTAGCGCGCCTCCAAGAAACAGGTCTTGCGGCGATTGATGTGAGTGGCCGTGGAGGAACTCACTGGGGACGTGTAGAATCTCAACGACTTTCTGCCGAACAAATTCAATTCTCAGCCGGGAAAACTTTCGCCGACTGGGGAATCTCGACGGTGGACTCTATTCTTGCGGCAAAATCATTGCAACTGACGGCGGAAGTTTGGGCCTCGGGTGGTGTGCGCACAGGTTTGGATGCCGCAAAACTGTTGGCCATGGGTGCCAGCATGGTAGGCATGGCGCAACCCTTGTTGGCGGCAGCCCTTGAGGGTGAAGAAAAGCTTGTACAGCAAATTGAACAGTTAAATTACGAGTTGATGGTGGCGATGTTTTGTACGGGAACAGAATCTGTGTTGGAGCTGCGAAAAGGTGACGTGTGGAAAATGAAATAAAATCTCTGTTTAAAGGATTTTCGAAACTCAAGCGCTCCGAGCGCTTTCAAAAGCTCGTGGAAATTGGCGCTCTGGATTCTTCAGATGTATCGTTTCTTAAAAACGGTGGAATCAAAGACTTCGATATGGCCGACAATTTTATCGAGAACTCCATTGGCTACTTTCAGCTGCCGCTAGGTGTGGCGACCAATTTTTGCATTGATGGCGTTGAGTATGTCATTCCCATGGCGGTGGAAGAAACATCCATTATTGCAGCTGCTAGTAAGACCGCGCGCTGGATTAGCGAACGTGGTGTGATCACCACAGAAGTGATTGGCGAAAATATTATCGGACAAGTGCAGATTGCTCGAGTGAAAGATTTTATCAAACTGAAGGCTGTTCTCGAAGCAAAAAAACAACAATGGATCGGCGAGCTGAACCAAGTTGTGGCTCAGGGAATGTACGCGCGCGGTGGCGGAGTGCGTGATATTGTCGCTCGACAACTCATCCGACCCGATGGCGACGTGATGGCCATTTTACACATTCATTTAAATCCCTGTGACGCCATGGGCGCCAATATTATCAATCAGGTTTGTGAGTACATCACTGGGCCCATCGAAGAGGCCACTGGCGAAGCTGTTACGATGCGAATTCTTTCCAACTTGGTGGATACAAAGCTTACAAAGGCTCGTGTTGAGATGCGCGGGATCGACAGCAAAATTGGCGAGGCCATTCAAGAGGCATCGCTCTTTGGTGAGATTGACCCGTACCGTGCGGCGACTAACAACAAGGGTGTTCTCAACGGCATAGATCCCATTCTCATCGCCACAGGCAATGACTGGCGCGCCGTCGAAGCCGGTATTCATGCGTTTGCCGCTCGTGATGGTCAGTATCGTTCCATCACCAAATGGCGTTTCGAAAATGATATTTTAACCGGCGAATTTTTAGCGCCGCTCATCGTGGGTACTGTGGGCGGAGTTACCACACTTCATCCGACGGCCAAAATGGCGTTGAAAATGATGAAGATTGAAAACGCCAATCAACTTTCGCGCATTTGCGCCAGCGTGGGCCTTGTGCAAAATTTAGGCGCGCTTCGTGCTTTGACTTCAGAGGGTATCATCGAAGGCCACATGAAGCTTCACATCAAGAACCTAGCCATGGGCGCTGGCGCCAGCGAGCAGGAGTCTCCGACGCTGCACAAACTCCTCGAGCAGGTTCTCAAGGCTAAAAAAAGAATTTCTCTTTCGGACGCGATTCAAATGCTAAAAAAGATTCGCTCGGTGAAAGACCCAATGAGAGAGACAGCTAAGCATGTCACAACTCCGTCTTAGCCTTCCCAGCAAAACCTTTTTGCTCGGCGAATATCTGGCGCTATCCACCGGTCCCTCCATCGTGGCAGCTACAGAACCTCGATTTGAATTTAAATTTCGTGTGGGTGATTTTTTAAAAACCATTCATCCACAAAGTCCCGCTGGACTTTTTTATAAAAAATGTCAAAAAGATGTTGGCCCCATGCAAATGGAAATGACAAAGCCCACCAACAATACCGGCGGATTTGGCGCATCGACAGCGCAGTATTTGGCTTTGTGGCACTATTCAAAAGCAGTTAAAAAAAAACAGCCCATGGACGTGAATGCCCAATTTATTGAAGAGTGTTGGCAGGATTACCGTGATTTATTTCAACAAGCCCCTCCGAGTGGTGCGGATCTGATCAATCAACTTTGCGGAGGTCTGACAGTTTGGAATCCCATCAAGAAAGATGTGCAAAAGTTTGATTGGCCATTTCCAGATCTCAAATTATATTTGCTAAAAACATCACATAAAATAAAAACCCATGAACACCTTGCGGCCATGGACACAGCATCTATACCCACCGTCGCGTTAAGTGAAATCATGCAAACCGCCTTGGTCGCTCTCAAAGAAAAAAATTCTGTTCAATTTTTACGACAAACAATCATGTACACTGAAGTACTTTATCGCGCAGGTTTGCAATCTCCAGATACCATGTCTTTGATTGGCAAGATCGCCACGCGGGCCAATGTTCTCTGCGCACGGGGTTGTGGAGCCCTCGGTGCCGATGTGCTCGCCGTTTACGGTTCACCCGGTGCAGAGATTGATTTTTCGGATCTTTCACTCACACCTGTTGCCACCTTGCCCGAGCATATAAGTTCGGGACCTGTTTGGCGGTGGTCATGATGTGGGAAGCATCAGCACCTTCAAACATCGCCTTGATCAAATACATGGGGAAGCGCAGTTTTAGCTCTGCGAACACCACTCAAACGAACGTTGCAGTGAATTCTTCGCTTTCGTGGACTTTGGATCACCTGCGCAGTTTTGTTCAGTTAGAGCTAGTTCGCCCTGAGGAGAGCCAGATTGATACTTGGCAATCACACTCACAGTGGCCGTTAGAGATGAGTGATGTTGGACAACAAAAATATCTGGCTCATCTTCAACGCGTAAAAAAAATATTTTCTGCTGAAAATTATTTTTTTAAAGTGCGTTCGGGAAATAATTTTCCAGCCGATTGCGGAATCGCCAGTTCAGCTTCGAGTTTTGCAGCCTTAACTCTGGTTGCGGCGCAGGCCCTTTCGCAGTTAACCAAAAAACCTCTTCCGACGATGCAGACCCTTGTGGATTTGAGTCGGCAAGGCTCCGGTTCGTCGTGCCGCTCGTTTTTTTCAGGTTTTGTAGTTTGGGAAGAGCAGGGTGTGCGACAACTTCCAATAACCACAACACTTTACCATCAAGTGATCATCGTCAGTGGCGATAAAAAACAAGTGTCTTCGTCACAAGCCCATCAACGAGTTCAGTCGAGTTTGCTAATGAAGCAACGAGAAGAGCGAGTTCAGGTGCGATTTACCTCGCTGTGTGAACAGTTACTTTGTAATAATTCCGATTGGAAAAAGTTATATGAACTCACGTGGTCGGAATTTTGGGACATGCATGCTCTCTTTGAAACCAGTGATCCCTCTTTTGGCTATATGACATCAAAGTCGTTGGAGATTCTAAATACACTGCGCGAATATTGGCTGCAAAAACAGGACGGTCCCCTTGTGACCATGGACGCAGGACCCAATGTGCATTTGTTATGGAGACAGAATCAAAAAGTTTTGGCCCAAGATTTTGCAAAAGACCATCCGCAGTGGAAGTGGATTGAGGGCGCCCAATGAGTTCGCCCGATGAGATCGTCCAATCAGAAAACGCGATGAGTTTTAAGCATCGCGTTTTTGGAAAATGGATTTTAGCCGGTGAGCACGCCGTGCTTCGCGGTCACACGGCGATGGTGTTTCCAGTGACGTCTTGTTACTTCGAAATTGAATACAAACCATCTCCCAATAAAATCAATCTCACTTGCGATTCCGACCAGGGTGAGCAAATGAAAATGGTTTTTATGGGCTTGCTCAACAAAGCACTTTCGGATCTCGGAAAAGAAACGACGGAGCTGACTGGCGAACTCAGTATTGTCAATCGCATCCCGCTGGTGGGCGGTATGGGAGCAAGCGCTGCGATCTGCGTTTCCGTCGTTAAGTTTTTAAACCATTTAGGTTTTGTTGAAGAAGAAAAAATTTTTTCATTCGCCAAATCCTTGGAAGATTTGTTCCATGGTGAAAGCAGCGGCGTCGATGTGGCCATTGCACTTCAGGCGCGTCCTTTGCTTTACAAGATTGGTGAATTTATTCCCTTTGAACCCAAGTGGAAACCGTATTTACATTTATCCCATTGTGGAAAGCGTGGAGTCACAGCCGATTGCATTCGTCGGGTCAAAAAATTATGGCAAACCAATGAGAGTTTGGGCCAAATGATTGATCTCGATATGCAGCGAAGCTTTGAACTCGCGCAAAAAGCTATGAGTCGGCCGGATTCGGTGCATGAACTTCAACAATCAATCCTCTTAGCGAGATCCTGCTTTGAACGTTGGGGCTTGGTGAGTGTGGAGTTGAGCGAGCACATGAACGAGCTTCATAAACTGGGGGCTATTGCCACTAAACCTACCGGTAGCGGCGATGGAGGGTTTGTTTTAAGCCTCTGGGATCAGAAGCCCACCGCCACGAGTATCGACCTCCTCGAGTGCTAGGTACGGA
>JANOYW010000081.1:0-9858 GCA_031429075.1 Bdellovibrionales bacterium | reverse complement strand
TGCGAAATATCAAAATCCCCTGATTTATAAATGGCGATGGAGTAGGAAATAGTGGCGGCGACGTAGTAAACGACACGGTTTGGATCAAGAATTTTTGCATAGATGCGAGAGGCGTCGCTGTATTTTAAAAAATCGATGGAGTCTCTTCCTGCTTGGGCGACAAGATCATCCACCATGAGAGCTCGTACGGGGCTCATTTGGCCTACGCCAAAAGTCATTCCAACATCCATAAATGCATTCGGATTAAAGAAGTGAGAGGTAAATCGTCTAAAAAACTCCTTTTGACCCATTAGCACGTTGATCGCATTACTGCGATTCCATGTGTCCACAATACATAGCCAAAGATCATAATCTCGAGAGTTTTGAAAACACTTTTGATATTTCTCTTCGGAGATAACAACGGTCAAATTCGTGCTAGGATCTTGGTTAATTTGAGCCCAAGTCTGAGCGTTAGAAAAAGAGCTTGCGGCTAAATTTTGTGCGCTGTCTCTGAGGGAAACATTGATCGCATGCTCTCCGGCAATGGCGCCTGCGATGTGAATGGGATCAATTCCAAAAGCACGGGCAGCGCTGTTGATGGGTCTTTTAAGCTCTCTAACCACAGATAGAACCCGGTCGAGGTTATTGCGCGCCGAAACGGCTTGAGTTAAATCGTCGGCAGCGATGGGTACCACAGTGAGCGCCTGAGAAAACGAACAGAGCAGCTGAACTGTTAAAAACAAAGAAAGCATGGCTTTCATAAACAAACCTCCAAAATTTTGAGCTAAGGGAACCTATCAGAAGGTACAAGTTATTCCTATCACCCCAAGCGGGTCGTGAAAATTTGTAAGCACTGATTATAAAAGGGACACGTCTTTAGGACTTGGGTCCAGTTAAAAGCATCTCATTTTGAGCCGATAGGTAGAGTAACAAGGATGTAATATGAAAAGAATCCATCTACCTATTTTGTTTCTACTGTTTTCGGTGCTCGAGGTGCAGGTGCAAGCTGCCGACGGTGAAGCGGTCGTGATCGAAGTGAAAAAGAATATTCAGCTCTCGAAAAATGAGAAAGTTTTTAAAAACTTCTTTATCAATGGTGGAGAAAATCTAGGTCTTAGAAAAGGTCACATCGTAGATGTTCTCCGCCGGGTTCCGTTTCATGATCCTCTCAAAAATATCTCAGTGGGTGATATTCGTGTGAAGGTCGCTGAGCTTGAGATTATTCATGCCGATGGCTTATTAAGTGTCGCCAGACAAATTACAATGGAAGATCCCGAAAATAGACCCGTTTTGGATTACGAGGCCGTGATGGTGGGCGATCGAATAGATTTAGCCAGCACTCGTGCCCCCAAGAAAATGGCTTTACTGAATCCTCCGAATGAGGCAAAACAGCTCATGAAGGAAGGCGAGCAGAACTTAAAATTGCTTGTGAACTCAAAAGCGACTCGAAAAATTGCGAGCGTAGAGCCAGTAACAAGTAAAAAGCCAAAATCACTGAAGAAGGCTGCTCTGCAAAAAAAGAAGTGAGCGAAACAAAGCCCGAACAATATCTCGAAGTTTTTATTTCACAACTGCATCGCAGGGTGGAAGATGAAATCAGTGGCCAACTCTTTCACTGGGGCGCCATGGGTGTTTGTGAAAATCTTCAGTTTGTTCAATCCGATATTCGTTTTAATCCTGCAGTCAAAGTGAACGATGATCTACGTCTGATTGCTTATTTTAGCACGGATATTGCGATCCAGCCTCTTATCGAGCGCATCAAGGCCCACCATCCTACAGCGTCCGTAACAGTGGTGAAAGCTGATCATAAGGATTGGTTGGAGGAGTGGAAAAAAGGCTATGTGGCCTTTCCACTCACCGACGGCCTATCGGACGGTCAATCTGACGGGCAATCAAATGGCATTTGGGTCGTGCCGAGCTGGAAACCAGTTCCTGAACAGGCAAAGATGCCTATTTTTATTGATCCTGGCATGGCGTTTGGAACTGGAACCCACGAAACCACACAGATCTGTAGCCATTTGATTTTTGAATACATGAAACAAAACTCCTGCCAAACGGCCTTTGATGTAGGGACGGGAACAGGAATTTTAGGAATTCTTCTATCAAAACTTGGTGTTCCCGAAGTTTTTTGTAGTGATATCGACAGTGAGTGCAAACGCGTGACCCTGGAAAACTTTGAAAAAAACAAAACTGATAATGTGATCTGGAGCGATGATTTTTCGCGCCACGAAGGCCAGTGGGATTTGATCGTGGCAAATATTATTGACGGTGTTTTATGTGATTTAAAAGCAGATTTTCAAAACCATGCAAAACCTGGTACCCATTTTATTTTTAGCGGTATTTTACTCGAGCGCGAAAAGGGTTTTATTGAGCAAATGACTCTGGATTGGTCCCTCAAGCTGCACAAACGCTATGCCATGAAAGAGTGGGTCGGCTTTTGGTTTTCACAAACTTAAGGAGTTAAATTTTGCGCCGTTATCGTTTGGAGCATGCATCGGAAAAAGATGAAACTGTAATCATTGAAGGAGATGAGTTTCACCACATCGTAGATGTGTGCCGGCAAAGCGAGGGGGCTAAATTTGAGGTTTTAACTCCTTCGGGATTTGCTTTGCTCGTCGAAATCGAAAATGTTGGAAAAAAAACAGCGCAAGCTCGTGTTTTAGAGCGTCGACAGATCCCGCCACTTAAAAAACCGTGGATTCATTTAGTCATGTCAGTGCCCAAAATCGCAACTCTCGAGGCTGTGATGGAAAAAGCTGTGGAGCTAGGCGTTTACAAAATCCATCCGTTTTTTTCTGATTACAGTTTTGTTAAAACGCAAAAAGGAATTTTGCAAAATAAGCGCGCGCGTTTTGAAAAAATCATTCAATCGGCTACCCAGCAATCGGGGCGGGGGGATTGGATGGGGCTTGAAGACCCCTGTGATTTGCACCAAATTTTACAGCGCTTTCAGAGCAGCTCGAAAGCCAAAGGGATTTTTGCCTATGAAGGCGCCGGAGAGCTCAGTCTCCAGCAAGCCATCGCAGGGGACACAAACCTTGAAAATCTTTGGATTTTTGTGGGAAGTGAAGGTGGATTTTCGACTCAGGAGGTTGAAATCTTTAAAAAAGTTAACCTTTTTCCTATTTCCTTGGGTCAACAGGTGTTGCGGGTTGAAACGGCTTGCGTCACACTTCTCGGCATCATAAAGTATCAGCTGGATCTATTTTAGGAGCGCTCGATGGAAATGGATGATTTTGATTTTAAGCCAATTACCAAAGGCCTCGGGTTTGATAAAAAAGCCGAGGAAACAAAACCTCTACCAAGTCATATTCCACCTTCGCTCAGCTTTAACGAAAAAATTGAAGCTCCGGTGAAGCCAGAGGTTTTCGAAAAATCCATCGACTGGAATATGAACCCTCCAAAAACCAGCCGCATGATCAGCGATATGTTGAGTTCATTGCCGCCTGCCATGGATTTCGCTCCCGAAACCACAAAGCCTAAGGAATCCAAAGTACAAATGCCAATTGGTCGCGCCGATTACATGCCTGCCACAGCGCCAACCATGGGCTATACGAAATCATTGGATCTTCCCAAAATACATCCCGAAGACCCGGAGCTGACCAAAGAGGGTCGTATGGATGTGAGCTTAAACAACACTTTGGAAAAAGCTTTTCCAAAAGTGGGCTTCCGTCGTCCGTTCTTTCACCAAACGGTGGAAGTGCAACCGCAATACACTCCAGTGACCTCAAGTTTTACTTCGGCTATTTTGGATCTCCTGGTGATTTCGGGCTTAACGGCGTTAATGCTCGTTGGAATTATATTGCTAACGAAAGTTGATTTAATTGCCGTCATCCTGCACACGACGGCTCCATTGAGTGTATGGCTCGAGATTGGTGCCATCTTCTTTGGCGTGTATACGCTTTACTACATGTGCACCCGCGGCCTTTGGGGCAACACCCTGGGAGATTGGGCCTTTGATATTCAGTTGGGGCTCGAAGAAGAGCGATTGCAGTGGTTTTATCCTGCACAGGTGGTCTTTCGTATGACGTTGATTGCCCTTACAGGGTTTGTGATCTTTCCCTTAATTTCTTTTTTGTTTAAAAAAGATTTGGGTTACTGGATTTCGGGTCTTCGTTTGTACTCACGTAATTACTAAGTGAGTGCGATAGGTGAGTTTACAAATGAAAGACGTCCTCGAAAAAATCAAAGCACTTCAACAGCAGAACAAAAAAGTCGTTTTTACCAACGGCTGTTTTGATCTTTTACATGTGGGCCATGTGCGCTATTTGGCCGAGGCTAAAAAGCTAGGTGATTTTTTAATCGTTGGTATTAACTCCGACGAAAGCGTGAAGCGCCTCAAGGGTCCCACGCGTCCCATACAAAATCAGCAAGACCGCGCCGAAATTCTCAAAGCACTCGAAGCGGTGGACGAAACGGTGATCTTTACCGAAGACACACCAGAGAATCTTATTAAGAGCATTCGCCCGGACATCCTCGTCAAAGGCGGCGATTGGTCGGTGGATCAAATCGTCGGCGGCCCCTTCGTGCAATCCTACGGAGGCCAAGTGTGCTCGCTCACTTTTATCGACGGCAAGTCGACAACGAAGATTATTGAGAAGGCTGCGATTAAATAATTGTGACAACAGTCATCCTGTGCCTCGACAGGATGACTTATCTGGCAAACTAACGTTTAGATTTCAGTGGGTGCTTCTGGTTCGGCATTGGCTCCGCAAATCTCGCAATCTTCTCTGCCAGATTTTTCCCATTTTCCGTTGTTACAGTCGTAGTTTTGGTAACAGGATCCGTTGCAAACTCTGGGTTCTGGTTTGCCTCCACAAACGGGGCCGTTGGTCGTAGTGGTATTTGCCCCTGTATTGCCACGTGGTCTTTGAGTATTCACATTTTTGGGTACGCAAAAGAATTCAGTAAGTACATTTTCATTGCCGTAGGAATCTTTATTAATTCTTTTAGTAATGACTCCGCGATATCCGCTTCCTTTTTCGCAAACAAATTGCGGGGGACTCGATTGAAGTACCGAAGATACGGGAGAGCAATTGTTTGTCTTAACTGCGCACACAAAAAGATTCGAGCCTCCCTCCATCGCGCAAGATGTATTGGCGGCGGTGACTCCACAAAAAGCCGATGGCGTTTGATTGAGTGTTCTGTCTGACGTTCCATCGGGGTTAAAAAATCCTAGGGTGTCGCGCTCTCTAAATTGTTTTAAGCAGTCGGACTCCTTCGTCTGCCCTAAACACTTAAAATTAAAATCCGCTTTTGCGGAAAGACCCGACAAAAACAGACAAACGAAAATAAATAACCTTAGTTTAAAATTGTTCATAAGAACTCCTTTTTTACTAAGGGTATCTCATGCGTGAACCGAATGAAACTGACCTCGACTTTCGCCTCAGTGATATCGCTGCGCTCAGGATGACGTCATTAGAAGTAGTATTTGAAGTGGAGGCCGGCTTCGGCGAAGTCGTCCCAGGCTTCGACGTCGGCCATGATGGCCATGTCGGCGCCCGTGAAATAGTACTGTGCTTGCAGGCGAGCTAAGAGCAGCTCTTCCCAGTGGGACGTGAACTGGTAGTCGAAGAGGTATTTTACATCGAGGGAAATTTTAAAATTGTCGGTGATACGAGCGAGTGTACCGATCACCGGCCCTGTGCGAAGGGCGAAGTCGTGATTCAGAGATGATAGCTGATTGGCTTCTGAGTGAAGTAAAAAATAGGTGATACTTTTTTGCTGGGTGAGAGGAGTGTAGACCGAGAGACCGGGTGCCAGAGCAAAAAACAGACTGCTGCTGCGTCGGGATGTTTTTTGCGAGAATGGCTGAAGACCGGTGTTAAATTTCCAAGCTGGTTTCATCTCAATTTGATCAATAGGAGTGAGCACACTCACGCGAACAATGTCTACTTTGTGAATCCGTGCGCTCCAGTTGTTATTATCTTTTTGGAAAAGTCGCGCCTCCATATCTAAAAAATTAATCTCCGAAGAAAAATCAAAACCTTGATGGGGGTCAATCAAATCGTGCATGGCCGGTTTCCAACGAAATCCCACAAAAGGATTGTCATTGGCCTGCACACCACCTCCTAGGCTGACCATTCCAGAGGGGTGAAATTGATGTGGAGGAATTTCGTTCTCAAAATTCAGTTGTGTGGGGGGATCTTTGATTTGGCTTCGACGAATCAGAAGAGGGCGCTTTTGCTCTTCGAATTGTTTTTCGTTACTGCCTGCGAGCTTCGCATTTTTGTAATCAAAGTAATCCAATGCTGCATCGATCTGTTGAGTGCTACTCAAAACATTGAGTTTTTCTTTATCAACATTTTTCTGACCGAGGAGTTCCACAGAGTTCTTTACAGTTTTAATTTCCTCTGAAGAGAGCAGACTAAACCTTTTAGAAACCTTTTTTCTTAACGACGGGCGTAATTGATAATTCTCCACCAAAGAATCCTGTTTAAACAGCGTGCGCACCGTATCGATGGGAATGGTGTGGGTGCTGGGAAGATGTTTTGTGAGCTCTAAGCGCGGGCTTGAGGCTTCGAGAATTCGCAAAATCCAGTAGGAGCAGTTCTCATCCAGATAGTAATAGGGCGCCCATACATTCCCAAGTTCCCAAATGTGATGGATGAGTAGATTTTTTTCTTCGCTAGTCAAGTTGAGTTGGTATGACCACAGATCGCGTGATTCAAAATCGTTATACTCACGCACTTTGTAGTAGTAGGGAACCACGGTGAATTCCCCATGGAAGAAGCCCGCAAACCCTCTGATAGCATAGAGAATGGCGTTGGAGGTGTCGGTCGTGGCAGCAAAATTAATTCCGTAATTAAGAAGATCATCATCGTTGGCTTTGCGATTGATTTTTAAAAGTGTATGACCAAAAGCCGATGAGGGGTTGTGTAAATAGTAGGACGAAAAAACCACCGACACCGAGTTGATGGCGGTGCGCTCGATAAAAGCATTGAGTTTTGTACAGGGAGCGAAGTTGGGCTGCAGTCCGGGGGACAGCTGTTGGGACACAAACAGCGCACGTGCAGGAAAACGACAGAACACATGGTCGTCGTTGATTGGCGTGTTTTTGAGAGCGTCCCAAAAATATTTTAGTTCCTTTGAAGCATCGGCTTTAATATCTTTGCTAACAAAGAAGTCGGGTTTATTGACTTTGCTACGAGAGGGCTTGTTGTAATGCAGAAGGCGGAGCCAAAGTGGATGTCGAGCCAGGTCATCGAGCTGTTGTGGTGTTGCAGGTATGTTAGTTAATAGGACATGAGAGATCGAAGGCTGATGTACGGTTGTTTCGAGAGAGAAACTAAGAAAGGAATGGAGAAAAAAAAAGAGGTAAGCCATGGCCTACCTCTCTGGTTAACTTATTAGATGTTAGCTTGGCAACTGTTTAGAGCAACAGCTTGCATTTTAAGAGCTAATTTATCAGAAGATTCGTTTTCAGTGAAAATCTCTGAATACTGGCTTTGAAGAGCAGAAGCAAACGCAGGAGTTGCTTGGCAGTTATAGATACCAGCAAGAGCGTTGATTGTTTCGCCTTGGCCACGAGCTACGTCGTTAGAAATTTCTGTTTTGTTAGCTTCGATGAAAACTTTTGCTTTTTCCATTTGACCAAAAAGAGCATTAGAATCGCACTCTAAGCTTCCAGTAGTGATACCAAAAGTTTGGCTACCAGAAGTTCCGTTAGTAGTAGCAGCTAGAGTTTGAGCCCACCACTCGTTGTTGTTTTTGAAAACAAGTGCTCCGAATCCACAACCAGCTGCTTTGTAGCCCGCTGATGCGCTTAAAGAAAATAGAGCAAAGAATAAACCAATTACTAGATGTTTCATAAATCTCCTTGTTGTTGTTTTAGTTGAGGAAATAGTATTATTTGCTTTTAAACGTTTGTCGATAATATTGTTCTTAGACTTTAGTCCAGGCTTTTTTGTTGATCAAAAAGCAAAACTCACCTTTGCTGAATAAACAGGCTGAACATAGTGATCCACCGAAAGAGTGGCATTCCAGAGGGACCACTCGTAGGTCATTCCCAAGGCGCTGTGCAGTGCTTGCACCTCCTCAGTCTCGGCAACCAGCGAATCAGTTGTTCCATTGGTGCCGCCCACAAACTTGCCATAGGCGCCCGTCCAACCCAGCGTTGTAAAAATGGAAAACGCACTTCGCTGATAACCCAACATCAGATCCGCACCGAGGTTTCGGCTGACCAGCTGGTTATTAAAATTTGCACTGTTGGCATGCAACAGCGCAGTGGCGTAAAAATTTTTCGCCTCTGTTTGATAAAAGTTGAGCCGGAAAAGGCTGCCAAATTCCGAAAGCCCAAAGGTGGCCGTGTAAGGAATGAAATGAAAGAACAGATCCATGCGATCGTAAATACCTTTGCCAATGATGATCTTGGGATAATAAAGAATGCTTTTTGTTTGCTCGTCATCGATTAAGTTTTTAATGGGATTTGTATCGATAAACTCAAAAGCAATTCCCACCTCGATACCGCTATCAGTTCCCAAGGGCCGCAAGGTGGAAAGGTTTTTACTGCTCGAGCCAAGGCCGAGAACTTTTAAAACCTCAACACGATCTTGCGAATTAAGACCCGAGGCCAAGTTGAATTCTGCGTTGGTAAAATAAATGAGAAGATGAAATAACCACAGCGCCATGCGTGCCATCATAGGCGGATCGCGTAATGTTGTCTAGATAGAGATCGTAGAAATAAACTCAGTCAACGCTGTCGAGGTCTTAAGCGCCTGCGATTTAATTTTAGCGTCCTTAGATTCGGTGAGTCCCTCTTGACCAATGACAGTCAACGCCTGTTCAAAACGAGGCTCAACAGACGAGGAACTGTTTTTCGGGGGCTGGGCGCCTTCTTCAAAGGTTCCGTTGTCGGAATACTTTTTAGTCGCATCATTCAAAACCACAAGAGCTTCGTAGGTTGTTCGATTGGAGTCTGAGGAATTCACTTTGAGAGCGGAAACTACATGCGACAGGCGTTGTTCTAAGTAGTAGTTTGCCACTTCGCGACCAGCCGCTGTGCGCAGGTCTGCATCGGGATCTGTGTGCTTCATGACTGAAAGTTCAGAAAAGCTTTGTACGCTGGGAGTGGATGATAAAGCCAAAAGACCAAACTCGCGCACGACCACACGCTCATCTTGACGCATTTCAGTGACAATGTCGTAGAAAACGTCGTTAGAGACTTTGCTTCCTTGAAAGGACTCGATCAGTTTAGAAACCATGCCTACATTTTCGTCAACAAAGATGGGCTTTTCCCAGTAAGTGACAGAATTTATATTTTCCTTTTCTTCTTCTTTTTTATCGGTGACTGGAACTAGGTTCTGCGAAATAGCTTGTGACGGCGTCTTGTTTAAAGTGGAAGGCTCACCTTCGTAGCTATCGTCGTCAAAGCCAAATCGACGTGAGCTTTTGCCATTATCCTTGCTCGTTTTGGCTAAACTTTTCTTGTCCTTCTTTTTCTTCTTCTGATCTTTTTTGCTAATAAATTTTGTCGAAGCGACCAAGGGATGTTGGTACTCGGTGCTAGGAGTGTAAGAATTTACGTAGCTGCCGTTGGGCTGATACGTGTTTTCGGAAATTTTGTTGTTTTTGAGGCGAACGGGTACGCCTTTACGAGCTTTTCCTTCAAGATAGGATACAGAAACTTGAGGGTTCCCCTCGACATCATTTTCAATGGTAGCGAAGGGCGACCACGTTGTGCCGTTGGCCTTCTTCGAAGTGCTTGGCATCACCCAAAAGATCAATAGCAGTACGACTGCGATTGTTGTGCCGATATAGAATAAGGTACGATTGTCACGATTCCCCATACAGAGAGCTATTGCATTCAGAGTGCCAACATCAGACAGGCAAATACCTTATTTTTAACGAAAATAGAGGGGGATGAGAAAAAGGACTGTA
>JANOYW010000080.1:0-101071 GCA_031429075.1 Bdellovibrionales bacterium | reverse complement strand
CCCGACGCAGTCGTCGGGCTATTTGATGAAAACTCCTGCTTTATAGCCACAGCTGCTTACGGTTCGCCTCTAGAAAAAAATGTAAAAGTTCTGCGCTCGTTCCGCGATCAAATTCTTTTAAAAACAAGTGTAGGTCAACTTTTTGTAAAGGCTTACTATCTACTCAGCCCGCCGCTTGCAAAATGGATTGGGCAATCCGCCTCTCGCCGATCGGTGGCGCGCGCTGTGCTCACTCCGCTTGTACTCCTCACAACATTTTTGATGGAACAGCCTTTTCTGTTTAGCTTATTCGTGTTGTTAATTTTTAGCGGGATTTTGTTTTGTCTACGGCAGCACAAGGAGCAGCTCACATGAGTCGTTGGATCGTTGTCCTTCTCGTCGGTTTTTTTGCTTTTGTTTCCGCCTTCGCCGCTGAGCAAGCGCCACCGCCGTCGCCAAAACCCGAATCCATCAGCGACGAGGGCGATTATTTTTATAAAGGCGAAAAGCCCTCTGATGCACTCTATTACAAAGTGACCGATCTACCACCCATCAAGGGCGCATTTTACCTGCGCTTTGGAAGCATCGGCCCCTATGACATCACCGGCGATTCCGGCACCACCTTTCAGCAGATGTATAGCACCAGCGGAAGCCTCGTGATCGTTGCCGAATACGAACGGTATTTGGGAAATCTTTTGGGCAAGTGGACCGTTAAATTCGGCACAGGGATTTCTACTGAAGAAGGCAATGGCCGTTTTGTTAATGACCCCGCAACTGTCCCTCGCGAAAAATTTAATTTTATTATTTTTCCAAACACAGCGTTGCTGAATTACAAACTCAAGTTTTCCGACACTCAGATTTTGACTCCCTACGTAGAGGCCGGCGCGGGATATTTTACTTTTATCGAATATCGCACGGACGGCAAAGATCCCACGTTCGGTGGAGCCGGCGTTCTTGCGGCCTCTGGAGGATTGCTGATCTCCATGAATTTACTAGATCGCAACGCCGCCAGCATTATGTACGAAGACTACGGCGTAAACCACTTATGGTTCGATCTACAATTTCGCCGCTATCAGGGCATCGACGACAAAAAAGATTTCTCCTCCAACATGATCACCGGCGGCTTCGGCTTCGCCTTCTAGGTACGGACACACTTTTTGGGACTCATTGCATAAAAATCTAACGAAACATCCTGTTTGCGAGAGGTCTTAAAAAGAACACCTTTGAATTTAACCGTAAGATTTTTATGCAATGAGTCCCAAAAAGTGTGTCCGTACCTAGACACCATGCCGCCGCGAAAGGTACTTGGTACCTTATGGAATACCGGTTGGTGATGAATTTAACTTACGATGGGGCTGACTATTTTGGGTGGCAGAGGCAAACCAACCAGGAACCCACGATTCAGGGCGTTCTCGAAGAAAAAATTGGTCAGATTATGAATAAAAAAGTCAGCGTGGTGGCCTCGGGCCGCACCGATCGCGGTGCGCATGCGCTCTCCCAGTGGGCCCATGTTGATGTTCCCAAGGACCCTGTGGGTGCGAACCTGCTGCACAAACTCAACCGTCTCACCCCGGATAGCCTGCGCATCAACCGCCTTTATGTGACCACTCGGGCCTTCCATGCCCAACAGTCCGTGGAAAAGAAAGAATATTTCTATAAAATTCAAAATGCGACCGTGCCCCATCCTTTTAAACAAAAATATCACTACCACGTGCGACACCGGCTGGACGTCAATTTACTCAATAAATTAGCCACTTATCTGGTTGGCCAGCAGGATTTTAAAAGCTTTCAATCCACTGGAACCGACGTGGAAACCACGGTCCGCACCATTTTTGCAGCTTATTGGCTTTTATCCGAGGATAATTTTACATTTCATATCGTCGGCGATGGATTTTTAAAACAAATGGTTCGAAATATCGTTGGAACAATGATTTGGTGCACCCAACGGCCGGCTCCAGAACAGGAATTTACCAATATTATTGCCTCTTTGGACCGCAGACAGGCCAAAATGCCAGCCCCCGCCCATGCTCTCTTCCTAAAAAGTGTGCATTATCCAAAAAGTCTCTCAATGTTGCTAAAACCTATCAATTCTTAAGAAAGCATTCTTGACAATAAGTGCCGAAAATTATAACACTTTTCCTTCGCAAAACTCGCAAAACTTCGAGGAGATCTCAATGAGTACTTGGATGGCAAAAACTGAAGACGTGGAAAGAAAATGGCACCTAGTTGATGCCAATGGAAAAAGCTTGGGTCGTATCGCAACTCAAATCGCTTCTGTACTTCGCGGAAAAAATAAACCGATCTTTACACCTCACGCCGACACTGGTGACTTTGTTGTTGTGATCAATGCAAAACATGTAACCATGACTGGTAACAAGTGGAACGATAAAATCTATTACAGACACTCTCGTTACTTTGGTTCACTTCAAGAATTCAAAGCAAAAGATATGAAAGAAAAAGATCCAACGTTTATGTTGATAGATGCTGTTAAAGGCATGCTCCCAAAAAATCGTCTTGGAAAAGTTCTTTTAACAAAATTAAAAGTCTACGAAGGCGGAGAACATCCTCACGCCTCACAAAAACCTGAAGCTTTAAACGTTTAATTTAATCGAAGAGGAAGAAGAATGGCCGCTGAAAAAGTTATTTACGCAACTGGAAGAAGAAAAACAAGCGCAGCTCGTGTGTTCCTTAAAAACGGAACTGGTCTCATCACGATCAACGGGAAAAAGCCGGAACAGTATCTTTGCATGTCCGCATCGCGCGCCGCTTTAATGCAACCTCTCATCTTAGTGAGCAAAAACGATAAAGTTGATTTGCGCATCACTGTTCGCGGTGGTGGTGAATCTGGCCAAGCAGGAGCTATGAGACACGCAGTTTCTCGCGCCCTCGTGAGCCTTGATGAAACTCTTCGTCCGACTTTAAAGAAAGCCGGTTACCTCACTCGTGACTCACGTATGGTTGAAAGAAAAAAATACGGAAAGCACGGAGCTCGTCGCTCAACCCAGTTCTCAAAACGTTAAGATTTGTTCTCAACATTTTGGATACCAAAAAAGCCAAACAGAAATGTTTGGCTTTTTTATTTTTAAAACTGGAAAAGATTTTTATAAATAATGGCATCGCGCTTGCTCTTTAATTCTACAAAAGAATTATCTAAGCCTAAAAGCTTTAGGAGCCCGAATGATGCTTACTAAAATTTCACCCCAACGCTGTTTTACACACATGTCTATTTTTTTGACATGCCTCTCTTTGGGGAGTTCGGGCACGGCGCAACAGTCCACCCTTACAATTGATGCCACCGGCACCACCGGACAAGATGCGCGCAATGGTTCGGGCCACGGCGGCGACGCTGGTAACTCCACCCCCGGCGGCGACGCCAGCAATGTGGTACTCAATCTTTCGGAAATGGTTGCTGGTCCGTCGTCGCGAGCAACAATAGTATTAGTCGGCCAATTAACCGACCAATTAACTGGTCCCCGAAGACAATCCCTTCAACAAACTCTCGTTCTTGATTCTCGTTCGCGCATTCACATTGATGCCTCTGGCGGTGCCGGTGGCGATGGCGGCGACGGTGCCGATGGGCGTGATGGGCGCGACGGAACGGACGGCCGAGACGCCACAGAACATTCCAGCGGTACGGATGGTGGGCGCGGTGAAGACGGCGGACCCGCTGGCTCAGGATCTCCTGGCTCGGATGGGGGACGTGGCGGCGATATCTCTATTTATATCCCCATCGAAGACATTCATCTTTCACTTTTAGTCAGTTGCAACCCTACGGGTGGAAACGGCGGCTCCGCTGGATCTCACGGCCGCCCAGGTCAGGGTGGAAGCGGCGGCTCTGGTGGCAGCAGTCACTCGTGGACGGAGCGCGATGGTGAAGATTGTCGAACCGTATCGTCAAGTCGTGACAACGGAAACGGAAGTTACACTGTAGATTATGATGAAGTGTGCACTCCGCGCTATCGCTCACGCAGCAATAGCGGTGGAAGTCGCGGAGCGAACGGCTCTGATGGCTCTCGGGCCTCGGGCGATACCTCTGCTGGCAGTAATGGACGCAGTGGAAGCTGTGTTTTACAAACTCAACAAAATGGTTACACCTATCAAGGTTCGAGACCCTTTCAAGTTAAAGTCACAGACTTTCAAATGCGCGATCAAAACGGTGACGGTATTTTCGAACCCATGGAAGAAGTCACAGTTTCTGGAATTAAAGTTCAGAATGTGGGAGATCTTCCAAGCCCCTCGCAAAAAGCAGAATTCCATATGTTCTTTTCGGAAACCGCTTCCACCAGAAGCTCTGCTTCGAGCTTTATAGTTCCACAGCTCCGACCAGGACAAAATTATACATTTCCGCACACGCTGAAGTTTCAAATTAAAAATGATCTTTCGGTAGGTCTCAACAGTCGCTACGTCCTCAATCAGGGAATTACTCCCGACAATCGCATCACGCGTATCGATCGCGCACAAACGGATTTTGGGTTGACTAAAAATTTACAGATTACTTTTCCCATCGAAATCACACCGCTCGTAATGGCTGAAACCGCAGGTGCAGGACAAACAATTTCTGTTTTTTGGAAAGTGAAAAATATTTCGGGAAGAGACTTTGGCGGCGAATCAGAAATTCGTCGGCAGATCCGCACGCACTTTGGCGTTGCTGACGGCGATGCCAAAGCCACTGATTTTACATTTCGCAGCTCCGATGGGAACTCGGTTCTACTTCAACAAAATTTTATCAAAGACATTCTCAATTTACGCGCCGGCGGAGAGGCCATCGTTCGCGGAGAATTAAAAATTGATTCGAACGCCCTTCCCTACACCAGCATGCGCTTTAATTCTGATTTGTGGATCGACGACTTTAGCAACACTCACCGCTTGATTCAACGCAATCAGCACGTACTGCGCATTTCGGAATTGTACAGCTACAATCCAAACTCTGAGTTTTTACTGATCACCAACAAAGATCTAGAACGCGAAAGCTTCCTTGCTTGGAAACGCGCCATTCAAACTATTGGTTCGAGAACCGACGTTTGGGATTTAAGTTATTATGGAGCACTCAACCTTAAACAGGTTTTACAAGAAGTCCAAGGACAAAAACTCAAAGACATTTTAGCTCACAAAACAATTGTGGTGCTGAACAATTTTAATTCCGCTCGCAACGACAACGCCGTTCGTGCCGATGAACTAGTTGCTTTGTTAACCAAACAAAAAGCCAATGTCATTTTTATGGGAGGCAGTATTAACGACATGCCTGCCCTCTACCAACAGATGCTTGATGTGCCTTCGAAGAATTCCTCCGCGCCCGCACAATCGTGGACCGATCTTGCCTACAACAGCTATCGTCGCCTCATGTTTTGGACGCCGGACTCTGGCGCCCTTGGCGAAGTCACCCGTGCTGTTGACCCCCAACAACGATTTTTTATTCGCTATGATTACGACCTCTCAGAACAGGAAAATAATTTATTTAAATCGATTTTAAATAAAGGTACGGTTGCCGCTCTAAGAACGATTACTCCTGGTGGAGGCCGCGCGGTGTTTGTGCCACTGTCTGACAACGACATTCTTTCCCCGCAAAAAATTCTGTCGGAAGAAGTGTTCCGAGCTCTCCTGTTACCCACTTCGTTTTTGTTTAAAATCAAAGCGCACCGCGCGACTACAATTACAGACGGCAGCATTCACCGTTATATTCGCGATAGTTTAATCTATGATTTGATTTTAGAGCTCGATCTCGAGGACGTGGTCAGTCAACTTTTACCAGCCCAAATGATCGAGCTTCCAAAGCTGACGGCGTATCTTGAAAGCCTACAAATGGGAGCCAACAGCGAAGACGCGCACCTCTTAGCTGCAGTCGAAGTTTACTCGGGATATCTCGAACACAAAAAACTTCGTCAATTTGTATCGAAGTTGTTGAAAGATCGAGCTGATTCTATTCAGCGCGATCAGCAAGTGCGACAGATCGAAGACGAAGGAAAACGTCGTCGACGACTCTTGCCAAGTTTTACGAAGAGAGAGCGCTTTCGCTCCCTGCTCAGCTGGCCAGCGGTTGATCGCTCGATTACCACAGACTTCTTTTTAATGAACGGTTCCACTCAACAAGGAGATCAATAATGTCTCGCTTTTTACTTTTCGCATTTTTATTTTTACAAGTTTTCTCAATGAGCGCGAGCTCGGCAAACGCTGGAATGAAATGCGTTGAAATGTTTAGCCGTTCTGCCACCACTGCAGTGGTGGCGCCAGTGGCTTTGGCCGAACCCGTCAATGTGATGCAAAGTCAGCCCATTCATCTGAAAGACGGCGACACTTACTGGGGACTTTACGATTGCAAAAGCTGCAGTCGCACCAACACCATGCAGCCATCCCCGCAAGGGCGCATCCAGTGTGTGGGCTGCGGAACTCCGCACACGGGCGAAAAATACCGTGAGCCGGCAGTCTTTGAAAAAGACGGAGCGCTTTGGCTGGTGGATCCAGGTCAACTTTCGCGCTCGCAGCAGGAGCAAAATCTTGCCAAGGGCAGTGATTTAATGGGCTGTCCGTTTTGTGGAAATGTGGATTTTAAATTGGGCGTTAGCTGCGCAGGCTGCGGAGCTTCGGCGAAAGATGCCAGTCAAGTTCGTTCGTCCATTGCGGCGTTGCGCTCGAGCACGTCACCGGCAGTTGATAGAAACACCTCGGGCCCACGAATTTCCAATCTCACTTTGCCAGCTCAGCCAAATCGCATGACACCATTTACAAAACGCGTTCTAGGAATGGCTGCGGGAATCACCATCGCAGCCGCCACTACCTTTGGAAGCGTTTGGGGCTTGAGCACCCATAGCGAAGTAGGCCGCGTTGTGCAAATCGAAACCAGCCAAGTTGTGATTGAATATTCCGTTGATAGTTACAACCATCGTGTGGAACTCGCTCGGCCTGCAGGAGAAACTCTCCAGTGGCGCCTTGGCGAACCCGTGACAGTCTCTTTTATCAATTGGAAAATGGGAGACCCGAGCGGGGCCATTCGCGGAAATGGCGATGCTCTGCAATTTCTCAACGATTAGTATATTAAAGCGCACTGTACCGAAACTTTCTAAATAAAGTAGCCGGTTTGTAGGACATCATCTTCAACGAAAAGGGCCGCTGCCCTTTTAAACCCGTTTCGTCTGATCCTCCTGATCAGCCGAGCTTGGATTCAAATCATTTATTCTTGGGATTCGATTTTCAACCGTGGGCATTTATTTTTTGACGTTCCTCATCAGTGCTTGACGACGATTTTGAGTTTTTAATTCATCCTTATCAAGGCTTTCTAAGATTCCACACCATGCGATTTAGATAGGTATGACTTCACTTCGGGGCGAAGCTCTCTAAAGCTTTAAATGAACTAATACGTGAATTATCCTCAGGAGATTAAAATTTTAATTTTCTGAAAACTGAATTTTAAAAACTGGTGTATATTCCTTTTCTAGGAGAAAAAGATGGCCAGACAATTAAGTTTTTTTAAATCAGCGGTTAAAGAATTTGGGGGATCTCTTGCTGTAAAGGGAAAACGTAAAACAGGGCGCGTTTTGGACAGCCGTAAACCTTTGCACTTCGTTTTGAAATCTAAAAAATACGTAAATCTTTATTCTCATCGAATTCTTCTTCGCAAAGTTCTTCATTTTTATGCAAAAAGATTTGGAATCAAAGTTTATAAAGAAAGCGTTCAGAAAGATCATTTTCATTTTTGCATAAAAATCACCAATCGCGAGCTTTATCGAGGGTTTATTCGTGCGCTCACAGGAGTTATTTCGCAAAATCTTGGAAAAGGAATCTGGGCATTGATTCCTTATTCTCGAGTTGTGACTTGGGGGCGGGAGTTTTTTGCGGTGCTGGATTATGTTTTATTAAACGACTGCGAGGTTAGCGGCATCGTGCCTTATGCTATTCGAAGTTCTAGAAAGATTCCGTCAGACTGATACTTTGCTCTACCTTGACACATCAACTAGCTATCCACTGGCAACAAAAAGAAGAAAGAGGGCACTGTACCTGGTGCCTTTATTTATTTATTTTGTTCGGATTGTAGCCTGGCGGCGTATAGCGATTTTGCTCGCGAAGGCAGGAATCGTAACTCTCTGTTCCCGCCTTGTACTCTACCCCCGCCGTGCTGGTACAAACGCTCGAGGGAACAAACGGTTTAGGTTCTTTTTTAAGTTCGATGTTTTTATATTGTTCTAAATTCAGTTCGTTTTTTTGCGAAGCTTTGGGAACTTCTTTTTCTGGCTGAAGAGAGATGGGATCTTTGGCAGAAATAAAAAGACTCAACAGAATTAAAATCACAAATTACTCGAGGATAAATTTTTCGGGGTTCACGGGAACTCCGCCTAAGCGAACTTCGTAGTGCAAGTGAGGGCCTGTGGAGCGACCGGTGGTGCCCACGGCGCCGATGATATCTCCGCGCCGGACCTGTTGGCCCACCTTAACATACATTTGTGAACAGTGTCCAAAACGAGTGACGATACCGTGACCATGATCGATGGAAATTAATTTTCCGTAACCTTCATCAAAACTGGCGTAGCTCACAATACCACTAGCTGGAGCAATGATTGGTGTTCCGCTGTCGGCGGCAATATCTAAACCTTTGTGCTGTGAAAGATCGCCAGAGAATGGTGATGATCGAGTACCGAAGGTGGAAGAAATCCATCCACCCGTGGGGCGGATACTTGGTGTGGTGAGTAAAATATCATTTTTGTCGGAAAGATCTTTCCAAAGTTGCAGAGCTTCTTTTTCACGAAGCTCGGTTCCGCGCAACACTTTATCCATGCGCACAGAAATCGTGCTGTAATTACTTTGAATGGCCACACTGTCCCCAGAGTTTTGCACTGGAGAATTATAAATATCTTTTTCGAAGTAACCTTCAACCGGTCCGATATTCGCTGGCCAGCGCTGTTGCGGTACCATTTGTGCGGAGGGTTGTTGTGCTGGAAGTTGTCCGACCGGAGCGGCGTCAGCTCGCATCGGCAAAGTGAGTTCAAGCTCGCGATCGGCGGAGCCCACATTAGTGATCAATTTTAATTTTTTAGAAAAACTCTCAACGCGTTCTAAACTGGTTTCCAGGGCAACAAGTTTGCCTTCCACATCTTTGAACTGTTCTTTGAGATATTGGTTTTCGGTGCGCAACCAACGCGTCTGATTTTTTTCGAAAAGAAGCTGAACGTAATCCACCAAAACCGAGCTGCCCAGAACAATTAAGACGCCAAGCGCAACAACTGCACATTTTGCCACAGTTCCAGGAACAACCACTTTTTTAGGCATTTCAGCGCTGTCGCTAAATAGCAGAATTGTATACGTTTTTTTCGAATTACGGTCCATAAACCAAGCCTACCATTGTTTAGATTTTCTGTTGAGCAGAGTCTTACTAAATAAACAAAAAGATGGATTAACGTCCCGAGGCGTCAACGATCACCACCGTTATGTTGTCGTCCCCACCATTCTTCTTCGCCTCTTCGATGCACTTGCTTGTGGCTTCGTGAAGGTCCTGGATCTGACAAAGGGCCTGAAGTCGTTCGGGCTTTACCAGTCCGCACAATCCATCCGAACACATCACATAGCGGTCCCCGGGGGACACTCGGCGCTCGATCACATCGCAAAGGGCATCGCGCTCAAAACCCACACTCCGCGTGATCACATTTTTTGCCTGAAACTGCGAAACATCCACATCGCGAATAAAGCCAGCGCGGATATGCTCGTTGAGAAGAGAGTGGTCTTCGGTCATCTGCCACATTTTATTGTCGCGCACCAGGTAAGCTCGCGAATCACCAACATTGCCTATATAGATAGAGCCCGAAAAATAAAAGGCCGACACCAGGGTGGTACCCATTCCTTGCAGCTCAGGCTGATCGAGATGACTTTTATTATAAATTTGCAAACTCGCCTGGGAATAACCATCCATCAAGGCTTCGCGTGGGGAAAACATGCTGGGATTTTTTGTTAGATTATGAGACAGCGAGCTGCGCAACACATCCACGGCCATGGAGGATGCGAGGTCCCCACCCTTGTGCCCCCCCATGCCATCCGCCACCACAAAGAGTTTCAGCTCATCGTCCACTAAAAACGAGTCTTCGTTTTTAAGCCGTCTCAGGCCGACGTCGGTTTGTCCGAAAGATGTCAAAGTTATTTCCATATGGGTCCTATTTTAGGGGAGAGTCGGCAATAAAACAAAGAGAAATGTAGAATTATTCCTAGACTCGTCTTGAGTAATCACGGTTCGCCTCCGAATAAGTTTTATGGAAAATGCGAAAACTCAGAGACATTCTTCAACTTCTAAAAGCCGACTGCGAAGTGTCTCATTTTTAGTCATCTCAGCATTGCTCCATATTTTTCTTCTTGCGAGCTTTTACACTTACCAAGTGTATTTTAAAAACCAACCGCCCGTGGTCGTAAAACACGAGACGACGCCGGACATACAATTTCTCGATATTTCCGCCATGGATAATGGCAAGCTCGTTGAACAGAGCGAAGACGAGAAAGCTAACGAAAAACCCAAAGATGCCAAGTTTGTAAGTAAAGTGGATAAAAGTGTGGAAAAAGAAACCCGCGCCCCACGCCACGGCGAATTTCAAAATAAACAAACCCAGGCCGCCACATCACAACAGTTTGCTCCACCGCCACCTCCTCAAGCACCGAGCGAAACCGCGAAAACCGAAAAATCCAATTCGTCGTCTGAGCCGATGAAAACTTTCGAAAACGGCGATATGCCGGTGGTACAAAACGATAAACAAGAGCCACAAAAAAAGGTCACAAAAGCGAAGACCGTGGCTGATTTGCGACCTAACACCATGCAAGAGATGTCGGCCAACTCCATGCTTAGCCAAACCAGCGATCACTTAAAAGACGTGGCGATTGGCGCAGAAACCCATCTCAACACTCGCGAGTTTTTGTATTACTCGTATTTCAACCGCATTAAAAAGAAATTGCGCCAGCATTGGGAACCCATGGTTCACGCTAAGGTCAAATCCATGGTGAAAAAGGGGCGAGAAATTGCTTCCGTTGAAACAACTCTTTCGACCCGCGTAATTATCACCTTGGATGAGAGCGGAGTCTTGCGACGAGTGCAGGTTTCCACCACTTCGGGCCTTGAGGATTTAGATGACGCTGCTGTTGAAGCCCTGCAAGAAGCTGCGCAATTTCCAAATCCGCCAAAAGATCTCGTTCGCGAGGGTTTTGTAACCCTCAATTGGGACTTTATTTTGGAGTCGTAGGTCAGAAAAGACTATTCACTGTTGCCCTAAGCAGTGCTATAACCGGCCAATAATAAACGACAGGCTTAGCCTAAAATTACGGAGTGCGTTATGAAGGGTGTTTCTAAAGACGTCTTGGATCAGATCTGCTTGCGGGCCCACTACCTGGCAAATCAAATGATTTTTCAGGCCAATCATCGAAAAGATAAACTACCGGGTGATCCTAAAATTGGCGGCCACTCTTCGGCGAGTTCAAGCTCTCTGCATATTCTCGGCGCCATTCACATGATTGCAAAAACAGGTTTTGATTACATTGCCAACAAACCCCATGCGTCTCCCGCTGATCATTCCTTTAATTATCTTTTGGATTTATTTTTAAAACCCGATGGTTCTCGCCTGAGCACCGACGAAAAAAACCAGGCGATGATGGGTCTTCGAGCTTACGCCACAGAAGACAACCCCTATGTGTTTCAGTCGTATCACTCGGCTTACGACTCTGATAACCACAACTTTTTGCCAACGGGCACCGTAGGCATTCCGCAAGTGAATGCGGGTTACTTGGCCCTTGCGTATCGGTTTGCTAAAAAACACGGCTACAATGTTCCCGACGCGCATTTTTGGTGCATCCTTGGCGACTCTGAGTTTCGTGAAGGCTCGCTGTTTGAAGCCACGCCTGATTTTGCCGAGCGCGAAATCGGCAACCTAACCTGGATTGTGGACTACAATCGCCAGAGTTTAGATGGTCACCGCATGGTGAACAAAAACATCATGAATGGTACGGATGCAGACCGCATCGAGCGCACCATGGCAGCCAACGGCTGGGAAGTGATTCAACTTCGCCACGGCCAAAAACGTTTGGCCCTGTTTAAAACCAAAGGTGGCGATGCGTTTCAAAAACTTTTAGAAATCGATATGGACGACTACACCTTGCAGTCTCTGTTGCTCGTGAAAGATAAAAAAGTTTTAAAAACCGAAATGCAAAATCGCTTTACGCAACTGAAAGACTTTTTAAAGACCACGTCGGAAGATGATTTATATTTCGCCCTTCGCGATTTTGGCGGCCACGACATTATGGCGGTGGCCGAAGCGCTTGAGAAAAGTAAAAAAACCACGCAGCAGCCAACGATCATCATCGCCCATACCCTCAAGGGCTGGGGCCTAGACATGGCGGCGTCGCAGAGCAATCACTCGGCACTCCCCGATCAAGAAGAAATGGATCAGTTACAAAAAACGCAAGGTTTAAGCGGCACGACTCTGTTTGCAGGCTTTGAAGCTAAAACTCCTGCGGGAAAATTTTTAAGTGAGCGCGGCCAAAAACTTTACAACGAAATCGCCGATCAGAAAAAATTGAAAGAAAAAAACTGGCAGCAATTCCAAACGCAAATGGAAAAAGATGGCGGCATCCCGGACTCTTTAAACATCAATTTTAAAATGGCCAACCAGCCCCACACGCAGTGGATGCTTGGACAGTGCACAGCGAAGCTTACGCGAATTGCCAACACCCATCGCATGGCCGCTAAAATCAAAGACGGGCAAAAATCTCTCACCGAAGAAGAGGTTCGCTGGAAACTTCCGGCAGAGATGCTCACCACCATGGCCCCCGATGTGGGCACAAGCACCAACCTCAATCCAGCCATGGACGGAAAAATCTTTGGCGCTCAAGTGGTGCAGGATCTTGAGACTGAACTCGGAGTGAAGGACACCAAATCGCCAGATTTAATTCCTGGCGAAGATAACTCGGATCGCTTTTTACGTTTTGAAATTGTGGAAGCCAACACCATGTCCTGCGCTGGCTCCTACGGAAAGTTGCGCGATCAATTGGGAATCCCAATTCTTCCGCTGATGACCGTGTACGATTTTTTTATTAAGCGGGCGCTGGATCAATACTTTTACAATCTTTACTGGAAATCCAGTTTTATTTTGGTGGGCACACCATCGGGCGTGACGCTATCTCCTGAAGGCGCGCAGCACGGTTGGAAGTCCGACTTTCAAATTCCCAATCAAATCACCTGGGAGCCGGCTTTTTGCCAAGAGCTGGATTGGATTTTATCGGACGCTGTTCGCCGTCATATGACGGGCGACAACGAAGGGCGAAGCGGTGTTTTGATTCGCGGTGTGACTCGCGGGATTGACCAAAAAATTTGGTTACAAAATCTTAAAAAACAAACGCGCTTTAAAATCAATTTCGACGAGCAAACAAAACTGTGCCTATCGGCCTATCCTCTTGAGGGAGCTGTGGACGAAGCCAGCCTTGAATCCATTACTGATGCCGACATTATGCAAGCCATGCGCGCGGATGTTTTGCGCGGGGCTTATTACCTGGTGGATTACCGCGGTTATCAAAATTACGAACCCGGCGACAACGTGGTGAATATTTTTTGTATGGGCTCCTTAGTGACCGAAGCTGTCGCGGCCTCGGAAAATCTTTTGGCCCGTGGCATTTACGGCAACGTGATTGTTGTGACGTCTTCGGATTTATTGTGCGGAACTCTGGCTCACCAAAACAGTTATGCGTTGTTAAAAACCGAGCTCGGAATTTCGGGCGATCTTTACTTGCAGCCAGCACTCAATGGGCACTCCACTCAAGGAGAAATCATCACTCTTTCGGGCCGCCGAATTCCCATTGTAAGTGTGCATGATGGCGAACCTGGCTTGCTGGATAATCTCGGCAGCGTTGTGGGCGTAAAACAAGAAGCTTTGGCTGTGCGCAAGCATTCCAAGTGCGGACGACCTGTGGATATTTACCACTACCACAACATCGACAGTGAAGCGATTTTGGAAGCCTGCGGAAAAGTACTTTCGGAAACTGCCATGGAATCTGTGCGCCTGACCACCAGTGTTTTGGAACAAACCTCACAAGCCAGCGATAATGCCGGTTTGAGTAGTGGTACAGATTGGCAACAACTTTGGAACAAGAATTAAAAGCGACGGTCGGAAAAAAAATCACCCGTCGTGGGACTCTCATTTATTGGACGCCTGGCAAAGGGCCAAGTAATCCCACAGACAACACAACCGTAAAGTCTACTGAAATATCAACAGTGGTTCTCATTCATAATATGTGGGGCAACCACCGCATTTTGCATCGCCATGTTCAGTTGTTTAACGATCTGGGTTTTAACTGCGTCACCTTTAATCTCTACCGAGCCAGCTCCATCAAAGATCCCCATCCCTTTGGTATTTTTAAATACTTTCAATTTATGCATCAAGTTTGGGTGGAGCAAGTGCAAGACGTGCTCGATTCCGTTGACGGCAGTAAAATTATTTTTGCCATGTCGGGCCCCTCCATTGCAGGAATTATCGCAGGCTCCCAGCGAACAGACGTCACTCATCTTATTTGCGACAGCGGTCCGTTTAAAGAAGTTTGGCAATGCACCTATCGCCTGCTCACGCAGATCTGGCATATTCCCACCGCCCCGCTACGCGCTTTATTTACCACCGTGTCTGTATTGTTATGGGGGCCCACAGCGTTTCGCAGGTCACAAAAAGCTTTGCGCAAATGGAAAAAGAACACTCCCATTCTCTCCATTCGCGGCAAGCTCGATCCATTGGTGTTTGCAAAAAATATTGACGGTATTTTTAAAGATCATTCAAATTTAAACATTAAAGTGTGGAGCATTTCGAACGCCCACCATCTGGATGGGCTTAAACTATTTCCCGACGCCTACAAAAAAGAAATAGCGTCTTTTTTAACAACTAAATAGCAGTTAAATAACGCCGCAATTAATCCAGGAGAATTTTGTGCTGCCGGTTTTGCGGTTGCCGATTTTGAATTGGAGGACTTCTTTTTGATTTTTACTGGCTATGCGAACACGAGACATGAGGTCTTGGTCGTCGGTCCACGAAAAATCACCTTCGTTGCTGAGCTTGCAAAGTGAGCTGTTGGATTTTTGCAAATCGAACACCAATACCGATTGCTCTTTATCTGCCACCGTTAATACAACCAGCAATAATTCCATGGAATTTGTAGAATTGGATTTTTTAATAGTGAGCTTTTTAAGATCGCTGACTGTGTTTTCAAAATTAATGATTTCGCTTTTTTGTGACTGCTGATTTTGCACAATCACCTGCATGGGGTTG
Organism: Bdellovibrionales bacterium; assembly: GCA_031429075.1. Taxonomy (GTDB): domain Bacteria; phylum Bdellovibrionota; class Bdellovibrionia; order Bdellovibrionales; family JAGQZY01; genus JANPLN01. Next base: position 85,835 of record JANOYW010000080.1, on the reverse strand, counting down.
CTTGCGACCACGTCGGCTAAGTAGCTGTCGCTGGTGCTAGCTCCAATCAGCAAACTGCTTTTTGCAAAACAAACATTCGAAATCAATAAAACAGTGAGTGTGATCATGCGCATAATTATTCCTTACTTCGCTTTGTTTAAACAGCTTTGAATTTCGGTACCGATGTTGGTTGCTGTGGCCGACATTTTTCCTCGTAAGCAACTATAACAGGAAGAGATCTTTCGTGCATAGGTGGAATTGTAGCCGCCACCGTTGTATTTGCCCGCCAAAGTCCGGTAGTGATCCACCGATCCGTTGCCCGACATGATACGTGTTTGTAGAGTCCTGCCAACAGTGCTGCTTGCGGCCGCAGCCTCAGCCAACTTCATTTTTAAAACTAGGAACGATAATTCCACTTGCGCTACGGTGCTATTTGCCATGCGGGTCATGTAGTTTTCGCTATTCATGCGGTCGAACTCTGGCAACTCAACGCCATATCTCAGAGCACCACGCCCAGTGGCGGCCATCACTTGGAACATTCCGCGTTCGCCGTCGGCACCGCGTGCACCTGGATTGAAATTGGATTCGCGATAGCCTGTGCAAAGCATATAGCGGCCGTCGAAGTGTGTTTCGTGCAATCTATTAATGTAGTTTACAGCGTTCATGATACGTCTTGCGCGATCCACTGTGGACATGGAGCCGTAACAGCGCGAAGCCGTCGTAGACCCGCGTCCGTAAGTACAGCCGCGCATATCATAGAGGCCGGGGGTACTGCGTGGAGCGGTTTGCGTGGTGAGCCCTGCCGGGCGCGCTTCAGGGCGAATGGAGGAGCTCAAAGCTTGCGGCGAATCTGCCACAGCAGCCGATGCGCTTGTGACCTCAGACACACCCACCTGGGGTGCGGCCTCGGTGGTTTCGCTGGAGCCTTGCAACATTATAAAGCCGTTGCTTATATAGTTTCTACCGCTTGCGAAGGCGGACAGTGGCAACATCAGAACAAGCAGTTGAATGCAGTATCTTTGAAACATGGTATTTCTCCTACTTAGAGAAATAGCAATCCACATGCTTATAGGGGGCGGTTATAGCGAACTTGGGTACCCCTTGGCATCAACTCTGCCAAAGGGCGCGTGACAGCTGTCGAGTTTGTAGACAGCCAGGTTCTACCTATTGACAGTCATACATCGTAAGCCCGTCGAAACCGAGCTTATAGATGCTTCCCGACTGATCCTTTAACTCAAGGTAGGCAAAGGTATCAAGGAGGTCTGTGGGCAGTCCGGCTCTTAGGGACTCGAGAGTTGAAACATCGATGCCTTTAAACAACGACAACAGATCCAGCAAATCTAGGCCCTCTTGGCTGAGCTCTGTGGGAGCGACCCAATCGGTGACAAATAGGTTTTTTTCGCCGTTCGAAGTGGAGGCTTTGATGAGGTACAGTGGCACCTCACTCTTTATAACCTTAATTTTCAAACCGACAACGGGACTCTCTGGGGCTTTTTTCAAACCCGGAATACTTGCAATAACATCACTCTCGATATCACAAGTAAAATTGTAATCATCCACGGCACTAACATTCACTGCAAAAAATAAAACTAAAGCGAATACATGCTTCATATAACTTCCCTCCCTGGGGGGATTAAAAATCCCAGTCCTCTAAAAATACCTGAGGGGTTATTTATTGCTAGGGATTTGCACCGCATTAGGCTCGGGCGCTTGGAGGTCGTTCGCGGAGGCGTACAATTTAAGATAAAGTAAGAAGGTAATAATCCCGATGCTCAACGACGAGAACACAGAAACTAAATCGCGGTACTGGTAAAGACTGATAACACAAAACAAAATTAAAAATCCCAAAGCCAAGCGGTGAGGTCGTAGCCACAGCAAGCGCATATAGTAACCAAGAAAACTGAGAATCAAAATTTTAAGAAAAACAAATTGGATCAAACGGACCATGTTGACTTCGGAATAATCGAGGTCCAATAAAAATTGAATCAGCGCCAGGCCGCGGACCAGTACGATAAACCCAAGCACCCAAATTAAAATAATGGTAAAGATTCTTGATTTTTCGACGAGAGCTGCCGACGGCAGAGCTCGTAATTTTGTCCAAATGCCCATGGCCTAAAGCTATCGAAAGAATTATGCGGAGTCTATCTCTTCATGAGCTGAGAGCGGTAAACATAGCGCATCTTAAATACATAAAAGCTACAGACGGCCAAAATGACTCCGCACACAAAAACCGTGGGTGTTACCTCTTTAGATAAAAACGCATACAAAGAAAGGGCAGCATAAAACAACGGCCTCGACTCGTACTGCACCTGTTCGATGTAATTAAGTAGGTGTTCCATGGGACATCCTACTTAATATTCACAGTTGAATGATTAAAGAATCTTTTGTGAAGAACGTAAACACAACAAAAGCTCAGCGTAATTCCACAGTAGAGTAAAATTTCTACCGATCGATAATTCATAAATGAATAGAACGCGAGCGCGGCATACACAACTGGTCGCGTGTCGTACTGCAATTGTTCTAGACTTGATAATAGTCCGTTCATGATCCCCCCCTATGAACTTTATTACATAACTAGGTTAACTCTACCTAGACCTGTAATAAAGAATTTTTCATCTTGCGAATCAGGTAGAGACAATTGTGTCTCAGAAACTCACCAATAGATTCTTCAGAGGGCCCAACTCATTTCTGACAGACGTCCCATTTTGAGAATTTTTGTTTGCAATTTTTATTAAGTCTCTAGCATCTAATAGCCATAATGTATTCGCTGCATATCGTCTGCTGGAAATGAACGTGTCACCGACAGGTAATATTAAAGGGAAAGGTACTCTTAATGATTTTAAGCAGACTCACGAGGTCTTCGCCTTAAGGCTGCGCAAAACCCTCCTTAAGAGGGTTTTGCTTTAGCGGCTTGAGCGCGGAGGCTGGCCTCTTTTTTGGCGTTGATTTCTTCAGGAGATAGTCCCCAAGGCGAAGCTTTAGGCCCGCGAGGACGGTCTTTTTTAGCGCCGCCGCTGCGGCTTACTTTTTCAGTGATCGGGGCAGCGCCTGTTGGCTTGTCGCCAAAGTACTCTGCAACAAAGTGAAGCTCTTCTACTTGAACTGCGTTTTCAGGAACTTTTTCGCCTTCGTTAAAAGCAAAAATGCGAACGCGATACAGTTTTTCTGTTTTAGGCTCAACGATGCCAACGGCAGTGATAAAGTTTTTCAACTTGCCTTCGCTGTACTTAAAAGTTTCGCCAATGGCTGCCGAGATTTCCTCTTCGGTTTTGCCTTCGGCCATCAATGCCTTTTTAGCTTCGATGCCTTTAGTCAGAATGTGTACTGGAAATTCGCCCATTGCTCGCATAATTCGTTCCTCGTTAAAGATTTGGGCCCCATATTGGATAAAAATCCCCCTCTGGTCAATATCTGAGGGTCAAAATGGCCAATTATTTGCTTTAAAACTCGAAAAGACGCCAAAGAGTGAGGAAATGCGCCATGTAATTAGTACCCGAGTTTCGCTATCACCCTTAAAGTCAATGAACCGAAAAGAAGAGGTAAGGTCCAATTGAAAAAGCTAACGGTTTTTTACAAGTTCTTCGTCTGTATATTTTCGCTGTATTTGATTGCCGTAATCATGGACGCTTATCTTTCGGCTCCTCAAAAAAGAGGAGAAACCTCCTCCAAAACCATTCAGTTTAATCAGCAGTTTTTGCATCCTTACTATTTTTTTTCCTTTCCCACGCGACCTGATCTATTAGAAAAATTAAACGATAAAAACAGTTGGGTGGATGCCAGGGGCTTCCGAGGACCGGGCCCCGAAAAGCGCGGAAAGCGAAAGCTGGCATTCTTGCTGGGTGGAAGCACAGCTTTTGGCCATGGCACCGACGCCAACGAAACCACAATCACGGGAGTTCTTAACCGCATCCAGGGGGAATATTTTTTCGTGAATACGGGTGTTCCCTCGTGGAATTCGTTTCAGGAGTTGTTGCGCTATCTCAAACAAGTTCAAAACGAAAACCCGGCACTCGTAATATCTCTTTCGGGCTTCAATGATATAATAACCGCCTTTGATCGCAAGGACTCTTCTATTCCCCCTGACGCTCCCGAATCTTTTGAGGATCTTAGTGCCTGGGTGGAAGATATTCGTTCGACAGAGTTTAGAGACAATGCTGTTAAGGAGTACTTGCAGAAAACCTCGATCTTACGGCATTTTAGACTTCGGCAGGTGTTTACTTTTTTTGGCATTCAGTTTGAAGAGCAGCAATATCGAAAAAAACATTTAGCCCAACCAAATGTGAGTCTTCCGCGAGATGCGTGGGTCCACCAAACCATCGATCGCTATTTGGAAAATATGACGTTGATCAATAATTACTGCGCCCTCAAAAAAACTAAGTTTATGGTTTTTTTTCAACCCTATCTTTATGCCTCCGCTACAGACGTTCCTTCTGGCGTAAATCCTGCAAGCTTAAATAAAGATTTTCGAGAGTTTTTTGTTGTCGCCAGAAGCGAACTGAATAAAAGAGAAATTGATTTTGTTATCGATATTTCTGATCCTTTTTATAACAGTAACCTTCGGCCCGCGGATTTTTATTCGGACGAAGTTCACTTTAACGACGCTGGATACGAACACATCGCACGCCTCATTTGGTCGACGGTAAAAGCGCGTGATAATGCTGCGATTCAATAAAACTCGTTGTCCTCACGAGCCCGCCTGAGGTAGGTCTAAATGATGGCGATAGAGACGTGGGAGCATTTTTTTAAACCAGAGGTACGCAACGCGGGACAAGCCTTTGTCGGCAAAGGGAAAGTGGCTCTGATGCGCCCGACAGACACCGAGCTTCAGGCTTACGTTCGAGGGTCTACTTCCTTTAAAGTGCAGTTTAGAAGTCCGTCCATTGATAGTCCCCTCGTCACCGTAGTTTGCAATTGCCCGCAAGGAAAAAAAGGGAGTTTGTGCAAACACATTTGGGCCACCCTCCTTGTGGTCGAAGAAAAAAACCCTGATTTTTTTTCATGCAAAACCGAACTCACAACATCCACCGATACGTCCGCGCCAGAGGCGCAACGACCCAAGCTTTCGCAAACACAAATAGAATCTCAGGCAGCTTACAAATTAAAACAAGCCGACTACCGAAAACAGCAGTATCAACTGCAAAAGGAACGCGCGCAAAAGTTTAAAAAAACCAAAAGCTCCAAAAAGCCCATAACACCACTATTTCCCGACAACGTGGTAGAGGCTTTACGCTACTTTTCCGAAAATGGTTTTGCATTAGAGGAGTCCTTGAGTGCAGAGGCCGTAAGTTTAGCGCGAAAAAAATTGGCCAGGGTGTTTCACCCTGATCTTGGTGGCAGTCATGACGAAATCTTAGAGCTGAACCAATTTGCAGACGTGCTTTTCAATTTTTGTGAAACTTAGGCTTCTGTGTATGGCTATTTTACATAATTAAACCATTTTTTGTTGTTCCATCAAAACTCATGATACCAATCCAAAAGAATCTATTAGAGGAATTTCCATATGCCCATTTTTTTATGTGTCGTAATTATTTTTGTTTCGAGCTTCGCCTTTGGCCAAGACACGGGCTGGTGCTATTCCTCTTTGCAAAAATCGACCATGACCGAACCGCAATTTGATACTCCAGCGAGAAAACTTACGGACACAACCATGGAGGAACGTCACTGGCTGGCCATGAAAGCCTCCACCTTAGCTTACGCTCTGCCCGACTTAGAAAATACAAAAAACGGAAACGAGTTTATTAATAATTTTGTGGATTTTGTGGATCGTGGAGTGTCCGCGCAAATTCACGGTTACCATTATTTTGATTCTTATTCCAATCGCCAATCGGGTTTAAAATTTGTGATACTCGTCCCCAATGACACCTCGGCACCGTGGATTTTTTCCTTTGCAGGGTCGGAAACCGCCATCGATTGGCTGGCCGATTTAAACATGGGTCTGGACCAAATCGAGCACATGGAGGCCATGGTCAAAAAAATGATCGACTGTTTGTACATCGACAACGCTGGCGACCCCATTGCCGGAAAAAATTGGATCATCACTGGCCACAGTTTGGGTGGAGGTATAGCGCAGATTTTTGCCTATAAAGTTCAGAGCTTACGCACGCTGATGCGTTTTACTCCTGGTCGAATTGAGCTCGTTACATTCAATGGCTTTGGCGCTTTAGAACTGGCTCTCCCCAATTCCGCCGCCGCCGAAATCGTGATCCCACAAATGTTAACTTCGAATTACTTCGTAACAGGAGACGTAGTTTCTCGCATTGGACACCACGTTGGAGAAACAGTCGAAATACCCACCGAGAGCATTGGCATCCCTCTTATCAGGGCCGCTCAGCGCCACGTGATGAGTACGGTGGAAGACCTTCTCATTATCGACGGCAATATGAATTTGAGTGAAACTCGAAGAGTCGCCCCACCCTTTTCCGACCCGTTAAATTCCCTCAAAGGCGCAGGACGCGCATTGGGATTTTTGGCTTCTAACCAAAGCGACACAGTCATCGCACGACTGCAAAGTGTGAATACGTTACACCAAGCAGTCATAGAATTAAGCCACCGCCCGTTAAACAACCCGTTCGATCACCAACTCCTCACCTATCTGCAGACACTGGCCACTGAATACAAAGATCATTTGGAGACCGAAGTTCAAACAGGTTTCCGAGATCAACTCATCGCCGACTTAGAAAATATCCTAACTGTAATCAAAACTCGAAGTCAGTAAGCTCGCAATTTATTTCCAACTACAGGCCGATGCATCAAAATCCATAACTTTTGAACCGAAAACAGTGAGTAGATTTTCTTTAGAAACTTTCGACAATGGGTTATCGGCCACACCGAAATTCTCAAGACTGCTTACGAGATTTTTAAGATTCAAGGGATCGATTTCCGTAATGTTATTGTTCTCTAGATCTAAACAATTTAGCTGGTCCATATTCTCACCAAAACGAGGAGGGAGTTTCTCTATACCGAGGTGGCCCAATTTTAGAATTCTTAATATTTGCGGATTTGGAACTAGTCGCCCATCTATGGGAAAATTCAAAAACAGATTGATCATTGGAGATGGCCATGAACCTGAAATATCCAGATAGTGTAAGGATACTAAAGGATTCAGTAGACCTTCCGGTAAAGCAATGGGTCCGCCTTGCAAATCATCTAAAGCGAACAACTCGAGTCTTTGTAAGTGGGTTAAACCAACAAAGAAATTAGGACGAACTTTTACATTATAGCGCTGGAAGTTTATGTAAAGTTCTTTAAGATTGGCCAAGGGAGCTAGTAATTGGTCAGGATAATCTGTCGTTGAAGCATGCAGGTACAGAATCGTTAGTGAAGCCAGCCCTTCAAAATCCCCTTTTAAAAAAGTCACTGAAGCATCGTACTCAGTATAAACACGTAATTTATTAATTTTATTCAGTTCAAACTCGTCAACTTTATCACACGAGGTGAGGTAGGTAGCCTCTAATATTGCCTGCTGAACAATTGGACTTCGGCCGCAAACGTTAGCTATCGCCACCGAACCAAAAAGATGGACACCGCCTAAAAAAAATAACATCACTGTTTTCATTTAAGATTCTCCTCATTTTACAATTTAGCTTTAATCAAAAATGATGCTTGCACGATCAAAAGTCGAAAACAAGTCATGACATAACGCCTAGAGATCCATCGCAAAGCTCAGGATGACAGTGAAGTATGGTAGGAGTGCACGTTGTGCCCGCGGTAAAACGCGCCGGGGGGCGCGTTTTAGTGCGGAGCATATGCGTGCGAGCCGAAGCGAAGGCGAAGGTGAGCACGCATGATCGCGAAAGCGATCTGTCCGTGCAGGTGAACTACGAAATGGAAAATTGAAACAACGAGAACCACAAAACAATCGATCGAAAGTATGGTAGGGGTGCACGGACTTGAACCGCGGATCCTCCGGTTATGAGCCGGATGCTTTAACCAACTAAGCTACACCCCCGTTGATTACACGGATATCAAGATATCAGATATCTCGATATCCGATATCTGGTATTAACTATCTATAAATGCTTTCAACTTCGCGGAGCGTGAAGGATGACGAAGCTTGCGTAAAGCCTTCGCCTCAATCTGACGAATACGTTCGCGAGTTACGTTAAAATCCTGACCCACTTCTTCCAACGTGTGATCGCTTTCTTCGCCGATACCAAAACGCATACGGAGAACTTTTTCTTCGCGCGCGGTGAGCGTCGAAAGAACTCGGCGTGTTTGTTCGGCTAAGTTTAAGTTCACAATGGCTTCTGCAGGGTTGATGACCTTTTTGTCTTCAATAAAATCTCCCAAGTGCGAATCTTCCTCTTCACCCACTGGAGTTTCGAGACTGATTGGCTCTTTGGCGATTTTTAAAACCTTGCGAACTTTATCAACGTGCATATCCATTTTTACCGCGATCTCTTCAGGCTGTGGCTCACGACCTAATTCCTGAACAAGATAACGAGATGTACGAACGAGTTTGTTGATGGTTTCGATCATGTGCACTGGAATACGAATTGTGCGCGCCTGATCGGCAATGGCGCGAGTGATGGCCTGACGGATCCACCATGTGGCGTATGTCGAAAATTTATATCCACGACGATATTCAAACTTATCAACGGCTTTCATCAAACCAATGTTGCCTTCTTGGATCAAATCTAAAAACTGTAGACCACGGTTGGTGTATTTTTTTGCAATGGAAACCACAAGTCGAAGGTTGGCCTCAACGAGTTCAGATTTTGCACGGTCTGCATCGCGCTCACCACGCCAAATGGCTGTGTTGGTTTCGCGAATCCAGTTAAAATGCATCTGAGTGTCTTCGGTGAGTGTTGAAACGCGCAATTGTGCGTCCGACGCCGACAAATAGTACCCACGGAATTTGTTAAAATTTAAACCTGTTTCGCGAGTCATCACCGCGATTTCTTTTTCGCTGGATTCCACTCTTGCATAGCGTTCAGCAAGAACCGTAAGATCTTTCGAGAAGGTCTTTGCAACGGCTTCTTTTACGCGCCCTTGAAGCTGCGACATGCGCTGAACTAAGTTTTTAAACTTAATCACAACACGGTTGATGGTTTTGCGATTAAAGTTAATGGATTCAAACTTCACCATCAACTCGTCCACAATCACAGAGATTTCCTGCTCAGCATCTTTTTTGTCTTTTTCAGAAACTTCGACTTGCTCGAGAACTTTAAAAAATCTCTTAGCTTTCTTTTCGTATTTTTTAACTTCGCCAATCAATTCGTGAATTTTGTCGATGTATTCTTGTTCGTTGTATTGAGTTTCTTCATCTTCAAGACCACGGAAGATCGCTTTTACTTTTAAGCGGCCTTTGTCCACGCGCTCACCAAGGTTGATGATCTCACGAGTCCCAATCGGTGTTGTGAGGATGGCGCGCACGATTTGGCGCTCCCCTTTTTCGATTCTCTGGGCAATTTGCACTTCACCTTCGCGAGTTAAAAGCGAAACGCTTCCCATTTTGCGTAGGTACATGCGAACGGGGTCACTGCCTTTAACATCGGTGGCTTCTGCAACGTCTTCTTCTTCGCTGTCATCGATCTCTTCGAGGAAGGCTGTTTCTTCGCCCTCTTCTTCTTCATGTACGTGCTCAGTGATACTCACACCTTGCACCTCAAGACCGTGCATTAGGGAATCTAGAGCTTCGCAAGCTATGATTTCAACAGCGACGGACTCGTTGATTTCTTCAACAGTGAGTGAGCCTTTTTTTAAGGAAAGCTCCACGAGCTTTCTTAGCTCTTCTTTGATCATCTTTTTTTGTTCGTCGATGGTTATAACGGGAACCTCTTCTTTTTTCGGCTTGTTCATGGCTCTCCTTTTACGGGGCGATTTAATTGAATTCGATTCTTATGTATATTCATGATCTGTTCCAACTTTTCTAAACTAGTGCCTTCTACTCCGTTTTGGAGCTGTCCTGCTATTATTTGGCTTTGGCGCCGAAAATTGTGCGCTTCAACCCGTTTTATGCAGCTCAACGTGGTCTTCATAACCTCGTCTTCGGCCCCATCCAGGGACCAAAATTTAAACAAACCTGTAAGTTCTTCAGGGTCTTTAATGCGAGAGACCACTAGCGGCGCCAGCTTATCAAAATCACTTGGATTTTGTCTATATCTCTCGATGACAAGGGACAGTAGTTTTTTCACAGACTCTGAAGAAAATTTCGATCCCACATCCGTATCAATCACTTTGATAAGTGATTCTGGTGAGTTAAGGACCACTCCCAACAGGTAAAGCTCCTCTTTCGGAGCACCTTTGAGCTTCCACTGGGGTGGTTCATTGGGGTCTGTGATTGGGGCGGTTGGCGTTTGTTCCGTCGGCGTTGCTTTTTGCGAAGCCAGGGGCTTTGGCGCCTCGTCTTGAAGGGACCGATTCACCCATTTTGTATCCACGGAAAGTCGCGTGGCCACCTCTTTGATGTAGAGATCTTTGAGGCTGCGATCGCTGATCACGTTTAGATAGGGTGCGACCTTTTCCATAAAAACCAGTTTTTCGCCAGCCGTAAATTTAGAGTCCTTTAACCAATCATTGATCATCAGAATAAATAGCTCCTGAGCCTGATTGATTTTATTTTGTAAGGCTTCGGCGCCGTATTTTTTTACATAATCGTCGGGATCCAAGGATTCTGGTAAAAAAACTGCCAGCGGACACAGCCCCTGAGCAAACATCGGCACCAAGCTGCGCTCGGCGGCATTCATTCCTGCGAAGTCGCCATCGAACATCAGTACAACTTGTGAGGTGTACTTGTGAATCACCCGGGCGTGGTCCTCGGTGAGTGCTGTTCCCAATGTGGCAACAACGTTTTTAATTCCTGCCGAATACAAAGCAATCTGATCCATGTAGCCTTCAACAATCACAACCCGATCGTGCTGACGAATGGCCTTGGCGGCAAAGTTGAGTCCGTAAAAGGTGCGCCCTTTATGAAAAACGGGAGATTCGGGACTGTTGAGATATTTGGGCTTTTGCTCTTTGTCGAGTACCCGTCCGCCAAAGCCCACCACGTCTTCTTGAGTTGAGAGAATGGGAAAAATCAAACGATGGTGAAAAAGATCAAAGTACCCGTTCTTTTTTGGCTTGATAAGCCCCAGGCGCTCGGCTTCCTCGAGCGGTACACTTTTGTCGCGAAAAAATTCGTAAAGATCCGACCAATTGTCGCCGGCATAACCAATTTTCATTTCGTCGACCACCTCGTCAGTGAGTCCACGCTGCAGGAGATATTTTTTAGCGATGTGATCATCGGGCAATGTTTTGAGCTGTCGGTAAAAGAAAGAGGCCGCAAATTTATTGATGCGAAAAAAAGTGGTCCTGTGGGTGCGCTCTTTGTTGTCATCGGTGTTTTCAGGCATCGGGATATTTGCTCTGCGAGCTAAAAACTCCACGGCGTCAGTAAAGCTAAGGCCGCTGTGTTCTTGCAAAAAAGTGTAGACGTTACCTGATTTTTTACAGCCGAAGCAGTGATAGACTTGTTTGTTGTCGGAGACCGAAAAGCTGGGAGATTTTTCGTTGTGGTCAGGGAATGGACAGAGGCCCATAAATTGGTGCCCTCGGCCTTTTAGCTCCGTGTACTGACCAATAATATCGACGACGTTATTGGCATCTCGGACCTGCTCAATAAAGTCTTGGTTAAATTTCAATTGTAATTCCAATCCCCAAATTAAAAAGGAGCTCCCTTGGAAGGAGGCTCCGTTATCTAAACATTAATTATTGGGGCTGAAGTAACTTTTTGACTATTTCGCTGACGATCTTGTTGTCTGCGGTACCGTTAGTTTTCGCTTGAACCGCTTTCATCACGGCTCCCATTTCCTTGGGCGACGTGGCACCGACATCTTTGATAGCCTGTTTTACAACAGCCTCGATTTGATCTGCGCTCATTTGCTTGGGTAAATATCCCTCGATAATCGATAACTCCAATTTTTCTTTGTCGGCGAGATCTGTTCGACCCGCTGACACATACTGTTCGATCGAGTCCTGTCTTTGTTTGACGGACTTTCTAAGGACAGTCACAACGTCTTCATCGGTTAAAGCGTTGGGACGAAGTTCAATTTCCTTATTTTTAACAGCAGCTTGTAAAAAACGAAGAGTGCTAACCTTGTCAGCATCCCTCGCCTTCATAGCATCTTTGGTGTCATCTGATATCTGTTGCTTAAGCGACATGATTAATAAACTCCAAGTTAGTAATCTCCAAAGCGTCGTACTTTTTTCAACGAACGTTTACGAGCTGACATCGATTTTTTCTTTTTTCGAACGCCAGGTTTTTCGTAATGTTCGCGCTTTTTAACTTCAGATAAAACGCCTGATTTTTCGCAGGATTTCTTAAAACGACGGAAGGCTTGTTCAAAGCTCTCGCCATCGCGCAATCTTACTAATGACATAGTCAATCACCTGCCCTTCAACGGATGGTCTTAACAAAAGTACTTAGGGCTGTCATCTTTAATGACATTGGGCGAAACGCCTTTTAAAATGGCGAGCAATGAACGCTTTGGAACTTGCCGAAAAACATGAAAATTGGATTCGTTTGGCCCTTGAAGAGGCCCGTATTGCCGCTGGCAAAGACGAGGTCCCGGTGGGGGCCCTGGTCATCAAGGACGACCAAATTATTGCACGTGCCCATAATTTACGCGAAGCCCTGCAATCCCCCTCGGCCCACGCGGAGCTTTTGGCTTTGCATGAGGCCAGCCAGCGGCTGGGTTCGTGGCGGCTGGTGGACTGCGTATTGGTGACCACCCTTGAACCCTGTGTGATGTGCGCGGGGGCCCTGATTCAGGCGCGGATTAAAACTTTGGTTTATGGCGCCTCTGACCCCAAGGGTGGGGCGGAAAGTGTTTTCGGTTTACTTTCGAACAATAAACACAACCACCATGTGGAAGTGGTCAGCGGAACTCTCGAAACAGAATGCGCTTTGGTTTTAAAAGATTTTTTTAAAATGAAGCGCTCTTAAATGATGTCCCATCAACTGTCTCAGAAAGACTCTTACTGAGACGAAACGTCTTTGGCCGTGGAGTTTCGATTCTAGCTTTGATATTCTAGAATTGTGCTTGGGGGCTAAATGACAAAGTTGAGATCCATTTTTTTTATGCTGTTTTTGACAGTGACTTGTGTGCTTTATCAAAACTGCGACAGTGCGAGCAGTCTGAGTGGAATGCAAACCGCCGCGTCACAGATTCCAGCAGATGACCAAACTGCTGAAGGCACTCCCCCTCCCGCCACACCACCCGCCGAGATGCCACCAACCGAGATGCCTCCTCCGGCGACACCTCCCGCTGCTTCGCTCAAAAGCATCCCGGCTGGTACGAGTTGGTATTGGCAATTACAAGGAGCCTTAAATTTAAATCAAACTGCAAAAGTGTATGACGTGGATCTCTTTGATCAAACAACGGCAACCTTTAGCGCGTTGAAAGCCGCACAACACCTTGTGATCTGTTATTTTTCCGCTGGCACTTACGAAAATTGGCGTCCCGACGAAAAACAATTCCCCGCAATCGCATTAGGCAACGGCTTGGGCTGGCCCGGGGAAAAGTGGTTGGATGTGCGAAACCAAACAGTTCGAAATATTATGCTCAATCGCTTAGACTTAGCAAAAAGTAAAGGCTGCGATGGCGTCGAGCCCGACAACGTCGACGGCTATGCAAACAACAGTGGATTTAATCTTAGCAAACAGGATCAAATTAATTTCCTCACTTTTTTAGCCAATGAATCCCACAAACGTGGGATGACCATTGCCCTTAAGAACGCCACTGATTTGGTTGAAAATTTAGTTTCGACCTTTGACTTTGCGGTCGTTGAGGAATGCTTTAAGTATAACGAATGTGATGCCTACTCGCCTTTTATTGCACAAAACAAAGCCGTTCTGAATGCGGAGTACAATGCGTATTCGGCAGCGACTTGCACGCGAGCCAAAGCCCTAAAATTTTCCACTGTTTTTTTTAATCTGGACTTAAACGGAAGCGTCTATAGGCCTTGCCCATAAGGGCGCAGACCTGGCCATTGATCGTGGCCTCCTCGGCAATGTATCAAAACGAGACTTTTTTACAAAAAATTTGAATCACTTGTAGAATGTGTCGATAGGTATGTTAAGATTTTTTGAGGGGAATTCCGTGATAAAAAAATATATTCTTTTTGTTTCATTGAGCGCACTTACGGCTTCCGTGGCATTGGCTCGATTAAATTCGGCTGACGATCCAAACCTGCGCACCGGCGGCACCTCAACACCCTCATTTGCCGATCAAGTTGCAAATTTCGTAGCCATTGCGGCCTCTCTGAATAGCGGCGGGCCGGGCACGACGAGTCTCGATCCTGCAACGAGTGAAATTTCAGAAGCTAACTCACAACTGCAGCTGAGTGGAAATTCAAAACCGTCGCAAGACGACGATGCCGCTGGCGATACCGACAACACCGAAATCTAAAACAACAGATTTTTGAATCCTATTTTACACCAATCAACATAAAGCGTTTGAATTCGGGAAGATCTTTTTCTCCCGCGTAATCGGTGCGAGACAGCTGCATCGTTGCTGCAAAGTCTGCTAAATTTTTGAAGCACGCCACATGCTCGGGAATATGAAAGCCGTTGTTGGATTGCAAAATCACTTTGGTTCCGGTAGGAATTTGTTTCCACCAAGAGTTTATATCAGCGATGTGTTCGCAGCTCGTGTTGATGACAACATCGGGCATTTCGCAAAGTTCGCACGGGCTGCCATCTTTCCGCAACACCTTGTAGGTGGCTGGGTATTGCATCTGCGTGATGTCCTGAGTAGATGATTTGTAGGCCCAATCCTGCTGAACCTCTACCTGGTTGATGCTTTCCGAAGCGAGATTCGCAGTTGCATCCACGTCGAATGAACGAACTTTTAAAACTTCGATATTTTGATCGTACATCATTCGCGGCAAAAGACCCACCCAACCGGCGAGAACAAACACGGTGTTTCCCCAAGCGGAGCCCCAAACTTTTAACGCCTCTTCGATGAGCCACTTTTTACTGTCGAGTTGGCCAAAGGCCAGCGCATTTGAGTATTCGGGAGTCTCTGATAACGCACGCAAAATGCCTTGAAAGCTTTGTGAAGTGAGAAAATAATGACGCGAATGCCGAACAGCCTCGAAAAAAGCGGCCTCTCCTTTATTCGAGAGGCTTAACTTTTTGCAAGCCGTATAAAACGAGCTCCACGCGGGGAATTTTGTCGGCGCCAGAAAGCGAACCGTGGTGAAAAAATCTTGCAGGCTCTGCGACTTTTCTTTTTGCAAAGACTTTGTCGCGCTAAAAAACTCCTCCCATTCGGAGTCCTCTTCAGCGTCGCACAAAAAACGCGTCGTATTTAAAAAATCAGCAAGCTGAACTTGGTTTTTAACGAGTATGTGCACGCCATTAAAAAACTCACTCCACAGTTTAGTCCCCTGGTTACTACCCTGGTCGCCGCGCTGGTCTCTCAAATGTGAAAAATGAGTGGTAACGCCCAATTTTTCAATGGTTAACAAAAAGTCATACAGCACTGCGGGTGAATCTTGCCCCACAGCTTTCGCAACACTGAGAAGATCGGAAGGGTTGAACTTAGATTTGTTTTGCAAGCTGGTTTTGAGAGCTGATAAATAGGCCGCCACTTCTTCCATGGATCGACAAAAGCTTATAGCATCTAAAACGGCGCGCCTTAAAAGTTCGTTGTCGGCGGGAAAGACTTCGACAAAGTCGACAACGCTCAGGCAGAACTGCAGAACCTTTTCATCAAACACACTTTGTTTATACGTACTGGCTTGGACTTCAGACATGGTATGCCAATACTCCACTTTTGCCTCCGAGTGAATGGCCAAAAGGAGTAACTCGGCTCGTTAATCGGCACCAAGCCTTTGCCTCCTCTCCGCGATCTGGCTTATTCTTCCCGAATGGCTCAGAATTCTTTTCAACCCCCTAGTTCAACTTACTGTGCGCTTCCGTGGATTCACCTTTCGACACGTCCCAATGGACACATGCGGGTGTGTTGCACGGCCAATGCTTCTTCGGCCGGAGCGACAAACGACAAAATTTGGGGTGGCGAAGTGGGCATTTTAAAAAACGACAATGGCAAGCCTGCCAATCTAAATCATACCCCGCTGCTGGAAGGCTGGAATAACGGCTATATGCGCGATGTGCGACAGAAGATGCTAGCTGGCGAAATTCCATCGTCCTGCACGAAGTGTTTTAAGGAAGAAGCTGCCGGGCATCGCTCAAAACGGAATTGGGAAACTGAGTATTGGAGCTCGCGAATTGATTTGCAAAAGTTAATTGATGAAACCGCAACAGATGGTTCCGTCCCTCCGCGCGTTTATTATGTGGATTTACGATTAGGTACAAAATGTAATTTAAAATGTGTTATGTGCTCACCGCACGACAGTTCGCTTTGGGTTTCGGACTGGAAGAAACTCTACCCTAAAATCCAAAACGCCGAACTGAAACAGGTTATGATTTGGGATAACAATGGACAAGTCGATGGTGCGAGTTACGACTGGCACAAAGACAATCCCGCGTTTTGGGAACAACTGTACGAGCAAATTCCCCACATGCAGCAACTTTATTTTGCCGGTGGCGAAAGCACTATCATCGAAGAACACTACGAACTTCTCGAAGAGTGTGTGCGCAGGGGCTATGCAAAAAATATCGAACTCCGCTACAACAGTAACGGGATTGAGCTTCCCGACAGGTTGTTCGCACTTTGGGAAAAGTTTCGCCGTGTCCGTTTTCATTTTAGTATCGACAGCATTGGAGAAATGAATTCGTACATTCGTTATCCCGCAAAGTGGGAGACCATCGAAAAGCACCTACGACTTCTGGACGATACACCAAATCACGTGGAAGTGACCATTGCCTGTGCCGTACAAATGCTAAACATGTTTTATATTCCGGATTTTATCCGCTGGAAGCTTAAGCAGAATTACAAAAAAATAAATGCGTGGCCCTTGGGTGCAGGCTTGATTAATTATCATTTTGTTTATCACCCTGCGCATTTAAACGTAAAAGTTTTTCCTAAAAATTTTAAACAGAAAATTCGCTGCAAATACGAATCTTTCTATTCGTGGTTGTTAAAAAATCATCGCAACGATGAAGAGTTTTTAAATAATCCTTATGGCATTAAAAGACTCGAAGGAATGCTGAAATTTATGGAGTCTGAGGATTGGTCAAATCGCATGCCGCAGTTTCGGGAATATATTACGCACATGGATTCCATTCGAGGAACCTCATTTACAAAAACGTTTCCGGAGATGTCAGAGCTTCTAACGCCAGAAACCCCGCTTCATAAATTAGACGATTATGTGGACTCGATCTGATTTCGTTCGACTTGAACAGTCGGTTCGTCCCTCACTTAAAAGTTTTTCTTTATTTCTTGTTTTTCTTTTGATGAGCGCATTTTGTTTTATCTCACCTCCATGGTCCCTGACTTCGTTGCTACTTGTGCCTGCCTTTTTTTTAAGACGTTACTTATCCATTTTAAACACACTTTGGTTTTATGTAGGTATTTGTTTGGCTTGGTTGCTACAACCCATTTTTTTAATCATTTTTTATTTTCTGCTTGTTTCTCCCCTGTCCTTGGGTTTGCGTCTGGTAAGAGCTAAAACACCAAGCCGCGGATGGCAAAAGCCTAGGAACAATCAACGGTTTGATCGAATGTTTTAGAGGGCGCATGAAAATCTTAGGAATCTCTTGTTATTTTCATGACAGTGCTGCCGCTCTTGTGGTCGGTGGTAAGCCAGTGTTTGCGGCGCAGGAGGAACGCTTTTCGCGGCTAAAAAACGATTCCCGTTTTCCCCATCATGCCGTTTTAGCGGCCCTTTCCTATGCCAAAATGGAACTTCGCGAGCTCGATGCTATTGTCTTTTATGAAAAACCCTTATTAAAACTCGATCGACAAATCGAAAGCTACTTAAAGGACGCTCCATGGAACCCCGTCGCCTTTGTTGATAGTTTTTCCGAAACATTCACCAAAACTCTTTTTATGCAAAGTGACCTTCTTAAGGAACTTCGTCGTATTGACCCTCGGTTTAACGAAGCAAAACTACTATTTTCCAAACATCACCTGAGTCATGCTGCCAGTGCCTTTTTTCCATCGCCTTTTTCAAAGGCTTTGATTCTTACCTTGGACGGCCTTGGCGAATGGGCCACGTCCACAGTTTCCATTGGCAACGAAAATCAAATTGAGCTGCAAAAGGAGATTCATTTTCCCCACTCGTTGGGACTTTTTTATTCCACCCTCACGACATTTTGTGGATTTAAAGTAAATTCTGGTGAATACAAATTGATGGGGCTTGCTCCTTATGGAACGCCACGCTTCTTTGCCACGATCTTAGATAATCTCATTCGCATCGAAGATGATGGCTCTTTTCAACTCAACCTTAAATATTTTGATTTTTCATCCACGCAGAAAATGTTTACCGAAGAGCTCAGCAAACTGTTTGCCGTGCCGCCGCGAAGCCCCGAATCTTTCATAGAACCGGTTTACATGGATATTGCGGCTTCGACGCAAGCCGTACTCAATCATCTGATGATTCAGTTAACGCGTGCGTTGTTTAAAGAATACTCCATCCCAGCTCTTTGTTTATCTGGCGGTGTGGCGCTCAACTGTGTGAGCAACAGTCAAATTTTTCGCGATGGCCGTTTTAAAAACATTTGGATTCAGCCAGCCTCTGGAGATGCTGGCAGCGCCCTGGGCGCCGCGCTCGCCGCCCACTCTTTGCATTTTAAACAACCGCGCTACAAACTTCAGAACAAAGACACTATGTCTTATTCCTATTTGGGTTCCGCTTACGACGATAATGAAATCCAAAGATGTCTCGACGAAATGGGTGTCGTTTATGAGCTTTGTGATGAGAGCCTACTTTTAGAAAAAACCTGTCACTCATTGATCCAAGGGGATGCCGTGGGATGGTTTCAGGGGCGATCAGAATATGGCCCTCGTGCTTTGGGATCGCGTTCGATCCTTGCTGATGCTCGCTGCGCGACTATGCAGTCGAAACTCAATTTAAAAATTAAATTTCGCGAATCGTTCCGTCCTTTTGCGCCAATTGTAATGGCGGAAAAAGCCCACGAGTGGTTTGAAAATTGCCCATCAGACAGTCCTTACATGCTGTTTGTTGCCGATTTGTTAAAAGTCCATCGATTACAAGCACAGGCTTTTTCAACCTCCCAAGAGAGATTAAATACGACCCGTTCGACGGTGCCCGCCGTCACCCATCTGGACTACAGCGCACGCCTACAGACTGTCACCCACGAACAAAACCCATTGCTTCACAAGCTTTTAAAAATGTTCGATCAACATACGAACGTGCCTATGCTTGTAAATACGAGCTTTAATGTTCGAGGAGAACCTATCGTAGATCATCCTCGCGACGCCATACTGTGCTTTTTAAAAACTGATCTCGATTTCCTTGTTCTTGGAAATTACGTCTTGGAAAAGCAAAAAAATCTGCATAAGATAATAATAACTAAGGAAAATACATGAGAATTATTATTGAACTTTGGCAGTTTGCGATCGAAAATAAAAAATGGTGGATGATCCCCTTTTTTTTGATACTCCTGACTCTATCTGCACTTCTTTATTTGGGTAGCGGGACTGTGGCCTCGCCGTTTATCTATACAATTTTTTAAAAAAATTATTATATGATTAAAAAAAGTATTACAGGAAGTTGTATCGCCCTAATCATGCTGATTATCATTTTCTTTTGTGCCGAATTTGCTGTGCGTTTTTACTTTAGCGACCAAAAATTTCCCTTGCCGTTTTCTGACTTACAAAGACTCTCCCTTCCCCCAACCTCCCAATATAGGCTCGTGAGAAGCAAAAAATGTTTGCCCTTAAAAAGCTTCAAACAGCCCGAATTATTTATAGCAGACATGGAAATACGCTCCGACTTCTACAGAGAAGACGAAAGCGGTCTGTGGCTTGCCATGCCTAGTTTTAAAGGCTATCAGCAATTCATAATCCCACAAACAGGGCAGACTGTTTTCGATATGACCTACCAAATAGACGACAATGGTAGAAGAACTACGCCCAAAACCTCAGAACGGCCCAAAAGACATACAATTGTTATTGGATGCTCTTTTGTCTTTGGAATGGGACTACCTGACCACGAAACTTTAGCAACTTTTCTGCAGGTCAAAAACCCAGAATCTCACTCGTACACGATCGGCCTACCGGGGTGGTCCGTGGCCGATGTTATTGCGTCGCAAGAAAAAACCAAGATGTGGGATGGTATCGAGCCCAAAGAAGGGCTCGTATTATTCAACTTCTCTTACTCCATGCATATGCGTAGATTCCTTGGAACACTATCTAGCATAGGCCAGCACGGGGGGCATCGCGCTTACTTGAACTATGATATATCGACAGATAAATATTCTTTTGGCGGTGTGTATAGCAAACATCAGCGCTGGTACGTACATTTTTCAAATTTATTTGTTCAGTCGAAACTTTTTAAGCTGATAGGTTTCGACTGGCCTAGAGTCACCAATGTTACCCTTGAAAACTATGCAAAAGCAATTCTTCAGGTTAAAGAAAACTACCTAAAGCTCTACGGAAATAAAAATCAATTTGTTGTTTATTTTGAACCTCAGAAAAAATGGAACCATCTCATTCCATATCTTGAAAAATACAAAATTCACTATCTGGATTATACGGATTTTTCATTATCGAAGTATGCCCAAACCGAAATTTTTATACCGGGCGATGGGCACCCAACCGCTGAATACAATCGATTGCTTGCGGAACAGATGACATGTGATCTCAAGCTTGCTGAAAATAAAAAAAGGCTAAATGGAATATAATTTTTAAAAAAATGTACGTTGAATTTTTTGGGTGTTTTCGTGGAAGGTCAAATCGTGCATTAATTGCTGCGAAAGAATTCGATTAAATTCTTCAGTAGGGTGAGCGTCATATTGGATTTTTAGCGGCCGTGTTGCGTAGCGTTTCATTTCAAAATCGGAATAGTCCAAATAATAAATTTTATATTTTTCGAGATAAGGTATGATCTTGCACGAATCCTTTTCGCCGGGGCGAAAATAGACCACCATTGGATTTTTGGCGTCTGTGATTAGCTGGTACTGCTGCTGTAAAAAACTCAAGGCTCGCACATAAGCTTCAAGTGCAGAATTTGTAGTTGGTGGCCAATCAAAATTTATTCTTTTTAAGAACTGAGATCTCGTTGCCCAACGACTCAACAAGGTCCAAATTGGTCTGTTTCTGTCGTAAACGCCGCCATACTGGAACGCTCCCGTGGCAGCCTCTTCGTTTAAAAAAGCACCGTAATTATTCCACACTCCCACCGTCGAGATGGTGCCAAGAAACCGAGGCACATGAGTTTGCGAGGAATGAAAGAAAAGCAGAGCTCCTTCTTTGGGATCGATATCCTTCCACAAATTGGTTACTTGCATCGTTGAGATCGCATCCACTACAGATCCGCCTGCGCGGCCCAAATTATATACTTTAGTTTTTTGAACCTTTTTTTGGAGTTGTGCCGGTAGGGTTTGCTCATCTTCAAGTCCTTCTCCAAAAACAACGGAGCACCCACTAATGGCTAAATGCGAATTGGCAAAAATTTTATCCGCTCCTGGAACTTTACGACGTCCCCTCTCATCAAAGCTGTACTTAACATCGTAGGCAGTTTCTCCCGTTTCGATAACCGTTGCGCGTTGTTGGAAATTTTGATTTTCTTTATGGACCGGATAACCGAGCTCGTTAGTATAAATATAGTCGTAGTTTTTTACTAGTTTTTTATAGGTAATCTCTTCGCTCAAGTATTTTGTCTTTTGCTGATGACTGAAGTCCACTGAGAGTCGGTAGGAACTCTTCGTGGCGTTACTACAATTTACAGGTTTTGAATCGGTTTGAAAATTTAAAAATTGAGGCAGTTCAGACCATCGAGCCATGCACTCTAGAGCAGAAAAAATGACCACCGGAGATATTAGTATCGAAGCGAAAGAGAGCGCAATTTTAATTTTCAATTTGCTCACCATTGAGCACGAAATGGATCAAACTCTTTTCCACAGGTTTTAGCACAGGGCTTGAGTTTTCCGAGCTTTGTCGAGGCCAGCCCCCAACTCCTCTCTATGCTTTCGAAAAAATCACCTTCTACAATGGAATCAAGACTGTGGTTTTTGGCTGAAATGGAGCTTTCGTTATCAGGAAGAGCCTCGATGAGCTTCCACAGCTGAGACGAGCGCGGTTTCAAATACCAGGGATAGAGTTGGTTGGCCGTCCAGCAGCAAGGAAAAACAAATCCTTCGGCAGACACGTAAACGCTTTTTTCAGCGGCGACTTTACATTCGACTTGGGTCTGATCTAAATATTTTTCGAGATGACCGTATTTTTGCACAAGAGCTTCTTCTTTGGCCAGGGCCCCATTGTGGTATTTTGTATTTACCGGCATTTCTAAATAATATTCAAGTTGCCCGTCCGTGCCCAAGACAGCCTGCTGTGTTTTGACTTCCGATTTGGTATTGCTAAAAAAACGGCCGGTTTTTTTTAAATTGAATTTATAAAAGCCCATTTTTCGCGCTAACGATTGTGCTTCTTCAATTTGATGTTCATTGTGCTTGAACACAATGTAGTCCCAAACGGCTCTTCCGCCAGCATCAATAAATGCCTTTGCATTCCTCATGATTACGTCAAATTGTGTTCCCCGGCGATACAAAGCATTCGTATCAGCCAAGCCATCGATTGCAAAGTGAACATCCGTCGTTAACGTTGCGACCTCTTGCCACCACCCAGCCGGTCGGGCTGACGCATTGGAAAACAGTGATATCTGAAGACGTGGATTTGCATTTTTAAAATACTTGAGCGAATCCAAAGTGTCTTTTGCCGCCACAGGGTCTCCGTAATTTCCGCAATAAAGAATCCGTTCCAATTGCTGAACAAAATTGACCGGAAATATTTTTTCGATATCAAAAAGGGAAAGTTCTGCCAGCGGAAGCTGGGGGTTCACTTGCCCTCCACAGACATTACGTAAACACATGGGACATGAAGCATTGCACTTAGTTGTGATTTCTAAATGCACGACCTTGATTTCTCGTGCCTTATACACTCGCAGTGTCTCCGGGCCAAAGCGGCCACTGAGTGCCCGCTTTGCGTTTGGGGATTTTGCTATCCGCACTGCTTACGCAACTCTGAGTGATACATGGCATGGCCTTTGGAAACAATTCAAAGCCGGTTTCCAGATAACCGAGAGGTTTATCATTACAACTGTAACTTCTTTTAATCGCTCCATCGGGCTCACGGATAATAATGCTGCGGTAACCGGCGCTGCACTCCCACCCCTTAAATTGGTTAAAATTGAAGGCGTTAAAGCGCTCGGCTTGATCCATAAAAAATTTTTGACCTTTGTTGTCGTTGAGCTCCACCTGCATAATTTGTGGAATTTCTTCTCCCGAAGCATCTTTCTCTGGATAAGGCGCAAAGCATGCTTTTGGCCGAAGGGAAGACTTGGAATTGGTCTCTAAGCGCTTTGCTGTATAATCTCTTTGCGGCATCCCGTTGCGCAACCGCTTGAGCATCTCGTCCGTATAACCCTGAACCACAGCAGTTGCCGTCGGGTTGCTTTGTGGCTTGAGAGTGACGTTAATTCCTTGCTCGTGAAAATAAAGAGCTTCCTCCCAAAGAAGTTCAAAGCGCTCTGGCACCATCACCATATTGATGGTGACATTAATGTCGTTTTCTTGCAGAAAAACGAGTTTTTCCGCAAACGGTTCTTTTGTTGTAAACTCTTTGTGATAACTTGCGGTCACACTCACACGATTGATGTCTTTGGTCGTTTCGACGTATTTTTTAAACCAACCTAAACCCGCACTCACATTGCTCGTCATATGCAGCGATTGATAATTGCAATTTTTTTGATCCTCAGAATAAGTTTTCAAAATCTCCAAATACCCTGGGTGCATGGTCGGCTCGCCACCGCTAAACGAAAAATGAAACGAATTAAAATTTCTCTCGCGCGCTTGGCGCTTTATTTCGGCTAACGTTTTTAAGACAAGCTCCGTGGAGCGATGATCCTTTTTGTCCGATCGAGCGTAGGGCCAACAATAAGAACAGCGGTAATTGCAAAAACGGCCTAGCAACCAACTTACGCAGAACAGATCGCGATGCAGAAGGGTTCTTTGACCCACTGATTCGATATCTTGGAAGGGTATTTGTGTGAAGTCGTAGGAAGACCAGTAATTTGCCATTGTTTTATCTATACCAATGGGTAAAAATTATTCAATCCTGGCGAAATAGACGCAGAGAGTAATTCGCTCAAGGAACACCATAGGAGATCTGTGAATTCGTATTGCTCATTGCTTTGGTCACACGCTTGCTTAAACCCTGACGGAGGGCTTAAGGCCTGCTGTCGCTATGAAAACCCCGGCGCCTACGTTGCGAATTTTTCGTCGATTGAAACTGCCTTCAACAGCCCGCACTTTAAAGAAATTCGTCAACAAGCCTTGATTAACGAGCCCATCGCAGGCTGTTACAAATGCGATCTCGAAGAGAAATCTGGAATCAAAAGCTACCGGCAGCACAGTAACGACGCCTTCGTCCTGGAAAAATCAAAATTAACTGATGTGGTAACAACAAACGATATTAAATTTATCGAATATTTTGTTGGCAACCAATGCAATTTAAAATGTGTCTCCTGTCATCCAAAATTTAGTTCAAAGTGGCGTGAAGATTACCAAAAACTTAACTGGGAAATGGACGACGACAGTAGTCAGGCTGCTGATAAAAAATTTCACCTCGGCGGATTTCCTAATCTTGAGCGTGTGAAAATTCTTGGCGGCGAGCCTTTCATGTTCAAAAATTCGCACCATATGTTTACTGATGTCAATCTTGACGTGATAAAAAATCTCGAGCTTTGGTATCACACCAACGTCACCGTACTTCCTTCGCATGAACTTATCGAAGTTTGGAAAAAAACTCGATTGACTCGTCTTTTTTTAAGTATCGATGGTTACGGCGAACTTAACGAATATTTACGTTTTCCTAGCAAGTGGCAAGATATCGAAAAAAACGTGAGGGAATTTTTTAAACTCGCAATAGAAATCCCGTCCATGACCATCACGCTGCAGGTGACCGTCAGCAATTGTAATCTATTTTCTCTATCGGAACTTTACCAATGGTATCGCGAGGTGAGTAAAGCGTTTCACCCCAACGAGCGGGTGCGAGCCAATTTTCAACCGGTTTATGATCCTACGTATCTCGCTCCTGGCAATTTGCCTCAACCAGACTTTGAAAAAGCAGTTAAAAAGCTATCTACCACCTCGCCAATATTTTCTGGATTAATGCGACAGTTACAACAAATTCCAAAAAGGCCCTTTGATAAACGAGCCGTCACTTATCTGCAAGACTTAGAAAACTTGCGAAAAAATAGCTTGCGACATATTGTTCCCGAATGGGACGCTTTATTGAAACAAAAAGATTTGTAGCGATCTAAGTATTGGAGACTCCTTGTATCGAGGCCAAATTCAAAAAATTCATTTAGAGATCTCGACGTTTTGTAATGCGTCCTGCCTTGGGTGCTCACGCACGAGCGATATGGCAGAGGGAATTGAAAATCCAATCACACCGAATCATCTTTCTCTTGAATTTTTTGAAGACGTGCTTAATGATCATGAAGCGCTTCGCCTTGAGGAGCTTTTATTTTGCGGCGTTATGGGCGATCCCCTCGCCCACCCTGAATTTCTCCAGTACATCGAGTACGCTGTCGCCGCCTGGCCAAATTTAAATATTGTCATTCATACGAACGGATCTCTGGGGAGCACACTCACCTGGCAACGGTTAGGAGCCCTTTCGAAAAAACATTCCATTGAGTGTGTGTTTTCCATTGATGGTCTGGAGGACACCCACGCGCTTTACCGTATCGGGACTTCTTGGTCTAAGATTATAAGGAATGCACAAACCTTTATGGAGCATGGGGGGCAGGCTGTATGGAAGTATATTCTCTTCGACACCAACATCCACCAATTGCCCGAAGCCGAGCAATTGGCAAAAAGTCTTGGTTTCGCTCGCTTTACGACGAGGAAAAACTACGATTCAAAACGACAACCTACCACGGTGAGTCTGGAGGACGTAAAAAAAATGAAGACCCAAAGCCGACCATTTGCAGACACAACCGAAGCGGAACTCGGTCTTAAAATTAATAAGCTTTATGATGCTTCCACCCCCATCAGCTGCAAGGCCCAGCAGCGTAACGAAATTTATATCGACTCTTTGGGCGAAGTTTGGCCCTGTTGCTGGATTGGAAATTTGGGAGAGCGACGACTTTCCATCATCGAAAGAGAATATTTTCATCGCCATTGGCTCAAAGACAAAAGTTTCGGTTTTAATTCGTTAAAAAAATATTCTCTACAAACAATACTTCAGGATGATTTTTTCGCAAAGGATATTCCTTCGTCATGGGAACGAAACGAAAACACTTCGCAACGCTGTTCACCGGCATGCATAAAACACTGCGGCCAAGTGTAAATTTCTACTTAGAAAATTCGATAAACTCGTAGGGCTTTTTGTCATCCGGCTTGCCATCAGCTGTGCGCACTCGTGCCGTAGAGCACTTATCCACACAGCGCCACTTCAGAGACGAGCCTTCTTCCCAGCTTTTTACCAAATCATGAGCAAAAAATGGATGGCGCAAAATTTCATCGAGTGAGTGATGCTCGAGCGAGTTAAAAGTGTCTCCGTACTTTTCAAAAACAGTTTCTTGGAGTTTCTGTTTTTTAAGTTGGTTTTCGTATCGGATGTTGGTCCAAAAACAGCAGGGCCACACTTGCGCATCCCAAGAAACAAAGATCATTTGTCGGGAGTCTTTGTAAACACAATCAATGGGCTCCCCCATACGCTGTTCGATCAGATTCATAGCGGCAGGATCGCCCGAGCGCAAACGCCCAACGGGGGTAACCTCTTCTGCTCTGGTCTTTAAAATTTGTTCTAAACCCCAGGCCGAAGTCATTGTACGATCTGGCCTTGCTTTAAAAGCGATACAGCCAATATCCTGAGCCATCTGTCGTGCGGTACTTACCTGATGCTGGTTCCAAGGGAAAATAAGCATTTGCCATTCGGCGCGCCCCCCAGCATCTACAAACGCCTTAAGATTACTGTAAACTCGATCCCACTCCACCTTGTAGCGATAGATGGAGTTTGTATCGGCAAGACCGTCGATACTAAACTTTACACAAGAGCTTTCGCCAGCCCTTTGAAGTTTTCGGGCCAGCTCTGCAAAGTAACTTTCGTTTCTCAAACCTGCGTTGGTGTGCACCTTAATAGAGACCTTAGGATTGAGGCGGTAGATTTCATCAATCATTTCTAAAAACTCAGAGTGCATGAGCGGTTCGTCCATGGTGCCACAAAACTCAATGGCCTGCAGATTCTGCGTGAACTGGGACGAAAATATTTTCGTCATCGTCGCAAGCGGCATTTCCTTATTTTTCGGAATAATCTCTTGCGTGTGCACTAATGACTTCGAATCGGTACGAATACAAGCTGGGCACTGGGCATTGCACTTTGTCGAGATTTCGATTTGAATCGAGTGTGCTTTTTCAACGTAGGAGTATTTCATGTACTCAACTCGAAATCAGCGAAAGTTTGGTGAATAAAGCTTTTCAACATCTGCGGATTTTTTGATTTAGTGATACACAGTCCACAATTACATATTTCGTTGGGGCAAACCACGGGCTGCAGCTTCTTGCTTTGAAATCTAGCTTCTAATTCACTGAGAATTTCATCAACTCTATCGGTGGAACCAATGGGCCCCCGTCCACCCTGTGGGCGCGCCTGGCACGTTTGGTGGTAATATATTTTCTTTTCTTCATCGTGAATATGCAAAAAAAACAGGTTTACAAAGCACGACCACCCTTTAAACTTTCTGTAAGATAAGCGTTTGACCTCTGGCTGCGCACTGATCGTGGCCGCATTAACACTTTCATCATCCACGGTGTAGACTTCTTTAAACGATCGCCCTCCACAGCAAACGCGCCCTGCATGGTGACCCTGGATTTTTTCAGTGGACAGCTTAAAACCCGCTTGAGCTAATTTTATAATTCCATTGTTTTTAATAAACTCAATTTGCGCTTCAGTGTACATATGCGCTTCGGGATCTCCTGGGTGCTCGCCAATAACTCTTAAACTATAGCGAATCCCGTTTTCTAAAAAATCAGCTATTAATTTGAGACACTCCTCAAACAGTTCGTTCTTAGCATGAACCATCACGTTTACTGAGTAGTTTCTAATTTGGCCGGAACGAAAAAATTTATCAATCGCATAGATATTTTCGGTGATTCTAGTCTTTGCCCCTGCTGTGGCTTCAAAATGAAAACTGATTGTGAAATGATCAATAACAGGGATTAGCTCCTCCAACAAAGACGAACTCATCAGCCCATTTGTTGTGAGTCCAATTTCTAATTGTGGGTCTTGTTGTTTGATATACGCACAAAGAGGCACAAAAGCTGGATTGAGAGTGGGCTCTCCGCCAGTAAAACTTACTTGGGTAGCGATTTGACCGTTCGAGTACTCTCGAAGTCGCCGTCCATATTGAAGGGGCAGTCGAGCCGTATTTTTTAGATCTTCGAGCTTGGCATGCAAAGACCAATTATTGTGTCGATGCGGAGGACAATAGGAACAGTCTAAATTGCATCGACGGCCTAAGTCCCAAGTACAAACAAAGTCATAGCTACTTTGCCATATTCCTGACGGTGAAGGTGTTGTTTGTGTTTCAAGCATAGTAGCACTACCTTTGGGTTATAAAAAAGGACTTAACTCCGGAATAAGGTCGGATATGTTTTGGCCTCTTATTTTATCAAGACCTAAAGTGTATTGCTTGAATTGCGGCCAGCGTTGGACGTGGCTATCGTCAGCTAACATGTAATCTTTAATAGATTTACCAATAGATTCTGCTTGCTGCACATAATTGGCGGGAAACCCCTCTTGCTTTACCCAAGCTACGAAGTTTTCAAATCGCCCTACGACCTGGTCCTTAAATTCTTTTGGTAAAACACGCACGTTTAAGTGCGGAGGATTGTGTGCCATATGATATGTAATTATTGGTTTTCGCTCGCTTCCATTAAAACGATGCAAACCTGATTCTTTCAATTTCCATTTCATAAAGTCGGGCATGTGCCACACATTGTAAGCTGTAACGGTGTAAGCCAACCAAAGGTGGAGCGGTCCGTCTTGTGCATTTAATTTTTGCAAATTTGCATAAACTTCATTCCACCGACTGGGATAGCGCTGATATTCCGCAACCTCTCCGTAGCCATCAATGCTCGCGCCAATACGCACTTCTTTAAAATGTTTCCAGAGCTCGAGAGCCCGGTCAGGGATTTTTGTGCAATTCGTATTGTATTCAAGAATCATGTTTGCTGAATATTGACGTTCAACACATTTGGTTAAAAATTCATAATGTCTTTTAATCAGAAGCGGTTCGCCGCCAGCCATATAAATATGTTGAATTTGAGGGAGCTGCTGCTCGAAACTATTCCAAAATTCATCGCTGTAATGCCAGTCGTAGGCTTTTGAGGAATAACCTCCCGGCCCTTTGGTAATCTGCACTGGTCCCGAGGTGTCTTTAAACTCTAACGTTCCGTTAAGCTCAAACCAGTCTTCATACCAAGCAGAGCTGTCGGTTGGGCCGCACATACGACACTTTAAATTGCACAAATTGCCAAAGCGAAGGTCGTAGTAGGAAACGGAGAAATCTTTTGGATCTATGCTTCCATCCGAGTGAGTTTTTTCTGCGACCTGTTCCTGCGACAGGGACCACTGTTCTCTTTCGTACTTTCGTCGAGAGCTTAAGCCTGCTTTTTCCTCTCGATGACATCTTTCGCACGACGAATGCCAACGTCCCTTTAGCATCTCCGCACGAATTTCTTTAATCAGAGAACTGTTTCGAGGGCTAATAAGATCTCCCTCAGCGGCGTTATAGCAGTCGCCGTTTTCTTTTCTTAAAAGACCCTGAGTTTTGCTAATATTGGCTTGGCAACAAACGCGCATATCCCCGTTAGAGCGAACGGCTTGAAAATTCCAGGGAATGGGGCAATAAGTATCTTCCACATATAATTCTTATCCGACCTTGTGGGTGCGCGCTAGATATAGCCATTTTGTTGCGGTGTTTAATCTATAAATTCTAAAGCAAAAACAATGAACAGCCTGCGAAGATTCTGTAGCCTTTTCTCATGCTGCCATCGCGCTTCGTTAAAACAATCCAAGGTCACCACGTAGTTGCAGCAGCACTGGTGGCGTATTTTCTTGCCGCACTCGTGGTTTTTTGGCCTGGCTTTTACAGCGAAGGAGTCCTCAAATACATTTTTACTTTCGAAAACTCCCCTAATGACTCCTGTCTGAATGATTGGAGAGGCTTTTTTTATCCCTGTCTTTTAAAAATCCTTTACCAGAAGGACATTTTGCTCGGATATTTTTTTGTTTTCCAGACTCTTTTTATCGGTATTGTGATTATCGGAACTGTTTGGCAAATGCAAAAACTCTCC
This sequence comes from Bdellovibrionales bacterium, assembly GCA_031429075.1. Classification (GTDB taxonomy): domain Bacteria; phylum Bdellovibrionota; class Bdellovibrionia; order Bdellovibrionales; family JAGQZY01; genus JANPLN01. The sequence continues at coordinate 55,417 of JANOYW010000080.1, read as the reverse complement.
CCCTGGGGCGCTTTTATTAGCCTGTTTCTTTTTCTTCTTCTGCCAATCAATTTCAAGATGCAGGCCTATCTCGACAGAAATGTAGCCTACTCCTGGTTGATCTGGGCCGGGAGCCTTTGTCTGCTCATCGTCGCACTTGAATCGAAAACAAAAAAGAAAAACTTTTTTTTGCTGGTGCTCACCTTTGCCATGTTTTTGGGGGCCGCTCTTATCCGCCGAGAAGGCTATATCATACTCGCTTTTTTTCTTATTCAATTGGTTTGGAGCTTCAAATCAATGCGACTCAAAATTTTACTTCCTTGCCTGGTCGCTGTTTCTTTTTTTGGAGGAGCCATTCAAGACAAGTGGCCCTCTCTTGCTCTGTCGGATAATTATTCACTAAATACATCAATCAACACCTATCGCCTCTTGGTGCAGAACACCAAACCTCAGCTCACTGAACAGGAAAAAAGTGTGGTGTCGGCAATCCTTCCCGATGAACCATCTCCTCACCTTCAGAACAATTTTAAAAGTTATCAAATTTCCTGGCCAAGTTTAAAACCAGATTTAAACAGTTCGAAAGTCCAACCATTTCAGCTGCTGGTTTTAAAATTGTGTCTAAACAATGTGATTTCTTGTGCAAAAATTAAAACCCATATTTTTTACAAGTTTCTTGCGAACTCACCACTGTTCGATCCTGCAGACAATCGTCAAAACTTTCGTTTTGAGCACTCAGAAGCTGTGCTTCAGACGGTACGCGCCGTTTCGCAAAGCCATCGCGCGAGAATGGGACATCTGGATCGCGGTGTGATGGAAAATCTTTATACCTCGCAAACCGTATGGCCGAGTTTAGTGTCTTTTTGGGGGGCCATTGGCGTTTTCTTTTTATCGCTTATTGGAATCTTGACGACACGCACCTGGAAAGCATTTTGGCCCATCTACACACAGTTTTTTGCAGTCTACCTTTTTGGTTCTCTGGGGCAAATGAAGTACCTTTATTTAATTCATATTTACTTTATAGCTGTTGCCCCTTCTGTTCTTCTAATTCTTTTCCAAACGATTAAAGACAGAATTTTGAATAAGACCTTCCCCAAAAAGAAAAAAGTGTAAGCTTTAGCACCGCCCACAATAAAAAGTCGCTGTGCTATTAAGTGACTGGTGCCCAGACCATCGATACTCAAAGGAAATACCTCACTCAGAAGAACAAGAAAAATATCTGTGAGGCGTCCTGAAAACAGAAATACGAAATACAATATGCAATAAAAAAGCGAGGCTTTGACGATATGATTTGCAAGAGTTAACAGCCAAATTTTTCGCGAACGCAAGATTGTAAAAGGGATAATAAACAAAAATACGGCTTGTATAAATAATCGTTCTTCAATCATGTAATAAAAAAGAACAAGAAATAAAATTCCCGAAAGACCCCATAAACGTTCCCATACGCAACTCTTAAGTCCGTTTTTCATCGAAATTTTATGAGTTTGGTTTAAATATAATATTTTGTGAAGATCCCCGCCGATGGATCCCAAGCTAATCATACCCGTCAATTGCGATCGCCAACTGATAAAGAATAAGTCTTTTAGAGATAAAGCAGGAGCTTGTAAAATTATTCGCCACCGAAGGCTCGCTAAAAGAGTAGTCACCGCATGTGCGACCACAGAGAGAAGAATCCAAATGAAGCCACTGGAATTTTGCGACCAAAAATCCGCCACCAGAATGTCCTGATTATAAAGTAGGAGCAAGCAGCCCAACGAAATTAACAGGCTCAAGAAAACCTTCAAATAACGCCTCATCGCATCCTGCGAGACTTTTGATAGATCTTTTGCAAAATTTATTTTTCTAAATGGAAAGACCTTTAACAAGGCAGAGAATCTCAAATTCAAGAAAACCCAAGGAGCGGTCATCGCACTGAACAATGCAGTTAGCCACAAGTACTTCCCATTTCCGGAAGGCGCAAAGAGAAAAAAAATAATTATTTGTAAAATACTGGGTATAGCTGCGACAAAATAATTCTTTTTTACCATTGAAGCCATTGCTATTAGAGTGATAAAAGCGAACAACCACAAAACTAATCCATAGTGTCCAAAAAAATAAAAAAAACTCAGCGTTTTCCGACCATTCACTTTTTCCGCAATTTTTAGGTCAAGAAATTTCGGGAGGTACTGACTCGATTCGCTGCGAACGGAGGTAATGTGTTGATCCGCCTTGTTCATACTAACTTCGTCTGCACGATCAAAACTTCCCTCTTGAGGGATACCAATAAGCTGATGTCTCCCCTTGCTCAAACTTAGAAGTCTTTTTCTTATAAAAGCATCGGGATGTCGAAAAATCATATAAATCGATTTCTTTTGAAATAAGTAAATATCTTCCGCAGTCGCTTCAGCTCGGATAATATTGCTGGGGTAAAGCGACGTTATAAACCTGATCTGTTGGGGATCTATCACTTTCTCAAATATATGCACAGTTTGGACGTCTAAATAGACTTTATGGTTTTGGTAAAGATGCAAGGCCCATGGGAGCGTTGCATTGAGGGAATATCGGTCTTTACGGGACTTCACGGAGCTCATTTCCGTTATCGGCACTCCGATTGCGAAAATGCCCACAATAACCGTTGCCAATAAAATTTCTCGGCTTTTATTTCCGCGCAAAAGAAAAAGTTGAATAGGAAATACCATCAAAAACAGAAGACCTTCAATCCTCAAGAACGAGGCTAGGCCCAAAAGTGCGCCACAGAGAATGATTTTAACGGCGCCCCATCTCGTGTCATTGCCATTTTTGAATAGTAAAATAGTCGGTAGGAGGGAGCAAAGAGCAAAAAGTACATCTCGCTCTAAATAAAAAAAAGAGAGTCCAAGAAACGGAAACACGCAAAAGATGAGGTTTGCGATCAAAAAATACTTTACGGAAGTTTTTAAAATTAGGAAACCGTTGAAAGCGAACAAGCTCAACCCTATGCCGACCTGCAAAAGGCAAAACAAGCCAAAAACGATGCCGACTGAAAACGATTTACAAAGTAGGTAAGTGTAAAGCCAAGACTCCCAGAAATTAACACATTCCTGAGGGGGTAAAAACATTGCTATGGAGGCATAGGAGATTGAGTCTGAATCATAGATTCCCGGCCACACATTCCAACCTATAACGACAAGCCAAAACACAACGGACAGACAAGAGAGTAAAATTGGGATTTTATCGGTATCCGTCTTGGACTGCTTCGCCGTGAAATTGTGTTGCCTTAGCACAAATTGCTGCCTAATCTATAATTGTTTAATTTAGCATACCTTATGCCCAAGTATAATCAACTGACCCTCCACAGAATTAAGCATCTTCCCACTCTCACCGCAGAGCTTGGTTGTAATCATCGAGGGGATCTTAAAACTGCATTCTCAATGGTAGACTCCATTAAGAAAATACCACTGCTTGGGATTGTTAAATTTCAAAAACGAACAATTAGTCCAGACACTCTCCGTAATTTTTATGAAGCACATCCTAAACCATCTGAAAGTTACGGGAAAACCTATGGGGAACATCGTCTTGCCCTAGAGTTTTCACTGGATGAACACAAAAGCTTAAAAAAATATATCGAATCATTCTCCCTCGATTACATGTCGAGCGTTTGGGATATGGGGAGTGCCGAGGATATAGTTTCTTTAAAACCAAAACATATCAAGATCCCTTCGGCAAAGAATTTAGATGAACGGCTTGTGGACTATGTGTTAAGCAGACGAGTGCCCTTGGTGCATGTCTCTTTGGGACTCTTGATTCCTTCACAAATAAAAAACCTCATTAAACGTATTGCAAAGAAAGCGATTAAAAACCAAAGGATAGTTTTTTACTTTTGTGTTTCAGGATACCCAACCCCACCAACGGAAGCTTGCCTTTTAGAAATGGCAAACCTAAAAAATGAACTACAACAATTAAACTCACGATACCTTTCATTAGGGTTTTCTAACCACGATGCTGGGATTTCACTTGATGCATTTTCGTTGCTGTTTGGCGTCACACATATCGAACGCCACGTCACACTGAACAAAACCTGGAAAGGAACAGATCAGAAGTTTTCATTAACTCCAGGCGAGTTATCGCAGCTAGGGCAAAATCTTACCGACTGTGGAAACGCTCTTGATTGGCGTCCCAAAAAGCAACTTTTGCAATCAGAAAAACCAAGTCAAAAAAAGTTAAAATGATTCTTTTTGAAAATATCTCTATTATTGAAAGATACTTAAATACACTCCACATTAAAGATGCCACTCAAGAGCGTCAGGAGCTGGTTGATGCTTATTTGCAGGCACACCCAATCAAAAAAATGCTTTATCACTTCGCTGAGCCCCTGCTCAAGGTGACCGCTTTTCGTTTTGCAGTTTTTTTCCTTTGCTATGTTTATTTTTCCCCTCGAGGAATTTCGAAAGATAAGCTAGGTAAAAACGCATTTTTTTTCAAAAATACAAATGAAGAAAAGTTGATCGAAGTCTTAAGTTCTCATGTCTTTTTAGTACGACTTAGATCGTCTTTTCTAGATAAACTTTTGAATATTTTGCTTGCCCCACTCGACGGTCTATATCTTCTTAAGATGTATGTGCAATTTTTAACTAAGCGCTCGGACAACGAGATTACGAATCGGTTATTTGTATATGTTCGGTCCTGTGAATATTTGGTTTGGGTTCTGAGCGGAACCAGATTTTTTTCGGGCTCAAAGCTAACCACAGTGATGGTTTCAACGGAAGGAAACCCCCATGGTCTTGCCTTCCTCGCTTGCGCACAGATCTCTAAAAAGAAATCAGTTTTTTTGTCGCACTCGCACCTTCCGTTATCTACAGCTCCTTTTACAGCAGATATTGCCGTGTTACATGGTATTGCAGCAAAATGGGCTTACGACCGTGGCGGTTGTGTTTTTGAGAAAACTTATTTTTATACACATTCTTTTCCCAAATTTAACCAGAGTTTAAATATGCGAAGACCAAGGGTCCTGTTGGCCTTGTCGAAGAAATTTAGCTGGAGCCAACTCACACATCTTATTCAAAAAAATAATGACTGTGATTTTTACGTGCGCTACCACCCCACTGCCATGGATATGTTCAAGGCTCGGCGGGAGCAGCCTGCGCATATCAGGGGTGAGCTTTTCCACCCCCTTAGGAACATTACGCAGAACATTGATATGGTTTGGGCAGGCAACTCAAACGTTCATCTAGATTTTTTGTCTTTGAGTACGCCGAGTTTTTTTGTGCCCGAAATCGAAGCTGTAAGTGCGGAACGCCTCCCGTTTCTTAATTCCGCAAGCCTTGTTTTGCAATGGGAGCCAAGCTTAGGTGCGGGAGAGAATCTACAAAAATTTTCTGACTACAGCCAAACACCCCATTGGGCAACTGAGTACGAAGCTTACTGCAATACATTGGATAAAGAAATTCAGTCCTTGGCTTTTCTTTGTGAAAAGGAATCAATACCATGACGTCTACAGCTTTCGTTCCCATGCGATTAGGGTCTAAAGGAATACCTAAGAAAAATATAAAACTTATTGCTGGAAGGCCCCTTTACCATTGGACTCTTTCCGCATTGATTGAGGCACAGGTATTTAATCAGATTATTGTTTCCACAGAATCCAGCGAAATTGCACGCGCTGTGGAAAAGGATTTTGGTACGGCGGTAAAAATCCACCCACGTTCCGAAGAGCTAGCGCTCGACACAACCTCAACCGAGGCGGTTTTGCTGGATAAAAGCCTCAATCTACAATCAGATTGGTTGGGCCTTTTTCAGGTGACCTCCCCTTTCATTACCAAAGAGCATATCCAGGAAGCAGCTGCCTTGTTTCAAAATAGTAATTACGATTCACTTTTATCAGTTTGTGAATTTAAAAGATTTTTATGGTCGCACGAAGGTGTGGCACTCAATTACGAGCCTCTGAACCGCCCACGCAGACAGGATTTTAAAGGATGCTACATCGAAAACGGGGCCTTCTACTTTATGCATGTGTCAGGATTAAAAGCCCATGGCTGCCGACTTTTTGGGACAATTGGAACTTTTGTTCTACCAGAAGAATTTACCCACGAGATAGATTCACCGCAGGACTTCGTTCTGGCGGAGTCTTTGCTTAAGCAACGGATTTCGCCTTAACCTTTATTTGACGAATTTTCTTTACCACCTGTAACATCCCCAAAATGCAAATGAGCAATGCAATAAGGGTTTCGGAATAGATATATTTTGGTTTCCCTGTTGGTTGGGTTAAAAATACTAAAATAAAATGGGCCAGCATCGGACATGAAAGATAAAACATTTGTCGAAAATAAATATAAAGAGCCGGCAGAATAATAAAAAATAGAATTAGTACATACCAGGGGCGCCATAAAAAGATTGTTTCCACTGAGGTTGCATTGACTGTACTTTTGGCATTTATTAAATCTTGGTATTCCTGAAGACGTTTTGATTTGTCTTCTGTGATTAAGCTTTTGACGGTTTTAAGCTCCTCTTCGTTTTTTAGCGGATAAAAATATCCTCTGTCGAAAAGCCTTAGCATCGTCAAAACTCGTCCTTCAAAAAAGATGTCTAAATTTAAAATAATGTATTTTGAAGAAACAAAAAAAAGCTTTTTTGCGGGGATGTCTTTTTTAAGAAAATCATAATTTTGTTTTTCAGTGGGAAGTTCTGTCCAAACTTGGTCGGGATCTATAATTTCCACGAGGTCCTGGCCTGCCGGCAATTCAAGAAGGGCGGGCCTTTGATGTATGATGTAGAGAAGGGAATGAGCATAGCCGTTACGAGTGTAATCCGCAGTATGTTGTATCCACAGTTCAGACTTAACGACCACCGCGAAAAATAAAATCCATACTAGGAACATGGCGCTTTGCTGTTGCAAAAATGTTTTGAGAGCATCTTTGCTGTAGAAAAATATTTTTTTGCACAACCATGCGAGACTCAGAAGATAAATCACTCCATCCGCTCGCACCCCAAATACTAGTAAACCCAAAAGGCACCAATATGTTTGCTTTCCCCATGTTGCCATGGTTCCTCGGTTTGGTTCATGGTAGGGAATGAATTCTACGGTGAGAAGTAGGCAGAGCCAGGCAAAAAGAATATCCCGCTCTGTCATCATCAACAAATGGCCGTGGGCAGGAACCAACAGTATCAATAAAACAAATACTGCTGCTGCAGACTTTGATTTTTGCCTCTCAAGGAGAACCCAATAAGCTCTCCAAAGAACCACCGTTGCCAGCAAAACATGAAGAATCGTAGGAAGGCCCAAATTTACTAAAGAAGCGTACCCAAAAAAACACGAATACAAGACGGATTCCCAGGTCAACTGGCAAATACTTCTGTTTTCGAAGAACAGACGCTGCCAATATCGTGCTCCATCCGAGGTCACAAGGGCTGGCCAGAAAATCACACAAAATGCAGTCCACACGCTGATGCTGACTAAAGGTACCCAAAAATATTCGAGTTTTTTGCTAAGCATCAATTCCCTTTTTATTTCCAAAAGTACATATTATAAATGAGTGTGTAAAGAGTCGACAAGTATTTCCCATAGAGTGAGACCATGAAGAACCGCACTTCAAATAATGTAAACCCGCCTTCTGACACTCTATGCGCCCTCGCATGGAATCACTCTTTTGTATCTCCTCAGGGAGAATTTAAACCCTGCTGCCGTTTTCATGGAAAAATGTCGTCCAAAGATGCCAATCTTGACGAGTTTTTTAATGGGGATCAGATGAATTCCATTCGTGAAAATATGTTGCAGAATAAGGCTTTATCCGGCTGTACACGATGTTACCAAGAAGAATCCTCAGGCAAACTCAGCTTAAGACAGCGTTACAATAAACATCCCTCTCTTGGCTTGTCACAAGTAGATTTTTCGACCCCAAAAATCACCTGGCTCGAAATTCCATTTTCAAACATATGCAATATAGCCTGTCGCATGTGTGATTCACGCTACAGCACACGCTGGATTAAAGATGAACTCAGTTTATTGGGTGCCCCCATTGGACAGCAAAGGGTGGTGTCTTTTGATATGTCAGTCCTAAAAAAAATGGCGCCAACGCTGAAGCATGTGAAAGTCACTGGCGGCGAACCTTTTGTAGACCCGCAACATACGCAATTTTTGCAAATACTTTTAGCGTCTGGAAATCCAAAACAAACGTATCTAAATTACAGCACGAATCTAACAGTGTACCCAAGTGGCGAAGTTCTTTCGATGTGGAAAGAATTGGAACGTGTGGAATTGGCCCTCAGCCTTGATGCCATTTTACCACAAGACATTAATTATATTCGTTATCCCAGCCACGGCGAGACCGTCTTAGAAAACGTAAAAAAATTCTTATCCCTCGCTGCAGAGTCCGACAATATCCATCTTATCCTACGAACGACAGTGAGCGTACTCAATGTTTTTCAATTTCCAGAGATTTTAGCTTGGTGGTATAAGCAGAAGTTGGAAAAGATTCCAACCCATCTACTTTCAAGGGTTTCCGAAAATCCCACGCACCTTAGCTTCCCATCTTACTTATCACCGCAGATTCTCTCGAGTTCTCTAAAAGAAGAACTCAAGCAAACCTACAAAACCTTTCTCGAGCAAAACTCGCAATTTCCAGGCGAAGTTCATTTGCAATATATTCTGAACCACGCTTTGGAGGCCGACCTGAACGACCAGGCTTTAGTTTTTGCGCAAAAAACAAAAGCACTCGACTCCATAAGAAATCAAAATTTTTTGAATACATTTCCTCGACTAAGCGAATTGAACGTCTTGTGATTGAGACGTGATTGGATTGCATTGAGCACCGCACGTTCTTTGACATCTCACAAGTCGCGTATCGGCTTGATTCCAACTGGCCACGAGATCTTTTGCATACCAGTCGTGATTTAGGATTTCGTCCCATGTTTTTTCTTTCAGGGAATTAAATTCTTCCCCGTATTTTAAGCCCACCTTGGCTTTGGTATCTCGAAACACCAGTCCGCTTCCCGGGTAAAAATCATTACCCACAAAACAGCAAGGCATTACTTTTACTTGAGCGTTGATATAAATTCTTTGGAACTGTGTTTTGTTAAGACACTTCACTTGCGATTCGTAAGAATAGGTTTCTTGCTTTTCTTTGGAGACTATTTTTTCATAAGTTTCTTTTTCTTTATTTAAAAACTCACTTCGTGACGTCGGCTCGAGAAAATATTCTATTTCGTTATTGCTGTTGAGAACTCGATGTTTCATTGGGCCGTCGGGGCTATAGGCAAACCTTGAGGTTTTTCTAATGCGGAATTGCTTAAAACCCATTTTTTTAGCTAGGGCTTCGGCCTCCTCGACCTGATGTTCGTTGTGTTTGAATACAATATAATCCCAACGAGCAATTCCGCCACTTTTAATAAAAGCCTCGGCATTAGCCATTATTTTTTCGAAATTGGTTTTTCGTCGGTACAAATGGTTTGTATCACCCAATCCATCAACACTGAAAATGCACAGATCGGTTCGTCTATAATATCCATCTTCATTCTTTTTTCGCAAAACACGCCCGAGCTCTGACCACCACTGGGGAGTTCGCAAGCTCCCATTGGAATAAAATTCGACGGTCGCATTGGGAGCGTTTTTCCGAACAGTTTGTACAATTTCGAGGCTGTTAGGGTTCACCGCTGGGTCACCATGAGTGCCACAAAGGAGGACGTTGCGTAAATTTTTAAACCTCACATCGAATACTTTTTCAGCATCCTGAGCGGACCAATCTGACAAAACCAGTCCGTCTTTTTCAGAGCCACCAAAATTATTTCTCGCACACATCGGACAGGCTGCATTGCACCGACTGGTAACCTCAACATGCATTTCCTGCAAAGATTCAAACGTGTGGTACATTATAAATTTCCTTGAATCGGATCTAATCCCATATGACTAATATTTATATTGGGTGGTTGCTGAATAAGCCACTGAATTAATTCAGCCATGTAATCGAGATCTATCTTTTGCACGTCGGGATGTTTTTTATCCGCTCCCGAAGTTTGTAAATAGCCAGGGCTAAGATAGGTTATGCGAATTCCCGTTGGTTTTGAACCGTGACCGCCTAAAGTTGCTAAGCTCAAGTTTCTACAATAGTCTCTCAATGCCTTCTTTTCTATGGGGTACAGCCACTGTGTCCCTTTCACTGTGGCGTCTGCCGAACTTCCAAGACAAATGATGTAGCCGCTTTTGCCGGTCTCTAGCCACTTTTGATAGACCGCCTCGAGAAGCAGGGTTTGGCGAAACTGGGCTAAACAGCTACAACTTATATAGACCTCGTAGTCACAACTTAACTCCGCAAATTTGACGCGCGCTTCGTGCTTGGAGAAATCATAACCTCCGCAGCTCCGACTGAAAAAGTCAGCTCCTGGAACTTTTTGACACAAGGCCATTCCTAGCCCATAATTTTTATTTCCTGAGATAATCGTTTTTTTAATCATACTAAAACTGCACAATCACTTTGTTTTCGGGAGCATTGCTAGAAAACTCATAGCTCTGTCCACAGGTTCGTCCACAGGTCATCATCTTGGGAAGACTATCTTCCATACGACTTGACCAACTCTTAGTTAGCTCTTTTGCAAACCATGGGTGATTTAATATCTCCTCAAAAGTGTGCGAATTAAGATTATTAAATGATTCGCCAAAAATTTGTAGCAGTTTAAGGATCTGTTGTTTTTGCAAATTCTCGTCTCCGCTAAAATATCGAGGTGCCGCAAGCCAGGTGCAGGGCCAAAGATCTCCATTAAAATCAATAAATACAGTTTTTTCTTTTTGTGCTTTGCAAGAGATGGACGTGCTGTTGATGTAGTTATTCCAACTCCCATGATCCTGAATAATGTTTTTGAAGTTTGTGAGCGCAAGAGGTTGGTTTTTATCTAAAGCCGGTTGCGAAAGAGTGTAAGTGTTATTTAGTTTTTTATTAAAAACTTCGCTTTTTTCGGCAGCTCTCCCAGACTTATATTCCTTATCTTGAATAAATCGATTCGTTTTTTTAATCTTAAAAGATTTGAAACCCATTTTTTTTGCCATGGACTGTGCTTCTTCGACCTGATGTTCATTGTGCGCGAAAACCAAATACTCCCAACGTGCATTACCGCCGGCATCGATAAACGCCTGAGCGTTACTCATAATTTGCGAAAAACGACTGCCAACCCGGTAAAGATGATTGGTGTCTTCAAGGCCATCAATACTAAAAAGCACCTTATCTGTGGGGCCGGCCAAAATTTTTGCGCATTCTGCCCACCAGCTCGCTTCTCTTAAACTGCCATTGGTGGTTATTGATATGGTCTTTAGACCTCTACTTTTTAATAGTCTGCAAACTTCCAAAATATTTTCGCTGGCCGCTACATCTCCGTAATTCCCGCAAAAGAAAACTCGTTGTACACTTTCAAACATTTGGCGGGTAAAAACCCGGTCGTAAAAATCCAGTGGCAGAGTTTTAACGGGTAAACATTTATTAATTTCTCCATTGACGATACGCGCACACTGCGGGCACCGCAGATTGCAAGTGGAATTATGATCCACCTGAATTGTCTCAATGTCGTTTAGACCAATAAAATTACTAGAGTTCATTGAGAACTTCTCCCATCCATGGAGCACACTCTTTCCAATTATTTCCTCGAATTTCATCGTATTTTTTCACAAATCGCCAGCCGCTTTTGATGATGTCAACATCGCCCTCGGTGTTATGGAGATACTTAATAAGACTGAGCAAGCTGGCACTGAACACCGCCTGTGTTTCGTCGCGCTTGATTTCATAATACAACGGCTCAAGTTGGGTGAGGGCTTGTTGCTTAAGCTCTTTTGGGAGATTTTTAACGGCAAGATGGCCTGGCTTGATAACAAAGTTGCCGACCGTTAAATTGAGACCCCGCCCGCAGTCATCGTGGATTTTTCGATACACTCGATAGGCTTCAACGATATGAAAAATATTGAGCACAGAAACCGTGAAAATAATCTGCACGTTCACCGACGAATTTAGGATTTTTCTAAGGTTTTTTTCGATGACCCAAAACTTGGCTGGAAAACGAATGTACTCGATGGTTTCATTCACCCCATCCAGGGAGCAGTTGATTTGGGTGTTAAATTTTTCTAACGTGCGTAATTTTTCATCGGTAAGAGCCATGAGGTTGGAGGTGACATGTAAATTTAATTTCTTACCCTTACCTTCAAGACTTTCCAAAATGTCAAAATTTGTATCATTAATGAGTGGCTCTCCGCCGACGTAGGCCAAATAGGAAAGATCATTTTGTAATTCATTAATTTGCTCAACCAGGTTTATTTGGTTGTACCACGGAATCGATACCTCTTTGGGTTTCACAGGTTTGGTGAGCATTGGGTCGTCAGTAAAATGAATTGCGCCATGCTTATCCCAAAGCTGCTCTAATTTTGATGACAAAGCCGGAATACAGCTAACGCATCCTAAATTGCAGTCATTTCCCAGCCGTAAATCTAACATTTTAATTTCTGCTCGCTCCGGTTTTTTTCGGATCTCTTTCCAAATTTCATGATACCGATCATTATCTCGGACTCTTTTTGACTGCTGAGTTGCTTTTTCTATTTCGTAGCAATTCTCACAGCCTTTAATTGCCTCTTTGTTTAAGGCTTTGCGCCGAATTTCTTTCAAGGCATTGGAAAAAAAGTAATCCTTAATAGAATGGGTTGCGGCATGGAACGGCTTCTCATTTTCATCCTTGATCACTCCCACAAAATGACAACATGGGCGAAACAGACCATTTGTCTTAGTCGATGCCTGGGAGAAAAAATTAATGCAAAATGTATTGTTCAGCTGACGTTTTCGCCAGCGACGTCTTGCAATGAAACGCAATTCTTTGGTAAGAAATTTAAATGCTGAGTTCAGGCTGAGCATCTAAGATTCCTTGCAGGTGAGGAGCAACTTTTTGCCAAGAATTTCCTCTGATTTGATCATAGTTTTCGATGAATTTCCATTTATCGCGAATCTTCTTAATATCGCCTTTAGAGTTCTGTAGATAGCTGATGAGGTTCCGCGTACTTCCTCTAATGGTGTCTTCGTGATGATCTCTCGAGAGCGTCCCATAAAAATCTGTTAACTGCTGGATGGCCCTCTGTTTATAAGCCTCGGGGAGATGTCTAATTGCTAAGTGCTCAGGTTTCAACACAAGATTACCCACCGACATTTTTAGCTTTCGCCCAAAATTCTTGTTCAATTGATGGTAAAATTCATAACTTTCTGCGATATGAAATAGATTGAGAACCGAAATCGTACATATGATTCGTGTTGAGATCCCCACTTCGCAAATACGCTTGTAATTATTTACCACATCATCAAACTTCACCGGGTAACGTATGTATTCAATCATGGGACCGATGCCATCAAGAGAGCAATCAATTGTTGTATTGAATACTTTAAGCAGCTCCAGCACATCCTCGGGAACAGAAAAGATATTCGAGGTGACCGAAAGCTTAAGCTTTTTTCCAAGGTGGCTGAGCTTTTTAAGCAGCGCGATATTATACGGATTGATCAACGGTTCTCCGCCGACCAATGCGAGGGACACTATGCCATGACTGTTCTCACCAATTTCATCAACGAATTGACTACTCTTGTACCACGAACGATGTTTGGCGGGTATTTGGGCGGCTACACTTTTATCCGAAAATTTGTCGGCACCGTGTTCTCCCCACAATTTTTCTAATTTTGAAGATAGCAATGGTTGGCAGGAGACACAGCCCAAATTACAAAGATTCCCCATTCGCAAATCAAGAATTTTAATTTTACCGCCCTCTGAAGGATTTTCGTTGGCGGTAGCTTCTTGAAATTTAATGTTGTCCCTTACGCGCTTGGACTGCCCCGTATTCGCTTCATAGTGGTAACAACTCTCGCACCCCGGTACTTTTTCACTATTTAGAGATTTGTTTTGCAGCGCTTTCATACCCTCGGAGTTAAAATACTCCTGGATGGAATGGGTCGATGCATGCACGGGTTGCCCATCTTTATCCATAATTGGACCTGAATAATTACAACAGGGGCGAAAACTTCCATCAACTTTGGTACCTAATTGGTAAAACAAATTTACGCAATAAGTTGTCGATGTGATTTTTGCATCATTTAACGACATTAAAACCACTCTTTGGGTAGTTTACGTTGTATCACGCTGAGGGGTTGCGCAAACCCGATGCTCATTACTACACGTGGTGTTTTTGCCCAACTTCTACCCCCGTGAGGAGTTTTCGCGCTGAAGAGAACTGGCGTCTCCATGCTATATTGCTCGAAATGTTCTTTGTCGTAATAAAATTTACCACCTGGATCATCGGAATTGTCGAGTTGAAATTGATACGGGGAATCGGCCACTGGCTTCTCTCGGTATTTACAATGGTCGAAGTACTTCCCTATCATAAAAAAACTTTCAGCGTAGTTCACGTCGATGGGTAGATTAATTGCACACAGTCTTCGACCTCGATCCAGGTGCGGATCGGCTACATATTTTTCGGCAAGACCCACATAAAATTCAACGGAATCGTCTTCATCGATAACTTGAAAAATTCTTTTTTGCGGCCCAGTAATTTTGTACATGATAAACGTTCTGGAGGCTCGACGAACAAAAAAATGCGGACTGCCATTGAGCGGAATCATTTTTGGAACTTCGTGGCTTCCCGGTCCATTTACATCCAGTGCTTGAATTTCTTTCCAAAGCTCTCGTCCCTTTAGAATGAACTCTTGTGGAAAGTTAGGCAAAAGAAAGTGGGTTTTCTCGCTCTCTAGAAGTTCAGTATCTTGCACTATCTTGCTCCTGCAAAAGTATTTCTTCGAATTCTTTTTTCATACGAGCTAAGTGTGGAAAAGTGTCGTAGTAATTGATTTTGCGTATCGCCGAAAGGCTGTCCACGTGCGCGAAAAGATTACGAAGACTTTTAGCATCTTTTATTTGCGGTTCTCTGAGAGCCTGACTTAGCCCAATAATACTTTCGCGATTTTTGTTTCCATAAATAGCATCTGGTGCACAAAGAAACGATTTCTGCGCGATGGCCATGGCACTCTCGGCCGCTGCGACACGATCCTCAAGAGGAACAAGGTTCAACATCAAGTGCTCAAAGCCGCGCACTTTAGTTACGTTGACTCGAAGATCGATGCCTTCTTCTAAGGAAAATTTCTCTAAGAATAACAAGAGTCTGTCAATTGTTGGTGCCTGAAAGGCACTCAAGGTCGGTTGCACGTAGGGTACCCAACCTTTGTGTAAGCCTTTAAATTGCTTTAAAGCATTCACGGTCATCTTCCATTTTGAAGGATACCGAATCAGTTCATTTTCTCGCTCAAAGGCATCGACACTGATTTTGAGTTTACCACCTTTAAACCGACTCAAAATCTTTATGTGATCTTGGTTCAGACCGATACCGTTGGTGGTAATATCCAGCATCATCTGTGGCGCGCGCTCCTCGGTCGAAAGCTCTTCCATAAATTTTAACATTTTTTTATCTTGTAAGATTTCGCCACCGCGAAACTCAAAAAATAAGCCTTTGGTTGAGATCTTTCTGATTTCCTGCATAAAAAAATCAGAATCCCGAACCTGCCCTGTCTCTGCAATTTTACTGGCGATTTTTAAAGATCCTTTTTGTCGATCGCTTAACAAACTTTGGTTGCTGTCGTACTCTTCGTAAAGCGAAGTACTCAACGACGGTGAGCACATCACACAGCGCAAATTGCAGATTGTTGAAAACCGCAGTTCCAACCACTGTGGAGTCTCTGTGGCCACGTATTCTGATTGAATGCAGTTGCGAATGAGTTGGCTGGTTTTTTGATGAAGTGGCTCTGGCGATGGGTTTGTTTCGTAGTCACCCTCTGGATTTCCCAAAAAATGCAAATTTCTGCCCATTCGTTTGCTCCAAAGACCATTCTTTTCCATGTCGTAGCAGTACGCACAGTTCGAAATCGGCTCTCCGACGACCATTTTTTTTCGCATATCTTTATAAAACGGACTGTTCCAAATTTCTTCAAAGGAGTCCAAAGTTAAGTTGTAGTAACTGCCGTTGTAGATAAAATCGCTTTGGCGCTCATCGTAGGCTTTATTATTATCGTCAACTGTCATTTCTTTTGGAATTCCACGATCTGTTTTTAAAATAGAGCAGCAAACACGAATGTTCCCATGTCCGCGAGTGTTTAGTGCAACAAAGGGAGCTACGCAAAAAACTGATTTTTTAGACATTTTGATTTTGTGCGGATCTCTCCGCCCCTCCCACGGCTATTTCAACATGCTTGTAGTATTTCCAATCTTTAATTTTGGGAACGCGTAAATCCAAATGATCCGTACAGCGCCACTTTGGACAGCGCAATGGCTCCGCTGGCATATCAATGCCTTTCTCTATCTCGTAAATATTTCCCCGCTTGCCACCAACGTGGCATGAACCAACGTAAATGTCCCCATTAGGGGCGATTTTCATATGTTTAATTCCAGCCCAACACAACCATCCCTCAAAATTCGACTTTCGCTCAAAATTAAGTTTATTGTAGTGATAATCCGAAGGCTGAACTTCTCCCTCTTTTTCGAAAAAAAGCATTAGTTTTTTTTCGTTATCTTCCGAAAAATACTCATCCAGCTTCTTTTTCTCACCATCGGAATACCAATTTTCTTCCCGAGCGACGATGTCTTTAATCGCCAGCCGATCCTTTGAAGAAAGCGTGTCCTGGGGCGTTTCCTTAGGATCAAACTTTTTATATTTTAATTGTAAATAGTGTTTTGTAATTCGCGTTTTTATTTCGCTACCTATCCGATGGATTCGAGAAAGATTTTTTTCGGTATCATGATTCTGCGCAAACTCAAGCCGTTTGCTTGGCATTTGTTCGTTGGCTCCACCCGACAGCGGCCTGATGTATCTATATTCAACGCGCTCAACACTAGCCTCTTGAAAGCGCGCCTTCATCTCTTCAATCATTTCAAAAAGTCCTGGATAGACCATAAAACGAACTAAAAAAGTTTTTTTACGGGCGAGACCTTTTTTGAAGTTTGCTCGATTCTCTTCGTTCCATTTTTTTCGCCAGTTTTCGATTTGAATAACTTTTTCGACGTAAGACAAACTTTTCGGCGCGATATGTTCAAAATGAAGACTCAAAGTAATATGATCAAGGTGTTCAAAAAGCTGTACATAGTATTTTGCGGTTCTAGATCCGTTTGTTGTGATGCTAATATTCGAGGAACCTTTCACGCGAATATATTCACAAATGCTCTCGAAGTCTGGGTTCAGCGTTGGCTCGCCACCAGTGAGGCTCCACAAAACGTTCGCACCACTTTTTTCGTGCACAAAATCCACAAACTTCTTCATATTTGCTAG
Source organism: Bdellovibrionales bacterium (assembly GCA_031429075.1). Taxonomy (GTDB): domain Bacteria; phylum Bdellovibrionota; class Bdellovibrionia; order Bdellovibrionales; family JAGQZY01; genus JANPLN01. The sequence goes on along the minus strand of JANOYW010000080.1, from coordinate 38,181 downwards.
TGGTACATGTGGCGAAGTGCTGTCGTGCAGGTAGTCCACGCAGTAGCTACAGTCAAAGTTACAGCGCTTTCCGACATACCAGTCCACACTTGTAGCGCCTACAAAATTGGATTTAAATTTCATTGCTACAAATTCACCCTGGTTTTCCATTCGAGCTCCCCAACAAACTCTACATGATTTTCCACCGACTTAAACTTAGAAATAATCGACGCAATTCATCAAATTGACCATCAATTTTGACTCTGCGCAGCCCGCCTCACATCACCTTAGCTTCAGAAAATAAGTCGAGGAGCTCGGGAACAAACCTGCCCACCTGCAGTTGCCGATGTTTATCAAGAGACTCCGTGTAGTTTTTCAATCTTTCAACCTGAGCAGGGTTTGCCTCGGCATTTTTGATAAAACGGAGCCATTCAGCTGGCATCTCTATCGTTTCCAACAATTTTGGAGCTAACTTCAAAACAGGCAGTGACATAAATGAAGGCTCATCTAATAAATTTAACTTCACTGGTTGTATACTATTTGTCGCAGTGGAAATGACCTGCTCCCACCAATTCACAATTTCTTTATATTTAAATACGTTATACACGCTCACCGTCGTTTGAACTCTAAACTCTATCTTTTCTCTTTTTTTTGAAACTGCGTTGTTAATGTTCTCCTGAATGACCGACCACTGGCTTGGATACCGAATGTATTCATTGAGAGCGCCGTAACCATCGATGCTAAACCTAATAGTGACTCTCTTAAAGTCACTCCAAAAATCAAACCATGTTTGAGGAATGGGTCTGGTGGCATTGGTGTAATATTCGATGTTTAAATTTCTTCGCTGCTCTATGGGAATCGTTGCTAAAACTTTTAAATGCTGGTCATTGATAAACGTTTCCCCACCAACAAATTTTACTTCTTTTAAAGACTCAAAACTTGAAAGATTTAATTCCTCATAATCAAAGGATTTGTAGGTCTCAAGAGGTAAACCCATTTTTTTGAACTCGGCTCCCCATCTTGTGCTCAGGGATGGCTTGCAAGAGTGACACGCCAGATTGCACTCTCGACCTAGAAAAATTTCTACAAATTCAATTTGCTGCAAAGAGGTTTCTAGACCATGAAAAGTTTTGGCTTTTGGATTTAGCCGTGTTTGACGGAGACTTCGGATGCCGGAGCTTTCTTCGTTGTGACAGCGCTTGCAAGCTAAGACTTTGAGCCCCTCAGAAACAGCCTGCCTCGCGGCGATAAAACTGGAGCTATGGAGGGCCGCTTCTAAATCTCCTGGCTTTAAACTTTGAGGTGCTGGCGGATCCTCCATAAATCGACAACAGGGCTTAATGGCCCCCGTGGCGTTCAATGCAAGGCTGTTCCAGAAAAGAGGACAGTACTTGTCGTTATTTAAAGTAGGACTGACGCTTAACTCTCGTTCCATCGTCTAAAACTTAACTGGGGTCATGGACAATTGACAAGGTCGTTCTGCGCCAGTAGACAGGAACCTCACAACCTTTTTAGGAGTATTTATGGAAAAAGTAAAAGAAACTAAAGAATACAAAGTATTCAAGAAATCTAGTGGCCGCTATTGCGTTTTGGACACTCAGAACAAGTGGATCAACGCAGAGAAAAAAATCGAGATTCTTACAAAAGAAGGCTTGTTTAAAGCACCTCCTAAGAAAAAAGAAGCCCCCGCAGAAGCTGCTCCTGCCGAAAACGCTTAATCGCTTTTAAGGGCAGAAACATGGGTCGTTTGTGACCCATGTTTCTTTTAGTTGCAGCGTCGGCCATTCTCCTCTAAAAATAACCCATGGCCAAAAAAGACCAAAATTCCCTTCCCTATCTGCATGGTTACTCCCCCCTCGAACAAGATCGCTTACGTCGACAGGCAGAATTTGCAGAACACACGGTTTACAAGAACGTCGATTTGACCGAAGTTCGCAACCTCCTAGAAGTGGGTTGCGGCGTTGGAGCTCAAACTTCCATTCTCCTACGTCGTTTTCCACAAATCAAAATCACCGGGATCGACCTCAATGAGGAGCAGCTGGCCGCCGCGCAGGCAACTCTCGAACAGCAGCCTCTTGCTAAAGGACGCTACACAATTCAAAAAATGGACGCACAGAACATGGACTTTAATGCGCACTCCTTCGATGGGGCCTTTTTATGTTGGATTCTGGAGCATGTGCCAGATCCATTACAAATCTTAAACGAAGTTCGCCGCGTGTTGCGCCCCGGTGGAGTGGTTTACATCACAGAGGTCGTTAATTCTTCGTTTTTTCTCGACCCCTATTCCCCAAACTTGTGGAAATACTGGATGGCTTTTAACGACTATCAGTTTGACGGTGCCGGGGATCCCTTTGTGGGTGCAAAGTTAGGTAACTTTTTATCCGCCGTGGGATTTCAAAAAATAAAAACCGAGGTCATTACCTGGCATCTAGACAACCGACAGCCAGAGAAGCGGCGAAAAATAATTGAGTACTGGGCAGAATTGTTGTTGAGTGCTGCCGATCAATTAGTAAAAGCGGGCTACGTTACGCAAGAGGTTGTGGACGCTGGGATGCTAGAACTCAAAAAAGCGCAAAAAAATCCCAATGCCGTATTCCTGTATTCATTTATGCAGGCGCAAGCCATCGCGCCTGTATGATTTTAATCCATTGAAAAATTAGCGCACGTAGGGATTTACCACATCCCAAGCGACGTCACCCGTCTTTTCAAAAATATTGCCCGGCAGCTTTTTCTTATCCAAACTTGTCCCGGTTCCAAAATAAAAAAGTGAGACCGTGGCCGGCTTGTGTTTTAAAAAATGAGCTTCTATAAATTCTTTCATCTGTTGAGCATTTATTTTTTTGACCGCCGCTGCGATGTCTTTGCGGATCGTAAAGCGTCCTTCATATTTTACCGCTGCCTGAAAAAACTCAGCTTCGCGCTCAGGAAGAGTTGTGGGCTTCATCAACAGCTCATTTTCGATGGAACTCAGAATGGGCTTCAATTCTGCGTCAGTTAAAGTCCCTATCTTTTGTTGTAAGAATTGCACCAAGAACGCATGCGATTTTTCTTGCAAAGTTACCGACGCAACTTTCGGCGACTGCAACATTGAACTCAATCCAACAAAGCCACTCTGATGAACACCGCCAGCGCGGGCCACGTAGCCTAGTTGCTGATTTGTTCTTAGCTCAGAAAAATAGGGCTGCGATACAAGCTGGCTAAGCACAAGAACTCGGGCGTGATTTTCCACGGACCAAGGAGCCATGTTGTACATCGTGAGCATTGCATGATTGTTATTTTGACCCTTGATGGGCCCAGAATACGTTTTTTGTTCTGGCACGACTCTATACTTAATTTTTTCGAGTTCTCCCTCGGCAAGAGGTAATAAACTCAGCATACCCTCCACAGTTTGTAAGTCGATATTTCCATAAGCAATGGCGCGAACAGAAATCTTCGAGAAAAACTTTTTAGCAAAGGCCTTTACCTCGTCGATACGCACTTTGCGAACTTCTTTTAACAATTCTTTCCAATGAACAGACTGGGCATTTTGCAGGTGTCTTACTTCAATACCCAAACGATTGGCGGCCACAGCCTCTTCGAGATTTGAAAGGTCGCGGACAAATCGCAATTTCATATCCTCGAAAGTTGCTTTGCTAATATTCATCACTGGCAATTGGCGGCTGGTGCTGGCGCTGCCCACGCCGTCACGGAAAATTTCTTTTAACCTCTGGCTGTAGCCAGAAACTGTAATTACCATCTCGCGCGGAATTTCTCCGGAACTTATATCAAAGCGCGCCCCAGCTTCGGAGATGGGATAGGACCATTCACGAAGCTCCTCTTCCTTGCCCATCACAAAAAGAGTCAGTAGCGCTGCCTCGCGCGCCGTGGTCGCTGCTGCCCCTTGAATTGTAAATCTAACGGTGGATTTAGCCACACCCAATTCTGTGTCTGTACGCACGAAAATTTCGGTGCCCGAAGGAGTTTTTTTTGTCTGTGGCTCGGCCACAATACGTTTGCCGGCGATCAAAGAAAAATCATTAGGGATATATTTATTTTCCTCTGGATATTTCAGAGCTAGCTGGCTTTTCAAAATCGGAAAGTCGAGCTTTGCCTGCTTAAATTCGACGCCAAAGATAGACTCTTTGCGGTTGGTCTTTTCGTTTTTTCCAAGAATAAGGACGTGAGCATTTTTAAAATCTAACCTTTCTAAAAATAACTGGAAATCTTTGGGAGAGTACTCTTGGATCAAATAGTTTCTCTCTAAAAAATCCTTCGCCGGAAAATCGATAAGACTCTTTGCAAAACTTGCCGCCCGCTGTCCTGAAGACGACGGCTCAAGGTTGTCCAAAGCAATCTTGCGTACAGCACTTTCATCTTTAAAAATATACTCGGGATACTTTTGCTCCCGCATATGTTGCATGTATTTTTCGATCACAGATAATACTCTTTGGTACTGTTTTCGACCCTTTGGCGTGAGAGTTACATCCACCGAAAGTGTGCGCCAATAATCTTGACTCACAGCCATTTCAAGAGCTAAGCCCTCTTTTTTCAAAACCGATAATACCGAGCCTGGCCCCTCATCACCCAAAAGTTTACTAATGATTGCCAAGGGCTTTGTTTTCCAAAATTTATTCTCGTCAGGAACATTGAATAAAATGGTCATTTCTTCTTTATCGTTAATGGTTTTAATAAAGTGCAAATGTTGCTGAAGACTCGCATCGAAAAATGCGTCCTGATAAACAGGCTTCGTCGCATTAAAATTGGGAACATCGGAAAAATACTTTGTCACCTGTGCACGGACTTCCTTAACCGGGAGCGAACTCATGACCACGAGCTTCATATTGTTAGCGGAGTAGTACTTTTTATAAAAAGTGACCACATTATCACGAGTGACCGCCTTCAGAGTGTCTACATTCCCAGTGCTGAATTTACGGTACGGGTGGGCTTGCCCAGCAAGAGTGTTAATATACCGGTCGACGCGCCAGCCATCTTGTTTGATGTTCTTTTCAAATTCGCTGTTGACCGCGTTTTTCTCCCGCTCAAGATACGTAGCATCAAAAAGCGGCGAACTGAAAAAACGTGAAAACCGATGGAGAGCCCCTTCAATAGCTTGGTTATCCACCTCAAACATGTAGTTAGTTACTTCATCGGAGGTGTAAGCGTTGTCCCAACCACCGTTGGTTTCCATGAAGGTTGAATATTCGTCTGATTTTGGAAATTCTTTGGTTCCCAAAAATAACATGTGTTCGAGATAATGCGCCATACCCTGAGCGTTCTCGGGATCTTCGAGGGAGCCCACGGCAACGGCCATGGCCGCAGAAGATTTTTTAAATCGCGCATCAGATACAATCAGCACATCCAATTGGTTTGGTAATACCAGAGAGGAAAACTCCATTCCGTTGATATTTTGAGAATTGACACCGGGCTGCTTACTTATTGAACACGAACTGATTACCAAAAATAAACCGACGCATAAGAACCGAACCATGAAACCCTCCTGGATATTCTCGTTAACTATAACGAGCTCATTTCTTGCTTTCAACGAAAATACTAGCATAGTATATTCGCCGTGGTACTTAACAAGGAGTTCGCTTGAGCGTAGTCAAAGAGTTTAAAGAGTTTGCCATGAAGGGCAATGTCGTTGATCTTGCTGTTGGTGTCATCATTGGTGGAGCGTTTGGTAAAATCGTTTCTTCCATGGTCGATAAAATTTTAATGCCTATTATTGGTGTTTTGATGGGCGGAGTGGACTTTTCGAGTTTAAAAGCAGTCATCGTCGAAGCAGGTGCTGACGGCAAAGGAGAGGTCGCTATTGGTTATGGCTTTTTTCTACAAACCGTTCTTGATTTTATCATTGTGGCTTTCTGTCTTTTCACCGTCATCAAAATGATGAACCGGATGAAAAAAGCCCCGCAAGCTTCAGCCCCGACGCCGACCCCTGAGGACGTTCTCCTCTTGAGAGAAATTCGCGATTCATTAAAAAAATAACCTCTCGTAGTTAGAGAGATAAACAAGGAGAAATAATGTTTAAAAAAGTAATAACGCTCTTAGCGTTTGTTCCAGCGGTTGCCTTTGCGGCACCTGCGCAAAAAATGATTGATACCACAGCCAGCACAATTAATTGGACTGGTGGCAAAGAATTTTTAAATGATAAGCACACTGGCACTGTAGCATTATCAAACGGATTCTTAACCGTTGATGGCGACAAGATTACAGGTGGTGAGTTTACGATTGATATGAACTCCATCAAAAATACTGATTTAACTGAGGCGGGTCCAAACGCTAAATTGGTAGGTCATCTTAAGTCTGCAGACTTTTTTGATGTTGCTAACCACAAAGAAGCTAAGTTTGTAATCACGAAAGTGACTGCTAAATCTGCCACAGAGCAAATTTTTGAAGGCAATGCGACCATTCGTGGTAAAACGGCGGCTTTAAAAGTTCCAGTGACAGTAAAAAAAGAAGGCGCCATGATGGTTGCCACTGGTAAGCTTGAGCTGGATCGCACAAAATACGATGTAAAATATAACTCGAAGTCTTATGTTCCTGATCTCGTAAAGTCAGCGAAAGACAAAGTTATTAAAAATAACATCGATCTAGATTTTACAATTAAGACTAAGTAATTCAGTTTGTCTCTGAGAGAGTGCTTTGCGATTCATTTGCAAATTGCATTCTCTCGTCGACAGCTGCGAAAAAGGCAGTGAAAAAGACCCGCTCCTCTTGGCGGACAAGTTCGATCTGAGTTTCGGTCAGCTTTCCATTTTCTTTGAGAGCTGCGATCACTTGCTCCAAATGGCCTTCTTCTTCTCGAAAAATAGCTTTTAAGGGACCACCCAAACCGAGTGGTATCAGCAATTCATCATAAAATGGATAAAGTTCCTGCGCACGCTCTTCGATCACTAATGTGGTTAACAAGTAATTGACCCAAGAACTTTTTTCTCCAATGACCGATGCCGCCGCATGATCGATGGCTTGAATATAGGCCCGTGCTTCATGACCGCATATCAAACTGTCCTCAGCATAAGTTTTTACAACATCGCCGCCAACTTTTAGCGCGAGTTTTTTTATAATTTGAGCGTGGCGAATCTCCTCGGTCATATGAGCGAGCGTGGTGGGCGTGATTCGCGCTTCGTCCTGACTTTTCATAATCTTACGAGCACCGATGTACTCAAGAAGACTCAGCGTATTTAAAAACCGTCCATGAATTTCGGGACGCTTCACAACTTCGGTTAAAATCTTTTGCCATTCCGTCATATCAATCCTCTTTCCACATCAAAAAGTGTGTCTCGAATCGCTCTGTAAATTTGTTTAAACTGCGCCTGCGTCGTTGAGTACGGAGGTACACAGTACACCGTTCCGCCAAGGGGTCTTAACAAAACTCCCCGGGTTTCACAGGCCTTGGCAAAGCTTTTGGAAAACAGCCCGCTCTGCAAATAGTTGCCTGATTGTTTGATCTCAAAAGCACCTATGGTCCCCAGCGCTCGGGCTCCGCTCACCATGGGAAGTTCTTGCAGGGCCTGTATTTCATCTTTCGTCCAACTGACTATATTCTGCACCTGTTGCACAACCTCTGGACTCTCCAGAAGATCCATAGAAGCCACGGCCACGGCACAGGAGAGAGGATTGCCCGTGTAGGAATGTCCGTGTAAAAATGCTTGCGACATTTCATTGCCTTTAAAAGCCAAAAAAATATGTTCACTGGCCACGGTCACTGCGAGGGGTAAAAATCCACCAGTAATGCCCTTGGAAAGACAAATTAAATCGGGCTGCACTCCGGCTTGAGCGCACGCAAAATAACTTCCCGTTCGATAAAAGCCGGTAAAAATCTCATCGGCCACGGTAACAACGCCGGCCGCTTTGGCTTTTGAGCAGAGCTTTTGCAAATACTTTGCAGAGTGAAACTTCATTCCACCCGCGCCTTGCACTAAAGGCTCGAAAATAACTGCCGCGTATTGCGAGAAATCTAAATTTTCAAGCTCTTCTAAATTATCGGGCTGTACAAAATCCACAGGTGCCATCAAAGGTGTGAACACCTGGTGGAATCCGTCGCGCTCGCTCACCGACATCGCCGCCAAGGTGTCTCCATGGTACGATCCTTTGAGTGCCAAAAACTTTTTTCGTGCTGATTGGCCACGTTGTATTTGATACTGGTAAGCCATTTTAAGAGCCACTTCCACAGCCGTGGAGCCGTTGTCCGAAAAAAACACCCGCTTCAACTCGGGATTCACCGACTTTAATTTTCCAACGAGCCGCTGAGTTAAATCGATGGCTGGCTGATGCGTGTAGCCCGAAAAGATCACATGCTCAAGTATGTTGGCTTGCCGAGTGAGTGCGCTTGCCAAAGTGGGATTTGCATGGCCATGAATGTTGACCCACCATGAGGAAATCCCATCCACAAGCTCTTCGCCGTTTGCCAGTTTTAGCAAACTGCCATCACCCGAAACCACCACCGGAAAATCGTTATCAAAACCATGTTGAGTGAAAGGATGCCAAATATGCTCACGGTCAATGTGGCTTGTCTTATCGTCTGATTGCAAAATCTTTAAAGCGTCTAAAATTTTATTTTCCACCGTTTGCAGGACTTTATCCACAGCCACAGACTCATCGCCGTCGCCGTCACCATCAAGCTGGGGAACCGAAAACAAAATCGAGACTCCCTCTCGTTGCAGGACGGCTTCAAGCCCTGGATCTTCGGGTCCGTTTAGAACAACGCCTAAAACTTGCAAACCCAAACTCTTCGCCCGCTGCACGGTTAACAAGGTGTGATTGATGGTTCCTAATCGAGTGGAAGCAACCACCACCACGGGTAAATTTATTTTTTTTATCAAAGCAGACAACCGCATGTTTGCGCTGAGCGGTACTTCCAAACCACCCGCTCCTTCCAAAATTAAAAATCGATTTCCCAGTCCGTTAAAATCTTCGAGGATTTTTTTTTCGTCCACTACAATGTTTTCTAATTCTGCGGCACGGTCTGGAGAGATGGGTGCAAGCAAGCGATACGAGGGAGCGCACCATTGGGTGTCGGTCAGTTGCGCATGTTTAACAACTGTTGTTGTGTCGTCGTCGTCTTGATAGCCGCTTTGCACTGGCTTCCAGTAGCAAATCTCGTGATGTTTTTTTAATATCCGGCATAAAAGCGTAGACACAAAAGTTTTTCCCACGCCCGTGTCTGTACCGGTGATAAAAATCCCCCGGGGCTTTAACACGCAAGCACCCGTTCACGCAGACAGCGTATCAGTCCTTGTACATCGTTGGGAGCTTGGCTTGCGTGCAATGAAATTCGCAGCCCTGCTTGGCCCTGAGGTACGGTCGGATAACGAATAGCGCGTACGTCAAAACCATTGGACTGAAGATATTGGGCCCAGTGAAGAGCCTGCAAGTTTTCCCCCAATTGAAAATAAAGGATGGGACCGTCGCCCGACAAAGCCTCGGGATTCATAAATTGCTGTAATTTTTGTTTGAACTCGCGCATTTTTTGTAAACAAAGCTCACTCCGGGCAGCACCAACGTCGTCCCAGTAATCCAATGCTGTTGTGAGTGCTGAAGTTAGTAGCGGCGAAGGCGCCGTGGAGTAAATGAGGGGCCGCGAAAAATTAACCAAATACTCTTTTGTGATCGCATCGCAGGCAATCCAAGCACCACCGACGCCAAGAGATTTTCCAGCGCAATGAATTGTCATTAGCACTTGCGATTGCAAGTTCTGCAGTTGTACGAGCCCCGCTCCATACAAACCCGTCGCATGGGCCTCATCCACCACCAAAAGAGCATTGTATTTATGGCACAGCTCGCTAATTGGTTTGAGCGGAGCGCGGTCGCCTCGCATGCTATACAAGCTTTCAATAACAACAATTTTATTTTTGACGGTCTTTTCCGAAAGCTTTTCTTCAAGATCCAATAGATCATTGTGCTTGAAAATAATTTTATCACTTTTCGACAAACGAATTCCATCCACAATGGAGGCGTGGTTGCTTTCGTCCGAAAAAACGATGGACTCTTCGTCGAGCAGCGCTGTCATCGCCGCCAAATTGGCTTGATATCCTGATGAAAAATAAATCGCAGTTTCGCGCGAAGACCATTGGGCCAGTCGCGACTCCAAGTCTGTTAACTGCGAATACTGTCCACGGATCAACCGCGAACTGGTAGATCCACTTTGAACAGTAACTAGGTTTTCGTAAATTCTTTTTTGTAAGATGGGGTCCGTAACAAACGATAAATAATCATTGGAGCAAAAATCAATGCCAACGGGTTCTTGCAAAGAGCGAGTGAGGTTTTGCTCTTCGTGCTGCTGGAGTTTTTGCAGGAGGTGAATATTCATAGCTATTGTAAAGTCGTCTGTAAAGGCGTCTGCATCGACGCTGACTCGGCAAACTGAACACCAAGATCGGCAAAAAGTTTTTGATCCTCTAACGACTCAGGGTTGTCTCGGGTTAAAAGCTTTTCACCCAGAAAAATCGAATTCGCTCCGGCGAAAAATGCCAGTGCCTGCCCTTCGCGCGACAAATTGATTCGTCCTGCTGACAAACGCACTTTCGATTTTGGCATAAGAATTCTGGCAACTGCAATGCAACGAACCAGGTCAAACACATCCACCGGTTGTTGTTGAGCTAGTGGAGTGCCTTCCACAGGAATCAAAAGATTAATAGGCACGGACTCGGGTTGTGGCTGCAAGTTCGCAAGCTCCACGAGCATGGCACAACGATCGGTATCGGTTTCGCCCATGCCGATAATCCCGCCGCTGCAAATTGTAATTCCCGCTTGTCTAACGTTGCTCAACGTCTTTAAGCGATCATCGTACGTTCGTGTGGAAATAATTTTGTCGTAAAATTCGCGCGACGTATCGAGGTTGTGATTGTAAGCATCGAGACCCGCTGCTTTCAATTTTTGCGCTTGCTGTTCGTTTAACATGCCTAATGTCACGCAAGCTTCCATTCCCGCTGCTTTAACCATGCGAACCATTTCAAGCACCTGTTCAAATTGCGCGCCGTCCTTCACTTCTCGCCAAGCGGCACCCATGCAAAAGCGCTCAGCACCTTGAGCTTTGGCATCATCGACAGCGGATTGCACTTCGACCAAATCCATAAGGCCTTGTTTATTAAGACCCGTTTTGTAGTGCGCCGATTGCGGACAGTACGAGCAATCTTCGGGGCAGCCACCGGTTTTGATAGATAGCAAACTGCACTTTTGAATTTGGTTTTCTGGTTGAAACTCTTTATGCAGGGAATGCGCGTGATAAATTAAATCAAAGAGTGGTTTTCGATAAAGGGTCAGGGCGTGTTCGACAGTATATTTTGACATTCGTAAGCTATAATTCATGCCCCGTTTCAGAGCAATACGCGCATGGCGTTATTTGCCTATAACAGCGATAAAAGATCTTTGTCTGAAAGACCGTAGAAGGCTTTGAAATAAAACCACAATGTTTCGGCGCGCTGGGTGTAAACTTGGTCCGAAAGATGATTTTTGTGCTTGAGCCAGGAAGTGGGTAAAACGGTACCTAACTGAGTGCGTTTCAATGATTTAGGATTGATCCCCGTTAACGATTTTTTCCATTTTGGGTGATAGTCAGTAAACACTGAAACAAAAGGCAATTCTTTCAACTGCGAAGGAAGATGTTCGTACATTTGAGCCATGAGGGAGTATTTTTTAATGACGTCGGTCGGCGTTTGCAGCAGGGAAGCAACGAAGTAAGAGTCCCAATAGGGAGTGAGTGTTAAATTGTGATGAGCCGAGCACAAACTCCAGGCGCCTCCGTAAAAATCACAAATAAACATTTGTGCGCTGATGGAAATCGCCTCAGCAAATGAGTTCTCATCTTCTTTTTTCAGGCGCGTTTTAGAAACAAGTTGGAGCAGTTCTCCACCCAAAAGTTCACCGCCGTAAAGACCACTTAGAACGGGCGCAACGGCGGGCGGCTCCTGGCTCAGATAGGCCGAAGGAAAACCCTGACTTAACTGCACTGAATGCTTCCTGCCGACAATTTCCGCAGACTGTTTGGCGATAAAAACATCAGCGTCCTCCGATGGAGTCAGTTGCGGATGACAGCGCGAATGCAAAGTGAATTCTTTCCCCAACGGATAACTGTTTAAAGTCGCAAGTAGAAGTCGACTGTCTGCTCCACCACTCACCGCAATAGAATTATACGGGCAATATTTAAACCATTGCGCAAACCTGTCCATCGTAAAATTAAGAAATTGCTCCGCCGACAAACTTAAAGGTGAGTCTGTTTTAAGGGAAGGTTCTGATTCTTCTGTGACCAAACCCTCTTTAACCACCGCTTGCTTCTGAAAGCCCAGCTGATGAATTCCCGTAAAGAGAGTGCTCCCACCGCTAACGATCCCCTCTGTAAAAAATGTTTCAATTTTGTGCGAATCTATGACTGGTGCAACGAGCTGTTTTGTCCTAAAAAAGTTTCCCCAAAAAAACGGACTTTTTTCTGATGTCGAAAAATAAATCCCCAAAAAACTATTGCGACTCCTAAAAATCCTCAGGGAGTCGCTCGCAATATTAAATTCTATACCAATGTAATGACCAATGCTATTCGTGGGTTTAACCATATCCAACTCAAAGACAGTTCCTAAAAAATAGTATTCGGCACCGCTCGAGGTGGAATGCTTTAATAGTGGAGTGAGGGTGGAATAATACATCTTCCAATTGCCAAAAATTACGAAGGTAGAAAGCCCAACTTGATCATTTAAGACGTCATTTTTTGTTATAACAAAATCAAAAAGTTTTACATTGAATTCGGCGCCTAAAAAGTCCTGGCTCATTTTGGGTAAAATTCAAAATATTGGTCTTCGCCGATTTGAATCTTCGATACACGCTGGAGATGTGCTTCGAGTTTCTCCAATGTCCACACCCACGACAAACCCTCGGGCCTGGAGTCGGGCGACACAAAGCAAATTAACTTTTGATAGAGCTTCTGTTCGATAAAGAGTTCGTGAGTTTTCGCCCCGCCCTCCACATACAGAGAGTAAATTCCCTTGAGGTAAAGATCGCGAAGCATGGCTTCGTCCACCGAGGCCACAAAGAAAACATTTTCACTTTTTACCTTTTGCGCCAAACGTGATTGCGCAAAAAAGGCCTGGGCTCGACCGCGGGGATCTAAAATAACCACCTTCGGCTGTTTTTTACCTTCCCACTGTGTTTCACGAAAATCCAACAGTGGGTTGTCGCACAAAAATGTTTCGGCGCCGATAAACGTGGCATCATATGTCGCTCGCAGCTCGCGCGCGCGAAACCGAGAGGCTTCTGAAGTGATCTCTGGATTTGATCCAGACGGGCCCGCAATCTTTCCATCCGCAGAAAGAGCCACCTTCAACGTCACATAGGGTTTTTTATTTTGCATGTGCCATAAAAATATTTCTGCCAGTCGCGACGATTTTTTCGAAAAAGCTTCGTCAGTAGCAATGGCGATATTTTCTCGCTTTAAAATAGCCAGTCCACGACCCGCCACAAGAGGATTTGGATCCGTCTGCCCTACAACAACTTTGCTAATTTTTTGCTTTAAAAAAAAATCCGTACACGGTGGGGTTTTCCCTTGGTGTGAGCATGGCTCCAGCGTGACGTACACGGTCGCCCCCTGTAACAGTCCCAAATCGAGCTTAGCAAAAGCGTCTCTCTCCGCATGGGGACCGCCGTAGTAACCGTGAAATCCCGAAGCCAAAAATCGATGCTGCTGGTCGACAACCACACAACCCACAAGAGGGTTTGGAGAAACCCAACCAGCACCTTTGCTCGCTTCGCTGAGAGCTAAATCCTGGGCTTGTTGTGCTGAGAGGACTTCGCCCTTGGCGGGCACTTTTACAACACTCCCCGTTGGGCCTGGTCGCGTTCGATGGCTTCAAAAAGAGCCTGAAAGTTTCCCTCACCAAAGCCAAAATGATTTTTACGCTGAATAAATTCAAAGAAAATAGGACCGATTAAATTTTTAGTGAACAACTGTAATAAATATCCCTCGGGATCACCATCCACCAGAATTTGCAACTCTTTCAGTTCTTCGATGTCCTCAGTCACCTGCGGAAGTCTTTGCGGAATCATCTCGTAGTAAGTGGCAGGAATATCTAGCACTGGTATTCCGTCTTTGCGCAGTTGCGAAATCGACGAGCAAATATCTTCGGTAGATAAAGCAACGTGCTGAATTCCAGAGCCATCATATTCTTCGAGATACTCTTGAATTTGCGATTTTTTATCGGTGGGCTCATTGATGGGAATGGTGATTTTGCCACAGGGTGAACGCATCACTTTAGAGATCAGACCCGTTTTTGCGCCTTTGATGTCGAAAAAGCGGCGTTCTTTAAAATTAAACACGTTTTCGTAGAAATCGCACCACTTTTGCATTTCACCAACCGGAACGTTGTTGGTTAAATGATCAATCACGAGCAGTCCTTTTCCTTTGGGCTCCATGGTGTTGGGATTAAAATTAAATTCCGTTTGGTAAATTTTTTGTTTAACAGCTTCGTCGATAAAATAAATCAAAGAATCACCGATGCCGTAGATTGTAGGAGCGGCAAAAGATTTTTGTGTATCTTGCACAAATGGTTTCGCACCGCGCTCCACTGCCGCTTTGAACGCCTTATCCGCATTTTCTACACGAAACCCTGTGGAGCAAATACTTGGACCATGGGCCTTACCGAAATCGGCTGCGAAGCCGGTTGCGTCTTCGTTAAGGAAAAATTGTATGTCACCTTGTTTGAAAAGTTTGATTTTTTTGCTCTTGTGTTGGGCCACCGCTGTCATTCCCAGTCGCACAAACAGCGCCTCAAGTTCACGGGCTTTGGGGCCACAGTATTCGATAAAATCCATACCGTTCAATCCAACGGGATTAAGTTCCATAAGTCCTCCTAGGCAACCAGTTGAATGGATGACACATCTTTGCATTTGCGTCTATCACGGGGCACACTTGTTGTGCGCAGCATATCATTTTTCAGATTTTGGTAGGCGACTTCCTTCTTAACGACCATAATCGTGCATTGGAGGAAGTTATGGAATTTACTTCAAAAAGTGAAAACCCCCATTTCCCTGAAGTGTGGGATTTGGACCCAAAAGAGATTCACAGCAAAACCGCCGAACTCACCTTAATTGATGTTCGCCGAGCCGATGAATTTGTTGGCGAACTGGGGCATATTCCCGGCGCCACTCTTCTCACTCTCGACCAGCTCCCTGCCCAGCTGGACTCTCTTTCAAAAGATAAAACCATCGTATTTGTATGCCGAAGTGGCGGTCGCTCGGCCCAAGCCACGAGCTTTGCCCTGGAGAATGGTTTTAGCGATGTTTTTAACATGCGCGGGGGAATGTTGCTTTGGAATGAGTACGGTCTCAAAATTGAAAAATAATTTTTAAGGAAAGCTGACTTAATCTATGGCCTACGTTTTCACGAACAGAACTCTGAATCTTAGAAAAATTAAACATATCGGCTTCGATATGGATCACACGTTGGTTCGCTATTACAGCCACACCTTCGAGGCTTTGGCTCACCAACACCTTTTAAAAAAACTGGTCGAAGTTCAGGGTTACCCAGAAAAAATATTGAAACTGCCCTTCGAATTCACGTCCGTTATTCGCGGGCTGGTCATCGATTCCGCCAAGGGTAACATACTCAAGGTGAGTCGGCATGGTGCCATTCGCGTGAGTCATCATGGAACAAAACGCATCGATTATCGCCAACAGCAAAAAGATTATCACGGCACCTATGTGGATTTGAGTGACAAAAACTTTGTCGCGGTGGACACCGCTTTTTCACTTTCAGTAGCAATTTTATTTGGCCAATTGGTCGACGTGAAAGACAGCACTCCCGAACACAAGATGCCTGAATACCCAAAGCTCTTAAGCGACATCATCGAAGCCATGGATATGGCCCACAGAGATGATTCGCTAAAAAGCATTGTGCGAAAAGATCTCGCAAAATATATTATTGCCGATCCTAAACTCGTGGAGGGTCTGGAGCGGTATAAAAAGCATGGCAAGCGACTTTTTATTGTTACCAACTCCGACTACCATTACTCAAAAGCCCTGCTCGATTTTGCAATCACACCTTTTTTAAAAGAGCACAAATCTTGGACGGAACTATTTGAATACGTCATTACAAGTGCTCGCAAGCCACGATTTTTTTATGACAATCAAAACTTCCTTAAAGTGAACCCAGCAGATGGCTCGTTAACGAATTACGATGCGAAACTTGTTCCCGGCATCTACCAAGGGGGCTGTGCTCCATTGTTTGAAGAAAGCTTGGATGTAAAGGGCGAAGATATTTTGTATGTGGGCGATCATATTTATGGTGATATCGTTCGCCTTAAAAAAGACAGCAAATGGCGCACAGCTGTGGTGATCGACGAGCTTGAAAGCGAAATCGAAAGTTTGCGCAAGGCCAATCCTTGCCAGCTGCAAATACAACAGCTGATGCAAAAAAAATCGCCTCTTGAACACGAAGCTGTTCGCTTGGCATCGGAAGAAATCGAAACTGGTAAAACGCATACGGAAGAACTTAAAAAAATTCAGGACGAGACCACACGCATTGATCAGCAGATCAGCAAACTGATCGAAGAGATCCAGGCGATTTTTAATCCCTACTGGGGACAAACCATGCGCGCCGGAAACGAAGAAAGTTATTTTGCGTATCAAGTGGATCGTTTTGCCGACATCTACATGCCGACTCTGACAGATTTACTATCGATGTCGCCGCGCACTTACTACCGTGCGATCCGCCGACCCCTACCCCATGAATTAAGCCTAGAATTCGACGTAGAAAACTACGCAGATACCTAAATGCAGGCTGCGGCTTTGACATCTACAATGGCGCGCGAAAAATCGATCAACTGACGGCGAAGCTCTTGCCCCGATGTGGAATATCCAAATTCACAGGCTCCATTTTGTTGACGAAATATTTGTTCATCAAACAATGTGCGACCTGTGACCGAGTCGATCACGCGAATGGTTGAGTAGCGCACTGGCATCACCGTAGCACAAACCTTACCGTGACTGATCAAAATTTGTTTGGTGAGTTCTTGTGTTATATCTAGCGGTTTAAGTGCAGGCATTATCGCCGTGTTCAAAAAAGATCCAGAGCAACGTGTGTAGCGAACAGACGAGCTGTCCTGTTGAAACACAACATCAATATCACCTTGAGTGGCATTCATTTTCATCTCTGAATTAAAATTAAAGCGGAAGTTGCGATGCGCGGTTTGTTGATCCACAGAGTCCACGATCAAATCATAACGTGGGCAAATAATTGGATCTGGATTCACTATAATATCATCATCGTCATCGGTGGGAACTGGTGGATCAAAAATATCTTCCTCTGTAACTGAAGGAGAGGCTGTTTCGAAAGATTTGTTTGCACAGGCTGTAAAACCACAACCCACTGCACACAGAATTAGTATTTTTAGCTTTAAATTCAATGTCATATATTCCCCAAGTCATATGTCCACTCTCCTGTTGAGCAATTTGAGTGCCACGAAGCAACCACCCCCAAATACGTCTGATTGAAACTAATGCTTAGCAGTGTCTAATTTTAATACACTGCCTTGCAATTTTGAGCCTATCTCGTATTAAAAGAGAGCTCACAGCCAGCTTATGATTTTAAAAGTGGTCCAATCTTTGCTCAGGATAACCTCATGTCGATAAGAAGTTTTTATCTATTTATTTTTATAATTGCGTTTCCACTTTTCAGCTTCGCCGGCCCCGTGGACGAATCTCGTGTGGATATAAGTAGTCTCACAACAGTCGACGGCTCCCATCCCGCTAATTTAGTTCCGCATCCCACCACACCCAACATGTACATCCAAAGAAGTCTTGATCCCATGACGGGAAGTCTTACAGAAGTCTTTTACACGGTGGCCGAAACCGAAAACGGGCGAAAATTGATTCCCATCGACGTTGCCACCGCGCGCGATTTAAATGCAGCACTAAGACAGGACGGAAACTTTCGCAGAAACTTTACCGGCGCCGTTCGTGGATTTCCCGCAGAGTACGGAAAATTCAATGCGGCCATGATCGTCATGGAGCTTGTGGGCTGTTATGGAATTGGCAATGGCTCTCTCTTTAATGAGTGGAAATGGGCTCCCACAACCAACACCAACACGCCCCTTTGTGCTGAACATCTTTTAAAGGCGATGACCACGCTCGAAGGTAACATTGGCTTTTTTAGCTTTGTTTTAGGAAACCGTATCGCTTCATCTAATATTAATAACGCCATGATTTTTGCTTCTGAGCTTCGCGGTAAGCCAATCACAGAAAAAGTAATGCGTAAGTGGCGACCTCTTATAGGGTATGCGGGGATGTCTTTTGGTATGGCGGCACAACAGGTTGTTTCGCATCTGCTTACTATTCCCACTTTTAAAGAATGCTTTCGTGATCTCACGAAAATAGATTTTTCCAGCACATTTTGCAAATCTGCTCTTAACCACTTTTTATCTGCCGAAAAATTTTGGCTCGATTTTGGCGCCGGCATTCCTTCGCTGGTTGGTGGGGCAATGATGTCTGCGGGCTCACAAAAATTTTTTCAGTGGCTCGTTAATCAGGGGTCTTTATATAATATTCCCTCCGAAGCCCGCGGCTCCCAAAGCGCACTTCTCCGCTACATGGGTCGCTCACGAGCACTCAGGGTGGCTAAAACAGCCTTCAGAGTCACACTCACAGCTGGGCGCGCCTCCGGCGTCGGCGGAGTTTTTATCATGGTTGGCGAACTGGTGATCTTTTTGGCGTGGACCAAGGTTCTCGAAATTCCAACCATGCAAATGGTTTGGTATCTCTATGATGCGCCAGACATTCGCCGGAACACGCGACAACTTCTCGCAACAGCAACTGCCATCGAACGTGCGGGTGGCTTTGCCCCAGAAACCATCGATGTCTCATGTACTTCCACACGCGTTCACCCCCGCGCTGCACCTGTTGAAAAATGTAATTCGGTGGATCACCTTGCGCAATCACTGAAAGATCTGGACTTCTATTCGCGCCGATACCGCGAACGTGTCACTCTCGCACGTCTCACTCGGTCTTTCCCAGATTACGTGATGAAGTGGGAAAAATACATTGCCTCGTTTTTTGCCGGCAAATATTTGTTAGAGCAGATTTACATGCAACGAAGCGAAAGTCCGTCAACCTTACTTTCGCTATACGATACAGCTTTTGCTGTTAAATCGACTTGGGAAGAATACTTTCGCGCTTCGACAGCCGCGATGGTGCAATCTCACCAGATCTTTTTGCAAGAAGACATGGCAAAACTCGAAAGCGCTTTTACGGATTATAAAAACTCTTTCAAATCAGAACTCGTTATCAATCGCAGCACTTTCGAAAATCGCCTCGCGGATATTTTGGTCGCATTTAAACTTAAGATCACAGCGCAACAGCCTTGGAACTCCGACAGAATGTGCGGAGGTTTTGACAGAGATCCATATTTCTGCCGAGCGATGAAGATTCTGCGCTATATTCCACAAAAGAAAGATCTTTTCTTTTCGCAAAATCGAAACTCGTTTGTTGGCTACAACGTCGAGTGGACTGACTTGCTCAGCAAATCTCTGCCTGTCGAACACACTCTTCGTCAGCTGCTTTGCTCCAACGATTCCACTTTTAAGTCCACGGCCACCATGAGTGGATTTCCAGCAACTTTAGATCTCCCACGCTTGGTGGCGCTACCAAACGATCCATTTTATGCGGAAAGTTGCCAGTTTGGCAGCCGCAACCCACTTTTCTTAGCTAAAGACATGGACGAAAGCGCTGAGTTTGCAGACATCAAGCCCGGTGCCCTATGGTTAACCAACTATTCAAACTACATCGACCCACTTTCGGTACTCACCGATGTTCGCGTGCGACTCACCTCGGGTGCCACCACCGAACTTTCGCGTAGCTGGTGGAATCGCACTGTGCTTCCCGATGTGCTTTCGTTTTACAAAAAGTATATTACAAGCTACTCGCAAATGTTGGAGGACAATTTCTTCGCCCACGTCAGTTACGAAAGCGCAGATTTGCTGGTCGCTAACAACGAAACCTATCGCGGCCCCCGAAGCGTCCTCAATCCTTCGACTGAGAATAATCTTCATCAAAAAGTTCTCAACCGCCAAAATGTCAACAGATCGCTTATTGGACAAATGCAAATCTACGCCAAAACATTGGAAAAGGTTTCGTCGGTTGTTTTAAATCAAAGTGAAAAACAAAATTTAAGCCGCAAGTTGCAAAATTTTGTATTGCTGTTTGCGGAACACACGCGCCACTTTAAACATATAAACTCGTCGAGCGCCCTTAATGCCATTCCCATGGAGTCCATCGGTTCGCCAAATCCCTTTTTGTTTAGCCAGGATGTTTCGCGTACTTTGTTTGGAAATTCGTTTGAAGAAAAAACTCAGCGCATGGGTCAGTTGATGGATATGAGTGGCGAATTGAGCGCTGATCTCATAGGTGTGAATTTCGACGATATCGATAATATCGCAACGGAAATTACTTTTACGGCCCAGCAGGTGAGCCAAATGACCCCCGCAGAATATAAAAAATACACAGTTTTGCAGATCGTAAAACACATTAGGCTGCTTTTAGAGGAAACTAACAACTACTATGACTCGTATATATTTTTAGCTGGATTATTTAATTTAACCAAGGAATAATAAACTCACTCAAGCATAAAAGGAGACCCTATGCGCTTAACTTCAAAAGTTTTTATGACTCTTTCTTTACTTACAAGCACTGCGTTCGCAGGCCCTACAGGTGGTAAACCCGCTGGAGCCGCAGAAGTTCGCCCAGAAGGCCGCATCTCTCGCGCCGCTCAAACAACAATGAAAACAGAACTTGTTAATGCTGGTATTGCAAAAGATAGTAAAGAAGCTGAGCGCTTAGTCGACGGTTATGTGCGCGCTGGTTTACCAGAGATGAAAGCTGATACTGTTCGTAAATTAAAGGACATGCGCCCAGAAGCAAAAACGACTGTTAGCTTACTCCTTGCCAAAATGACTAACACCGTGGTCAACGCAAAAGCTGTTACAGCTCTTGGTGAAAATGGGAAGCTGGTTTTAGAGGCCGCTTCTAAAATGGCAACGTCTGTTGTTGAAACTATTTCGAACGACACTGCCGGTACAGTGGATCTTACAAAAATCAACGATGTTGCAACAATGATTGAAAGCGTGTCTTCACGCAACGATCTTGGTAACGAAGGCGTGTTGTTAGTTAAGATTAACGAAATCAATGCAAAACTCGGCAATGGCCGCACGATTCGCGATCTTAAAGACTGCTTCTAAACTGTGAAAGCTTTAGTCACTGGAGCCACAGGCTTCATAGGCCTACATCTCGTAAATCAACTTATAAAAGACGGTCACGATGTGACCGTTTTAGTTCGTAAACCCCTCAAAGACACCGAACTCAAAGGTCTCCCGGTTCGCGCCGCCATTGGCGACGTTACCGACTTCCACTCCTTGCTCCACGCCACCGAAAACCAAGATATCGTTTACCATTTGGCCGGCAAAATTGCTTACAAGCCCGCCGAGCGCAAAGAGATGGAAAAAGTAAACGTGGGCGGAACGCAAAAAGTTGTCGACGCCTGTGTCACGCAAAAAACTCCGGCTCTCGTGTACATGAGTTCGGTGGTGGCCATTGGTGCAGGCTTTACACCTCAGGCCCTCACAGAGGTGGCTCCCTACAACATCAAGCATTTGCAGCTTGGCTACTTTGATACCAAGCATGCCGCCGAGGAATTGGTCAGAACGGCCGTCCAGCACAATGGCCTTAACGCTTATATTTTAAATCCCTCCACGGTTTATGGTGCGGGCGATGCCGCCAAGGGAAGCAGAAGTGTGCAACGCAAAGTCGCAAGTGGAAGTTTTCCGTTTTACACCCCTGGCGGTGTGAATGTGGTGCATATCAACGATGTTCTCTATTGCTTAAAAACGATCACGCAAAAAGGACGCGTGGGTGAACGCTATATCGTTGCCGGTGAAAATCTTTTATTAAAAGATGTGTTCCGAATGATCGCCGAAGTGGCTGGCGTTAAACCCCCGCGTATGTTGCTACCTCGCTGGGCGCTGCACACTTTGGGTGCGCTTGGAGACAACGTATTCGCTCCTCTAGGTCTTAAAAGTCCTTTAAGTCGCGAAACCGCCTGGACTTCGTCCATGTATCATTGGTTTTCTAGCGAGAAAGCACAAAAAGAGCTTGGCCTTAAAGTCACTCCTGCTAAACTGGCAATCCAGGACAGCGTGGAGTGGATGATAAAAAATGGCTACCTCTCGTAAAAAATCATTTTTGTACACATTGTTTATTTTTTTAATCACCGTGATTGTGGTGACCGGTATCTTAGCGCTTGTGGCCTACCGTAGCATTCCTTCCACTGCCAACATCAACGATTGTTTTACGACATCGATGTTTCAAGTGGAGCTCTGCCCAAAAAAATCTAACTATGTTCGTTACAATCAACTTCCCAAACACCTCGTGTCGTCTTTGATCGCCTCCGAAGATGCCAGTTTTTATTTTCACAAAGGGTTTGATTGGGACGAAATCAAAGACAGCTTAGAAAAAAGCATGGATGCCGGCCGCTGGGTTCGTGGGGGCTCAACCATCACTCAACAGCTCGCTAAAAATTTATATCTCAGTAAAGAAAAAAGCATCATTCGTAAAATGAAAGAGTTTTTTGTTTCTAAAGAGATCGAAAAAAAATTATCGAAAACTCAAATTATCGAAAAATACTTTAACGTTGTTGAGTTTGGAAAAAATATTTATGGCATCCGTAAAGCGTCTCAACATTATTTTCAAAAATCTCCAGGCGAGCTCACTCCTGCCGAAGGCGCCTATCTGATCTCTCTTCTGCCCAACCCCATTAAGTACTCTTCGTCGTTCCATGCAAATAAAGACCTCAGTCGCTACAACAAAAGTCGAGTGAACAGAACCCTGAGCCTTCTTCTACTACAAGGAAAAATCTCGCAAGAAGAGCACGACTCAGAATCGGAACGTGTTGATTATGGACTGTGGAGCTCTGCACCCGCTTATGAAGTGGAGTCGACTCCTTCGGATTCGATAGAAGAAATTCCACAGGAGCCTTCACCTGATTCTCCTTCAGAAGCCCCTTCCATGGAAACCGACATCGATAGCAGCAGCTCGTTTTAATAAAAAAAAGCCTTCTGGTTCACAGAAGGCTTTTTGTCTTTCATCGTGTCTCGGCAATTTGCCATCGACGACGACTTACGACTACTTAAGGTCTTTCGTTCGCAAGCGAACAAAGTTCGGCGTGATTTCAATCATTTCGCCATCTTTAATCCACTCCATCGCTTGTTCGATGGTCATTGGCTTAACAGGAGTTAAACGAATCGCTTCATCCGATCCCGAGGCTCGAACGTTAGTGAGTTTTTTCTCACGAACGGCGTTCACGTGCATATTGTTATCTTTTGCGTTCTCACCAACGATCATACCTTGATAAACTTCGGTACCTGCATTGATAAAAAATCTGCCACGATCTTCCAAGTGGAAAATAGCATACTGAGTTGTTTTACCTGTGCGATCCGAAATCAGCGCGCCATTCATACGGGTTGCAATATCACCCTTGAATGGTTCAAAGCCCATGAATTCGCGGTTCAACAAACCCATCCCTTTGGTGTCTGTTAAAAATTCGGAGCGATAACCAATCAAGCCACGCGATGGAATCATAAATTCCAAACGCATCCGCCCACCATGCATTGGTGTCATGTTCATCATCACACCTTTGCGAGGTCCAAGCTTCTCAGAAACGATTCCGGTGTAAGCCTCAGGAACATCAACAAAGATTTTTTCCATGGGTTCAAGAACTGTATCGCCATCTTTTTTCAAAATAACTTGCGGCTTTCCAAGAATAAACTCGTAACCTTCACGGCGCATTTGCTCCGCAAGAACCGAAAGTTGCAATTCTCCGCGACCTAGCAAGCGCCAGATTTCTGGACGATCTGTTGGGATCATGCGAATCGCCACATTCGTTAGAAGTTCTTTTTCAAGACGCTCTAAAATTTTACGAGACGTGATGTGTTTACCGTCTTTGCCAGCAAACGGACTGTCGTTGACGGAAATGGTGATTTCCACAGTGGGCTCATCCACTTTCAAGCGCGGAAGTGGCTGCGGATTAGCTGATGATGTAATGGTGTCGCCGATTCCAAAGTCTTCAAAGCCTGCAACCACTGCGATATCTCCAGCGGAGATTTCGTTCACTGCAACCTGCTTAAGGCCGTCATACATATACAACGCAGTCACTTTGAATTTTTTAAAACCCTGCTCTGCCGAAAGAGTGACCTCTTCGCCCATCTTAATGGAACCTTGACGAACACGGCCAATGGCCAAGCGTCCAACAAAGTTATTATAACCGATGTTAGAAATCATAATTTGTAACGGGCCTTCCACTTTTGCAACGGGCGCTGGAAGTTTCTCGATAATCCAGTCGTACATCATCTCGAGACTTTTCTTCTCTGGGATAACTTCGGGATCCAACGTCACTACGCCTTCGCGAGCGATGGCGTAGATACAATCGTATTCCGCTTGCTCTTCAGGAGCTTCGAGATCGATGAATAGATCGAAAATTTCGTTGCGCACTTCTTGAATCCGCGCATCTTTACGATCGATTTTGTTAATACAAACAAACACTTTGATATTTTTTGCCAAGGCTTTTGAAAGCACAAAGCGTGTTTGTGGAAGTGGACCTTCTGAGGCATCCACCAAAAGAATCGCTCCATCCACCATATCTAAAATTCGCTCAACCTCACCACCGAAATCCGAGTGCCCGGGCGTATCGACGATATTGATCTTGTAGTCTTTGTAAATGATGCTGGTGTTCTTCGCAGCAATTGTAATCCCACGTTCTTTTTCAAGATCCATGGAATCCATAACTCGTTCATCCATTTTTTCGTTGTCGCGGTACATACCGCTTTGGCGAAGTAAATGATCGACAAGCGTGGTTTTCCCGTGATCCACGTGTGCTATGATCGCAATGTTTCTGATTTTATCGGGACTTCTTTGCAAGTCGCTCATTATCCGTGTCCTCCCATGAGGAATTCCTCATGACTTGTGTCTTGTTTGTGGCCGAGATCGATTTGTGAATAGTAGTCGGCGATCCTATCATAGGTATCCTGAACTGTGCGAGTGGAAAATATCTCTTTACGAAAGGCTGACGATTCGGGAAACCCCGCCGAATACCACATCGAAAACTTGCGCAATTGAATCATACTCGTGCGCTCATCATGGGTTTGTGTGAGCAGCTCTTTCAGTCGTGCAAAAAGCGGTAAGTAATTGTAATCGATGCCACTTTCAGAGCTTTTGCCTGCGAGCAAATTTGCCGCTTCTTTAAAAATCCACGGATTTTTTAAGCAACCGCGGCCAATCATCACGCCATCGCAGCCAGAAAGCCGCAAACGATTTTCGGCCTGCTCGGCGCTTAAAATATCGCCATTTCCAATAATTGGTAATGGGCTGACGGCTTTGACCGAGGTGATGTACTCCCAATCCGCCTGCCCCGAATAGCCTTGGCTGCGGGTACGTCCATGAATGGCGACCCAGGCAATGCCCTCTTCGTGAGCGATTTTTGCCACTTCAACGGCATTGCGCTGCGAGGGTTCCCAGCCTGTTCGAATTTTAATAGTCACTGGAATTTTAACGGCAGCGCGAACGGTTTTTAAGACTAAGCGTAGTTGGTTAAGATCTTTAAGAAGTGCTGATCCCGCACCTTTTGAAACAACTTTTTTTACGGGGCAGCCGAAATTGAGATCAACGAAGTCGGCACCGAGGGCCTCCACTTTTTGCGCGGCCAAAGCCAGCGCTTCGAGATCTTCACCAAAGAGTTGTAAACCCACTGGGCGCTCTTTTTCGTTGAATGCCAGAAGCTGAAGAGTTTTTTCGCCGGCATATTTAATTCCATTGGCCGAGACAAGCTCGCTAATAACAATGCCGGCTCCGAGCTCTTTCATGAAGAGCCGAAAAGGCATGTCCGTAATGCCCGCCATGGGCGCTAGCACAAATGGATTCTTTTTAAGGTGAAGAACAAGTTCAGCGTCAGTCATTTTCCTGGCATTTTCCCTAGCAAAAACGGCTAATATAGCGAATTCCCTTATTTTCTCAAGCAGAAGCTGTAAAAATCTGCTATTCAGGGTCCATGGGTTTTAAGGGGTTTCTATTTCTTATCTTTTTTGTGGGTTCCATCACATTTCAGGCACAGGCCAAGGTGTCTTGTATGAATGCCTTTGCAAAAAATACCATCGAGCTGACCCATGGGGAGTTCCACACAGTCACTGTTTCGGGCAACAAAAGAGATCTTCTCATCTTTCAGCCGAAGCGCCCATCTTCGTTTCCGGCGCCAGTGATGATCTATTTTCACGGCACAAATAGCCCGGTGGAGCTGTCTCGGCCCTTGAACGCGGACTATGGCTTGGCCTACGAAAACTCTTACATTCAATCACTTACCGACGCGGGCTACATTGTGATTGCACCAACGGCCAATCGAATTGTGCCCTTTTATATCGGCTTTCCCGTTGTCGCGTGGGAAGCCAACATTTCACCCTACTCGAATCATTTTGAACGCGGTCGAGATTATCAACTAGCTCACTACCTTTTAAAAAATCTCGAAGACTTTTCCGATGTTCCCGTTGATCGAAATAATATTTTTCTCTCGGGGTTCTCGAGCGGTGGTTACATGTCCAGTCGCCTGGCACAAGACGCAAGGATCGCCAGTCAAATTCGCGGCATTGTGGTTCACTCCGCGTCCTACGGAGAATGTTTGGCTTCGCAGTGCTATGTTCCCGCAAATCTTCCGGCGCATCATCCGCCCACTCTCCTTGTGGCAAATAAAGACGACTCTATCGTTCCATTTTATACGGTAGAAATGTATCAAGCGCGTTTGCGTGATAACAATATCACTCAGCACTCTGTGTTTTCGAATGAAGGTGATCATGCCTGGACACAAAACCATGGCGCGCAAGTCGTCGACTGGTTAAACAAGAGACTGAATAAAAGAGCCAAAAAACGCTCAACCCTCTAAATCGCTGGGAACTTCGAAGCCCATGGGTTCCGGAAGATCTTTTATGCTTTTTGCACCGAGCTCTTCCATTTTTCGCGCTTGTGGCAAAAGTCTTTGATTGAGTCTTTTCAATCCATCTTCGTATTTGTCGGAAGCTAGTCCCAGATATTTTCCAACTGTAATATAGGTTTCAACAAACTCGGCGGCGCGCTTATGGAGTTCTTTTCCCACATCGCGAATTTTCTCGGCATTGGCGGCAAGGCGCTCCTCGTTCCAGCCGTAGCGAATCACTTTCATCAAGCCGATAAAAGTTGGTGGGGTCGCAATTAATATTTTTTTCTCGATGGCAAACTCGACCAAATCAGGTTGCGTTTCAAGAGCGGCATATAAAAAGGATTCATTGGGCAAAAACATCACCGTGAAGTCAGCTGAGTCCTTCAGGTGGTCGCTGTAGGCTTTGAGCGCGAGTTTTTTGATATGCTCTTTCACTTGCATGCCGTGCCGGCGCATTTCGATATTTTTTTCTTCCTCGGTGGGCGCTTCGAGCGATGCAATAAAGGCGTCGATCGGCGTTTTTGCATCCACAATCACCAAGCGCCCGCCGGGCATTTTGACTGTCATGTCTGGAATCAATCGCTGCCCATCGTCGTCGGTGTTCACATCTTGAAACTGCACATCCGCATACTCAGACATTCCGGCAAGCTCCACGCAATTTTTCAGCTGCACTTCGCCCCAACGACCACGGACATGGGGTTTTTTAAGAGCGTTTTTAAGGGCGCGTGTTTCGCTCGAAAGGGCCACACTTCCCTCCACCACGCGCTTGAGTTCATTTTCGATGAGTGCATAGGATTTTTGCCGCTCTATTTCCAGCTCCTGAGTTTGCCGTTGCACCAACTCCAACGCTTTTTGCAGAGGCGAGATAGCGTTCTCGATGGAGATTTGCCGCTTTTCCAACTCTCCACGAGCGCTTTCGTTTTGTTTGCCCAAAGACTGCTCGGCGAGTTCTAAAAACTGGCGGGTTTGTGACTGCAGAGTTTGCGACGCAAGAGCTTGAAAGCTGTCGCGCATCTGCTGCGAAATTTTGCGGTGATAAAAATAAATTGCGACCATACTTACGAGCATCAGAAGGATCGCGCCAATTATGAATTCCATAAATACTCCGTTACAAGGACCTGTATAAAAAATACACGGTGTGATTCTACTTTGGAGCCGCTTTTTTGCCAAAGTCTTTCCGTCGTGCTAACCCTAAAACCCTGAAATTACTAGAACTATCATTGCGCCAATGCGCATCAGCTCGTCAGCCAATTGCAACGTTTCGTTGGCTCGTAATGGAGGCTATTAAAAAATTGGTCTTTCTTTTTTTGGGGAAGTGTAAAAAACTGATTACAAGCTTCAAAGCGAAGCACTGGGGTAAAGTTATTGGGGGGGGAGAAGAGATGAACACGCGTCGTTCAGCTCGTCATTTATTGGTATTGGGCGAGAGCGAGACCGCAAGTACGGTTTCGCTATTTATTAAAAACCACACAAGTCCAGAGCACCTTTTGCAACAAATAGAGGGGTTGGCCCATTCGGGTCAAAACTTCGAGGCTCAGGCGCTCTGTGAACACATTATTAATGCAGAACATATTTTAATTCGCAGCGCAGATTTTTTTGTGCTGCAGGCGAAATTTCTTTTCGAGATGCCAAATGAACTGGGTGGGGCTCAGAAAAAGGCCGAGGCTGCGGTTACACAGGCACTCCTTATCGATCCGATCAATACGTCGGCTTTGGAGTTTGATGCCGTGCTAAAGAGTCAGTCTCTGCTGCAGGATGGGTT
Organism: Bdellovibrionales bacterium; assembly: GCA_031429075.1. Classification (GTDB taxonomy): domain Bacteria; phylum Bdellovibrionota; class Bdellovibrionia; order Bdellovibrionales; family JAGQZY01; genus JANPLN01. Next base: position 9,478 of record JANOYW010000080.1, on the reverse strand, counting down.
GTACGCCGACGGCGAAAAAGCGTTGCGCGATCTTCTCACGCTTCAGCCTTTGAACCCGTATGCCTCGTTTGTGCTGGCTCAGCACCTTCTGTGGAAAAACGGTCCAGAAAATGAGGCAATTTTGTGGTTTGAGCATTCCTTGCGGCTTCGCCCACGCTTTTTAGCCGCTCGTTTGGGTTTGGCCCATGCCTATAAAAAAGTGCGAAATTTTGCCAAAGCCGATGTGTGCTTTAAAGAATGTATAAAACTCGATAGAAATCCAGAAAATCACTCACTCTATAAGCAGCACCTGCAAAACTTGTAGGGCGCGTTAGAGTTTAAAAGTGATTTACTTGCGATTTGAGGACCTGTTATAAATCTTTGTTCTATGAGCGTCGTTCAGGAGTAGCTCAGTGGTAGAGCAAGCGGCTGTTAACCGCTTGGTCGGGGGTTCGAGTCCCTCCTCCTGAGCCAATTTATATCGGATGCTATCGTTTGCTCTGGTGCGGTGAGCAGGTCAGATGCTGGTGCGGGAATTAAACCAGACAAATATCGATGTTATCAAAACAAAAAAACTTTATCTCTTTGACGACGAAAAAGGCGACTCGCTTGGACAAGGACAATAAGCATCCATTTAGTGGCGAAAACGTTTTTTTCGCCACTAAACATTCGAAAGAAAAAGTTTTAGCGCCACTTCTTGAAAAGTTAGGGCTTAAATGTATTCTTGCCGACGTGGACACCGACATGTTTGGGACTTTTAGCGGCGAAGTCGATCGTGTTGGAGGAGTTCGTGAAACTTTGCGACGTAAGACCTCTGCCGTCGCGCAGACAAATCCAGCTGCTCGATTTGTGCTTGCTAGCGAAGGCAGCTTTGGCCCACATCCCTTTATTGGCTTCGTGCAAAGTGACCACGAAGCACTTTTATTCGTCGATAGAAAACTCAACACAGAAATTTATGTTGAGGAAATCAGTACCGAAACCAATCACGCTGAGATTGAATTTGGGCCTAGCGATGATCTTCATGCATTCCTGAAGCAAATTGGATTTCCTGAGCACGGAATCATTGTAAAGCTAAAAGACCGCAGCGATATGGTATTTAAAAATCTTCAAACGTTTCAATCTGTAGAACAGGCGATCATCGACGGATTTCTAGTTTCCACTGACTCAAAAGTCATTTTGAGCACGGATATGAGGGCCAATTTCAATCCGACTCGGATGAAGGTTATTGAAAAAGTTGGATTGAAATTGATAGAAACTCTCAATTCGTTGTGCCCAGATTGTAAAACGCCAGGATTTGCCATAAGTAAAGGTGTTCCCGGTCTACCTTGTGAGGAATGCGGGGAACCAAGCCGTATTTCAAAAGACGTTTTATGGAGCTGTGTTAAATGTGCCCATTCAGAGCAAAAAGCAAGACCGGACGGAGTCGTTGCAATTTCTGCATCAGATTGCGAATTTTGTAACCCCTAACTTTGGAGACCGTATTATCGAAAATCTTAAAATAAAAAAATGCTGTTTGTATGTTCTAAAAAATGCTCAAGTCTGGTCGTCAGACCGATCGCCTATTTTGACCGACCTTCTGATTAAGGACGGGCGTCTTTTGCAAATGCAACAAAACATAACAGAAGCTGGAACCGTTATCGACCTCCACGGAAAAGCTTTAATTCCTTCTGGCGTTGATGCTCAGGTCCACCTGAGAGTGCCGGGCCAATCCCACAAAGAAACTGCCGAAACTGGTTTGTTAGCAGCGCTCAGGGGCGGCTATTCCGCTGTTTTGACCATGCCAAACACGAACCCCACCATCGACTCGGTCGAAGTGCTGCGCCAGGGTCAAAGCGAAGTCCTACCTTACGAGGAAAAATTCGGAATAAAAGTTTTGTGGTCAGCAGCCATTACTAAAAATCTAAATAGCAACCAATCGACTGATCTTGAGTCGCTAGTAAATGCAGGAGCCTCGGCATTCACGAATGATGGTCTTGGAGTTCAGGATGACGAATCAATGTCCATTGCATTTTCCAGATTGCAGGAATTGACTGTTCCTCTTCTTCAGCACGCGGAATTCCTTGGACATGGCGGATCTATGGCTCCCGGTCCAATTCAGCGGAAACTTAATGCAAAGCCTTACCCTGATGAGCCTGAGTGGAAAATGGTAGAGAGGGATCTCAAAATTTTAAGAAACTTTCCCAAGGCCAGGTATCATGTCCTACATGTCTCTAGTGCAAGAACCATAGAGTTGGTTCGCGCGGCTAAGCGTGAAGGCTTGCGCGTCACTGCCGAGGTTAGTCCACATCATTTGTTTTTTAATACCGATACGATTAATGCCGAAAATCTTTCGTTTAAAATGAACCCTCCAATCCGATCAGCATCAGACCAAGAGGCCCTATGGCAGGCCCTGACTGAAGGCACAATCGACTTTGTAGCGACTGATCACGCTCCTCACGAGACTTCGAAAAAGGCCGGCTCAATTGAGGATGCGGTGTTTGGAACCCTGGGACTCGAAACGACGCTCAGAGTACTTCTGGATCGTTGGATGTCCGGAGCCTTGAGCCCGCAAAGATTAGTGGAAGTATTTTCAAAACGTCCCGCCGAGTTCCTTTCTCTTCCAAAGGCATTTGGCGATTTTAAAAATGGTTATGAACTTCATGGAGTGTTAGTTGATACGCAAGCCCCAGCACGACCATTCTTGGTAAAAGAAATTTCGAGCCTTTCAAAAAATAGCTGTTTCACTGGTGCCAATTTGCCGGGTCAATTGACTGGCGCATTTCATGGAGAGCGAATTTTTGAATTTGAATGAAGTCTTCGCGCAAATTAAACTCCATCCTTTAGATATAGACGGTTGAGGAAACCTGGTTCGCTTCCGATTGGCGGGACTGAGCCATTTTATCGTCAATACTATTATTTTTCCGCCGGTAACCAACGAGGTCTCAAGACGGACACATGAGGGTCACTAATGATCTTTTCGCTGTTTAGGTTTAATCTTGTTATAACTCGTAAGCCGTTCGACCGTTTCAATAAGTTCTGTCTGGTTCAACGGTTTTGTCAAATGCCCGTCACACCCAGCCGCAAGCGTGCGTGCGCGCTCTTCCGCCATGGCATGCGCAGTTAGCGCGACAATTGGTTTCTTAAACCCAGCTTCGCGAAGTGCGCGAGTCGCTTCATAGCCATCCATTTCTGGCATTTGGATGTCCATTAAAATAATGTCAAAGTTGCCGTTCATTCCCATCTTAAATGCTTCAACTCCATTTTTTGCAGTATCAACAGTCGCGCCTTGTTTTCTGAGTACCACACTTACAAGAACTTGATTATCAATGGAATCTTCCGCAATCAGCACACGAATACCTGAAAGGAGTAGAATGTTTTCTGCTTTGTATTTTAGACCATCATCTTTACTTTTAACTTCACTCGCTACTGGCTTTGGAAGAGTCGTGACAAAGGTGAAGCCAAAAGTACAACCAGCTTGTGCCGCATTAGCAGCTTCGACGAAAATATCCCCGCCAAGTGCGTTGGCTAGGCGTTTAGACAAGGCCAGACCCAAACCCGTCCCGCCGTATTTTCTAGTTGTGCTGTTATCAGCCTGCATGAAGGGCTGAAAAAGACGTTCTTTCTGTTCGCTGGTTAAACCGACACCGGTATCTTTCACTAAAATTTTAAATAGAGTCTTTTCGCCGACCTTGTCACTGGTGCTAACTTCAATCGTGACTCCACCACTTGCTGTGAATTTCACCGCATTGCCGACCACATTGATCAAAATCTGCCGAATACGAGTCGGATCTGAAAAGACTCTGTCGGGTATTTCTTTATTGAGATGGACACGAAGGTATATATTTTTAGAACGAATGCGTTCGCGAAAGACATCCATGACATCATCGATCAGATTAAAAAGTGAAAAGTCTAAATTTTCTACGTCGAGTTTACCAGATTCAACTTTTGCCAAATCAAGAATATCATCAATGATTTTTGTGAGCGCTTTGCCATTTCGAGAGATAGTCTCTAGATACTGATTTTGCTGTTCATCAGAAAGTCCCTTATTTTTAAGAAGATCAGTAAACCCAAGGATAGCACTTAGTGGCGTTCGAATTTCGTGAGACATGTTGGCAAGAAACGACGACTTGGTTTGATTTGCTTTTTCAGCTTCGCTCTTTGCAACCTGAAGTTGGAACTGAATAACTTTGCGCGCAGTAATGTCGATCGAAGTACCGTAAAAACAAATCGGCGTCCCAACGTTGGAGTAAACCACAATGCCTTGAGCCTCAATCCAGATAATTCTACCATCCGGCCGAACCACACGGTACTCAGCAAAAAATGGAGTTCGATCGCTGATGGATTTTTCAATTATCTGATGAGTCGTTTCGCGATCGTCCATATGAATTCTGGCAATTACTTCTTGAAGCGAGATATCAGAATTTATTCCCCAGTCATTTCGCATCTGATCACTGAAGGTCATCGAATTTTTTTGGATATCCCAATCAAAAAATCCAACTTTTGCCACTCGCACGGTGGTCGAAAGCAGTTCTTGATTTTTTAAAAGTCTAGCTTCGCTTTCCTCTAATTTTATTCGTGAGTTTATCTGATTAGTTACATCAGTTATTACTGCTACAATTCCTGTTATTTTTTCTGAATTATCACGCAAAGGTTGATAGACCAAATTAAGGTGAAACTTCCTCAATTTTCCATCTGGTTGAAGTAGATCAATTGGCATTTCGGTGCCGATGTAGGGTTTTCCGGTTTGATAAACATCATCTAGCAATTTTCCGAAGCCCTGTTCGACTGCTTCAGGAACGGCCGTGCGGACCGATTTACCGATAAGATCCTGTCGCCCTCCAAAAAACTGCGACAGGTAGGCCGGATTCGCCATCGTAAATATATGATCAGGTCCTTCAAATACGGCTATCGCGCCCGGAGTTTGCGCGAACACAGCTGAAAGCTTTGCGCGTTCGTGCTCGGCGACTTGCTTCATGTGTTCGAGTAGCACTTGACTGCGCAAAAGGCGTGCTTCGCTATCTTCTAAATTTTTTCGAGCTAACACCTGGTCAGTGACATCGATGTGAAATGCTAAAATAGCCGTGATTTTATTTTCAGAATTTCGTATTGGATTATAACCAAAGTCGATAAACCGTTCGCGAACTTCACCCCCTAAATCGAGAAGTGGGACGGATGCACCCTTCCCGATATACGGTTCGCCCGTCAGGTAGACACGGTCGAGAATTTCGAAAAAGGGACCTACTTCTGCCTCGGTAAAGGCGTCGCGTACTTTTTTGCCAACGACTTTTCGGTCCGCAAGCTTGTCGTAGTGTGGGTTGGACAAAGTGAAAATATGTTCGGGTCCATCAAGAACGCAGATTGCAATTGGTGCTTGCATGAAAAATGCAAAAAGTTCTTGGCGTTCTCGCTCAATATCTCGTCGCTGATTTTTCTCACCTTTGAGCTCAATCTCGGCGTACCGAGCAGCGGCCTGTCGGATACCCTGATCCATGAATTCGTGTATAAGTTTGCGGACCTCAGTACTCAAAGGAGCTTCTGCTTCTAGGAATTCTATTAAAGTAGTTCTAAGTATTTGATACTCATAAATAACTTGATCGAGAGTATAAGCAATCAAATCTGATCGCTCTTCGCCATGATCACGAGCGACTTTAGAATTTGCTTCGTAGTCGGTTTTGAAGTCAGGGCGTATAGTTAAAATCAGTTGATCTATGAATTTTGGAATTTCATTGAGAAGCGCTGGATGACTTTGAGTTTTCGCTGCAAGCACCTTCTCACGGCATTGCGATTCCCATGCTTGAAGGATATTTTCTTTGAAGCGAAAAAGAAGAGCGGCCGCATCGGATGGTCCTAGGCTTTCAGATATGGAGTCAGGCGTAAGAATTTTGTCGGACCCCTTTGACATTTGAACCTCGATTAAACATTAGTGGTCTCATAAATTTCTTTTGAGATCAATAATTTGCGTGTGGTGTGTAAATTTGGATGTTCAAAAGATGCCAGCTTACCAATTCAGGATGCAATGTCGCAGGTCAGTTTTTTGTTGGGCCGCCCGTTTTAATTAACTCCTCGGCAATCTGCAGATCGTAAGCTCCTGTGTTTGTTAAGCATCAGGCGAGCGTGGATCCATATCTGCTCCATTGGTCTATTTAATCAAAATTAAATTTTAAAGAAACTTATTTCCCCACGAACGCATTCCATAACCAACTTCACTACGACGTAGCGGCGCTTTGTAAATACGAACAGCCTCTATACCACCAACAAAAGAACTGAGGCCCATTCCCGGCTTGGCCCCAATGTAGATGGTCTCTTTATTGGCCTGCAAACCTTTTGAGGTTTCCGCTCGGACCAGATTCACCAAACGCTCTTCATTATTTAGATCTCCACCTCGATCACGCGCATAGATACGAACAACAGTGTTCGCACCCTTAAAGGCATAGATTACAAAACTGACGTCGTAAGACAGACTTACACTCAACTGTTCGCTTGTACCCACTGTTGTCGGCTGTCCCAAACGGTCGAATGTGATTAATTGAAGCTGCCTTTGAGCATTCACCTGAAAAATCCAAGTGCCTGCGCGCATCGCAATCACTTGTGTTTTTCCTAAAAACTTTTGCGGGGTGATGCTGGCTGAAAAAGTAAAGTCTAAACGGTTCACATCAAAGCGATGATTGTTTTGCAAAGACACCCAATCTTGCCCAGTGACGTTGGGCAACTGAATGTTAGGCACTAGTTCAGTGAGTCCCTGTTTAAAACCAGGTATCGTTTCAGAAACAACCTGTGCTGTGGTGGATTTGCTCGCTACATTTACTTGCAGTTGCGTTGAAGATAATAGCCATTCTATGTAATCCTCGCGAAGCTCTTCGACGACAGCAGGAAATTTAGCTGCCACATCGTCACTCACAGAGCCATCTTTTCCATTACTTTCTCTTGAGTAACCCGTTTGCATATCAAACAAACAAGGCATACAGCCATGCTCGAGGAGTGGAGCATAAACTAATTTCCAAGGACCTTTGCGAACAGCAAAGCTCATTTTATCGTAGAACTCGACAAGAGTCCCCGCCTCATCACGCACCTCGGTCACATCGTCAATTTCATTCTGAACTTTAAAACTCCAGAAAAATGGTTTAGCTCGCGCAAAGGACACGTTTGGATCTAATAATCTTTGATAAAAACTCTGACCGTCGAATTGATTTGTTTCTTTGGTTGTTGGCTGACTCTTCACAAGATCTATCATTGTTGGGAAGAGGTCTATGTTTGCAATAAATGATGAATCTATGCGTGAACTCGTTTGCCCCGGCATCTTTAAGAGAAGATTTTGACGAATTCCACCCTCGAATACGTCCGTTTTAAAGCTGCGTAGATCCCTGCCTAAATAGTCTTTATTGCCATAGGCTGGTGATGTGAGTCTGGTTTCCCCTGTGCCACCATTGTCGCTCGTCAACATAATCACGGTATTTTGCAAATACGGATCTGTTGTTTTAAATAGGGCCAAAACTTTTCCTATGTTCTCATCGCCTTGGCTCAAGAGTAATTCATAAAGACGTCGTTTATTTGTAACTTTCCAATCTATACAAAACGCTCTGTCTGTGGATGACACCGGATCAATCACACATTTTTGATACTGAGTTTTGAACAACGGATCTGAAATCATCCGTAGAGATGCCTCGTGTTTAGAGTGAGCGGCGTTGAGCCAGTATTGGATATAGAATGGTTTTTTTACAGTTTGTTGGCTTAGTTTTAAAATATAATCCTTTATCAAGTTGCCCGTGACATCCTCTAGGTGCTCGTTGTCAAACTTCTTTTCGACACCGTTAATATTCATCACTGGGTTAAAATAACCACCTTGTGTGACACCAGGGCTTCTGACCCAGTACTCAAACTTATTTTTGATATCAAAATCGTTATACACATCTGGCCCTTGACCAACATCTGCCTGATCTATGCCTGCATGCCATTTCCCAAAGGCACCCGTGGTATAACCTCGCTCTGCTAAGCTTTGTGGGATTGTTGCATCTGTGTTGGGAATTCCATAAAGAGCGTCCGATCCGCAAACCCAAAAAATATCATGGTCCGCTGGATAACGACCAGATAGATAGCTCATTCGTGTTGGAGTACACATGGGGGTTACGTAAAAATAAGGAAACAGTGTTGCCTGTTGTCGGAGCTCGTTTATTTTTGGGGCTATCTTGGCGTTTAAATAATCCGCCTGCCCAGCATCGTCGAGTAGAATCATCAGGATATTAGGTGGCTGACTTGATGTTGAAATAGTATTTGTCGTCAAGTTTTGAAACAAAAAAAGAAGTACCAAACTCGATATGAAAACTAAGGAAATAATAATTTTTTTCATTTAAAACACCCTTTTAAAATAACAAATTTTCTAACAACTCAGTTTATGCTGAAATTATCGATGGATTCATCTATTAAAAAAATTAGCTCCTACTTACGTACCTTTAGACCCTCGATAACCCAAAAAAACTAGGCCTCCGTCTTGAGGACTTCTTCGCGATTTACTTTTTAAGTTTCATCCCTCAGGACAAACATAACCACATCCTGAACACCCGAAATATCCTCAGAAGCCGTAGGCTGCCAGCCACCGTTCAATCATTCCTTACGCCTGTTAAACAATAGCTAATGCCGATTCAATGAGTTACCGTTCAAAACGAGTAAGACTCAACTCTTGAAAGCCTTGTGGCCTTTCCTCTGATTTATTAATCCACCCAATAATTTTTATGTTTGCGAATCAACTCTTCTTTTTGATGCAGCATAAAAAGATGAGGATTTATCAATGTCAAAAAAAACAGTTCGGTTTCAAAAAATAGCAAAAAAAAATAGAGCACTAAAACGCACAATATCTAGCGTAAAGCCAATGGGATCCCTCGAAAAGTTTCGTCGGATGGCAACCGTTATTCAAGACTCTAACGATGCCATTACCTTCCAGGATTTAGAGGGTAACATCTTGGCATGGAACCAAGGGGCAGAACAAATTTACGGCTATTCCCAGGCTGAAGCGTTAAGTATGAATATCGTCGATACCGTTCCGAAAGAGTATCAGGAGGAAGCGCGTGGATTTCTGGCCTCTCTGAAGCGCGGAGAATTGGTGTCTAACCTCGAGACAAAACGAAAAAATAAAGATGGCAGGATCATCGACGTGTGGCTGACAAATACCAAGCTGACTGATGACAAGGGCAAATTAACTGGAATTGCCACAACGGAACGAGACATTACTGAACAAACAAAAACACTAGAAAAGTTTCGTCGGATGGCAACGGTTATTCAGGATTCCAATGATGCGATTACCTTTCAGGATTTAGATGGCAATATTCTGGCGTGGAACCGGGGTGCTGAACAAATTTACGGTTATTCAGAAGATGAAGCTCTTCGGATGAATATCGTCGATACTGTTCCGAAAGAATATCAAGCGGAAGCCCGTGAGTTCCTTGCATCTCTCAAACGTGGAGAGCTAGTTCCGACTCTTGAGACAAAGCGAAAGACTAAAGACGGCAGGGTCGTTGATGTTTGGCTG